>SVRV01000037.1 GCA_015064635.1 Oscillospiraceae bacterium
AACGTAGGGGAATACGTCTTATTTCAACAGAGTGCGAATTTATTATGTGCCACCTCATCAGTCACCTGCGGTGACAGCTTCCCCTCAAGGGGAAGCCATTTTTCTACCATTTGTTACCACATCCGCCCGTTATAACGTCTTGATTTGCGGGACGATGGTGCTGTGAGCAAAGCGAGGAAATACTCTTGGGGTAAATCGTCCCCTACGTTATCCTTTGCTCCCCTAACCTATGGAAGATTTGCGAAACCACAATCGTGCATTGTGCACTGTGCATAAAAAACTCGGCTCATTTTGGGCCGAGTTTTTGTGTTTATAATGTCTTGGGTACTTTTGAGCGTATAATTTTCTTTGTTGTTGTCTTTTCAAATTCAATTTCTCTCACTACGATGCGACGAATTTGCTTATAAGAGGGGAGAGAAGCGAGCTTTTCCTTGATTTTTGCCGAAAGATATGCTATCTTTTCTTCGGCGTTTTTGAGGGAAAGCTTTTTTGCATCCTCGGGTGCGATATACACCTGAGCGCAAAGGGCGGTTTCGTCGCCTACATTGTTTTCAAGTGAATAAACCACAACCTCGGATACGGCGGGGATAGTGGCGATGTAGCCTTCAATTTCCTCCGGATATATGTTCTTGCCGTTTGAAAGAACGATGATGTCTTTCTTTCTGCCCTTCATTGCAAGCTGTCCCTTTTCATTTACACAGCCGTAGTCACCTGTGTAGAACCAGCCGTCTCTTATGGCATCTCTTGTGGCTTCCTCATTCTTGTAATAGCCCTTCATAACAGAGGGACCCTTTACCGCAATTTCGCCGATACCCTCTTCGTTGGGGTTGGAAATCTTTACTGTGATTCCGGGGATTGGAAGTCCGATGCTTCTTACGTCATAAAACTTATTTCGGTTTGCCGATACAAGGGGAGAGCACTCGGTTATACCGTAGCCGATAACAACGGGGAGTCCGATGGATTCAAAGAAATCGCCAAGGTCGGGGCGAAGAAGCGCACCGCCGCACATGAGAAACTCCAGCTCGCCTCCGAAGGCTGCTCTTACCGACTTGAAGAATACTTTTCTCAAGTCGATTTTTACCTTCAGAAGAAGGTTGCTCACCTTTATCATTCGGCGAAGCAGATTTGCCTTTCCCGTGCGCTCGGCTTCCTTCCAGATTCTCTCGTGAAATACCTCAAGGTATCTGGGAACAAGGAACATATAATTGGGCTTATACTCCTTGAGATTGGGTAACACCGTTCTCAAGGTCTCGTTTATGCATATGGTTACGTGGGAGGCAAGTCCTCCGATAATGTCGCACACCGAAGCGTAGGTGTGATGATAGGGGAGTACCGACAGACATCTTCCTTCAAGCTTTGCAAGGGATATTCCGCCGAAAACGCAGGAGCTAATGTTCTTTTCTGTGAGCATTACGCCCTTTGCAAGTCCCGTTGTGCCCGAGGTGTATACAATGAGCTTTACAGCATTGGTGTCTCTTTGGGTGATTCCGGGAATGGGGGTATCTGATGCCTCGCCGAAGCTTAACACATCGTCGAGAGTTGTAAATCTGCCCTCGGTGTTGTGTTCCTTCTTTATTTCTGCCTCTCTCCAAGGGGAGAATTTAACGAAAAGCTCGACGTTTTTGAGCCTGTCACAGTTCTTTTGCATAAATTCCTCAAAGCTTTCGGAATAAAATACAATATGAGAATCCGAGGAGCTTATTACGTTGAGCATATCCTCCTCGGGTAATTCCTTATCCACGGGGACTGCGGTTGCATTTGAGTTCAAAAGTGACATGAACACGTTTATCCATCTGTAAGAGTTTTCTCCCACAATGGCAATATGTCCGTTGTCAATGCCCATTGCCGCAAAAGCTCGGGTGAGCTTCAAAACCTCGTCTCTGAACTCCTTATAGGAGATTTCAACCGCCTTTTCGCCGTCTTTAAAGCGGAAAGCTGCCTTATCTTCAAGAGCCGCTGCCTTGTCGATAAGCTCACGGAAGGTGTCAAATTTAAGACAATTATAGTTAGGATAATTCTTCATATTAACTCCTTTTGCAAACTGTTGCATCTGGTTTTCAAAACCATTATATCACGTGTTTGTAACTTTGTCAATAAAAATTTGGATTTGACATACAAGATTGTTAATATCGACGGCAAAAATATTTTCAAAAATATTGAAAAATAATTAAATATGTAGTATAATACTACGAAATATAAATTTTTGGAGGGCATATGGAGTTCATTTTAGAAAGTTTTAAAGCAATTACATGGCAACAGTGCGTTATGTACCTCGTAGGCGTGTTACTTATCTGGCTTGCCATAAAAAAAGAATACGAGCCTTCGCTCCTTCTTCCCATGGGATTTGGTGCGATACTTGTAAACCTTCCTTATTCCGGCGTTCTTGACGGAACGGTTGGAAGTGTTGAAACACACGGTATTATTCAGTGGTTGTTTGACGTAACGATTGAAGCGAGTGAAGCGTTGCCTATCATACTCTTTATCGGTATAGGCGCAATGATCGACTTCGGTCCTCTTCTTTCAAACCCCAAGATGTTCCTTTTCGGTGCGGCGGCACAGGCGGGAATATTCCTCACCATTATTATTGCGGTTATGTTCGGCTTTACAGACCTGAGAGATGCGGCATCAATCGGTATGATAGGTGCGGCAGACGGACCTACTTCAATTCTTGTAAGCCAGGTACTCAATTCCAAGTATATCGGTGCGATTACGGTTGCGGCTTATTCCTATATGGCACTTGTACCCATTGTACAGCCTGCGGCAATCAAGCTTGTTACCACAAAGAAGGAACGTGCTATCCGTATGGAATACAACCCCCAGGGCGTTACAAAGGCTATGAGAATAGCATTCCCCATTGTTGTAACGATTATTGCAGGTCTTGTTGCACCCATGTCGGTTGCACTGGTCGGCTTCCTTATGTTCGGAAACCTCATTCGTGAGTGCGGCGTTCTTGATTCTCTTTCCAACACTGCACAGAACGTACTTCCCAACCTTGTAACACTTCTTCTCGGTATTACGATTTCATTCAGTATGAAGGCTGAAGCTTTTGTAACCCTTGACACGCTCAAGATTATCCTTCTCGGACTCGTTGCCTTTGTGCTCGACTCTATGGTTGGAGTTCTCTTTGCGAAGATATTGAACATCTTCTGCAAGAAGAAGGTTAACCCCATGGTAGGTGCGGCGGGTATTTCCGCATTCCCCATGTCGGCAAGAGTAATCCAGAAGATGGGACTTGAGGCAGACAGCCAGAATCACCTTTTGATGCACGCTGTCGGTGCCAACGTTTCGGGACAGATAGCATCTGTTCTTGCGGGTGGCGTTATACTCAACCTCATCCCCGAGCTTCTTTAATTAAGGAGGAAAGAATATGTTTGAAAAATATTTCACACCCGAGCTTACCTCGGCTATTGCAAAAACGCTCAAGGTTGCATGGCAGGGTATGGCTGCGATATTTATTGTTATGGCAGTTATAGCTCTTATCGTTTTCGGCTTTGCCAAGGTATCGAGCATTAAGAAAAAACACTAAGCCTTATTATGTCTCCGCCAACAGCGGAGACATAACGTGTTTGTAGGGGGTAAGTATGAAAGCGTTAATTACGGGCGCAAGTGCGGGAATCGGACGTGAAATTGCAAAAATTCTGTCACAAAAAGGATACGAAACGGTGCTTGTCGGCAGAAACGGTGATGCACTCTCCGCCCTTTTGAAGGAGCTCCCCGCAAAGAGTTTTGCGGAATGCACAGACCTTACCGACAGAGCGGCTGTGAGGGCACTTTATGAAAAGCATCCCGATGCAGACCTTCTCGTCAACTGTGCGGGAGTGGGAGTTTTCGGTGAATTTGACCTGACCGACCTTGACCGTGAGATGGAAATGATAGATTTGAATATCACCGCTCTCCATATCCTGACAAAGCTCTATTACAGAGAATTCGTTAAAAGAGGAAGCGGCAGTATACTCAACATCGCATCCTCGGCGGCTTACTTTATCGGGCCGGCATACTCCTCCTATTACGCTTCAAAGGCATATGTGAAACGTCTCACCGATGCCCTTTGGGTGGAGTCAAAGAAAAGGAAAGAGGGCGTGACGGTTACACTGTTTTGCCCCGGTCCCGTAAAAACAGATTTTGGCAAAAGAGACGGGATTGCCGACGGTGCGGGGGCTGTAACGCCCGAGCTTGCCGCAAGACGTGCAGTGGATGCGGTGCTTCGTGGAAAGCGTGTTGCTTTTCCAAATTTTTCCACAAGAGTGCTCGTGCTTCTCTCGAAGCTTTTGCCCGAGTGCTTAATGGCAAAATTTGTGTATAAACAGCAGCTTAAAAAAGCAAACAATATCACGTTACCCCTTGTCAAAAAGTAAAAAATGTAGTATAATGAATAAATAAAACATCGGAAGGAAAAAAATATGCAGCTACTCAAGGACATGATTGCCGAAAAGGGAAAGGTGTTTCCCGGAAATATTCTTAAGGTTGACAGTTTTTTAAATCATCAGATAGATGTTGATTTTCTGAATGAAGTGGGACGTGAGTATTACAACCGCTTCAAGGATGACGGGGTGAACAAGATACTGACCATTGAAGCATCTGGTATCGGTATTGCCTGCATTGCCGCCCAGCACTTTCACGTGCCCGTGGTTTTTGCAAAGAAAAATAAGACCAAGAACATTGCGTCAAACGTCTATTCTGCAAACGTTGTATCCTACACTCATTCAAGAGAGTATACGGTAATTGTTTCCGAGCAGTTTCTCGGTCCCGAGGACAGAGTAATAATTCTTGACGACTTCCTTGCAAACGGCTGTGCTATGATGGGACTTATAGACATTGTGAAGCAGTCGGGTGCTACGCTTGTAGGTGTGGGAGCGGTTATTGAAAAAGGCTTCCAGCGCGGCGGTGATATGCTGAGAAAAGAGGGTATCAGAGTTGAATCTCTTGCAGTTATTGACAGCATGACCGACGATGCTATTATATACAGGGATTGAGAACCGATATGACGGATGTAAAATACATACTCTTCGACCTTGACGGAACCATAACCGACCCGTACGAGGGAATAACAAAGTCTGTTGAGTATTCACTTGAAAAATTCGGAATAAAGGTTGATGACAGAAGAGAGCTTCTGCCCTTTATCGGACCTCCCTTGAAATACGGATATATGACCTATTTCAATATGTCCGAGGAGGATGCCCTGAAGGCGGTGGAGTATTACAGAGAGTATTACCCCGAAAAGGGAATATTCGACTGCACTCTTTACGAGGGAATCCGGGAGCTTCTTGAAAGGCTTTCAAAAAAGTACAAGCTCGTACTTGCGACCTCAAAGCCACAGCCCTTTGCCGAAAGGATAATCGAAAAATTCGGACTGACAGAATATTTTTACAAAATTATCGGAGCAACCTTTGACGAAAAGGTTTCCGAGAAAGCGGACGTAATAAGAAAAGTACTGAGTGACCTTAATATATCGCCTGATGAAGCGGTGATGATAGGTGACAGATGCTATGATACCGACGGCGCCACACAGAACGGCGTTGCGGCTATCGGTGTCACCTACGGCTACGGCAAGCGTGATGAGCATGTCGGGGCGAAGGTAACGGTTGACTCGGTGGATGAGTTGTCACGACTCTTTTAAGAGGTTCAAATGAAAAAATATATATTCTTGTTTTTATTTCTTTTTGCACTCTTGATTTCGTGCTCGGAAGAGGAGGCAATCGAGGAGGCACCGAAAAATGTGGTTGAGGTGGGAAACCCCACGATAGAAAAGCCGCAGAGCAACACTCCGTTCATTCCGTCACCTCCAAAGGAGGAGACACCTCCCGAACCCGACCCCAATGCCACAGAGCGCTCACTTACAACAGGACTTCCGTGTACTCCCGAGGCGAAGGTACGCCGTCCCATTGCTGTTATGTATAACAACAATAAGGTGAGCTTCCCGCAAGATGCAATATCAAATGCCGATATCGTTTACGAATGTGATGCGGAGGGCGGCGTAACAAGACTTATGGCTATTTTCTCCGATTGGGAAAATCTTTCTTCAATAGGCTCGGTACGCTCGGCAAGAGATTACTTCATCTCCATTTCCCAAAGCCACGGAGCAATTTTCGTCAACGCAGGCGGAAGCCCAAAGGCTTATGAAAAGCTCAAGGGGGAGAGGGTAGACTATGTTGACGGTGTGAATATGTACACCATTCCCACAAATACCTTCTACCGTGACAGTGACAGAATTAAGAACAACGGCTACGAGCACTCTATGATGACAGACGGCTCACGCCTTATGACAGCAGTGAAAAAGCTGGGGTATGCCTTGAAGTACCGTGACGGCATTACCACACCTTACAGCTTCAACCAAGAGTTTAAAGAAAACGAAGGAAAGACGGCGGTGAGTGTAACACTTCCTCATTCCTCTTACATAACGGTCCGCTTTCAGTGGGATGCTGCATCAAAGAAGTATTTGAAATACAGCTTTGACCAGCCTCATACCGACGGACTCAATTCAAAACAGCTTGCCTTTGAAAACGTAGTTGTGCTTTTTGTGGGCGAGCAGGTGCTTGACACCGAGGGAAGACTAAAGCTCGACCTTACCTCGGGCGGCAATGGTTATTATATCAGCGGGGGTAAGTACACCGAGATCAAGTGGACGAGAAAGGGCGATAACGCTCCTTTTGTGCTCACTGAAAACGGCGAAGAGATATCTCTCAACCCCGGCAAAACACATATAACATTATTCAACAAAAACCAATCAAAGAAGGTAACAATAAAATAACGGAGGACACGGTTATTACCGTAACAGACAATGTTAAACTTTAAGAAAAAACTTGCAGTATCAATTTCCGAAAAAATACTTTCAGCCTTTTCGGTTGAGGTTTCGGCGGACGAAATAGGGGAGATGTTTGAATTTCCTCCCGAGCCTCATATGGGCGACGTGGCGTTTCCGTCATTCAAGCTCAGCCGAACTCTCAGACGTTCACCACAGCAGATAGCCGAGGCAATAGCCGACGGACTTGCAGTGGAGGGTGCGGAGCGTGTTGAAGTTGTATCGGGATATGTTAATATTTTCATCAGCAGCGAATATACTGTCACCTCAATGCTTGGCAATATGCTTGCTTTGGGAGATGACTTCGGACGTCTTACCGAGGGAGAGGGCAAAACAATGTGTATTGACTACTCCTCACCCAATATGGCAAAGCGTTTCCATATAGGACATCTTGGCACAACCGCTATCGGTAATTCAATTAAGAGAATCCACGAATTCTCGGGTTATAAGTGTGTGGGAATCAACCACCTCGGTGACTGGGGTACCCAGTATGGCAGACTTGCGGTTGCATACAGCCGTTGGGGAAGCCGTGAGGAGGTTGAACGCCTCGGCGTAAAGGAGCTTGAAAGAATTTATCAAAAGTTCTATATCGAAGCAGAAAAAGACCCCTCACTCAATGACGAAGCAAGAGCCGCCTTCACAAAGATGGAAAACGGTGACGAAGAGCTTCTTGCCATCTGGCGTTGGTTCAAGGAAATAAGTCTCAAGGAATTTATGAAGACCTATGACCTTCTCGGCGTAAGCTTTGAGAGCTACGACGGAGAGAGCTTCTACAACGATAAGATGGATGCGGTTGTAAAGGAAATAGATGAAAAGGGAATCCTTGTGGAAAGCGAGGGTGCAAAGATAGTTCCCCTTGAGGACTACAAAATGCCCCCCTGCATTATTTTGAAGAGTGACGGCTCAACAATTTATGCTACTCGTGACATCACAGCGGCACTCTACCGTAAGAAGACATACAATTTTGATAAATGTATCTACGTTACCGATGCGGGACAGAGCTTGCACTTTGCACAGTTCTTCAAGGTTATAGGCCTTATGGGATATGACTGGGAGGATCAGCTCGTTCACGTGCCCTACGGTAAGGTGAGCATTGGCGGACAGAAGCTTGCAACCCGTGCGGGCAATGCTGTACTCCTTGAGGACCTCTTCGGTGAGGCTATAAAGAGAGTAAGAGCAGTTATCGAGGAAAAGAACCCCGATTGCGAGGACAAGGACGAGATAGCTCGTAAGGTGGGCGTTGGTGCGGTTATATTCAATCAGCTTTCCGCAGGTCGAATCAAGGACATCAACTTCATCTGGGAGGAAGCTCTCAACTTCGACGGAAATACCGGTCCTTATGTACAGTACACATATGTTCGTGCTTGCAGTGTTCTTGAAAAGACACCCATGCCCGAGGTTGAAATGGCAACCGAGATAGGCGAGGACGAAAAGGAAATGATAAAGACTCTTTCACTTTTCCCCATTCGTGTACGTCAGGCACTGTGCGAATATGAACCCTCGGTTATATCAAGATATATGCTCGATGTATGCCATGCGTTCAACAGATTTTATCACAACTGTCCCATCATAAAGGCTGACGACAGCACAAAGGCGCTTCGTTTAAGCATCTGCCGCGGAGTAAAATCGGTGCTCGGAAATGCACTTTGGCTCATCGGTATGGAAAAAACAGAAAGAATATAATTTAAAGAATAAAATATAAGAATTGGAAGGTATAAAACAATGTCAGGACATTCAAAATGGAAAAATATAATGCACAAGAAGGAGAAGACAGATGCTCAGAGAGCAAAGGTCTTCACAAAGATTGGTAAGGAGATTGCAGTAGCTGTTAAGGAAGGCGGTCCCGACCCCGTATCCAACAGCAAGCTTCGTGATATTATCGCAAAGGCTAAGTCAAACAACGTACCCAATGATAATATTGACAGAATCATCAAGAAGGCAAGCTCGGACGATTCAAACTACGAGGTTATCTACTACGAAGGCTACGGTCCTTCGGGCGTTGCCGTAATCGTTGAGGCAACCACAGACAACAGAAACAGAACCAGTGCCGAGGTAAGACATTACTTCGATAAGTTCGGCGGTAACATGGGTGCTATCGGTTGCGTTAGCTTCATGTTCTCGGATAAGGGCGTTATTGTTATCGAAAATGATGACATCGACGAGGACCGGCTTATGGAGGATGCTCTTGACGCAGGCGCAGAGGACGTTGCAATTGAGGAAGAAATCTTCGAGATTACAACAGAGCCCTCCGACCTTTCAGCCGTTGCCGAAGCACTTACCGCAAAGGGATATACTCTTGCTTCCGCAGAGCCATCAAAGATTCCTTCAAACTACGCTACACTTGAAAGCGAAGATGATATCACAATGATGACACGTCTCCTTGATGCCCTTGACGATAACGAAGACGTAACAAACGTATGGCACAATTGGGACAATTGATTAATAAACCGTAAAGCAGGTCTTTTATGAATTATATAAAAACAAACAACAAAGAGGTAAAGGAATCAGGCTTTCAAAAAATTGCTGTGTTTTCGATTGCCTTGTATATCATTTTATCGGCACTTTTTGAGACATCAGATTTTTTTAATTCTCAATTATCATCAGCATCAATCTACTTTTGCATAGGTGTGTGCGCATTTAACATCTTGAGAAAGAATGTTCTGAAAATAGACTATTATCTTACAACGCTCATTTTGATTATGATATTTTTTGCTGTTTCAAGCTATTTTTCACCTGCGGCGGACATATATAAGGATTCGTATCTTTATCGATTCATAACCACGGCGATACTGATTATTTTGGTATATAATACAATATCCGATAAAAAAGAACTTAGTATTGTATTGAATTCTATAGTAATAGCAGGTACTGCTCTTGCTTTGATTATGTACTCGCAATACGGATTTTCGAATCTTGCTCAGGCGACAGAACGTATGGACTATGCGATGGGTAATCATAATAAGGTGGCACTTTATTATGCCTATGGTATCATTTTTGCGATTTATCTTCTATCGAAAAATATTCACACATGGCGTGTATACCCATATATAGGCTGTATAGTGATTACAACTCCCGCAGTTATGTTCACAGGCTCACGAAAGGCTATTTTGGTTTTAATTATATCGTTAGTTGTACTTTTTATCTTTAGATTTGATTCGAAAAATGTTATCAAAAAAATGTTTGCTTTTGCGGCAGTAGTGCTTGTAATTTACTTTATAATTGACAGAGTACCTGCATTTTCTGTAATAAAAGAAAGATTCGGACAATTGTTCGAGCTTTTATCAGGCGGTGAAACCGATAATGTGGGAGATAAGAACAGAGTTGATTTCATCAATATTTCTCTTGAGTATTTTGCGAAATCTCCCATTTTCGGTAACGGATTTTGTTATTCTTATTATCTCCTTGGAACGTATTCTCATAATAATTTTACAGAGATTCTTTTGAATAACGGAATTTTAGGATTTATTTTACACTATATTCCGAAGGTTAAGGTTATGTTTGACGGATTTTCTGCTTTGAAAAAAGACCGTGAATATGCAAGCCTTGCACTCATTATAGCAGTATCACTGCTTGTTTGTGATATCGGTGTTGTTACATACTACAACCGATTTCTTATGATAGTTCTTGTTGTTGGGGTAAAAGCAATTGAATTGATTAAATCAGAAAGTTCTGATGAAAAGTGAATATCAAAACAAATTTAAAATCAAAAATAAAAGAGAGGTTTAATAATGTCTGACAGCAGAACCAAAAATGCAACGAGGAATATAGCATTTGGATTTTTGCATAAAATTGTTTTACTGTTTCTTCCGTTTGTTATAAGAAGTCTTATCCTGAACCTGCTTGGTGCCAATTATTTGGGAATTGGTACAATATTTTCTTCAATACTCGATTTTCTGAGTCTTACCGAGCTGGGGGCGGGGTCGGCAATTATATATTCTCTGTATAAGCCTGTCGCCGAAAAAGACACAGAAAGAATATGCCAACTCTTAAATTTCTATAAAAATATATACCGCTTTATCGGTTTCCTTGTATTGGGAATCGGAACGGCAATACTTCCTTTTATTACGGTATTGATGGATGGTGAAGCACCACCTGAAATAAATGTGTACATACTTTACTACATTTATCTTATCAGATCTGTTGTAGGCTACTTTTTTTTCGCATATAAGAGAAGTCTCCTTACAGTACATCAACGCACAGACGTTATAAGTGTATTTAGCACAATAACTGTTCTTATTGTTCAGTTAGGACAGGTATTCTTGCTGTATTTTTTTAAAAATTTCTATGTTTATGCAGCTGTTCCTATTGTCGGTGCGTTACTCAGCAATCTTGTTGTCGCTTTTGTAACAAAGAAAAAGTACCCCATGTATGTTGCAAAGGGTACTCTCGATAAGGCTACTAAACGAGAAATATTCAGTAAAATGGCCGGACTCTTCGGTTCGAAGCTTAATTCGGTTGTAGTCAATTCATCCGATGCAGTTGTATTATCTGCTTTTTGCGGATTGAGTATTACCGGAATTTACGGAAACTATCACCATATAATGGTTTCAGTGTGCGGATTTGTAATGATATTCTTCCATTCGATGACAGCAGGTATCGGTAATAAGATAGTAACCGATACTCTTGAGGAAAACTACACACTTTTCAAAAAACTCAGTTTTGTAAATTTCTGGATAGTAGGATTGGGAAGCGTTGCATTCCTTTGCCTTTATGAGCCGTTTATGAAGCTTTGGATGGGTGAGAAAATGCTTCTTGGATTACCTTTTGTAATCTGCATGGTACTCTATTTCTTCTGCTTTGAAATTCAACGTACGATTTTCGCATTCAAAGAGGCTGCCGGTATTTGGCAAAAGGATAAGCTTCGTCCTTTTGTTTCAATGGGAATAAATATTGTTGGCAATTTGGTACTTGTAAATGTGTTTGGTGTAAGCGGTGTAGTTATTGCTACCATGCTTTGTTACCTCCTTACATTGCCTTGGCTTAACAATACACTTTTTAAAAGTGTGTTTACCCATGTCAAACCGTCCGAAAACCTTTTTAGAATACTTAAATATTTCATTGTCACCGCTATTGCGTGTGTGGCGACTTACCTTCCAACAATGCTTTTGGGTGACTCGTTCTTAGATTTCTGTTTAAGAGTTTTAATGTGTCTTGTGATTCCTAATATTATCTTTGCCATTATATTCTTCAGAAGTCCTGAGTTTGAGTATTTTAAAGCACAAATGAAAAGTATAGTAAAAAAGTTTGTTAAAAAGCACTGAGAAATTCCCCTGTGTCGTCAAAATCGGGAATAAAATCAGTAGAGGATGAGCTTTTCTCCTGCAAGAATCCGTCAAAGCCAAGTCTCTCAAAAATTTCGGTAACTCTCTTGTATTCAAGGGAGGTAACACGCCTGGTGAGAGCGGGGAAGGCAGAGCAGTTTTCGGTGGGGGTGTATTGGTTCATGAGACTCACAAGGAAGCTTTTGTTTCCGAATCGTTCAAACAGTGCTTCAAGGATGTCTATTGAATCCGCTTTATGAGTCGGAAGAATCAGGTGTCGTACAATAACACCCGATACCATAATGCCGTCACGCATCTTGGGCTTTCCTACAAGCTTTATCATTTCCTCAAGACAGCGTATTGCAACGTCGAAGTAGTTTTCGCAAGAAGAATACTTTGATGACAGAATATTTGATTTATACTTTATATCGGTCAAAAAGATGTCAATAATACCCTTGGTGTGTCCAAGCATTTCCACACTTTCGTATCCCGAACAGTTGTATACCACGGGAACGGTGAGCCTTGATTTTATAGGCTCAAGAGCCTTTATTATCACGTCAAGGAAGTGCGTCGGAGTTACAAGATTTATGTTGTGAACACCGCTGTCGTTTATTTTTAAGAATAAATCTGACAGCTCATCAACAGATAGCTCTATACCCACTTTTCCACGGCTTATCTTTTCGTTTTGACAGAAAACACATTTCAAATTACAGCCCGAAAAAAAGACGGTGCCCGACCCACGCTCTCCGCTGATGCATGGCTCCTCCCACATATGTCGGGATGCCCTTGCAATTCTTACCCTCCTGCCCGAGGAGCAAAAGCCGAGAGTGTTACATCTGTCTGCACCGCAACCTCTCGGGCATAAATTACATTTATAATCTACCATTTTTATCCTACCGATTGTTTTTTTAAAAGTATAGCACATAATATAGGAAAAATCAAATGAAAAAAGAAATTGAAAAAGAAAAAGCCTCCTCCTTTGCAGAGGGTGCCATATCGGTGCTCACGGTTCTCAAGGCAGAATCAAGAAAAGTCGAAAAGGTTTGGCTTGAGGATATGTCAAAGGTAAAGACTGATAAAAAAATAGCCTTGATAAAACGCATTTGCGGCGAAAGAAGGATACCATTTCTTTCTTGCGACCGTGCCTTTATCGAGGAAAACACCGTAGGGGAGACTCACGGCGGTCTTATTGCTCTTGTGGGGGACAGAAAGTATTCCCGACTGGAGGACTTGTTTAAAAAGGAAAATGGCTTTATCTGTCTTATCGACGGAATTGAAGACCCATACAACTTTGCATACTCCGTGCGCTCTCTTTGGGCGGCAGGAGTTGACGGTATTGTACTTTCAAAAAGAAACTGGATGAGCGCAACCGGAGTTTGTATAAGAGGCTCCGCAGGTGCCACAGAGCTGGTTGATTGCGCAATATTTGAGGATAAGGACTACCTTATTTCTCTTGCCCGTGAAAACGGATATAAAATTGTTTGTGCCGACGAAAAAACCGATACCCTCTATACCGACCCCGTCCTTGAAAGACCTATTTTTCTTATTGTGGGTGGAGAAAAGAGAGGTATTTCCGCAACATTTCTTGAAGCAGCGGACACGGTTGTTAAAATAGATTACGGAAGGGATTTTCCCATGTCTCTCACTGCGGCATCCGCCGCCTCTGTACTTGCGTTTGAAGTAAAGAGACAGAATAACACGAAAGGTTAAGGTGTAAAATGTTTGATTTCTCAAGAGAAACAATTATAGGCTTTCTTTACGCACTTCCCGGTATACTTTTTGCACTATCGATTCATGAGTTTTCTCACGCATATGTTGCAAATAAGCTGGGCGACCCCACAGCAAAGCTCATGGGTAGACTTACTATGAACCCCATCAAGCACATTGACCCCCTTGGTATCATTGCCATGTTCTTGGTAAGATTCGGATGGGCAAAGCCGGTACAGGTAAATTCAAGATACTTGAAAAAGCCACGCCGTGATATGGCATTCATTGCCATTGCGGGACCTGTATCAAATCTTATTTCGGCAATTGTAGGGTTTATTCTTTTTTGGCTTGCTGTGTTGTTCATTCACCGTGCAACATTTTTGTCTCTCGAAATTAAAGAAGGGATTATTTACATTCTTGAAAACTTCGTTTATTTGAATATTGCCCTTGCCATATTCAATCTCATTCCCATTCCGCCCCTTGACGGATCAAGAATACTCGATTCATTCCTTCCTCCCAAGGCACTTCTCCTTTATCACAAATACGAGGATATAATAAGAATCGTGCTTCTTGTCCTTCTTATTTGTGAGATTATAACCATTGCTCCCATAGTTGATTGGATTTTCCTCAAAATGCTTGATGTAGCGACAAGCATTACACTATTATTTTTATAAAGAGAGCAAATTATGAGCGAAGAAACATTTAAGTATAAAAGTGAGACCTTTGACGGACCTCTCGACCTTCTCCTTACACTTATACAAAAGAATAAGGTAAGCATATACGATATCCCCATAGCCGAGATACTTGACCAGTATGTTGACTATATGGAGGAAATGAGAAGCGAAAATATACAAATAGCCGCAGAGTTTATTGTTATGGCGGCAGAGCTTATCTATATCAAATCAAAAATGCTCCTCCCCAGAGAAGAGGAGGAGGCAGATCCGAGAGAAGGACTTGTCAACGCCCTTGTTGAGTACCAGAAGATCAAGGTTGCGGCGGCTTTCCTCGGTGAGCGTATGGAATTCTTCTTTGCACGCTTCAACTCAAAGCCAATGCCCACTGTTGTTACCCGTGTGACTCCCAACGGAGACCCGAGAGAGCTCTATGAAATCATGGAGTACCTGAGAACGGTGCGCAAGGATAAAAAGGAGAGCGACAAGCGTGCCTCTATCGGAACAATTCTCAGCGTTCCGGTTGTAAGCATTGAAGAGAAAATTGTATATGTGCTTCGAGTGCTGGTGCGCTCTCTCAGGTTTGAAAAGCCTGTCAGCTTCCGTGTTCTTTTCTCCAATAACCGAGGGAAATCCGATAAGGTTGCCTGCTTCCTTGCAGTTCTGGAGCTTGTGAAGTCGGGCAGAATATCCATTTCCCACGACGGCGAGGACGATTACAGAGTGGTACTCAACCGTGAGAAGAAAACAGAAGAACCTTCGTTCAATGTCAGCGAAACACAAAACAGCAATTAAGCTTTTAACCGAAAATAAAATAAGTTTTAAAATTTTTGGAATTCTTAAAACCTTTTTATTATATAGGAAATTGCATCGCAATTTGCATATAACAAATAAAGTCTACCTATTAGATTCGTGAGCGTCAGCGAACATTAGTTGCCGAAGGCGACTTTTTTATAAAAAGGTTTTAAGTGGGTGCAAGGGCAAAGCCCTTGAAGAATAAGGAGTAACAAATTATGGCAAAGCTTTCAGAAAAATATCTTGAATATGATGAAGAGCAGCTTACCGGTGCTCTTGAAGCGGTACTCTTTGCCGCAGGCGAACCCGTTTCAAGAGAGCGTCTTGCCGAAATATTTGAAATAACAGTATCAGAGGTTGACCTTGTGGCAAAACGTCTTGAGGACAGACTCCGTCTCACCATTGCAGGGGTTGAGCTTGTAAAGACCGAGACCAGCTTCCAGCTTTGTACAAAAACGTCACATGCAGACTTCGTTACAAAATACCTTGAAATCAAGAGACTTTCACCAATGTCAAAGCCGGCTCTTGAGGTGCTTGCCGTGGTTGCATACCGTCAACCCGTAACCAAAGGCTACGTGGAGCAGATAAGAGGAGTTGACTGCTCGGGTATTATGAACACCCTTGTGGAAAAGGGACTTGTGGAGGAAAAGGGAAGACTTGATGCTCCCGGACGTCCCATTCTTTACGGTACAACTCTCGAGTTTTTAAAACGCTTCGGTCTTAACTCACTGTCTGAGCTTCCCGAAATTGAGGACGGACAGATGAAAATGTCCTTGGAATAATGACAGTAGTTCTTATAGTTTTAGGTGTAATTATCCTCCTTATAACCGCAATACTTTTGACAAACGTGTCCATAGTTGCCGGCTACGGAGATAAATTCTACTTCAAGCTTAAAATATTTATTTTTAATATCAACCTTGAAAAGCTTGCCGATAAATTCGGAGGAGACGGTGAGGAGCCGAGTGTGAAGCTTCCCGAGGAGCTGAAGGACGGCAAAAAGAAAAAGCTTACTCCATCCGATATAATTGACCTTATTTCCTTTGTGGGAAGTCTGATCAGGGCAGTGCTTGGCGAGTTTTTTACCTACGCAAGGCTGAAAATCTGTAATATCAGGATAGCTGTGGGAAGTGAGGATGCAGCAAAAACGGCGCTTCTCTACGGTACACTTTCCTCGGCACTTTATACCGCAATTGAGTTTTTGGACAGCCTGATGACCGTTAAAAAGAACTATAAACATATAGGAATTGAGCCTGATTTTACTCTTGATTCCTGCAGAGTAAAGTTCAAAATCGTACTGAAAATTAAAATAATACATTTATTGCTTGCTTTTATCCATCTTGTACCGATATTGGCAAGCGGAAAAGGAAGGAAAATAATATGAGCAACGAAATACCGCTTAAGCAAGTCATTGACGCAACTCTTGAAAACCTCAAAAACATTATGAGCACAGACACCGTTATCGGTGAGCCTAAAACTGTACTTGAAGATACGGTTATTATCCCCGTATCAAAGGTTTCCGTAGGATTTACCTCTGGCGGTGTGGACTTCGACGGCAAAAAAACGGATAACAAGCATTTCGGCGGCGGAAACGGCGCAGGTATGTCTGTAAGCCCCATTGCATTTCTTGTTATATCCAAAAACGGCGTTGAGCTTCTCAACATAAACAAGGAAAGCTCAAACTCTCTTGCCGATACGGTTTCGGATTTTGTTACAAAGTCGCCCGAGCTTATCACAAGACTTAAAGCAGCCTTCAAAAAGGACAAAAAGGAAGAGCCTGCGGCAGATAATACTGCAGAGGACAAAACCAAGGAATAAAAAAGATATCTCCTTCATATATTTTACAAATAAAATATGTGAGGAGAGAAAAAGTGAAAAAATTCCGTATAAGCTTTATATCATTTCTTTTGATTTTTGTTTTTTGCCTTCAAGCCTTTGTATTTGCGGACAGCGGTATACCAACCTCCGCAGATGATTTGTCACGCCCTGAAGTTTCGGCAAGAGCCTATGTAGTGGCGGATGCAAGGACGGGGGAGATACTCTTTGCAAAAGACGAGAACGCAAGGATGCCCATTGCCAGCACAACCAAAATTCTGACCTGCCTTGTTGCCCTTGAAAACTCAAAGCTCTCGGACAGCGTTACAGTAAAGGCAGATTCCTGCTCTGTGGAGGGCTCGTCCATGTACCTTTTTGAGGGGGAAAAGCTCACCGTCAAGGACCTTTTGTACGGTCTTATGCTGGAATCCGCAAACGATGCGGCACTGTGTATTGCAAATCACGTTTCGGGTTCGGTTGAAGCATTTGCGGCTCTTATGAACGAAAGGGCAAAGAAGCTTGGACTTACAAATTCCCACTTCAACAACCCCCACGGACTGGAAGACCCCGAGCACTATTCCACAGCCCGTGATATGGCACTTATCTGGTGTGAGGCAATGAAAAACGAGGATTTCAGACGGATAGTATCCACAAAAACCTATCGTATGGATCTCGAGGACGATGACGGCTACCGCTATTTTTCAAATCATAACAAGCTCTTGAAAACCTATGACTTGTGTATCGGTGGTAAGACGGGATTTACAAAAACGGCGGGCAGATGCCTGATTTCGGGAGCGGCGAAAAACGGTGCCGAGCTGGTTATGGTCACACTTAACGCACCCGATGATTGGCAGGACCACCGTGAAATGATGGACTATGCCCTGTCCCTTTATTCGAGCGTTGAGGTTGCAACTTCCGGAGCTCACAAGCATACGATTCCCGTAGTTGGAGGCAAAGAAAAGAGTGTTACGCTGAAAAACCGTGATTCTCTCTCAATTTCACTCCGTGACGTAACAAAGCTTGAAATAAAGCTTGAAGCACCTCGTTTTGTATACGCACCAATAACTGACACAAACAAGGCAGTGGCAAAAATGGTATATACCCTTGACGGAAAAGAGATAGCATCTCTTCCCCTTTATCCCGAAAAAACGGTTAAGGCTGCCGAGAAAAAATCCTTCTTTCAAAAGATTCTTAACATATTCAAATAGAGGAAAACAATGGAAAATAACGGACTGAGAATACAAAAATACTTATCCGATTGCGGAGTTATGTCACGCAGAAAGGCTGAGGAGGAAATTCGTGACGGAAAAATATTTGTAAACGGCAAGGTTGCCGAAATAGGACAGAAAATCAATCCCACCAATGACGTTGTAATGTACCGTGGTAAGATTGTAGAACGAAGCGAGCAAAAGCTTTATATCATGCTCAACAAGCCCAGAGGATACGTGTCAACAATGTCCGACGATAAGGACAGACGCTGTGTTGCCGACCTTGTAAAGGATGTAAACAGCCGAGTGTATCCCATCGGACGTCTCGACTATAATTCGGAGGGACTTCTGCTTTTCACCAATGACGGTGAGATTGCAAACCGACTTATCCACCCGAAAAGTGATATCGAAAAGGTGTACCTTGTGCGTGTAAAGGGCAGAGCAACTGCCGAACAGCTTGAAATGCTGAACAAGAGCATGGTTATCGAGGGATATCGCATTCGCCCCTGCAACGTTAGTGTTGAAGATGATTCGAGTGAGAATCAACTCCTTCGATTTGTGCTCCACGAGGGCAGAAACCGTCAGATAAGACGTATGTGTGAGCAGGTGGGACTGTTTGTAACAAGACTTAAAAGAATATCGGTAGGTAAAATCTTTCTCAGCGGACTCGGTTCGGGAAAGTGGCGTTCTCTTTCCAAAACGGAAATAGATTATCTTAAAAAGCTTTGAAATTAGGCTCTTTGTCAATAGTTGGGGTAAAAAAGGTTAAAAAGAATTGAATAGTGCGGTCGAGGAAACTCGATCGCATTATTGTATATTGTAAATTTGATGAGAAAACATATGAAGAATGCGATTTCT
>SVRV01000038.1 GCA_015064635.1 Oscillospiraceae bacterium
CCGCGTGTCCCATTGCCTTCGGGGAGGTTGGAGTAAAATCCAGAATCAAATCGGTTTTGAATTACAAAAAGCCGTCCTTCTGGCTGATAATAGTTGCTGTCATTACAGCAGTTGTAATTGC
The DNA here is from genome assembly GCA_015064635.1 of Oscillospiraceae bacterium. Taxonomy (GTDB): domain Bacteria; phylum Bacillota; class Clostridia; order Oscillospirales; family SIG627; genus RGIG6353. The sequence continues at coordinate 122 of SVRV01000038.1, forward strand.
CGTAACCCTTATGACAAGTCCCAAAAAAGACACACCAAAGCCTGCTTCCGATAAACAATCCGAGGAGAAGGTAGAGGAAAAAGAGGAAGATAAGCCTTTATTTATTGAAGCGGAAATTCCTTTTCCCGAAGCTGAGCTTTTGAATTTACACGGTAAATATGTATCCCCGAATTTTATTTCTCCCGAAGAATTTGATTGGGGGGATTATTATCCGCTTTTGGAATATGAGACCTCAGACGGAGAGTATGGCTACGGAGTCATTTCGAAAGGCACAACGGAGCTTGACGGTGCTGTAAACTCCTATTGTCTCTACCAAAATACCGGGAAAAGCATTTTTGATATAGCTGTTTTCAAAGAGGCTGAATTTTACCAAATGCTACCCGATGCTTTCAGAAGCGAAAACTTATCAGACACTAATAAATACAAAAAGTATTATGAAGGACTTGAGTATTATTATACCAACAGTGAATGTGTTCTTGAAAATGTGGGAAAAACCAAAAAAGTAAGTATACTGTCTCACGATGGCACTGAGACAGGCAGCCTTACCAAGGATTTCGACAGTGTTGTTGATGACAAGTCTTTATACATGACCGTTGATCAGTTTATTGATGACAGATACATCCTTTTATACGCATTTTTTGAAGCATACGACTACTCATATTATTATAACCGTACCTGCACCATGCTTTTTGATATAGTGACAAATGAATATACATTTCTTGTGGGAGATGCAAAGGAACCTATTTTGTCACCTGACAGAAAGTACCTTGCGTACAAGCTTGATTATATAGACGAAGACGATTATACAAAGTCAGGGGGATTTTATGTCCTCAATATTGAGACAGGCAAGACATTGTATATCGAATGTCCTCATATTTATAAGCACAGATTTATAAACTGGATACCGAGAGAAGAATATGAGTCAGTGGTGCCAGATACAAGTCTGAAAGCCGAGCTTGACAATACATCGGAAGAGTTTTCCAATGACGTTGTTTACCTTCACTCGAAAGACGAAAATACTAAAAGCATAACCATTGAATTCCCCTCGGATTTTCCTTATGGACCTTACAGCGAAGAGAATATTGTTTCCCCTGATGAATTTGACTGGGGCGGTTGGGCTGTTTTAGGCGATCATGAAATTGGCCATTTTACCAATTCCGACACTATATCCGATTATGTTATAATTTCCGAAAAGACCGCCGATATAAATGATGCAATATCATTGTATAAGAGCTATAACGACAAGTATCTCATAAAGTCGCCTATAACCGTAAATGATGATTTAGGTAGTAATATTGCTGAATTTCTCTACGACAGTCGAATAGTTGATATTTCGGAGGACGGAAGCGAAGTATTGCGACGTACACGCACCAACAATTCAAAGGAGGGAGGGGATTGGTATTCTCAGCTCATGAACGGTATGTGGACCGACAACTATGAGCTTTTAAATGACGGAGTATCTCAGGATTACGTAGTTTTGGAATCAAGTATGTATGATATCAATTCATACAAGGAAGTTTTGTATGCAAAAGACGGATATCCTTATAAGATTTACATGGAGCCTTCGGAATACACCGAATTTTGGTCACAGGATTATGGTGAGCTTGTTACTTTGCAAAAAGACGATAAGCTTCTCATATATTCTGTAGACACCCAAAAAATGCTTTATGAAATATCCTTGCCATATAACATTAAAACCGCTGATGGCAGAGTTAATAGCTTTGATGCTTACAGTTGCGAAATTGTAGATTCAAGATATTTGATTCTCGAGTTTAATTCTTATTCAAAGGAAGCCTACTATTATGACGCTAATTTCAGCCTTTACCGTTATGATCTTGAAAGCGGTGAAATGTTGTTCCTTGCTCAATATGCAAGTGCGTACGACTATGCCATCTCTCCGGACGGAAAATATATAGCATACACCTCCCCTATGGGATATGATTATGACCTTGATTGGAATGCAAACAACCTTAGTGCAATGAAACCGGGATTTTATATAAGGAATCTTGAAACCGGTGAAATTGTAGCTTTTCATGACACTGAAAGTTGGCAAGGGATAATGGGTTTTGTAAATGCAGACAGCGTGCACAAGACTGCAGAGTCCGATGTATACTATGTCCCCGAATCGGTTGAACAGCGTGAGGACATTGTATTTTCGGCAAAGAATTCAAAAACAATCGCACATTCTCTGAATAATTCACAAAATAAAGGCAGTGTAGTTGTTGACAAAAATATAGTATCCGACGGATTTGATTGGGGTGAATATATTCCTTTTGTAAAATACATCGGAAATGACTCGGATGTGTTCTATACGAGAGCCTTTTTGTACAGTGGTGCGGAGAATATCACAGATGCGATAAATTTGTACAATAGGATTGACGGAGAATACAAAGACCCCTTCGACAGATACGAAAGCAGGGTAACATATGTTTCCACCGAAGCCGACAAGGTTGGTGTATGTACACGTTTTTATGACCTTGAAGAAATAAAGTTCCGATATAATGTTTGGAAAGGTAATCGGATGATATTTGAGCAAAATATTTCCAACAGAACTCCCAATCGGGAAGACCCTTTGTATGACTACAGTAAAGAAGAATTTATTCCGTACGTGATATACACTCTTCCAGAAAAATGTATTGAAATAAAAAATTGCTCAAATGGTGAATATAAGCTGTATTACAACTCGGATTATACAAAGCTGTTTGCATTTTCCGTAAGAGAGAGAGCAATGATTTATGAGCTGTCTCTCCCTGTTTCGGGTGAGGTGCATGTTGAGGCGGAGTATTTTTCGGGCGGAAGATATCTGATACTTAGAATGCTGTCAGGTAAACGTATAGTTTATGACCTTGAAAAGGGAAGCTATGTTACATTGGAAAGACTCGGAAGCTATTCTACAGTATCACCCGACGGCAATTATGTACTGAGCGTTGCAGACGGATACGGAGGAGACAACGAAGATGCAAAGCATGGTTTTTATATCTGTAATTTGCAGACAAAAGAGACGGTTTATTATCCCACTGTTGATTTAACCCCTACTATATACCACCAATATGGTAATTTTATAAATTGGGTAAACGAGGCAAAACTCTTGTCGATTGTGGGCATTGTAACACCACCCGGGGTAACCGAGCCATTTTCATCTATACTCAGCAGTAAGAATTCGTTTTTGCTGAATAATGAAAATCGGACATTCATAAAAGACTTTGTATTCCCCTATTCGGGAAAAGGATTGATGGAAGATACTTCCGTACAATACACATACGTGGACTTTGAAGGCGACGGCAATAATGAACTTGTAATACGTGGGCGTTACGGAGAAATGCTGATACTCAAAGCTAACGGAAATAGCTATTACGGTTTTACCTACGACTTCAGAAGTATGCAGACACTTTATGATGACGGCACTTTTGCATGGAATTATACAGATGCCGAGGGGCTTCATTATGGAAGAGCCAAGCTTGAATTTTCAGACGGTGCATATAAGGTAACAGAGCTTTGCCGAACAGATTGGTACAAGGAAACAGGCAAACACTACTTTTACGTTGGTGACACCGAAGTGGATTCCTATGGTCTTGTTATGTACGAGGGAAATTACAGTAATCAAGAAGCTGTATTCTATTCCTTGAATGACAATGCTGAAACAGTGCTTGACTTTGACCATCAATCCGATTCCGTAACTCTTACCTATGCTCCGAGGAATCAAAGTATATTCCCCATATCATTTGAGTACGACGGTAAAAAGATAACGGTGAACAAGCCGATATTTACGGGTATCCCCACCAACTCGGTATACAGCTACAAGGACGACTACGCTTTTGAAAACGGAATTAACGTTTTTGGAGTATCCATTGAAAGCGGATATAAGTACGTTGCAGTGAACAAAGAGGGCAAGATAGTTGATACCGACCATTCGGAAAGCCACATAAGTGACGTTTCAGCCATTATTACAAGAGAAGATTTGGCAATGCACATGACAGGTGTGCCCGGCAATTACAAGCAACAGCTTCTGGGCGGTCCGGGAAGCGCTGAGAGCGAAAAATTTGACGGCATAGGATATTTTTACAACGGCATCGCACCTGTTATAAGAGACGGTAAAATAGGCTTTGTAGGTGCGAATTGCAAAACCCTGCTTGAGCCTTGCATAGAAATTGATGACCTGCGCTATCCGCCCGATTATAAAGGCTATCGGTGTGATTTTCTCACAGAGGATGCCATAGTTTTGCCTATTGACGGTGAGTTTGCAATAATCAATCTAACAAGGGAGGATATACCCGAAATAAGAGAGCCTTTTTGGTCGGTGCTCAAGGGTGATACTCCGATGAATAGCGGCGAAAAGGAAGTTTATTTTACCGATATGTACGATTATGACAGTAAAAAGTTTATTGATAAAAGCCTCAAGTATGCCTTTGTTGACATGAATTCCGACGGCAAAAAGGAATTGCTTGTGCGTGGCTTAGATACTGTCATTCTCAGGGATACCGGAGACGGAGTTTCGGGCTTTGCAGTAAATTTCAGAGCACTTGCAGGCGTACACGAGGACGGTACTTTCGGTTGGAACGATATGGCATCTGACGGACTTCATTACGGCGTGGCAAAATATAATACCGATTGGACTGTAACAGAGCTTTTTTCCATACACGAGGATAGTGAAAACAACGTTACAAGGTATTTCATCAGAGAAAAAGAGGTAACAAAGGCTGAGTATGATGAGAACGAATCAAAATACAGCACAAAAGCCATAACTTTTTACACTCTTGATTATGAAAAATTAAAGTAATATGGAACAAATCTCCTTTTCTCACGTCTAAATGACAAAAAGTGAAAAGGAGATTTGTTTTATGAAAAAATTATTTGTACTTTTGCTGTCTGCCTTGATGCTTGTGTCCTGCTCAAAAGCACCCGATACAAAGCCTGGTGTTACTCCAGGGAAAGTCGAAACACCCGAGGAGCAACCAAAGGAAGAAAGTGAAACTGTAGGACTGCCCGAGTTGGGGAAAATAATAACCTTTGATGTGGCATACACCTATGAGGACACCCGTGACCCCATAAAGCCTTGTATAAATCTTAATCTGGCAGAGAAAAGATTTTCATTTACATATTCCGGCTTTTCCAGCTATATTCCAATGGGAAATTTTGAGCTGACCAAAGAAAAGCTGTATCTCCGTGCCGACGGTGGAGAGGAATATATATTCAATGTAACGGACGAGGGCTTTGCCTTTGATGCAAAAGGCTCATCCGCCATTCCAACTTATAAGGTTTCGGGCGACTCCGATGAAAGATATTCACCCGTACCCGACGGTGCTGTTTTCAAGCGTCATGTCCACGAAAATCCCACAAAGGAATACGGAGTTACCGAGTACGGCGGATACGTAAAGCGTGTGGGGAGTGGCGAAAAAATAAAAATGTCCGATGAGGACGCAGATGCTCTTGCCAATATTATCTTTGCTATAGAATGGAAAGAGGAAACGACCGATTGCGTATTTGATTCTCAAATTGACATCAACGGCTTTCTTGTAAAATACCATTCCTCCTGCGGCTCGCTGTGTCACATAACCCCTGCATATTATTCTCGCATGGAGACTAAAGCCTACAGCTTTGTTTTAAGTGAAGAAGAGAGGGCGGCTTTTAACTCTGTGATTGAAAAGTATATTGAACTCGGGGAGGATATTGTTGACAAATAACCCAAAAGCAGATATACTTGAATAAACAGTATATTTTGGGAGACTTTTTATGAAAGAGACAATAGCTGAAAACATTTTTCGCTTGACAATTCCATTTGAGGACATTTATACAACCGTATATCTCATAAAGCATGAGGACGGAGATATTCTTTTTGATACAGCAACCTATCCTCGGGACATAGAGAATTATATAATTCCATTCATAAAAAGCCATGATGCAGAATTAAAGTTTGTTTTTCTTTCGCACGATCACGGCGATCATGCCGGCGGACTTGAGACGCTTTTGAAGTATTATCCGTCGGTCCGTGTCATTTCGCGAAGTCAGGAGATTAAGGAAAACTTTGCATCTTTTGATATACATATTCCCCAAGACGGTGAAGAATTTGCGGAAGGTTTTAAAACCGTTACGATTGAAGGACATAGTTATGACAGTATGGGACTTCTTGATATACAAAAACGGATTCTTATAAGCGGAGACTCTTTACAGCTTTACGGAATTTACGGTTCGGGTGAATGGGGTGCAAATGTTAAACTTGTAGAGGAGCACATTAAAGCTATCAACAAGCTCAGAACTATGGACATAGAAAGTATTTATGCCGCCCATGATTATCACCCCATGGGATATGCTTATATTGGTAAAGAAAATATCACGAAAGCGTTTGATTTCTGTCTCGAGCCTCTTTATCGTATAAAGAAATTGATGAAAGCATTTCCTGAAAAGAACGACGTTGAAATAAGGGAAATATACCAAAAAGAAAAACTTCCCACCGTCAAACTTCCGGTATTCGCAGCTGTCAGAGAAACTGAAATGTAACAAAAAAGCAGAGAAACTACAGCAATGTAATTTTTCTGCTTTTGTTTATATGTTATCTGAACAGATCAAGTATGGGTTTAACTCCCTTTATTGCAGTTTCAACGTCGGGGTAAAAAGCACCTTCAAGACTGATTCTCAAATCGTAGCCACATTTTTTCAAAGCTGCCGCCCAAGGTTTGCAAGCATCAATATCATTTATATCGGGTATTCTCCTGTCTTGATTTGCACGGGCAAGATGTACATGTCTGATGTTTCCGCAGGAATTTTCTATAGCGTCGAGACTTTCTCCGCTTTTGAACACATGGAAAAAGTCAACGAGACAGCTAACCTTTTCATGATTTACACGTTTTGCAAATTCAAGTCCCTCTTCAACTGTGTTTATGAGGTTGGTTTCAATGGATTGTAATGGCTCAATAACGATTTCCATGCCCACGTTACCTGCTTCTTCACCGCAGATTTTAAGTGTCTCGGCGAATTGCTCTTCGGCTGTTTTTCTGTTGAAGCCCTCCGGAATGTTTCTTGCCTTTCCGCTACCCACAACCGCAACCTTACCGCCAAGCTCAAAGGCTCTTGCAAAGCCGCGTCTTGCATGGTCACGAATAACCTTAAAATCAACATTTTCTCCCACAAGATTCATGTCTCCGGGAAAAAATCCGTTGAAGCTCTGAACGAAAAACTCGTGCTTTTCCACAGTTTTGAAGCAATCCTTGAATTCGTCATCGCTCATGCCCACAAGGGTCACAAAGGCTATCTCAATATAGTCATATCCGTTTTCCTTTAAAAGGGGTATATTTGTGTAAGGGTTACAGGCACCAAAAAGCATATTATTGTCCTCCTTAATATTGACAACAGTTCTTTTTTAGTATTATAATATGAACGGTATTAAAATGCAAGCAAAAGAATCAGAAAAGAGGAAAATATTATGGGATACAGATTCGTTAGATTTCCCGAAGGCAAAGGAAAGGCAGTTACATTCAGCTATGACGACGGAGCAAAGGCAGATATAAGACTTTCCGAAACGCTTACACGTTACGGTATGAAGGGCACCTTTAACATAAACAGTTCATTTATCGGAATAAATGAGAATAAGCTTACAGCAGATGAAATAAAGGAGCACATAATAAACAAGGGACATGAGGTCGCACTTCACGGTGCAACTCATTTAGCACCCGGCAGAGCAACTCCGTTGGAGGGTATTAGAGATACCCTAAACTGCCGTCTTGAGCTTGAGAAAGCTTTCGGTATGATAATCAGAGGTATGGCGTATCCCGACAGCGGTATCAGAGTATTTGAAAACGGCTCGAGCCTTGAGACTGTCAAGAGATATCTCTCGGATCTCGGAATTGCGTACTCGAGAACCCTTGCGGGGGACAATGATTTTTTCCGTCTTCCCGACTCCTGGTATGAGTGGATGCCCACAGCCCATCACGATAATCCCAAAATTATGGAATGGATAGACAAATTTGTTGCAATAAACACCGACGAGGGCTATATTACCACCCGCAGCGCAAGGCTTTTCTACATATGGGGGCATGCTTTTGAATTTGAAGGCAAAAAGAATTGGGAGCATCTTGAAGAGATATGCGAAAGGCTCTCCGGCAAGGAGGATACCTGGTACGCCACAAATATTGAAATATATGACTATATTACAGCGTATAACTCACTTGTCTGGTCGGCAGATGGCACGAAGGTATATAACCCCACACTTATAACCGTTTGGTTTGTTGAAAGCGGAAGAGACTATAAGATAGAGTCGGGTGAAGTTTTGGATTTGTAAAATAGCTTTTAGTTTTTGTAATATAGTTCGTAATGCAAAAAATCACTTGTAAAATGCATATGTAAATGCTATAATATCAAAAATCTCTATATCAAGAGGAAGAACATTATGAAAACACTATCAAAAAATCTGCCGATAAAAAGACTGACTCCCGATGATGCACAGTATTTCTTCGGATATTATGACCTTCAGCCGTTTAACAAAAGTGAATCCCTGCATCTTACCCATAAAGCTTCCTTTCGCAACCGTTTACAGGTAAAAAATGATTCCGCAGAGGTCGGATTTATTGAGCTGTCAACGGGTAAGTATGAAAGAATAGATACAACCCTTGCATGGAATTTCCAGCAAGGAGCAATGCTTCAATGGAACTCACTTTGCCCCGATAAAGAGGTTATATATAACACACTTCGTGATGGTGAATTTTGCGGTGTTGTCAAGGATATAATGAGCGGCAAGGAACGATTTCTTGACCGACCCGTTGCCAACGTGTCGAGGGACGGTAAGTATGGACTAAGCATCAATATGTCACGCCTTTACGATTTCAGACCGGGCTACGGATACGCATGGCCTACCGACCCCGATTTTTATAAAAAGCATTCAAAGGATGACGGCGTATACCTCATTGATATGGAAAGCGGCAAGTCGAAGCTTGTGATTTCCCTCGATGAGCTTTGGGAGTTTACGGGCAAGTATTTTTCAAAGGACGAAAAAATTATAATAAATCACATAACCTTCAATCCCGATGCAAGTCGTTTCATTATGCTTGTCCGTAATTTCCACGAAAAGGGAGTAAACCACGTAACAGCTCTTGTTACGGCAAGCCGTGACGGCAGTGATATGTATCTTTTGTCCGATTATGGTCTCCAATCCCATTATTGGTGGATGAACAACGACGAAGTAATATTCTTCAGCGACGGCAAGGAGCTTGAAGCTTGTCGCGGTTGGTATAACACATATGTTTTCAAGGACAAAACTCATGACGGATATATGTTTGCCGACGGATTTTTTGATATTGACACACATATGAGCTTCTCACCCGACGGAAGATTTATGCTCTCGGATACCTATCCGAACCTTGAAAGATATAAGAGGCTTAGAATATACAGTCCCGAAAAGGATACTTGTGTTACTTTAGGATATTTCCGTGAGCTTGAAAACGCTTGTACCGACGTAAGATGTGACCTTCACCCGAGATGGAGCAGAAGCGGTGATTCTATAACCTTTGACTCGGTTCACGAGGGATTCAGAGGAATATATGAAATAAAGCTTGACGGAAAGATAGAAGATTTGTTTGAATAAGAGGAAAAAATATGAATTACATTCCTTTTTCATTGAATGGCGCATGGGAAATGTTTTACAGTGAAGAGGCTTATACAAGCAAGGAAGCTCCCTTGCTTGTCAATCCTTCTCACGAGCCGGATTGTCTTGTGGAAAATGCTGTTCCGGGTTATTGGGAGGATATGACCGATACATTTCTTGAAATGCCTTTTTTCAGAAAACTTAAAATAAATCCGAGCTACGGTGTACAGCGCTATCCTATACGCGGTACTGCTCCCGATATGGCACTTCCAAACATTGTGGGCAATTTTTTCTACCGTCGTACAGTTGTTTTTGAAGAGGTATCGGAAAACACCACTATATATTTTGAGGGTGTACAGAATACTGCATCTGTTTGGATCAACGGATGCTTTATAGGATGCCACGAAGGCTACAGCACTCCGTTCGAATGTGAAGTTCCGAATGGAATTTTAAAGAACGGTGAGAATACTGTTGTTATTTCTGTTTCAAACTATAGATTGAAGGGCTTTAATGATAAGCCTGTTTCGGGCCTTACTTCCCGCGCGGCAAATGAATATACGGGCGGTATTACGGGAAATGTTGAATTCCGTGTATATAAAACACCTGTCCGCGATGTTTCGGTCATTGTTTCGGATGACCTTAAAAATGTTTTTGTTAAGGTTGAAAGTGTTGCAGATACACGTTTTTCGTGGTGTGTTTGCGACGGAGACAAAATTGTCAAATCGGGAGAAGCCGACAAGGGCTTTTCATTCCTTACAGATGGTCTTGATTATTGGTCTCCCGAAACCCCAAAGCTTTATATACTGAAGTTGTCCTGCGGTGTATGGGAGACTACGAGACGGTTCGGTGTCAGACGTTTGTTAGTTAACGATGTAAAATTCAAGCTCAACGGTACACCGTATTTCCTCAGAGGTATATGCGAGCATTGCTATTTTCCCAAAACAGTTCATCCCAATCACGATAAGGTATTTTACAGAAATGTAATTAAGAAAATAAAAGAGCTTGGATTTAATTTCATCCGTTTTCACACATTTGTTCCCGAAGAGGAATATATGGAGGCAGCAGATGAGCTTGGTGTTCTTTTGCACATTGAAAGTCCGAATTACACCTCTCTTGAGGAATGGCGTGAAATTGTGAATTTCTGCAGAAGACATACTTCGGTGGTGATTTATTGCTGCGGTAACGAGTTGTTTATAGACGACGACTACAACGAGCATTTGCACCGTTGCGCAGACGTTGTGCACGGCTGCACCGATGCACTCTTCTCGCCCCTTTCCGCTTTGCGTAACGTGGAATATTTCTTCCCTGAAAAGACCGAGGCGGTTTTGGACGAGCCTTTCGAACACAATCCCCAAAACGTAGAGAAACTCGGTAAATTTTCCGATATGTATTCAAGCTATGCCATAGGACAGCTCAGCTACTTTTCACTTGATGCAGATTCCAAGGCAATCGACTCTTGGAGTGAAATTTACAAAAAGCCCCGTGTCAGCCATGAGATATGTATCGACGGAACATACACAGATTTGAGCCTGAAGGACAGATACAAGAATACACGTATCGGCAAAACCGAGATGTTTTCATCATTGGAAAAGCATCTTGAAGAAAAGGGACTCCTTGAAAAAGCACCATTGTATTTCAAAAATTCCTCCGAGTGGCAGAGGCGCATCAGAAAGCATTGCTTCGAGGCTGCACGTCTTTCGGATAAGCTTGCCGGCTTTGATTTCCTCGGACCGATAGATACTCATTGGCATACCTTCGGATATGATGTTGGTATGATGAATGAGTTTTATGAATTAAAGCCGGGCGAAACAGTAAAAAATGTACTTTCTTATAACTCTCCTACCGTTGTGCTTACCGATCTTGATAAGACCTATAGTTTTACAGCGGGTGGAGACATGTCGTGCGGAATTTACACGTCTCACTATAGCTCGGGCGATTTGAATAATGCACGTCTTGATATAAGAATTGTTCGTGACGGTAAGGTTATTCACCGTGAAAATGTAATGATTGAAAAAGTGGAGAACGGTAAGGTTACAAAGCTTTATGACTTTACTTGTATCTTGCCGAAATCCGATATCCCTTACGGTGCAAAGCTCTGTGTGACCCTTGACGGCGGAGATACTTATACCGAAAATGAATGGGAAATATATGCTTTCCCGAAAGCAGATGAACCTGACAGCGGAGATATCATTGTAAGAGACGATATGGAATCGGAGGAGCTTATAAAGGCACTTCGCGACGGAAAAGATGTGCTGATTCTGGGTAATAAGCCTTTTGTAAGCATGCCAACTGATTTCAGAATAGCTCTTGCGGGACGAACTGCAGGTAATCTTGCAACTGTTATAAATGACCATCCCATTACCCAAGATATTCCTCATGACGGATTTTGCTCGTGGCAGTTCTGTGAAATGATGAGGGGAGGAAGTGCGGTTTGCTTCGAGGCAGATGTTCCGTTTAATCCCATAATAGAGGTTGCTTCCACTCATAAGTATGTCATTCGTCAGTCGGCACTCTTTGAATTCAGGGCGTTGAAGGGCAGACTTCTTGTGTGTGGCTTTGCGTTCAAAGACAGCGACCCATTCGCGGCTTGGCTTAAATCAAAGCTTGTGTCGTATATGCAAAGTGATGCTTTTGTGCCTGTGGATTCACTTTGCGAGGAAGGTCTTGTCTCACTCATTAACGGAAAAGTTAAAAAGGCAGAGGAGAACAAAAACCTTGCATTTAACCCTAATGATATAGCAACAAAGGAGTAAAAATGTATCATAACAATTATACAATGCTGTGCGATTTCTATGAGCTCACTATGGCAAACGGATATTTTGAATCGGGGAAAAAGGACGAAATAGTTTATTTTGATTGCTTTTTTCGTACTATTCCCGACGGTGGAGGCTTTGCTGTTGCCGCGGGACTCGAGCAGCTTATTGACTATATTGAAAATATAAAATTCACAGATGAAGATATAGAATATCTCAAAACCAAGAAATGCTTCTCCGAGGCTTTCCTTGAATATCTGAAAGAATTCAGATTCACAGGTGATATATGGGCAATACCCGAGGGTATACCGATTTTTCCCGGAGAGCCTATCATAACTGTCCGTGCACCCGCAATTCAGGCTCAGTTTATCGAAACATATCTTCTCCTTGCCGTAAATCATCAGTCACTGATTGCCACAAAGGCAAATAGAATAGTGCGTGCCGCTCAAGGCAGACCTGTCGCCGAATTCGGTTCACGCCGTGCCCAGGGCTCGGACGGTGCAATTTTAGGAGCAAGAGCCGCATACATCGGAGGCTGTGCCGCGACAGCGTGTACAATATCCGACAGAGATTACGGAGTTCCGGCAACCGGTACAATGGCGCATTCGTGGGTACAGATGTTCGACACCGAGTATGAAGCCTTCAAAACCTACTGTGAGCTTTATCCGAACAACGCCACCCTCCTTGTGGATACCTATGATGTGCTGGGAAGCGGTGTTCCAAATGCTATTCGTGCCTTTCACGAGGCGGGAATAACAAAGTGCGGGATAAGACTTGATTCGGGAGATATTGCGTATCTTACTGTAAAAGCAAGAAAAATGCTTGATGATGCCGGACTTACCGAATGCAAAATAGTGGTTTCCAACTCTCTTGACGAAACTATAATTCGTGACATTATAGCTCAGGGGGCGTGTGTTGACTCCTTCGGTGTGGGTGAGCGTCTTATTACTGCAAAATCAGACCCCGTTTTCGGCGGTGTTTATAAGCTTGTTGCCAAGGAAAAGGACGGCGACATTATCCCCAAAATCAAGATAAGCGAAAACACGGGTAAAATTACAAATCCCCACTATAAGAAGGTTTACCGTATCTTCTCGAAGGAAAACGGACAGGCAATAGCAGACCTTATGTGTGTGCATGATGAGGTGATAGATGAAAATATGCCCCTTGACTTGTTTGACCCTGTTGACACATGGAAGCACAAGACTCTCGCCGATTATGAACTCAAAGAATTGCAAATACAAATTTTTAAAGATGGTAAATGTGTCTATAATAAGCCAACCCTTTCGGAAATAAGAGATTATTGCAGAGAGCAAATAAATCTCCTCTGGGCAGAGGTAAGACGATTTGAAAACCCTCACCGTTATTATGTCGATCTATCCGAAAAGCTCTGGAATATAAAACATAAGCTCTTAAAAGAGAAGGGAAAACTCAATTAAACAAAAAAGGAGGACTTTTGCAAATTGCAAAAGTCCTCAAAATTTTTCTATTATATATTGCTGAGTATATCCACGTTATTATTCACAAATGCTTCCAGCTCGTCGGCTGTGAGGGTACGCTGTGACACCAGAGCGAGCATATAGACCTGCTTTGCAAGGAGCTTTGCGGTTTCCTTCTTTGCGGGGTCGGAGAGCATTGTGCTTATCTTTTCGATAAGTGCGTTTTTGGTATTGACAATGAGTTTTTCTCCCATGTTGTCCATACCCGGCATGTTTTCGCCTCTCGAATAGAGCTTCATCATATCGGAGAAACGTCTTTCCTGCTCGGAGAGTGTTATCATTGCGGGAGTCTTTTCGTTCTTGAGAGAGGCAAATTCAACCTCTGTCTTTTCCTTGCCGATTGCCTCAACGAATAATTCCTTGAGCACTTCATTTTCAACGGTCTCTCCCTCACTCTTAAGAGCTGCGGCAATATCCGAGTCGCATCTTACAAACTTGACATCTGCGTTTTCCTGTTCGAGATGTGTGATGAACTGCGAATCAATGATTGAGTCAAGGAGGAGCACGTCAATTTCTTCTTCCTTGAGAAGTGCGATATATCTTGACTGTTGTGTCTTGTCGGTAGCGTAGAATACCTTGCCCGCTTCTTTTGTATTCTTTTCGGTGTACTCAGAAAGGGTAACGTACTTGTCATCAACGTTTTTGTAGATTACCGAGCCCTTTACCTTGTCAAGGAACTTCTTATCTCTCATACAGCCGTATTCAACAAAGGGCTTGAGGTCATCCCAGATACCCTCATATTTTTCACGCTCGGTATTGAAAAGTGAATTTATCTTATCGGCAACCTTTTTAACAATGTGTGCCGAAATCTTTGAAACATATCCGCTGTTCTGAAGGTAGGAGCGGGAAACGTTGAGAGGAAGCTCGGGACAGTCAAGGACACCGCGGAGCGTCATGAGATACTCGGGTATTACCTCCTTGATATTGTCGGCAACAAATACCTGATTGTAATAAAGCTTTACCTGTCCCTCCATATTTGAAAACTCGTGGGAGGGCTTGGGGAAGTAAAGGATACCCTTGAAGTTGAGCGGGTAATCCGCATTGATGTGGATATAGAAGAGAGGCTCCTGCCAATCTGCGAAAAGCTTCTTATAGAACTCGCTATATTCTTCGGGAGTGCAGTCGGAGGGATTCTTCAGCCAAAGAGGCGTAGTGTCATTGATGGGCTTTTCTTCACCGTTGAGATAGATCTCGATTGGCATGAAGGCGCAGTACTTGTCAAGTATGCGTGTGAGGGTTTCCTTCTTGAGGAAATCCGCTTCCTCGTCGGTAACGTGAAGAATAATGTCTGTTCCTCTCTCCGCTTTGTCCGCTTCGTTCATTTCATATTCGCCAAGCTCGTTACAGCTCCAGCGAACAGCGGGTGCGTCTGTGAAGGACTTTGAAACTATCTCAACTCTGTCAGCAACCATAAATGCCGAATAAAAGCCGAGACCAAAATGACCGATGATGCCCGAGTCCTCGTTTTCACCTTCGTATTTCTGAATAAATTCAAGTGCGCCGGAAAGTGCTATCTGATTTATATAGCGGTCAATTTCTTCCTCACTCATACCAAGTCCGTTATCGGACACGGTGAGCGTTTTTTCCTCTTCGTTTACTTTAACGTCTATTCTGTAGCTTCCGTCAAAGCTTGCCTCGTTAAGTGACACAAGACGCTTCATCTTTGTCACGGCATCACAGGCATTGGAGACAAGCTCTCGAAGGAATATTTCCTTATCCGAATAAAGCCATCTCTTTATTATCGGGAATATATGCTCTGTTTCGACGGTAATACCGCCTTTTCTCATCTTTTCCATTATTGACATCTCCTTTGATTTGTGATACAATTATTGTACCACCAATTTTAGATTTGTCAAGAGGTTTTTAGCACTCTTTGCGCACGAGTGCTAATAAAAAGTGTAAATATTTTATGAATTAGTACAGGAAATTTTTCAAAAACCCCTTTACATATCTTGAAATGTATGATATACTGTGGTGTACTGAAAAAGTATGACCGTTACTTTGTTACGGCGTTTCTATCATGGCATGTCCGTGGTATTCACCTGACCGTGGCTCAGTTACGGCAAGAAAAATTATGGAGGTGAACATAATGCAGAAAGAATTGAAGCAGAGTATCATTGAGAGCTATCGCACCAATGAGAAGGACACTGGATCTCCTGAAGTACAGATTGCTATTCTTACAAGCAGAATCAACAATCTTACAGAGCATTTGAAAAAGAATGACAAGGATCATCACAGCCGTCGCGGACTTCTTAAGATGGTAGGTCACAGAAGAAACCTTCTTGCATATTTGCAGAAGAAGGATATCAACCGTTACCGTGAAATCATCGAAAAGCTTGGCTTGAGAAAGTAAGCCGAATGGGTTTTCTCCGCATATGCTGAACTGACAGCATATGTGGGGATTTCTTGTCCTAAAGAGAAAAAATAACCGTCGGTACAAATTCCGATTAGCACGAAATAAAGCGCCGAAAGGCTTTCGACTCTTTATTTTATGCTAATCTGTTCCGACGGGCTTAATAAAGAAAGGAAAAATAAAATGTTTGAGAATTACAGAACATTCAGCTGCGAAATCGCAGGCAGACCCCTGGTCGTTGAAACAGGTAAAATCGCACAGCTTGCAAACGGCTCAGCACTTGTAAGATACGGTGACACCGTTATCCTTGCAACTGCAACAGCAAGCGCAAAGCCTCGTGACGGTATTGACTTCCTTCCTCTGTCGGTTGATTTTGAGGAAAGACTCTATTCCGTTGGTAAGATTCCCGGTAGCTTCCTCAAGAGAGAGGGAAGACCTACAGAAAAGGCGATACTCACATCTCGTGTTATCGACCGTCCCGTTCGTCCTCTTTTCCCCAAGGATTTGAGAAACGATGTTTGTCTCTCACTTACAGTTATGTCGGTTGACCCCGATTGCTCACCCGAAATTACAGGTATGATAGGTGCATCTATTGCCCTTTCAATTTCAGATATTCCGTGGAACGGACCTATTGCAGGTACATTCGTAGGTCTTGTTGACGGCGAATTCGTTATGAACCCCACCAAGGAGCAGAGAGAGAGAAGTCTCCTCGAACTCACCGTTGCTTCCTCCGCAAAGAAGGTAGTAATGATTGAAGCGGGTGCTAAGGAAGTATCCGACAAGGATATGTATGACGCTATTATGGCGGCACACAAGGTTAACTGCGAGATCGTTGAGTTTATCAACTCTGTTGTTGCGGAGATTGGTAAGCCCAAGTTCGAGTATCCCTCATGCGATGTTGACCATGACCTTTTTGAGGCTATAAAGGCTTATGCTATGGACGCTGTTCAATCAGCTCTCGATACAGACGACAAGACTGTTCGTGACGAAAGACTCCAGGTTGTTTATGCCGATGTATTTGAGCATTTCGGCGAAATTTATCCCGATATGGATGAAGCTACAACCGCTATGATAAACGAGTGTATGTACAAGCTCCAGAAGTTTGTTGTAAGACGTTGGCTCCTTGATGAGCAGAAGCGTGTAGACGGCAGAACAATGGATCAGATGAGACCTCTTGCAGCAGAGATTGGAATTCTCCCCAGAACTCACGGCTCCGGTATGTTCACAAGAGGACAGACTCAGGTTATGACAATTGCAACTCTCGGCTCTGTAAGCGATCAGCAGATGCTTGACGGTATCGACGACGAAGAGTTCAAGAGATATATGCATCACTACAACATGCCCGGCTACTCGGTAGGTGAGGCAAAGGCATCAAGAAGCCCCGGAAGACGTGAGATCGGTCACGGTGCACTTGCAGAAAGAGCTCTTGAGCCCGTTATCCCCTCAGTTGAGGAGTTCCCCTATGCTATCAGACTTGTTTCCGAGGTTGTAAGCTCCAACGGTTCTACATCTCAGGCTTCTATCTGTGGTTCAACTCTTGCTCTTATGGATGCAGGCGTTCCGATTAAGGCTCCCGTTGCAGGTATCTCCTGCGGTCTTATCACAGAGGAAGACAGATGGATGACCATGATTGATATCCAGGGACTCGAAGACTTCTTCGGCGATATGGACTTCAAGGTTGCAGGTACTAAGGAAGGTATCACAGCAATCCAGATGGACCTTAAGATTGACGGTCTTACACCTGAAATCATCAAGAACGCTCTTGAAACAACTCACGTTGCAAGAAATCACATCATTGATGAAGTAATTCTCAAGGCTATTCCCGCACCTCACGACGATGTATCTGCTTGGGCTCCCAAGATGATTACAACAAAGATCGACCCCGAAAAGATCAGCGAGGTTATCGGTAAGGGCGGTAAGGTTATTCAGAAGATTTGTGCAGATACAGGCGCAAAGGTTGATATCGAGGATGACGGAAGCATCTTCATTGCGGCAATCGACAAGAATGCGGCATATGCGGCTCTTGATATGATCAACGCAATCGCTCTTGACCCTGTTGTAGGTACAGTTTATACAGGTACAGTTACAAGACTTATGACCTTCGGTGCATTTGTTGAATTTGCTCCCGGTAAGGAAGGACTTGTTCACATTTCAAAGCTCGACAAAAAGAGAGTTGAAAAGGTTGAGGACGTTGTATCAGTTGGCGACGTAATCAAGGTTAAGCTTATCGAGATTGACGATAAGGGCAGAATCAATCTTTCTCGCAAGGATGCTCTTGAGGAAGTAGAGCAGGCTCAGTAATAAAAAAATGGTGTAGCGAATCGCTACACCATTTTTTGGCTCTATAATAAATGTTGGGGTGAACCCAAAGAGCCTACAAAAAAATAATCTAAAAAAGTAGAGCATATTTGGAAGAAATCCGTTAAAATGGAATTGACTAGAAACCAGAACGGAGGTCAACCAA
>SVRV01000039.1 GCA_015064635.1 Oscillospiraceae bacterium
TCTTCGTTTGTGGGGATTACAAGGATGTGAGCTGTTGTATCAGCTGCAGAAATGTCAACTTCAAGACCGTTGCGCTTTGCAAATTCGTTCTTTTCGTCGTCAATCTTAACACCCATAAATCCAAGCTTATCAGCAACTCTCTTTCTGTAAGCGGGGTTATTTTCACCGATACCGCCTGTGAATACAACTGCGTCGCATCCGCCCATAGCGGCGATATATCCGCCAACATACTTTGTGAGCTGATGGCAAAGCATATTTTCAACAAGCTTACATCTCTCATCGCCTGCACGTGCGCCCTGCTCGATGTCACGGTTGTCGCTTGTCTTTTCGGAAATACCGAGAATACCGGATTCCTTATTGAGCATCTTGTCGATGTCCTTTGCTGTCATATTCTCTTTTTCCATAAGGAAAGGAATGATAGCGGGGTCGATAGTACCTGAACGAGTACCCATCATGATACCTTCAAGAGGAGTCATACCCATTGTAGTATCAAGACACTTACCGCCGTCAACAGCTGCGATTGATGAGCCGTTTCCAAGGTGGCAGGTTACTATTTTGATGTCCTCAGGCTTCTTGCCAAGCATTTCAGCCGCACGAAGTGTAACGTAGCGGTGAGAAGTACCGTGGAAGCCGTAACGACGGATTCTATACTTTTCATAGTACTTATAAGGAATGGGATAGAGGTATGAATAGTCGGGCATTGTCTGATGGAAACCTGTATCAAACACACCTACTTGAGGAATGTCGCCCATGATTTCCTGGCATGCCTTAACACCTGTAAGGTTTGCAGGATTATGAAGAGGGCTGAGAACACTGCATTCCTTTACAGTTTCAATAACTTCATCATTGATAATTACAGACTTTGAGAATTTGTCTGCGCCGTGAACGAGTCTGTGTCCAACCGCACCGATTTCGCTCATTGAGGAAATAACGCCGTGCTCTTTGTCGGTAAGACCATCGATTACAAGCTTAACAGCATCCTCGTGATTTGCCATCTGAACCTTGAGAACATAGTCTTCCTTACCGGGAACCTTAAGCTTAAATTCTCCGCCTTCGATTCCGATTCTGTCACACATACCCTTTGCAAGTACTGCATCGTTTGACATATCAATAAGCTGATACTTCAAGGATGAGCTTCCTGCGTTGATAACAAGAATTTTCATAATACACGCTCCTATTTGTAAATTTTTTTAATTACAAATAGTAGTATAACACACTTTTTTCCATTTTGCAAGGTCTATTCGAGAAGGGATTTGAGTTTTATGCAAATTCTTTTTTCAAATCGTGATACCTTCACTTGACTCATACCCATAATTTTTGCTGTTTGCTGCTGTGTGAGATTCTTGAAATAACGCAGTTTAATCAACTCTCTTTCTTCTCGTGAGAGCTTTTCAATAGCTTCCAAAAGAGCAAAGCGTTCCACTATATCATCCGAATCATCGACTCCCACGGGCAGTTCAAAATCGTTGCCGTCCTCTCCTTCCAAGGTCAGTGGAGAGACAGGCTGTGACGATGACAGTGCGAAAACAACATCCTCTTCGCTAATTCCCAGTGCACTCGAAACCTCCGAAACATTCGGTGAAACACCGTGTTTTTGTTCGTATTCTTCTTCAAATCTTCTGATTTGAGTTGCGTTTCTCTTGGTTTCTCTGCTGACCTTGATAATTCCGTCATCACGAAGAAAGCGTTTAATCTCTCCATAAATCATAGGCACTGCATAAGTGCTGAGAACCGTATCGTATGAAAAATCAAAGCCTCGAATAGCCTTAATCAAACCAATCATGCCGATTTGCATAAGGTCATCAAAATCGACTCCTCGGTCAACAAACCTTTTGGCGATGCTTTTCACAAGAGGTGTATTCTCCTCAAGTAATTTTGATAAAACCGCCTCGTCTCCGTCTCGGGCGAGCTTTATTCTTTCTTTGGTATTAGTGAAATTATTCATTTTTTGGCGTTTTGAAGTCTTTTAGTCAAGGTTACTTTTGTTCCCTCGGACACCCTTGAGCGAACAGTAAGTCTGTCACAAAAGGTTTGCATAATAGAAAATCCCATTCCGCTTCGCTCGTTTTCTCTATCGGTAGTAAAAAGCGGTTGCATTGCAAGTTCAACGTTTTCTATTCCGCATCCTTTATCCTTGATAACCACAGTAAGCTTGCCCGAATCTGTATATGTAGCTTTCATCTCTATCACGCCGTCTTCCCTATTCTTATAGGCATGAACTATGCAGTTTGTAACAGCTTCGGAGACTGCGGTTTTTATATCGGCAACCTCCTCCACTGTTGGGTCAAAAGGCATAATAAAACCGGTAATGATTATTCTTGAAAGACCTTCGTTACAAGAATTAGACATAAAGCGAACAGTTAGCTTATTTACAATTTTTTCTTTCATTTTTCTACTCCTTTTATTTTTATAAGTTTATCTACACCGGCCATTGATATTATCCTCATTATTTTCTCACCCGGATTTACAATTTCAAATTCCGCACCGATTGAAAGTGCTTTATTGTATCTTCCGAGTATAAGCCCAAGACCCGAGGAATCCATAAAAGCTGTTCGTGACAGCTCAAAAATAACTTTCTTTGGAATAACATTCATTATTTCTTCGTCTATTTCTTCCCGTAAGCTTTTGGTTTCGTGATGGTCTATTTCGCCGCTTACTGCCACCACCAGCATATCGCCGACCGTATTAAACTCAACTGCCATATTTTTTCCTTCCTTAAAACAAAAAAAGTATCCTATGAATCTTACGTTCATAGGATACAATTTTTAAAAGTGTTATTTTGTCAAACCCAGTCGTTTACTTTATTTTTTCAAGTGCTTCTACGGTATCTGCAAGCTGAGTCTTATACTTCTCAAGCTTTTCTCTCTCAACTGCTACAACTTTTTCGGGTGCTTTTGAAACAAACTCTGCGTTTGAAAGCTTCTTTTCAAGTCTTGTAACTTCGCCTTCAAGCTTTGCCTTTTCCTTTGTAAGTCTTTCCCTCTCTTCGGCAAAATCAACCATGTCGGCAACGGGAATGTAAAGCTTTGCACCGTCGGTGATAAGTGTAACTGCGCCTTCATCTGCATAATCGCTGACAATCTCTACATTTGTTACCGAAGCAAGCTTATCAAAGAAGCCCTCGGAAGCCTTGAAAAGCTCCGGATAAGGTGTATCAACAAAAAGCTTTGTTCTTCTTGATACGGGTACCTTCATCTCTGTTCTTCTTGTTCTTATTGCTCTTATAGCGGCAATAATCTTTTCAAAATCAGCGCTTTCTTCAGTAAACTTCATGCAGTCGCAAGAAACGGGCCATTTTGATACCATAATACTCTCGCCATCGTGAGGAAGAGTGAGCCATATTTCTTCTGTAATGAAGGGCATAAAGGGATGAAGAAGCTTGAGAGTGTTTGAAAGAACAAACGAAATAACCTGCTGGGCTGTTTTGTTGGTGGGATTTTCCTTGTCAAAGAGTCTTGTTTTAACAAGCTCTATGTACCAGTCACAGAAAATATCCCAAATAAAGTCATAAAGCTTTGCAAGTGCAACACCGAGCTCGTAATTTTCGATATTGGCTGTAACCTCGGATACAAGAGTATTAAACTTATCAAGCAACCACTTGTCTTCAACCTGAAGCTTTGATGCTTCGGGAAGCTCAATCTTTTCTATATCAAGATTCATCATTACAAATCTTGCAGCGTTCCAAAGCTTGTTAGCAAAGTTACGGGCAGCTTCAACACGCTCGGGATAGTAACGCATATCGTTTCCGGGTGAGTTTCCGTTTGCAAGTGTGAATCTGAGGGCATCGGCACCGTACTCCTTGATAACCTCAAGGGGGTCAACGCCGTTTCCAAGAGATTTAGACATCTTTCTGCCCTGGGAGTCACGAACAAGTCCGTGGATAAACACCTTTTCAAAAGGAATCTTACCAACCTGCTCAATACCCGAGAATATCATCTTACTTACCCAGAAGGTAATTATATCATAACCTGTAACAAGAACATTTGTGGGATAGAAATACTTGAGATCCTCTGTGTCCTCAGGCCATCCAAGTGTTGAGAAGGGCCAGAGTGCTGATGAGAACCATGTATCAAGAACATCTTCATCCTGTCTCATATTCTTGCTGTGACACTTGGGACATTCGGTAACGTCTGTTTCGCTAACGGTAATCTCGCCGCAATCATCGCAGTAATATGCGGGAATTCTGTGTCCCCACCAAAGCTGACGTGAGATACACCAGTCCTGAATGTTTTCCATCCAGTTGAGATAGTTTTTGGAGAAACGCTCGGGAATGTACTGAATGCTTCCGTCCTTAACAGCTTCAATTGCAGGAGCTGCAAGAGGAGGCATATGAACAAACCACTGCTTTGAAGCAAGGGGCTCAACGGTAGTACCGCAACGGTAACAGTGAGCAACGTTGTGAGAGTGTTCCTCAGTCTTAACAAGGAAGCCTGCTTCTTCAAGGTCCTGAACAAGCTGACGTCTTGCCTCGTATCTTTCCATTCCTTCATATTTGCCGCAATTCTCGTTGAGATTTGCGTTCTTATCAAATACGATTATATTTTCAAGATTATGACGTTTTCCTACTTCAAAGTCGTTGGGGTCATGGCAAGGTGTAATCTTAACACATCCTGTACCGAATTCCATATCAACATATTCGTCGGCAACAATCGGAATCTTTCTGCCAATCAAAGGAAGAACTACATTCTTTCCTACAAGGTGAGTGTATCTTTCGTCATCGGGGTGAACCGCAACAGCTGTATCTCCGAAATATGTTTCAGGACGGGTTGTAGCAACCACAAGATATTCATCGCTGTCCTCTATAGGATACTTTATATGCCAGAAATTACCGGGAAGGTCTTTATATTCAACCTCTGCATCGGAAAGTGCTGTGGCACACTTGGGACACCAGTTAATAATTCTGTATCCGTGGTAGATAAGTCCTTTTTCATAAAGAGATACAAATGTCTTCTTTACTGCCTTTGAAAGCTCGGGGCTCATGGTGAAAGCTTCTCTTGACCAATCGCAAGAAGCTCCGAGTTTTTTGAGCTGTTTGATAATTGTACCGCCGTACTTTTCCTTCCAATCCCATACACGCTTCAAGAACTCTTCTCTGCCGAGGTCATATCTTGTTTTGTTTTCGTTCACACGAAGGTATTCCTCTACCTTGATCTGAGTTGCTATACCCGCATGGTCGGTACCGGGAACCCACAAAGTGTTATATCCCTGCATACGCTTTGTTCTGATGATGATATCCTGAAGGGTATCGTCAAGAGCATGTCCCATGTGAAGCTGTCCTGTTACGTTAGGTGGGGGGATAACAATAGAAAAAGGTGTTTTCGAATGGTCATCCGAAGGCTTGAAATATCCCTTTGCTTCCCAATTCTCATAGATTCTGTCTTCAAAATCTCTGGGATTGTATGTGGTAGCAAGGTTCTTTTTCTCTGAGTTGTTGTTACACATATCTTTTCCTCTTTATTTTAAGTTTTTTATTTTCTTAAATCTGAACATCAAAAGAAAACATTACATCTTTCAAACGTTCTTTTTATTATACTACTTTTTTATCAATCAATCAATAGATTTTTGAAAAAAATTTATTTCTTTCTGAAACACGCCTTAACAAAACTCGTGTTTTTAACAAATATGTCAAAAAAGCGAGCTGTAAAAGGTGCATTTTAATCTATTGGTAGAATTTGGTAATTATTGTCCTATCTGCTTGAAAATCGCCTGACGAAGCATTATAATATTGTACGAGGTGATTGGATGTACTCTCTTACAAAAACAATTTGTGTTACCGAAGACAAGAAAACAATAACAATGTACGGAATCACAGACGGTGAAAAGAGTTTTGAATGTTTATCGTCGGATAAAAGCAAGGTATTAAATCTATGCAACCGGTGCAACAGCTTGGACTTGTCACCTTCACATTTTACTTATGTAATTGAAGATTTTATAAATGGGACTGTCTGCGGTATTCTCGAGGAGAAATCCCCGTGATTCTCTTAAAATACGCACTGAAATACTGTGGGTCTGAAAAGGAAAGATTTGCGGAAATATCCGAGATTGAGGATGAGGTCTGCCGCAAATAATTTTTTGCTATATCAATCTTCGCCTCTATATAATATTGATACGGAGTCTTTCCGTATTTTTCTTTAAATATATTTATTATGTGGTTTTTGGAATAAGAAAGGGATGCGGCTATCGCATCAAGAGAGAGCTCCCCTTCTACGCAATAATCTATTTTTTTCTTTATTTTATCCGCAATATCCTCGTTTTGTCCTGCATTCCTCTCGTGAAGGTACATTACAATTTTCAAAATTTCAATTGCGACAAGATGATTTACTTCCTCATAGCTTTTTGAATCGTCAAAGGCAACATTAAAAATTTTCTCAAAGCTTTCCATCACATCACAGTTTTTGAAAAGAAATGTGTTGTAAGGAAGATAAAATTCCTTCATTTTGTTTGCAAACGGTCCTCTGAATGAAACAAAATATTTTCTCCAGGGAGAATCCTTATCGGTATAATAACGGTGACAACTTCCCTCGGTAAGAAGAAATACATCCCCTTTCTCGGGGCGAAGAGTTTGTCCGTTAATTTCAAGAGTTCCCGAGCCTTCCACTATATATTCGAGTGACATTATATCACTGGATTCTCTTTCGGTGTAAAACTTTTCATCGCAAACACTTTTTCCTATAAAGTTTATACCGAAAGGATCGCCTTCTTTTATAAACTGAGAAAACGAGCGCATTATGTCATTTCTGTCCATCAGCATTTTGATAATTCCAACTTTCTTTGTGATATATCATATGGATATCGGGGATTTTATGTGATATATTTAGGATAACACATATTATTAAAATTTGCAAGGAGATTTTTATGAAAATAACATTTATGGGCGCGGGAAGCACAATTTTCGCCCGCAACGTTATCGGTGACTGTATGTGCTCCGAGGCACTCAGAGACAGTGAATTTGCTCTTTACGACATTGATGCAAAGCGTCTTGAAGAGTCAAAAATCATTCTTGAAGCAATTAACAAAAACACCAATGAATCAAGAGCTACAATCACCACATTCCTCGGCAAAGAAAATCGCAAGGATGCATTGAGGGGGGCAAGCTTTGTTGTTAACGCCATTCAGGTAGGCGGATATGACCCCTGCACAATCACAGATTTTGAAATACCTAAAAAATACGGTCTTAATCAGACTATTGCAGATACCCTCGGAATCGGCGGTATAATGAGAGCGCTCAGAACAATTCCCGTTATGAAGGAATTTGCCGATGATATCGAAGAGGTTTGTCCCGATGCTTGGTTCTTGAACTATACAAACCCTATGGCAATACTCACAGGCTACATGCAGAGATATACCAAGGTAAAGACAATCGGTCTCTGCCACTCTGTACAGGTTTGTGCAAAAGCCATTCTTGACGGTGTCGGCATGAGTGACAAACTTGAAGGCCACAGCGAGCTTATTGCCGGAATAAACCATATGGCGTGGCTCCTTGAAATAAAGGATAAGGATGGAAATGACCTTTATCCCGAAATCAAAAAGAGAGCAAAAGAAAAGAACGCAAACGAAAAGCACCATGACATGGTTCGTTTCGACTACATCGATAGACTTGGTTACTACTGCACCGAAAGCAGTGAGCATAACGCAGAGTACAACCCTTTTTACATAAAATCTAAATACCCCGAGATGATTGATGAGTTTAACATTCCTCTGGACGAGTATCCCAGACGTTGTGTTAACCAAATCGAAGGATGGGAAAAGGAACGCGACAACATTCTTGCAAACGGTGAGGTAACTCATACAAGAAGCCACGAATATGCGTCATACATTATGGAGGCAATTGTTACAAACAAGCCTTATACCATAGGCGGTAACGTAATAAACAACGGACTTATTGACAACCTTCCTGCGGAAGCATGTGTTGAAGTTCCCTGTCTCATTACGAGTGCAGGTATTCAGCCTTGCAAGGTTGGTCCCCTTCCCCTTCAGCTTGCTGCTATGAACTCATCAAACATTTATCCTCAGCTTCTTACAATTGAAGCGGCAGCAACACTTGAAAAGAAATACATCTACCAGGCTGCAATGATGGATCCCCACACTGCGGCAGAGCTCAACATCAAGGACATTTATGCAATGGTAGACGAGCTTCTTGAAGCTCACAAGGATTGGCTCCCCGAATACAGATAAAAAAATTAATGCCACGCATTTGTGTGGCATATTTTTTTACAGATTTGCTAATTTAATTTTTGCATTAAAGCATCTGCTGTCAGCTGTTTTGTTGTATGCACAAAAATAATATGTTTCATCATCGGGGCAATAAGCGTATGTCAGCTCAAGCTCATCACCTATCTTTGCTTCCGCAATGTAGTCAAGACGTATGTCAGAAACAAATTTTTCTTCAAAAACATCACCGAGAGCATCAAAGCAAATATCGGGATAACGGGTGTTGTTCATGTGTCGGTTTTGGTCAAGGTCGCTGAAAACAACTTTATAGTTGTATGTCAAAGGTTCAACAACCTGAGGGAAGGAAAATCTATCATCTATTTCAAAAGAGCAAAGCTCAACCGGAGTGTTGAGTTCACTGTCAAGCACCGACGGGCGACACATATGACGTGTATTTACATCCATAAGTACCCAGTAAGAGCTTGTTTCACCAACGATTTCTCCGTCTTTTTTTATGAGATAATCTCTGATAAAGCTTGCTCCTTTTGTTTTTCTGTGGCACGTATCAACAGTTATTTCGTCATCAACAAATAAAGGCTTATAAAACTTTGATTTCATTTTTACAAGTACAAAAACAATACCTCTTTCAAACAAGATATCATAAGTAAGTCCCAAAGCATCAAGATCTTCTCTTGCAACCTGCTGAAAATACTTATATACCGACGATGCTTTGTGAGTTTTGTTCTGAATCACATCGTAACTGCAAATTTTTAAATCATTTGTCTTTGCCATTGTATTCACCTCGCAGAGTATAATAACACAGTTTTAATCTTTTGTCAAAGAAAAATGTTGATTATATGAAAAAAATGTGATAGAATGTTACAGAGGTGAGATGTATGAATTATAAAGATGCACCAAGCTTTTTAAAATCCTTTGTTATGCAAAAAAAGGTCATAGAGAACAGGTCTGACCTCACAGTTAATGAATACTGTCTCGACCTTTGCAATTTTTTTAAATACACATACGCTAAAAAGACAAAAACAGACATAGATAAAGTTGACCTTGACAGTATCGGAATGGATTTTGTTGTAAAAACGAGAAGCGAAGACATCTACGATTATATGATTCACGTCTCGGTCGATAAAGCCAATAAACCCTCTGCAAGAGCAAGAAAGCTTGTATCCATACGCGGGTATTTTGCACATCTGAGAAAAGAAAAGATTATTGAGGAAAATCCTGCAGCCGATATTGTTACACCAAGTGTTAAGCCTGCGCTCCCGAAATATCTTTCGCTTAACGAATCAAAGAGACTTCTTGAAGCAATTTCCCTTGACCCGAACAACACAAACAAAGAGCGTGATTATGCCATGCTTGTGTTGTTTCTGAATTGCGGAATGCGTTTATCCGAGCTCGTCGGAATCAACATAAACGATATCAATTTTCAGGAATCAAAGCTTGTTGTTACAGGTAAAGGTAACAAGCAACGCACTGTATATCTGAATGATATGTGCATTGATGCTGTGAACTCATATATGAAGATTCGCAGGTCTCTTCCCTGCAAAGATGCAAACGCTTTGTTTGTAAGCAGAAATAACAACCGTATAAGCAACAAAACTGTTCAATGGACGGTAAAAAAGTATTTAACACTTGCCGGACTTGGCGGAAAAGGACTTTCAACGCACAAGCTCAGGCACACGGCGGCAACGCTTATGTATGGCACAGGTCAGGTGGATATAAGAGTGCTGAAGGATATCCTCGGGCACGAGCAGCTAAACACCACGCAAATTTACACTCACGTTAGCGATGCACAAATGAAGCAGGCAATAGACCTGAACCCGCTATCAAATAAAGACAAAAATTAAGGAAGGACAAATATGAAATCAATACTTGACAAAAACGTACACTCTCTTACAGAAAGAGTTTTCAGCGAAATAGAGCAAGCAATACTTTCGGGAATTTACTCGGTCGGTGACCAGCTTGTGGAATCAAAAATATCACTTGAGCTTGGAGTGAGCAGAACTCCTGTGAGAGAAGCACTCAAACAGCTTGAGCTTGAAGGTCTTGTTACTACAATCCCAAACAAGGGCACTTTTGTCGTGGGTGTTTCCACCGAGGACATTCTTGATATTTACACCATAAGAGTAGCCGTTGAGGGTATCAGTTCCAAGCTTGCGGCAGAAAGAATAACCGACTCGGATGCAAAGGAGCTTGAAACACTTGTTGAGCTTCAGGAGTTTTATGCATCAAAGGGTGATATTTTCCAGCTCTTACAGCTCGATACAAAATTTCATGAGATTATTTATGAAATATCGGGAAGCAGAATATTAAAGCATACTCTTGCCTCCTTCCACAACCAGTTAAAGAGAGCAAGAGAGTCTTCACTGCTAACCACCGGCAGAACAATTACCGCCGTTAAGGAACACCGTGATATTTATGAGGCAATAGCATCAAAGGATGCAAATAAAGCAAAAGAACTGACCGAGCTACATATAACAAATGCGAGAGACAACATACTTTTGATATTGAAGTCCGGAAAATAATATTATCGTTACAATAGCGGACTGTATAAAACTCGAATAGAGTTTTATACAGTCCCTCTCATTATATAGAAAAATACGTCACAATTTATAAATGACAAATAAAGCACGAAATTACTTCAAGCTTCTATTGACTTTGATCTATATTTGTGGTAAGGTAGACTTGTAAAGGATAAACTGAGCATTCAAAGTAACACATTCTAACAAACATGGAGGAAATCTATATGACATCAATTAAGAAAATAAACAATACAATCGTTCTTGAAAACGACCGTGTTGAAATAGTACTTGCAAAGAACGACTCTCTTGTTGAAAAGGTAATTGACAAGAAGACAGGAAAAGACATCCGAGGCGAAGAAACAAAATTCTTTAGTTTTCTCACAAGAGAAAAGGAGGAAACAGCAAAAGTATCAGGACTCTCTTTAAACGGAGATATTATCAGGATTGAAACCGACAAGGGTGCTTTTGATATAAAAGCTCTTGCATTTGATAACTATTTCTCGTTTGAGGTCGTTTCTAAAATGCCCGAAGGTATATACCAGATGCATTTTGCACACATAAAGTATGACTACGACTATGTTGACAAGAAAAACACAGGTGCGGTAATTATCCCTATGACAATATGGGCTGACCCTGTTCACTACCCCGACGCTAAGCAAAAGGAAACATATGCGAGAGTGCTTCCTCACCTCGGTGATGTTGAGGCTAAAATCGCTCTCATAATAGCTCCCATTATTGAACAGGGAGACATCATAAAGGAAGCGTCGCTCACCATTGACCGAAACAAAGGTATCGTTTCAAAGACAGGCGGTGCTTGGGGTAGAGACTCAAGACTCAACTTCTCGGATTATACCATTGTTACGGAATCTTCAAGTGAATACATTCAAGACAATATTGAGTATTTCAAGTCAATCGGTGTTGACCAAATAGACTTTCACAAATTCCCTTACACATTCCGTCAGGGTGACTTTAAGTTCTACCGTTACAAGGACGGTGCTGAATTCAAGAAGAACGTTTCCGATGTTCTTGAAGCGAATGGCATGACAGCAGGTCTCCACACCTACTCATTTTACATAAACTATGATGTCGAAACAATCCTTTCAAAGCCCGAAAATCTTCGTCAAATAAAGGTTATGGGAGAATATACTCTTGCGGAAGACATAACAGAAGACTTTACAGGACTCTTTGCTATTGAAGAGGACTTCAAGACCATTCCCACCGACAGAGGCTTTTGTAAAAACAATTCTCCCTTCTTCCTCATGGACGATGAGCTTGTGGAATTTGTTATTACTCCCGAAGGACTTAAAATTACAGGCAGAGGAAAAGCAGAGTCAAAGATAAGCACTCACAAGAAGGGCAGTATCATCAAGCATCTTGAAGGACATTATAACGGACTTACTCCCGTGCTCGGTTCAGACCTCTTCCTTGAAATAGCAAGACTTACCGCCAAAGCATACAATGAGGGCGGCTTTAAGATGATATATCTTGATGCTCTCGATGGTCTGCATCATCATTGTGACAGAGGTGAGGAGGACTTCTTCTACCTTGCTCAGTTTGTATGTGAGGTACTGAAAAACTGTAAGGTTGACCCTGTTATGGAGGCTGCAACCTTTATGCCCTCCATGTGGGCATGCCGCGGAAGAATCGGTGCGTGGGATACTCCCTACAGAGGCTACAGAAACTGGAATCTTCGTCATGTTAAATCAAACCTTGATTTCGTTGACCGCTATCAGGCTCCTATTTTGGGCTGGTATGATTATTATCCCACAACGGACAAATATCCTGCAAACGAGCATACAAAATATCATCACACAGACTCGATGCACCACCTCGGCTCGCTTGCTCTCATGTATGACTTTGCAAACGTATTTAACGGAACGAAAAAAGAAAACGTTGCAAGAATTGCAGGTCTCAAGCGTAATATAGAAATCTACAAGAAGTACGATGACCTTCGTAAGGCTCAATATTTTTCAGCAGACTACCGTCAAAAGCTTATTGACGGAAAGCATGAATACCATCTTAAGGAAAAGCGTGGCGGAAAGTGGATCTTTGTTGAAAAGGATTACCAATTCGCAAAATTATTTGACCTGAAGGACAGCGCAAGAAATGTCGGTCACTTCAAGAATCCCTTCGGTCAGCAGGTGCCCTTTGTAAGAATTGAAGCTATGCACTCAACTCTTTATCAGAATCCTATGGTCATGATGAAGCTTGACGAGAATGCTGACCTTATCACGCAAAAACTTTCTGTCCGCTACGGCTGTGAGATTAACTTTTCCGATAATCTTGCAAAGGTCGTAAAGGTCAAGGGTAACGGAATCAAGGGCGGTAAAATTGCCATTAAGACGAGATGTGCTACCAACAGCGAAATAGGATACGGTGAATACATCATCGACACCGATTTTGATGGCTGGAGAGAGTTTATTCTCATTGAGTCCGACAATGGCGAAAGAAATGACCACAACTTCGAGGACAAGGAATGGCTCTACGGTATTTTCCGCTCATCACTCAACCATGACAGAATGATAGGTGTTGACATTGAAACCGAGGGTGATATGACGGGCGTTAAAATGTCATCTATCATCGCTTACGAGCACGTTCACGAGGCATACAAGAACCCCACGCTCAGGCTCGGGGACACCTGGATAGTATTCGAATGTGAGCTTCTGTCGGGCGAGTTCATCGAATGGGACGGCACTACGGCGAAGGCAATCGACCGCTTTGGAAACGAGCGTCCCATCTGGTTCAACAATGACGGAAAATTCAAGGCTCCCAGAGGTAAATTTAACGTGTCGGTCGAAGCCAAAGCACTCAACCGCACCACTCCTCGTATGCAGCTGACTCTCGGATTTACAGGTAAAGAGGTTAAGTAAAACTAATCACTTGAAGCGATATTTCTTATTTACCTTATATTAAAACCACAACTAAAAATCCACTCGATAAGATTTATTATTGAGTGGATTTTTTCAATGTCTGTTTTCTCAAAAAAAGATAAAAGCTCGGCTCTGCCGGTAAAGTATCATTTACTATAACGTCCATCTCACAAAGTGCAATTACTTCATTTTTCTCATCCGAGCTTTATTCCCTTATATGCTAAAAAGCTTAAAAACTGCTCTGTATTACCAACAGTAAATGAATTTTTCCTGAAAGTATATGCCGTGTTGGTTTTCGAGAGCAAAAATATGTAATTCTTTGCGATTATGGCTTTTTTTACATCGTTATAGTTTAGATGTGCTTCAGAGCCGACAGTGTTTGATGTTTTGATAATACTATCGGTTACGGTTACCGTAACATCTATCGGCTTCCCGAACATCTCTCTGTCTCTTTGAAGTGTTAAATTAATATTTCTGTTGCACAAGAATACTATCAATACAAGCCAGAATATCGGCATAAAAACCGCCCACAGAAGTGAGAAATCATCTGTCGCAGTATTATACACACCTACAATAAACAACAGTATGAAAAGCACATGCATAAATATGGAAACCGGTGCAAAAAAATAATTATACGTCCAAAATTCCTTTGCCCATTCTCTGTTTCTTGTATATCTGTTTTCAAACAATGTTTCCATAAATTTGATCTCCTTTTAAATTTGTCGCAAAGCAATTCATAGATTCTTTTTAAACATCGATAATAGATTTTGCTATTTTAAATAACGCTTTTCCACATTTTTCAAAAAGATATGTCGGCAATGTTGACCGTGGGCAAACCTCAAGGGAGAAAACTCCGTTGAAATCAACCTCTCGCAAGGCTTTCCCAAAATCTGCCCAATCAATTGCCCCGAAGTATGGCATCAAATACAAATCCATTTTGTATTTATTATCGTGTACGTGAAGCACCTTGATTTCGTCGCTCATTTCACGAACAGCATCAGCCGGTGAAAGCTCAAACACTGAAACGTGACCTGTACAAGGCACATTTTGAAATTATTGTCATTTATCTCCTTAACAAAATGCTATGTATCTGCAGGCTTTGAAATAGAAAACCGGCTAAAATGACGATGTGCAAAGCCAAGAATATTTTTCTTTGGTATCCTTGTAGTAGCGAGATTTTTTATATTTTAAATAATCAAAAGGCGTAATCATCAATAAGCAAAGTAGAAACAATACAACAATCGGAAGAAACATAACTGTCAATATAATCTCTTTAACTTTTGTGTTATTATTTTTCATTTCACCACCGCCATGGGGATATTATAGCATAAAATTGGGGAAACTGCAATAATCATTCATTGTTCATCAGCGCAAGCGACTTCATTTTTCATTATTCATTGAAAATCCGTTCTTTGTTTAATAAATAATGAAAAACGGAAAGTTGTAATTGTTCATTATTTACTCATTTCATAGACTTTAATATTTTTGGGGTTCACACTACCTTTTACCAAAACTTCCGGAGTAAAAAAATTATCATTATAATCGCTGATTGGTAAAGCTGTTGTTTCATACAGCTGAACAAACAAATCTGATGCTTTATGATTTATGGGTATATTCTTGCCACCGTATTTTTCTCCGCCATATTTGTACATCATCGCAAAGCTTATATAGTCCATTTCAGCAACTGTACAAAGACTGTCATCTATTGTTATTTCCAAACAAATCTCATCATTATTAAAAATCTTTTGGTCATCGGGAGATAACCAGCAAAAAACAACACCTTTTCTCAGTTCTGTTAAAGCTTCGTATTTCGAAGATGCTTTTAGTCCATCTACTAAAATATTTTCCAAGTTAGTCTTACTTGTATAATGATAAATTTTCATATTGTATTTCCTTACTTATTTAGTGTTTTGTACACCTAAACAACTCTGATTTATTGTAAAATTTTGGACGACACCATTCAATATAAAACAAGCGATTTTGCCATATAAGGTAAAATCGCTTGTTTTTGTAGTCATATTGACAAAAAAGATGTCAATACAGCTATGTTAAAAATTACTTATCGACAACGATTTTTTCAACAAGTTCAGCAATTTTATCAGTGACATATCCGAGAGCTGCAAACTTGTCTTGCGTTTCCATATCGGAATCCTTTATCATTGCCATATTGTCATAAAATGCCGATTTCACCAAATTAACTTTTTGGGCTTCCTCGTTTTGAATATCACCGTACATCTTTTCATACATTTCAAGCATTTTAAGAAGCGTTAACTCTCTGGTCTTAAAAACTGCACAAATCTCGGAAATTTGCTCATAGGAAGCTTCTATATTTTCACTTTCAAATGTTGAAAGCGCATCTCCAAGACGGTGCAAAGATGTCTGAGAGTTTTCTGTAAGTTGCTTTTGCAATATAGTAAGCTGTACGAATATTTCTTTTGCTGTAAGTCTGGTTTCTTCCATTCTCTCTTCCTCCAATATTTTATCCGGAGGACACGCAAGGCATATTTTATTTTCATCTACGAAGCGTGCCCTGCCGTTCTTTACAAGACCTTTTGCCCTTTTTGGGTAGGTCGCTTCATATTCTTTTCCTTGCTCATCAACAACAATTACGTTTTTTTCGATGGGTGTCGCCCCCTTATGTATTGATTTGCTTTTTGCGAATGTAGTTTTTTGTTATGGGTACCATCCCCAATCCGCAAGTTCAGTATAACATATTTGGTACAATATTACAAGAATTTTTATAAATTATTTATTATCATTGATACAAAACGAACTGAGTATTATTTTTCATTGTAGCTTCCTTATTGATTTTGGAAACCAATTGTGAGTTAAAAACAGCCCGAAAATACTCATTTCACTTAATACAAATAAACAAAAGAAAAAAGCGATTTCACCTTATAACAAGGTAAAATCGCTTATGTTTTGAATCGTGTTGACAGAAAAGATGCCGCTATACCCCCATAACCCCCTGAAAAAAACAAATAAAGAACGCAATGATCACAACTTCATATAATATTGAAATCGCCATCATAACGATGTTCTTGACCTTAGATTCGTTTTGACGCAACGCCAAAATTTAAAAAGCAATACTTGTAGCATTTATGCCGGTTGTAATAAATGAAAAAAGGCAAAGAAGTGCTATCGAAATCATCGCAAACACCTCGTAAATCCCACTTCTGTTAAAGGGAAACTCCAGCAATCCTGCAATCAACATAAAAATCCCAAATAATGCCGCATACTCTAAATGGAGAAGCAACACCCAAATCGAACGGTAAGGATTCGAATTTGGGGTGTTATTCCATAAACCCAGTCACCTGCCAAAAAATTTCTTTTCAAACGATGAAATTCTTTCTTCCATAGCGACAATCATTTCCTTTGCCGAGTCGTTGCCTTGAATGTATTCTTCCATAAACATACCCGCAGCTCCACAAAGCTCATCGTGGATCGGAAAATAGTTTTTCATAAGAAACTGTGTATACATCGCAAGCCTGAGAGATCCGTAAACGTGCGGATTTTCATTCGGCAACGACTCCACTGCCACCGAATATCCGTTGTCTATTGCACCGATAACGTCGTTGCCCTCGGTGAATGCAACGGTAGAATGACTCTTGAACTTTGACCTTTTTTCATCAAAAACCGTGTGCGAATCACTTGATCCAACGATGGGAATGGAAAATCCCTCCTGCCTCAGATCGTTATATAACGTCACTTGCAGATTGTCCTTATCCGGTGTATTACCGCCCAGAAGCTCGAATGCGTCGCACCAGCCGTTTTTGATAATAGCCTTGCTCATCTTGGTCTGTACGTGGTGGTAGCCTATATACCAATATACGTGCGGAAGGATGGCGTATCCTCCGCTTTTCTTTATTTCGCGGTACATCCAGACTCGGCTCAGATATTCGTGGGGATCAAGACCCTCGGGTACAGCCACCTCTTTTGAAATCTCCGAGATCTCACGCTCTATACGTTCCTTTTCGTTTATAAAAATATCCGAAATGCTGTATTTTCCGCCTATGCTGACCATGTGGAAATATCCGCTGGCGTTATTGTGTACCTCTTCTCCGGGGATCATCGTAAAACGATTGGCAAAGGAGAGCTTCTTCTCGATCTCCTCTGAGGCATGATATACGGCGTGATCTGTAATGGATATGAAATCAAATCCCGCTTTTCTGTAGTTTGCCGCGGTAAGACACGGACTTTCGTCACCGTCGGAGGCTGTGGTGTGAATGTGCAGATCTCCGCGCTGTATCCTTCTGCTATACAGATCCTCCCTAAGAGAATAAACGTACACGTCAAAGCCTTTTTTGGGCATATCTATATAGATCTGCCAAGCTGCGTGCTCCTTGACGTTTTTCAAATACAGCGGATTTGTGTGAGAACCGTATTCCTTGGTGCTTATATGTATGCGCCATTCTTGTTCGCCCTTGAAAAAATAGGGCACTCGCAGCTCGCCATCCACAGGCTTGATCTGCTGAACCCTTCGGCTCTTGTTAAAGCCCCAGAGAGTCATTTCCGGATCGAGAGGGACGTCGCTGTCGTCAAGCGGAATGCACTCTACTTCATATGTAACGTCATCAAAAAGCAGGATTCCGCCATCAAGCGCCCTGATGGATATGACGCTTTCCTTGTCAGCCTCTACTACCGAGGGCGAAACGCTATATTTTTTCAGCTTTTTATCCATTTTTGCTTCTTCCTTTTTTATTACGAGAATAGCCTTGAAAATACGGTAAACTATTGGATCGTTTACCTAACCCCTCGCAGGTCTGTAAACTCTTGATATGTATATCTCCATCGCCTTTTCGAGTTTAGTATAGCATAAAAGCGGCAAGGTGTCAACAAATTTGTAGGGACCGGCGTCCTCGACGGTCCATTTGATTGTGCCACCTTCCCGGAATTTCGCCTTTGATGTGAGGGTGACGCCTCCGAAGAACAAAAAAAGCAACCCGATTGGGTTGCTTAATTTTTTGGGAGTTTTGAACTTAATGACACGAATTAAATGTACCTGAAAACTGAGGGGTTTTATTATAAAACTCTTAATTTATCTAAACTTTTTCAACATCCGATTGAATTCTAACGAATTTCTCATTCTTTCATAGGTCTTTTGAGGTGCTGTTTCTAAAAAATCCAAAGACCAAACTAAAACTCTTTTTCCAGAATATA
>SVRV01000006.1 GCA_015064635.1 Oscillospiraceae bacterium
TCGGACATTTGTCTATGTTCGATACCTCATCGCAGTTTGGACAGTTTTTTGCTTTATGCGGTATTTCCGAAAAACATAGCTCACATAAATTCTTGTTGTCTACCTTTAACATAGCTTCTCCATTTTTTATTTTTTGTTTCTTTATATTCTTTCGGGGATACCCCTACGGTTTTTTTAAATACAGAGGAAAAATATAGTGCATCGGAAAATCCCGACAGAGCCGCAACATTTTTAACCGAATTGACTCCGCTGTCGAACAGTGCAACAGCGTATTTGATTCTCAAATTTTTCAAATATTCCGAATAATTTATTCCCGTCTTTTCTTTAAAAAGGTGGGAGATGTATTTAGGGTTATAGTTAAGCTCTTCCGCAACAGCTGACAGTGACAATTCGGGGTTTGAAAATGCGTCTTCGGTAATTTGTATCACTTCGTTTATTATACCTGCTTGCTCTGATACGGTATTGGCAAGCTTTGAAAAAACATAAAGAAGCATTCCTTCGGCTGTAAGGTCGATATTGCTTTCACTTGCTCTTGATAAACTGTCGTGCCACAGAGGTATCATACTTTCGAAGCCGTCAAATTTTCTGTTTGCTTCAGAAATACCGAACCGTCTGAAAAGTGCTTCTGAACGGTTGCCATCAAAGCTTATATACATATATTCACAGCTTTGAGTTATCATTTTTACGGTTTCGCCCTTGAAGGTGAATATGAGGTTGCCTGCAGAAAAGGAATGACTTGTTCCTCCGGTAACGATTCTTCCTTCGCCTTCCTTTATCAGAATAGCTCGGTGGCTTTTTTCGACCGTTTCTGCTGTCATAATTTCGTGCTCCGACTCGTAAACGAAGCAGAGTATCTCCAGCTTGTCCGCAGTGACCTCTGAAATGAATTTACAAATATTCTTTCGCTTCAACACATAACACCTCATGATAGAGTATAGCTCAATAACAAAATAAAATCAAGTGTTTTCTAACTAATTTATATAAAAATATGGAAAAAACCCATTGATACATGAAATGATAATGATATAATAGGATTTGCAAGGAGGACATTTATGTATTACGCTTTAATTATTTTTTCTGTTATACTTTTTGGTGGAAATTTCGCTTTGAACGATATTTATCGCAAAATGCGGGGAAGCAGTGTAAAAATCAGTCTGCAATTCAATTTTATATCCTCTGTTGCGGGACTTATAGCTCTTGCTGTAATTAATGGCTTCAAGCTTGAATTCACTCCGTTTTCACTTATTATGGCAATACTTACGGCTCTCAACGGCTTTGGATTTACATACTGCGGTTTCAAAGCGCTGGGCTGTATAAATTTGTCACTGTATTCGCTTTTCTCAATGCTCGGAGGAATGGCACTTCCTTTTGTTCAGGGAATTGTTTTCTATGGCGAAAAGCTGACACTTGCAAAGGGAATATGTTTTGTTATTATTACTATAGCTCTTCTTCTGACAATAGAAAAAGGAGAGAAGAAAAAAGGTACAATTTTTTATATAGGTATTTTTGTGCTCAACGGTATGTCGGGTGTTCTTTCGAAGATTTTCACCGAAGCACCATTTGAAAAAGTCAGTGCGGCAGGATATTCCATACTTTCATCTATTTGCTCGATTGTCCTTTCAGCCGTCTTTATTACTCTGCTTTTCAGAAAGAAGGATGACACCCCCAAAAACACATTTGCTTCGGTTTCAGTGGGAGCACTTGGCGGAATACTAAATAAAATAGCAAACTTTATTCTTGTATTTGCACTTCTTCATGTTGATGCATCGGTTCAGTATCCCATGGTTACGGGCGGTGTTATGATAGTGTCAACCATAATTTGCTTCTTCGGTGACCGAAAGCCGTCGAAGAAAGAAATCATTTCGGTACTTGTAGCTTTTGTCGGAATGCTGGCACTCTTTGTCATTCCGATATAAAATAGGAGGTAACTTATGAAAAAACTTAAAATCGGTGTTATGGGAGGCGGAAGAGGCGCCACTCTTGCACAAAACTTTATGCTACTCAATTGCGATATTGTTGCTCTTTGCGATAATATTCCTCACAGACTTGAGCTTGGAAGGAAGCGTATCAACACAGACCTGGCACTCTATGACGATTTTGACAAGTTTATAGAGCATGACATGGATGCGGTGATTCTTGCCAATAACTTTCATGAGCACGCACCTTACGCCATCAAATGTATGGAGCGAGGAATTCATGTCTTTTCAGAGTGTATCAGTAACGGAACAATGGCTGAAGGTGTTGAACTCATAAAGGCTTTTGAAAAATCAGGTGCCATTTATTTCCTTGCGGAAAACTATCCTCAGATGATTTTTAACCGTGAGATGAAGAATGTTGTGGACGGCGGTACACTTGGTAAAATAGTTTACGCCGAGGGTGAATATAATCATCCGGGCGACCCTTCGGATATTTCCTTTAAGGCGGAGTACAACTATTATCCTCATCATTGGAGAAATTATCTCCCCAGAACTTACTATATTACCCATTCACTCGGTCCGATAATGCGTGCAACGGGTGCGACACCCAAAATCGTTACCGCTTTTGCATCGTTTGCTCCCACAATGTCTGCAGACCCCATTTCTGCCTTTGTTGGTGACAAGGCGGCGATTGTTACAACTCAGAACGATGACGGTTCAATTTTCCGTGTCACAGGCTGCGGTGGCTTTGGTGCACATCACAATGCATATAGAATATGCGGTACAAAGGGACAGATAGAGAATCTCCGCGGTATGGGCACAAAAATGATGCTTCGCTATAATGAGTGGGAGAAACCCGAAGGCAAGGAAGAAATAAACCTCTACGAGCCGGCATGGAATGACAAGGACGAAGACCTCATCAAGACAAGCGGTCACGGCGGAGCAGACTATCTTACAGCACGTATGTTTGTTGAGTGTATTAGAGAAGGTAAACAGCCCGAGCATCCCTTTGACATTTATTCGGCTGTTGCCATGTCCTCCACAGCAATCCTTTCCCATCGCTCTGTGCTTGAAGGAGGAAAGCCCTACGAAATTCCCGATTTCAGAGAGGAAAAATGGTGCAAACTGTATGAGAATGACAGACAGACCCCTTTCTATTGCGGTGACAATGAGCCTAATGTGCCTTGCTGCTCACATACAGACTTTGCTCCCACAGATGAACAGTTAAAGCTTTACCATGAATTTCTCGAGAAGCACGTTCCGAAGTCTTGACCTGTTAACAAATATGTGATAAAATATCCGACAGTTGATGCTGTCGGATATTTTTGTGAGGATGGTGCTTATGAAAAAAGGACTTGTATTGGAAGGCGGAGCGATGAGAGGTCTGTTTACAGCAGGCGTGATGGACGTGCTCATGGAAAACGGAATAAGGTTTGACGGTGCTGTGGGAGTATCTGCAGGTGCGGCATTCGGATGTAATTATAAATCGGGACAGATCGGTAGAGTGCTTCGTTATAATACACGTTTTTGTAACGATAAGCGTTACAGCGGTATAGGATGCCTTATAAAGGAAGGCAGTATTTTCAGTACGAGCTTTTGCTACGGTGAAGTGCCCTTGAAGTATGACATTTTTGATTTTGAAGCGTATAAGAGTAATCCTATGGATTTTTATGTTGTTGCCACCGATGTAGAAACAGGGAAAGCAGTTTATCATAAATACGTGGGAAATGAGGACAGCGGATTTGATTGGATAAGAGCATCTGCCTCCATGCCTCTTGTTTCGACAATAGTGGAAATAAACGGACAAAAGCTACTGGATGGAGGAATTGCAGATTCCATACCCGTGAAATTTTTTGAAAGTCAAGGATATGAAAAGAATATTGCGGTACTGACTCAGCCAAGGAATTATACCAAGAGCAAAAATTCGTTGTTGCCTTTGATAAAGGTAAAGTACAGAAAATATCCCGAATTCGTCAAGGCTGTAGCCGAAAGGCATGTTATGTACAACGATACTCTTGAGTATATCAGAGAAAGAGAAATGGCAGGTACTCTTTTTGTTATTGCTCCCGATAAGGACTTACCTGTTGGAAAGATAGAAAAGGATGCCGAAAAGCTTAATGAAGCCTACAGTATAGGTAGAAGAATAACAGAAAGAAATCTTGAGGATATAAAAAATTTTTTAGAATAATCAATAATATAAAAGTAAGAAGTAGCAAAATATTCAAAGTGTAATTACTTCAATGTTTATTAAGGAGTCTAAAAAGACGGCGTATCTGCTTCGTTTGCAGATACGCCGTTGATATATTTTGTTTTTAAATTACCAAAGCTGCGTATAAATCATTTCAATCTCTTGAATTGTTGGAACTCTGGGGTTTGTTGCTGTGCACTTATCCGCAAGTGCCGCTTTTGCCATGGTGGGAATTTGTGCAAAGTATTCGGATTCTGTGCATACACCTGTTTCGGAAATTGAAAGAGGCATATCCATTTCCTTCATCATGAACTGACACCAGTTGGAAAGAGCTCTTATGGTAGTTACAATGTTGAAATTCTGAAGTCCAAGTGTTCTTGCAACAGTAGCGTATTTTCTGACATGCTTGGGATAGTCGGTTTTGAGTCTTGAATACTTATTTATATCGCTGTTATATTCGATAATATGGGGCAGCAGCATGGCATTTGCACGACCGTGAGGAATATGAAAGGTTGCACCGAGCTGGTGAGCCATACTGTGATTGATGCCAAGAGATGCCGTGTTAAAGGCAAGACCTGCAAGACAAGATGCAACATGCATTTTCTGACGTGCGTGTGTATCGTTGTTGTCAAGATAAGAACGCAGTAAAAACGAGCCTGTAATTTCAATTGCCTTTTCTGCAAGAGCTGCAGAAAATTCGTTATTGCTTGTACTTACATAGGATTCAAGGGCATGTGTGAACACGTCCATACCCGTGTCGGCTGTGATCTTGGGAGGCACACTCTTAACAAGCTCTGCATCAAGAATTGCTTCGTCGGGAA
The DNA here is from genome assembly GCA_015064635.1 of Oscillospiraceae bacterium. Lineage (GTDB taxonomy): Bacteria > Bacillota > Clostridia > Oscillospirales > SIG627 > RGIG6353. Next base: position 4,926 of record SVRV01000006.1, read on the forward strand.
GCAACGAATCGTCAGCAAGAGGTATTTTTGCATGGTTTTCCGTATCGCTGATAACAGAGAAGGAGGTAACCTCACTTCCTGTGCCACTTGTTGTGGGAATAGCGATAAGAGCAGGTCGCGGATATGAAGAGTCTGCTTTACTTGCGACTTCTCTAATAGCTTTTGCTGAATCAATTGCAGAACCTCCGCCGATTGCAATCAAAACATCAGCTTTTGATGAGAGAACTGCCGCAACTCCCAAAGAGATTTTTTCTATGGGTGGGTCGGGAATCACGTCGTCAAAAATCTCAAATTCAATATTTGCTTGTTGCAGACGAGAGGTCACAAGATGCACCATACCGCTCTTTACAACGTAAGGGTCGGATATAATCAATGCCTTTTTATATGGAATATCAGAGAGACGGTCAAGCGATTTCTCCCCAAAATATATATGTGTTTTTATGTCAAAATGATTCATTTTAAAAAGCATAGTCCTTTCACTTTATATCTGCAGACAGTATAACATAAATGAGCAAATTTTGCAAGAATTGTTTTTTTAAAAAACATTGTATTTTATATACATTTATAGTATAATTATATAACGATTCTGTTATGGCACATAAACAAGGTAATGATTATGATGCTCAAGTCAGATCAGATTACTTATGGCATTGATTTTTATACGGCATAAGACGTACATATAGAGCGAGAGAGAATATTGTCCGAGATAGAATTCAAATACGGCGATTTTTCGGAAACAAAGGAAGGTTTCCGGTGTTAGCATCTTTTTAAAAAAAGAATATCGATGTGTAAAATAAAAGGAGAAAAGAAATGAAAAAAGGAAATGTTAAAGCGTTGCTTCCCATAGGTGTTTTTTTGGTTTTGTATTTAGGACTTGGTATTTTATTTGAGTATTTTTTAAAGATTAATATGGGATTTTATAACATCCCCATAGTTGTGGCATTTTTGGTTGCGCTTCTTGTGGCGTGTCTCCAGAACAAAGCACTTGATTTCGATAAAAAGCTTGAAATCATGGGACGTGGAGTAGGGGACAAAAACATATTCACCATGATACTTATTTTCTTGACAGCGGGTATTTTTGTCGGTGTTGTGGGAAGAGAGAGCGCAGAAAGTGTTGCGTATTTTATGCTCTCGGCTATTCCTGCCCAGTATGCGGTGATGGTTTTATTTGTTGTAAGCTGTTTCGTTTCATTGGCAATGGGTACATCGGTTGGAACAATAACTTTGATTACTCCAATTGCGGTTGCTGTTTCAAATGCGTCAGGGTTTGGTCTTCCTCTTTGTGTATCGGCCGTAATAGGAGGTTCAATGTTTGGTGATAATCTTTCCTTTATTTCGGATACAACAATTGCCGCATGTAACGGACAGGGCTGTAAGATGAAGGATAAATTCAGAGCAAACTTTTTAATAGCTATGCCTGCCGCATTGATTACACTTGTAATTTTGCTTGTAATATCTTTAAACAGCGAAATTTCAGGCGCAGTTGCCAATGATTACAATCTTGTGCAGATAATTCCATATATTCTCGTTCTGATAGGCGGAATTATCGGAATAAATGTTTTTGCTGTTCTTTTGATTGGTATTGTTTCGGGAGCAGCTATAATGCTCATAACCGGAAGTACACAGCCTACCAAGCTTCTTGCAAATATGGGCGACGGCGCTTCGGGAATGTTTGAAACAATTATCGTTACCGTTCTTGTATCGGCAATTTGCGCACTTATCCGTGAGTATGGCGGATTTGATGCATTGCTTGCCGGAATCAAAAAGGTTTTCAAGGGTAAAAAAGGCGGTCAGGTAGGAATGGGACTTCTTGTAGGTGTTCTTGATATAGCTACCGCAAATAACACAGTTGCAATCGTTATGGCAAACCCCATTGCCAATGAAATTGCAAACGACTACGGGATTTCACCCCAAAAATCCGCATCTATTCTCGACACTTTCTCATGTGTATTTCAGGCAATTCTTCCTTACGGTGCACAGATGCTTGTTGCAATTTCTGCGGTTACATCTTTGGGCGGTCAGATTTCAGCACTTGAAATTATACCTTTGCTGTTTTATCCTTGTCTTTTGTGTGTAAGTTCACTTATTTCCATTGGATTTACAAAATCAAAAAAAGAGGCATAATCATGTTTAAATACGAAACACATTTGCACACCTTTCCCGTAAGTAAATGTGCAAAAACAAATGTTTTTGATTCTATTGATTTTTACAAAAGCCTCGGATATGACGGAATTTTTATTACCAATCATTTTCTCGACGGAAATATAAACATTGACAGCTCTGTACCGTATGAAGAAAAAATCAATTTCTATTTTTCGGATTACGAAAAGGGTGCTGAGTACGGAAGGTCTATTGGCTTTAAAGTTTTTTGCGGAGTAGAATTATCATACAAGGGTACAGACTTTTTGGTGTATGGACTTGATAAAAGCTGGTATCTTGAAAATCCGCAGATAATGGGAATGAAAAAGAGTGAGGAGCTTGCATTTTTGATGGACAGCGGAGCGCTTGTGATACAAGCTCATCCTTACAGAGAAGCAAGATATATAGACCACATAAGGCTTTTTCCACGAAGTGTTCACGGCGTTGAGGTTACAAATTCATCTTGTGATGAATTTGTAAATACCATGGCAAAACACTATGCTGCGAGCTACGGACTTTTGGAATTTGCGGGAAGTGATAATCACTGTGGGCGTGAGCGAGAAGGCTCTCTTTCGGGAATGTGCTCGGATATTCCCATAGAGGATGAAAAAGATTTTGTCCGCCGTGTTAAAAACGGTGAAATGAATACATTTTTTGATAAAAGATAATCAACAAGGAGACCGGCATGACAAGAGAAGAATATTTAATGGAAAAATTTGCGGCAAAGCAACAAGCATATGGCGCAAGTAAAAAAGCCTTTTTTGAAAATCCGTCAACCGAAAGAATTGACCCGTTCAAAATTGCAGACAGACTTTATTATGTAGGAGATAAGATGGTTTGTATTCACTTAATTGATAGCGGTGACGGCTTGATTTTGATTGATTCGGGGTTTATTGGTGCAACCCATCTCCTTGTAAACAGCATCTGGCGTGCAGGCTTTGACCCCAAGAATGTTAAGTGGATAATACATTCTCACGGTCATAGTGACCATTTCGGGGCTTCTGATGAATTTAGCATAATGTATGGAACAAAGCTTGCTATCAGCCGTGCCGATGCAGATGCAATGAGAAGGAATCCCGAGCTTTTTGTGAATAAAACCAGGTATCCTTTTGCGAAAATACCCGAGTTTGATTTGGAAATAGAGGATGGGGATGTTTTTGAGCTTGGTGATGTGAAAATCCGTTGTGTTTTAACCCCCGGTCATAGCGACGGTGTTTTGAGCTTGTTTTTTGAGGTAACGGATAACGGTAAAAAATATCTTGCAGGAATGTTTGGCGGCGCAGGTGTAAATGCCATTACTCTTCCTTATATTTTCCGTAACAAAAGAAGTGAGAATTCCGCCAATGATATGCTTGAATCCATTGAAAAAATATGGAATGAACCGGTTGTTGTACATCTCGGAAATCATCCTTACAATAATCATACATTGGAAAAACGCGAAAAGCAGTTAAAGGAAGGCGGAAATCATTTTATTGCACCCGACAGCTGGAAAAACTATCTCGGAGAAATGAAAGAAAAAATAAAAAAGATAATTGAAGATAACGAAAAAATGAAAAAGGAATTCGAACAAATTTAGTAGAGGTATAATTTATGCTGTTAGAATCAAAATGGATATATTACACTACAGGGGAATATAAATCAGCCGATGAAAAATACGGAAATCCGTCCCCCTACTTCAGAAAAAGCTTTGTACTTAACGGGAATATAAAAAAAGCGACGCTTTTTGCTTCGGCTTTAGGCGTATATAAAATATACATAAACGGAAGTGAAGTAGGGAACGATTATCTTTCACCCGGCTGGGTAAATTACAGAAAGAAGCTGCCTCTTGTACGTTATGACGTAACCGATATGTTGGAACATGAAAATGCAATCGGTGCGGTACTTGGTGATGGCTGGGCGGTTGGACATCTCGGGTCGGACTATGCCTTCAAGCGAAACGGTTACAGCGACCGAATTGAATTTACAGCCCTTATTCGTGTGGAATATACCGATGGCAGAACAGAAGAAATCGCAACCGATGAAACGTGGCGAGCAAGTGCGGGAGCAATTCAAAGAAGCGATATTTACATGGGCGAATATACCGATGCAAGACTTGATATCGGTGACTTTTCACAATTCGATTACGATGACTCAAAGTGGGACGTGGCTCAGGAGAGTATATTCAAGTTTTCAAGGAATCTCTATCTTGAAGAGATGAATATCCCACCAATTGTTGTAAAGCATACCTTTAAGCCAAAGCTTATTCGTAAGAGAGATAATACATATCTGTATGATGTGGCACAAAATATTTCGGGAGTGCTTCGCTGCGTTTTCAAGGGCGAGAGCGGTGCAAAGGTTGTACTGAGACACGGAGAGATTTTGTCCGAGGGTGAGCTTTATACCGAAAATCTCCGAGGTGCTGAGGCAACCGATACATATATTTTGTCGGGGGATGGAGAAGAAGTATTCAGACCGCTTTTTACTTTCCACGGATTTCGCTATGCCGAATTGACGGTTGAAGGAAATGCGGAGATTATTGATATCACCGCAGAAGCGATGTATACGGATCTGGTGAGCAGTGGCAGTTTTTCCTGCAGTGATGAGATAGTAAATAAAGTGTATAATAACGCTCTTTGGGGACAAAGAGATAATTTTCTCAATGTTCCCACCGACTGTCCCCAACGTGATGAACGTCTTGGTTGGACGGGGGATGCACAAATCTTTTGCCAAAGCGCTATGTTTAATATGGATTGCCGTAAATTCTTCGAGAAGTATTTGTCGGATGTTCGTGATGAACAGCTTGGCAACGGTGTGATTCCCGCAGTTGCACCCGTACCGCCTGTTGGTTCATATGCCTATACAGGCTATGATGCCTCGGCGGGATGGAGTGAGGCAATTGGTGAAATTCCTTATGTGCATTATAAAATGTACGGTGATAAAAAAATAATCCGTGACAATTTACCCGCTCTCAAAAAGCTTCTTGATTATTATCAAAAAGAAAGTCCAGGGTATATCCGAGGCTATGTAGGAAGATACGGAGATTGGCTGTCACTGGGAAAAACTACCGATTTGAGCGTGGTATCAACTCTTTATTATGCACGGGGCGCATATCTTGCATGGAAGTTGTGCGGAGTCATTGGCGATTATGAGGAAGAGTATTATCTCAATTTGTATAAATCTATAAAAACAGCCTTTCTTGAAAGGTTTGTTGATGCTGACGGAAAAATTTTCTCGGATACACAAAGCGCCTATGTGATGGCTTACAGCTTTGGCATTATTGATAAAGAGACTGCAAGGAAGCATCTTATAAGAAAGTTTGAAGAGGATGACGGAAAGCTTACGACAGGATTTTTGGGTATCAGATTTTTACTTCCAACCCTTTGCGATGTGGGCTGTCGAGACCTTGCCTACCGTCTCATGACAAACACCGAATTCCCGGGTTGGGGTTACAGTGTTGTAAATGGCGCAACGACAATCTGGGAGAGATGGGACAGCTACACAAAGAGCGAGGGTATTAAAAAGGGAATGAACTCCTTTAACCACTATTCTCTTGGCTCGTGCACCGAGTGGATGTATATGTATTGCCTTGGTATTCGCCCGTCTTTTGAAAAAGCGGGTTGTAAAAAGGTGACCTTTGCACCATACCTTGATACAAGTGGAAAGATAACCTTTGCAAACGGTTATTATGATACGGATTTCGGAAGAATAAATACCTCTTGGAAAAAAGCAGATAACAGTTATTTTTACGAGGTCACTCTGCCTTCTGAAATTGAGCATGAATTTATTTTTGACGGAATGAAGATAGTGAAAAAAGAAGTAAATGACGGAACATACCGTTTTGAACTTATCGAGGACAAATGAAAAAAGTAATTATTATCGGATGTCCCGGAAGTGGAAAAAGCACCTTTGGGAGAATGCTCAAAAATAAAACAGGACTTCCGCTGTATCATCTTGATATGCTTTATTGGAACGAGGACAGAACAACTGTCGAAAAATCGGTTTTTCTTGACAGACTCAAAAATGTAATGAAGACCGACGAGTGGATTATAGATGGCAACTATGCGTCTACCATGGAGATGAGATTTGCGGAATGCGATACGGTTTTCTTTCTTGATTATCCCACCGAGGTGTGTATCGAGGGCGTGAAATCAAGAGTGGGAAAGCCACGCTCGGATATACCATGGATTGAAACGGATGCGATTGATGATGAGTTTTTGTCTTTTATACAAAACTACAACACTGTGAATCGCCCGAAGGTCGTGGAGCTTATTGAAAAGTATTCCGACAAAAATGTAATTGTCTTCAAATCGAGAAAGGAAGCAGACGAATATATAGGAGAGTAATATGGATTTCACTAAATTAAAGGCGTTTATAGAACATCTTGTGGAGTGGAGGATTCCCGGTAATGATATTTCGGTGTGGCTTGATAACCGTGAGGTGCTCAGATATCAAGCGGGATTCCTTGATGTGGAAAATAAAATACCCATGACGGACAATGCTCTTTTGAACATCTATTCTTGTTCAAAGGTCGCAACAGTTGTGGCAGGAATGCAACTTCTTGAGCGTGGTGAATTTTTGCTTGATACACCGCTTTATGACTTTATTCCAGAATTCAGGGATATGTGTATAAAGGATAGCAATGAGGATATAAGAAAAGCCGAGAAGCATATCACCATTCGTCATCTTTTCACTATGACCTCTGGAATGACCTATTCCATGACAAATGATGTCAGAACAGAAGCAGGAAATAAGACTAACGGCAGATTTGATACTGTTGAAACGATAAAGCTAATGGCAAAAATGCCTCTTACCTTTGAACCGGGCGAGCGTTGGCAATACAGCTTCAGCCACGATGTTCTTGCGGCGGTAATTGAAATTATATCGGGCAAGAAGTTCAGAGATTATATGAAAGAAAATATTTTTGCCCCCCTTGGTATGAAGGAATCCTTTTATCATAAAAATGAGGTGATAGAAAACAGAATTGCTCCTCAATACCTCTTTGTGGCGGATAAAACTACATTTGAGGATAAACCCGCAGGCTTTACCCAATCACTTGATTTATCAAAATGCGGCGGGCATCTTGAAAGAACGGACGGAACAAACAGCCTTATATTCGGAAGCGAATATGACAGCGGTGGTGCAGGTATTATAACTTCTGTTTCGGACTATTCAAAATTTGTAAATGCTTTGGCAAACGGTGGTGTTGGGACGACGGGAGAACGGATTTTGTCCCCGTATGCCATAAGCCTTATGAAACAAAATCAGTTAACCGAGGCTCAAAACAAAACGTACAATTGGGAACAATTTGCAGGTTACGGTTACGGACTCGGTGTGAGAACGATGATTTCCCCCGCCTCGGGTGGCAGTCTCAGCTCGGTTGGTGAATTTGGTGGGGGAGGGGCGGCAGGGGCTTCGGTTTATGTAGATACAGACTTGAAGCTTGGTGTATTTTATGCACACCATATGCTTAACCCTCAGGAAGCATATTATCAACCGAGACTCAGAAATGTAATTTATTCATGTCTGTAAGGGTGAACAAAATGAAGAAAATTAAATGGGGAATCGTAGGACCCGGTAACATTGCAAATAAATTTGCAAAGGCTGTAAAAAATGTTGAAGGAGCAGAGCTTGTTGCTGTAGCATCAAGGTCGGAGGAGAGGGGCAAGGAATTTGCCTCAAAATATGATATTCCAAATATTTACAGCAGCTATGATAAAATGGCTTGCTCGGATGTTGACGCGGTTTATATCTCAACACCGCACCCTTTTCATAAGCCTTGTGCAGAGATTTTTCTCAATTTAGGTAAGCATGTTTTGTGTGAAAAGCCGATTTGCGTGAATGCGGAAGATGCAATCACGTTGAAAAAATGCGCCGAAAAGAACAATGTCTTTTTGATGGAGGCTATGTGGACGAGGTTTTTGCCTGCAATAGATGAAGCCTTGAGAATTGTAAAAAGCGGTGAGATAGGTGAGATAAGAGGTTTAAGTGCTGACTTTTGCTATTCTACCACTCCCGAGGAGGAAGAAAAGCTCTTTTTAAGCACTATGGCGGGAGGTTCACTCCTTGATGTAGGAATATACGGACTTACTCTTGCGTCAATTTTTCTTGGCAATAACCCCGTGGAGATAGATGCGACCTCCGACGTAAAAAACTGTGTCGATTATCACACAAGCATCACTTTAAAGTATGAAAACGGAGAAATTGCCAATATTACCTCAGCAATAAATGTAATTAAGCCCGAAAATGGATTTATCTACGGTACAAAAGGGTATATTACTTTACCACACTTTTACGGTGCCACAGAGCTTGTTGTAAATACAATTGACGGCGAAAGACGTATTTCAAAGCCTTGCATCGGTGACGGCTTTGAGGAGGAGATTCTCGAGGCTTGTCGATGCATAAGAGAGGGCAGGCAGCAAAGCGATATTATGCCAATGTCGGAAAGTATAAAAATGTTGGAGCTTATGGACACAATAAGAGCTAAAACAGGAGTAAGATATCCGTTTGAAAAATGTGAATAGAGAGGATTAAATTATGAATTGGGAAAAAGAGCTTTACAACAAAGATGAAAAACCGCTTGACAGACTTGTTGACGGTTACAGCAACACGGCAATTTTCAGAAAGATGGCATTTATTGGTGACAGCCTTTCATCCGGTGAGTTTGAAACCCTTGATAAAGAGGGCAACCGCAAATATTATGACCTTTTTGAATATTCATGGGGACAGTTTATCGCTCGCAAAAACGGACTTACCGCATACAATTTTTCACGTGGCGGCATGACTGCAAAGGAATATATAGATTCATTTGCGGAGTCAAAGGGCTTTTGGAGCAAGGAACTTGCTTGTCAGGCATACGTTATTGCTCTTGGTGCGAACGACTTGCACAGAGGTATAGAGATTGGATGCATTGAGGATATTGACACCGAAAATTACGAAAACAGCAAGCCTACTTTTATGGGCTACTATGCAAGAATAGTGAAGAAATATAAGGAAATAAGCCCCGATGCAAAATTCTTTTTTGTGACCTTCCCCGACGGTGGAAACAAGGAAAGGACTGTGGGAATGGTGAATGCCTTATATGCACTTGCGGAGCATTTTGATAATTCTTACGTTATAGACCTTTACAGATACGCGCCTTTTTACGGTGAAAGATTCAAGGAAAAGTTTTATCTTCACGGACATCTCAATCCTATGGGTTATATCTTTACTGCAAGAATGGTAGATTCGTATATTGACTATATTATCCGTCACAACGTTGACGATTTTAGAAATGCCGCATTTATCGGCACAGACATACAGTATAAATTTGATTGATTCGGGAGTTTAAAATGGCAATTTTTGACGGAACACTTATTTGCACAGACCTTGACGGCACACTGCTGAGAAAAGACAAGACGATATCAAAAGAAAACCTTGATGCAATAGAATATTTTAAAGCTAACGGTGGTTATTTTACCTATGTTACGGGGAGAATGCCCTTCTTCTCCTTTGACACATATGAACGTATAAAGCCCAACGCACCCTTTGGTTGTATCAACGGAGGTGGACTTTATGACTTTGAAAAGAAAGACTATGTTATGAAGCAGGTCATATCCGATAAGGTTATGGAACTTGTAAAATGCATTGATGAGAATTTTCCCAAGGTCGGTATTCAGGTCAATACATTTTATAAAACATATTTTTGCAAGGATAATTCGGTTTTGGTTCACTTCAGGGAAATATGCAATGCTGAGAATTATACCTGCGATTATATGAATGTAGAAGAGCCTGTGGCAAAGATACTTTTCGGAGTTGAAACCGAGGAAGAGATTTCGGGAATGGCAAAGATGCTCCGTGAACATCCATTGGCAGACGATTTTGAATTTATCCGTTCCGAGAGAACCTTGTATGAGATTCTCCCCAAAGGAATAACAAAGGGCACTGCGATAAAAGGCATATGTGATTACCTTGGACTTGATGCGAACAAAACCGTTGCCATAGGTGATTATGACAACGATATCCCCATGCTTAAAGCGGCGAAAATAGGTGTTGCGGTATCAAATGCTTGTGAAAACGCAAAGAAGGTTGCAGATTATATTACAGTTTCAAACGAGGAGCACGCAATAGCACGTCTCATTTATGACCTGGAAAAAGGTATAATCAAGTGAGAAGAAACAAATACCTTGAAAACCTGAACCGTATAGAATTTCTTGTAACGCTCGACTGTACGGGCAGATGCAAGCATTGCTCCGAGGGTGATCATCCGTTTTCAGGCACATATCTTGATGCCAAGGCGGCGGAGGATGTTGTTTTTAAGGTTGCAGAGCTTTATAAAATAGAGTCTGTTATGACCTTTGGCGGTGAGCCTCTTATGTATCCTGAATGCGTGTACTCGGTGCATGGCGCCGCAAGAGAATGCGGTATCCCTAAGAGACAGCTTATCACAAACGGATTTTTTTCAAAGAATCCCGAAAAGATAAAGGAAGTGGCAAGAAATATTTCGGAATGCGGAGTGAATGATTTACTTCTGTCGGTCGATGCTTTTCATCAGGAGACAATCCCACTTGAAACGGTAAAGCCTTTTGCCACCGAGCTTGTAGCTTTGGGGGTAAAGGTCAGAACAAATCCCGCATGGCTTGTGAGTCGTGAGGATTGTAACGTTTATAATATTGAAACCGCGAAGATTTTAAATGAGTTCACTTCTCTTGGTATCAGAGAGGGAGAGGGAAATGTAATATTTCCCGAAGGTAATGCTTTAAAATATCTCACAGAATACTTTGACACAGACAAAGAATACATAAACCCATATGAAGATGACCCCTGCAATATCAGGTCATTTTCCGTTGAGCCTGATGGCAGGGTGCTCGGGAAAAACATTTTTGAAGAAGACATTCTCGATATATTGAGAGAGTACAAGCCAACTGAGAATTGAGGAAAAAATGGCAGAATATATGGATGTCCGTGATTATGACGGAAATAAAAGAGGATACTATGTAGAGCGAGGAAGACATCATCACAAAGACTGGTGGTATCTTTGCATTCACGCTTATGTTTATACTCCCGACGGCAAGTTTTTGATACAAAGACGTTCACTTGAAAAGAGGTATTTCCCGGGAATATGGGACATAACCTGCGGTGCGGCGGATATGGGTGAAAGCTCTCTTGATGCCGCAATAAGAGAGGTAAGGGAAGAGCTTGGACTTGATGTTTCAGGCTTTGAGACACATTTTATCGGTACTTCACATTGCTATGACTGTGTGAATCACGTTTACTTTTTTAAAGGTGATTTTGCACTTGACGACCTTACCTTGCAAAAGGAGGAGGTCATGGATGCAAAGTTTATTGATAGAGTGGAGCTCATGGACTTTATCAGTAATTCCGAGTTTAAAGACCCCGAGTATCACAATATGATAGAGAATTTTCTTGTACATATTTTTTCTTAAAATTTTTTTGTGTTATTTATTGACTTTTTTTCAAATGTTATATATTATGATTTTAGACTTAACTAAGCATAATTCAGAGAGGTGACTTTTATGGAAAATTGCAAAATCTTCTACGTATCTCCAAAAGGAAACGATAGCTTCGACGGAAGCTATGAAACACCGTTTTTTACTGTTGAAAAAGCCTACAGGGAAATAGCAAAGACAAAAGAAAATGTGATAATCAATCTCCTTCCCGGTACTTACCGTCTTACGGAAACTCTTGTTTTTGACTCAAATAACACCGCAAAGGACAAAACTATCACATTTAAGGGAGAAAATGCTACTATTTTCGGTGGTGAATACGTAACCGACTGGGAGAAGCACGATGACAAGATCTATAAAGCACACCTTGATGTAGAGGACGTAAGAAACCTTTATATCAATACTATTCCCGCGAAAAGAGCGAGAACGAAATATTCCTACTCTATAAGTGATCTGCTTTATGACGGCGATACTGCCATCGGCATAAAGGTGCTTGAAAAGAATTTTCCAAAGGGATTTGACAATTATCGTGATATGGAATTTCTTAATCCTTGGGAGTGGGAGTGTCACAGATACAGAATAAAGGATTACAGATACCTTCCTGAGAGTCATGAGTATGCATTTGAATTTGATTTGACTAACATCGGCTCTTTGAAAAGACTTGGCAAGGAATCAAGAAGCTTTATTTTGGAAAACGATATGTCATTCCTTGACGAGGAAGGAGAATTTTACTATAACAAAGCTGAAAAAACGATCTACTATTATCCGTATGAAGATGAGGATATTACCAAGGTAGAAGCCACTGTCGGCAAAAAGGAAATGTTCGTTCATATACTCGGTGACAACGACGAAAACAGAGCTTGTAATGTCACCTTTGAGGGCATTAAATTTGCAGGCGGTGCTTGTAATATAATTTCTGTTACGGGATACGGTTGCTATCAGTCGGATGCTATTACACTCGATTATAAATACCGTTCTCCCGAAACCTTTACAGACGGCTTTTTCGGTGTCAACACATCCCAGTTCAGACTCAATTTTGCTGACAATATTACCTTTAAAAATTGTGAATTTTACAATATGGGCTCGGCTATCATCGGCATGAATGATAGTGTATCCAATGTGCTTATTGAAGGAAATATTTTCAGAGATTCCTCTGCTACGGGTATTCGTATAGGAAGCCCCTTGCATTATCATGAAAAGGAAGGAATAGATGTTTGTAAAAATATTACTGTTCAGAATAATGTTTTCGCAAGACTTCCCGGTGAGCTCTACAACAACTGTGCAATAAGCGTCTACTATGAAAAGGATATAAAGATACTCCACAATTACATAAGAGATGTTCCCTATACCGCAATTACTCTCGGTTGGGGTTGGGAGGGTGCTGTTGCATATGATTGCAGAAACATGGAGGTCGCACACAATCGTATAGTTAATGCCATGGGTGTACTTCGTGATGGCGGAGGAATTTATACCCTTGGGGAAATCAAAAACTGTCATGTTCATGATAATGTTATTGATGGTGTAAACAGATGCGGAAACGGATTTTCTCTTTACAACGATGCGGGATCTGCTCAGATAAGTACATATAATAATGTGGTTCTCCGTGGCGTTGTATCAATGTATGTTCAGTTGACATTCTACAAGACCAACAATCTTAACATTTACAACAACTTTGCCTCCAACCCGAAAACCATTATCCCAAGCGACAACGAAACTGTAAAATGGGAGCCGTTTATTCCTGTGGATGAAAATAATCTTACAGGTCAGGCAGCCGAGATTTATGAAAAATCTGGAGTGGAAAAGGAATATAAGCATCTCGAAAAATGCACCGAATTCCCCGAAGGGCATTTTATGAGAACAAAGTATACTTGGAAAAACGATTTTGAAAGCGACAGTGACAAGCTCATAGGAAAGCTCAAAGGTGAAATCGAAGCTGAGGACTTTATGCAGGGCGGGGAAGGAATCGCTTTCCACAAGACCTTTAAGCCTCAAAGGAACAACAACCCCTATCGCTCCGAGGAGGTCAACCTCACCTACTGTTACAATTCATTAAGCTATGCTGTTCATATGGTCGACGTAGGAGAATGGCTTTGCTATGAGCTTGATATTCCTGAAACCGACGAGTATTACATAGACTTTTATGTTGTATACGCTTCTATGGGAAAACCACTTATGAAGGTTTATCTTGATGGTGAATTACTCACAGATAATACACCTGTCACGGTTGAGCTTCCCAATAAATGCGCAATGGCGCCCTCGGGACCATTTAAGATGACCAAGGGCAAGCATATACTTAAGCTTGAGTATGTAACGCCTATGTACTTTGATAAGTTCAGAGTTTACACAGGTAAGGAAGCGCCCGTTCCCGAAGAGCTTTACTATATATCAGACGAAAACTATAAGGACGGAAACTATTAAAACAAAAATATTCCCTTGATGCATGCATCAAGGGAATATTTTATTTGCTTTTTGCCGTGTTTATCATCGAAACACCCATTGTGTAAAGGAGCTTCATTGCATCCTGCATAACCGTTTTGTCAAAATACGGCTTCAAAAAGTTGTAATAATAATTGTCTGCTTCAAAATTGAAAGCACCTTCATAGCCTATTTCACCAAGTGCTTTGAGAAAAGCTTTCCAGTCAATTATTCCGTATCCGGGGGAGAGATGGTCATCGAAGGTTCCATAGCTGTCATGAATATGGAGGGTTGCAACACGCTTTCCGAGAGCTTTTAACACCTTGGTTGGGTCATTACCCGAAATAAGTGCATGACCTGTGTCAAGGCATGCGGCGAAACACTCACCGTGTGTGGCGTTGAGGACATCAATAACCTCTGCAAGACTTTCCCCGTCCGAGCAGATGTTAGGAGTTTTTGCACTCTCAACCTCTCCTACATAGAGGTTTTCTATGCATATTTTAACACCTGTTTCCTTGAGGGATGGAACAAGCTTTGAAAAGAAACGGACATTGGCGTCTACGCCTTTTTCATGGTTTTGACCGTTGTTAAAGTCAGGGTGTGTGACAGGGTGTGCCACAATATAGGGCGACTCAAGGAGCGCAGTTGCATAAATCGCTCTTTTACACTGACCCAGCACCATTTCATAACCTTCTTTGTCGAATTGAAAAGGGCGTCGGTAAGGGGCATGAGTTTGTACGATTTTAAAACCGTATGCTCCTGCAAGCTCACGCTTTTTTGTGAAAAATTCTTTGAACTCCTTGGAATTAACATCGGCGAAAAAGCCTTCATTCCACGGAATTGCCTTCTCGGAAAGCAAAAAATCAATACCCTTAAATCCCGCTCCGGCAATTATTCTATAGCTTTCAGCTTCACCAAACGCTCTGTCGGTAACGCCGGTTTGCGTTGATAATAACATTTTTATCTCCTTATTGAGGATATTCCTCGCCGAGCTTTGTGTCAATGATATATTTTGCCTTTATCGCCCTGAGTGTGTCCATGTGAGGCTGGGTGAGATGCACCTGCTGATGTTCACGTGATTCCCAGATTTCTACAAGAAGTATCTCGTTAGGGTGATTTTCGGAGTAGTAGAAGTCATACTTGATGCAACCGTCTTCTGCACGTATTGCCTCGCTTACGCCTGCGGCATTGAGCTCCTCTACAAATTTTTCTCTGCAGCCTTCCTTTGCTGTCTGAACAACATAATAGTAATACATTTTTTCATTCTCCTTTATACATTGTACTTGTTTGTTTATGTTTTATTTCATCCACACCGTCAAAAATGCATTCAAACAAGCTCTGTGCGAAAAGCTCATGCATTTCTTTAGTTGGGTGATTTATTTTGTTAGCCAAAAGCTCGGTGATGTCTTGTGATTTGCTCAATTCCTTCCACATAGCGTAACAGTCACAGACCTTGACTCCAATGCTTTTGGCAAGCTCTACAGCGGCGGTCATATATCTGTCCATCCGTCCGTTGTTTTGCATATCGGCAGTTTTGTGTGCATATTCGTAATATTTATCCTCGGTTTCGGGAGAAACGGAGGTGTTGAGCATATTGGGAGTCATAAATATTGCATCTACCTTGCTTTCGATACATCTGTCAAATATCTTTTTCAATGAGTTAAGATATATTTCAAGTTCCATATTTACGTCGTTTAGGCCGAAGCATATTATAACAAGATCGGGATTGTGAGAGAACACGTCTCTTTCCATTCGGGGCAGAGAAGCGTAAGCTGACAAGCCTCCGATGGATGCGTTTATAATGTTCACGGGCACATAGTTTCTTACGGCATTGATCTTTTTTCTAAGTCTGTTGTGATATACTGCTTCATAGTCAATCTCGTCTGCGTTGAATGAGCCGTGAGATACGCTGTCACCGAATATAACGATGTTTATCGGACCGTTTTCCATTAAGCCATTTATGTCCATCTGCAATTTTTCCGTTATCTTCACTTGTCATCCTCCGCAAATTTGTAATAGTAGTAAACAGGCATTGCCGACCAGCCGTGACAAAGTGAGCCCGCATTTGCGAAGTCGCTTTCGCCTTCCTCTGTCTCCCAAACCGTACCTGTTCCGCCGTCGAGCATGGGAACATAAATGCGCTCAATGTCTGAAAGTATCCATTCCTTGTATTCGTTTGATACCTTCAGAAGTGCATCGTATTTGAAACAGTTCATGCTGAGGGAGATATGTGTGAAATCTCCGTTTACAAGCCTGTTTGCAAGTCTCATGGCATCCTCTCCCGTAACGATATCCGAAAGTATGGCAAGTGAAACACCAAGCTCACTTGCATCATCCTTGATTTGTCTGTTCCAAACGGTTTCCCCGTCAAAGAAAACTTTTCTTGCATTTTCTCTTACCTCTTTTGCGAGGGTTGCATATTTTTCGGTATTTCCATACTTTGCAAGTCTTTCAAGTGATAGAATAAAGAGCGAATTAAGAACAATGTCGCCTTCTAAATTACCAACCTCTTTGCCATGTCCTCTCTCTTCGAAAAATTCTCTGTCTTCAAGCCCGGGAACCCATTCGTAGAAGTTCCAATATTTTTTGTTAGGACAGAGAATACCGTCCTTTATGTCAGGGAAAAAGCTTTCAAGGATACTGCAAAGCTTCGGATATATTTCTTCAATAAGTGCTGTGTCACCGCTGTATTCGGCATACTCAATGCACTCTGTTATATAGTGCATTGAGAAAGAGGGGATAGCGGTCATATTAGACGAAGGCGGACAAATGCTTAAGAATCCGTCGGGATGACGGTCATGAGCCATGAGAGTGAGACAAGCTCTCGGAAATTCATATTCTCCAAATGCATAATATCCGCAAAGCATCTGATTGCGGCTGTCCATTGCATAAAGGGCTTGCTCTCGCCAAGGGCAGTCCTCATAATGCTCATGCATACAAAGTCTCAGCGTTCTGATGCATGTATCGAATATCCTCTTTTGAATCCCGTTCATTTTCGGCTCGGGCTTTTGTGTCAGAGGATACATGGCAGGGATGATTCCCACTTCAATGTCTGTGACATCTCCATTTATCTCAATATATCTGCAAGCAATTCTGCGGAAATAGTTTGTAAAATCATTATTTCCCTCTTTGGTAATGTATTCAAGAGAGAAGTCTCTTGGTCCGATTATACGTCGTACTCTTCCGTCTACGATATGCTCACCCCAGGATACAAGAACGTCTGCTTTTCCTTTTGATTTGCATTTGAGATGAATAAATCCAACCTCTTCTCGTCCCAAGTCAAAAAGGCGTGTACCGTCATCCAATATCTTTATTTCTTTTCCGACAGCCTCGTTTTCAAGCACCAGCTTCTTTATCGGACGTTCTCTGAAAGAGGTGTCGAGAGGAATTTCTACACTTTTACCGAAGGGGGCATTTGGGTCTCCGTTTGCATCATACTTGAAGCTGAAGCCTATCTGAGGAGTCATCCACTTGTTTTGATGCTGAACATACATAGGAGACAGTCTTGAGAGCGTGTCACTGCTTGAGAGCACAACACATTCTTTGTCTTTAAAGAAGGCGAATTTCACCCCCGCTTTTCCTATGTAATATGTTTGAAGCTCTGCAATTCCGTAGTACCATACACGGATGAGAACTTCATTTTTTTCTTTTGTGAAATACTTTGATAAATTCAGCTTGTCATATACCTTGTCGTAAGGGTAATCGGCGTACTGACCGAAGGCGGCAAGGGTGCCGTTGACATACAGTTCATAATTACTGTCGGCACAAATAAAAGCCGTTATTTCGCCACTGGGTACTTCACAGTAAAACTCGGCGTATTCATCGCTTTTCGGTGCATTGTTTTGCCATATCCATTTGGCGTTGTCTATGTAAAAGTTTTCCATGATAATCCTCCTGAGAGTTTATATCGTAATTCTAACATATTACTTTTCAAAAATCAATATTCAATCACAAATATACTGAAACATCATAAATAAAATTACCTCCATTTTCTATTGACAAATAGTATTTGTTGACTTATAATGTAAACGATTACAAACGGAGGTAATTTTTATGAAGGATATTCTTGAATTTGCAACACCCGAGGAAGTGGGAATTCCATCCTCGGCTATTTCGGACTTTATTGATGATATACAGGGAAGAGCTTTGATGACTCACAGCTTCATTATTATGAGACACGGAAAGGTATGTGCGGAAGCTTACTGTCCTCCCTTCAAACAGGATGAATTCCACAGAATGTATTCTACAAGTAAGACCTTTGCGTCAATGGCGCTTGGAATTCTTGTGGGAGAGGGAAGAGTAAAGCTTGATGACACCCTTGCCTATCATTTCCCCGAATATTGCTCTGATAAAACACATGAGTGGATCAAAAACATCACAGTCAGAGAGGCCCTTATGATGTCTACAGCTAACGCTGCCAGACACTACAATATGAGATCCCCTAACTTTGTTTCTCATATGTTTGACCTTGAGCCTGAGAAACTCTCGGGAGTTATGTTCGACTATAGCACTAATGCTACCAATATTATTACCGCAATAGTTGAAAAGCTCACAGGTATGCCTCTCCTTGAGTTCTTAAAAGAAAAGGCGCTCCTTGAAATAGGCTTCTCCCCCGACTCTAAGGTTGTCGAGATGCCCCAGGGCGGTTCATGGTGCGGCTCGGGTGTGCTTTGCTCAACACGTGACCTTGCACGATTTGCAATGCTCGTTTACAATGACGGTTTTGCAAACGGTAAACAGCTTTTGCCACGTGACTATGTAATTGAGGCAAAATCGAAGCAGATAGACAACAATAACAGCGGTAATCTTGACCTGGCACACGGATGGGGATACGGATATCAGATATGGAGAATATTCGAAAACGGCTATGCCTTCCTCGGAATGGGCGGTCAGTACGCTATTTGCTTCCCCGATTATGACCTTATTGCCTGCTTTACAGGTGACATCCAAGGCTCGTTTACAGCATATGCCCAGATAGAGCCATTCTGGTACAATGTAATGAAGAGGATAAAGAAGTTTGACAAGACAGATTCACTTCCTGCAAATCCCGAGGCAAAGGCTGTCCTTGATGAGAAGATCAAGAATTTCAAAGCACCCTTGCCCTTCTTTGGAGAAAAGACTTCTGCGTTTGCGAAAGAAATCGACGGCGTAGTATACAACACTCCCGAAAATCCCATGGGCATTAAGTCCTTCAAGCTTACCTTTGACAATGACGGTGGTGTGCTTCACCTTGATACAGATAGGGGACTTAAATGTATTAAATTCGGCATGAATGAATATATTATTTCCGAATGGCCTGAAAAGCATTACTCGGGAATGAGGATCGGCGTACCCATGGGACGGGGATATCGTTCAATGAGTGCAGGTGCATGGACTATGGAAAAGAAGATAGGTATTCGTTCATATCTCATTGACGATTACTTCGGCAACCTTTATACCACGATTGCATTTAAGGAGGATAAAGCTACTATCCGTATGGTAAAGGTAGCAGAGGATTTCCTCAACGAATACGAGGGTATGACAACCGGCACAAGAGAATAAAATACAAGGCATCTGCGTGGGTGATAGCTTGGCAGATGCCTTTTTGTAAGTCTTACAAAATCAGCAGTTATAAAATGTAAGATTTACAGTTTTGCTCAAAGTATTGACTTTTGTTTGTTTTATGTTTATAATAAATACTGTTATAAATTGTAACCGCTTACAAAAATATTTACATAACGGAGGAATTATCATGAAAATTTATTACAGCGAAACAGCAGAACAGCTTGGCGCAAAGGCAGCAGCCCTAATTGCCAAGTATCTCAACGAGGCTATTGCAGAAAAGGGAAGCGCAAGACTTATCCTTTCCACAGGTGCATCACAGTTTACCACTCTTTCAGCACTCGTAAACCTTGACGTTGATTGGACAAAGGTTGAAATGTTCCACCTTGACGAGTATATCGGCATCGACGAAAGCCACCCCGCAAGCTTTGTAAAGTACCTTAAGGAAAGATTTGTTTCAAAGATAAACCTTAAGGCAGCTCATTTTGTTAACGTTGCAGAGGGCGTTGATAATATTATAGCAAAGCTTACAAAGGAGCTTAACGAAGCAGTGGTTGATGTAGGTGTAATCGGTATCGGTGAAAATGGACACATTGCTTTCAATGACCCGCCCGCAGATTTTGACACAGAGGAAGCATACAAGGTAGTAAACCTTGATGCAAAATGCCGCAACCAGCAGCTTGGTGAGGGCTGGTTCCCCACTATTGATGATGTTCCGAAGCAGGCTATCTCTATGACAGTTAAGCAGATACTTAAGTGCCGTCATATCGTTTCTGCTGTTCCTTACGCGGTTAAGGCTCAGGCTATCCACGATACACTCACCCAAGAGGTTAACAACATGGTTCCCGCAACAGCCTTCAAGACACATGACGATGTAAATCTCTTCATTGATAAGGATTCTGCATCCATGGTTAATGTGGATAAGTTTGGAGCTATAAAATAATGAAAAAAATACTTTTTAAAAACGCACATCTTGTTCTTTCCGATACAGCACTTGAGAACGCATATCTTCTTGTTGCTGACGGAAAGATTGCGGATTTCGGAGTAAAGGATATCCATGTTGAAGACGCCCGTGTTATCGACCTTGGCGGAGACTGGCTTACCCCCGGAATAATCGAAACTCACGCCCACGGCGGAGGCGGATTTGACTTCATGGATGGTACAGCTGAGGCATTTGAGGGTATTGCAAAGCATCATAACGAGCATGGCGTAACTACTATGCTTGCCACTACTCTTGCAGGCAAAACGGATGAGACAGAGAACACTCTCAAGGTGTTCTGCGAGACTCAAAGCAAGATAAAGTGTTGCAATATGCTGGGTGTTCACCTTGAAGGACCTTATTTTTCATTGGCTCAAAAGGGGGCACAGGACCCCAAATATATAAAAGACCCCGATAAAAAGGAGTTGGATCTGTTTCTATCCTACGGCTGTGTGAAGCGTGTTAGCATGGCGCCCGAATTAAATGGTGCTATGGAGGTGGGAAGATATCTTGCAGATAATGGTATTATTGTTTCAGCCGCACACACCGACGCAAGCTTCGACGTGATGGAGGAGGCGTCAAAGAACGGCTTTACTCTTACCACACACCTTTATTCGGGTATGTCAGGCGTTCATATTGCTGATTGCAAGCGTCATGCGGGAGCCATAGAGGCGGGCCTTTGCCTTGATGCGCTTTGTGCTGAGACAATTTGTGACGGAGTACATCTTCCTGACGGAATCCTTCGCCTTATATATAAGTGCAAGGGCAGAAATAATATTATTCTCACCTCCGATGCATCAAGAGGCTCGGGACTTCCCGAAGGTACTATAATTAAGCTTGGCAGTCTTGAAAACGGTTTGGACGCACTTATTTTAAACGGCGTAGCTAACAGACCAGATATGAAGGCGTTTGCAGGAAGTGTTGCTTCGGGTGACAGACTTATCCGAACAGAACTGAATGCCGTGAAGATTCCTATGTGGGAGGTTATGGGAATGGCTACGGCAAATCCCGCAAGACTTCTCGGTATAGATGACAAAAAGGGCAAAATAGCCGTTGGCTATGATGCAGACCTTGCAGTATTTACAAAGGACATATATACAAGAATGACCGTTGTTAACGGAGAAATAACATACGAGGTAAAATAATGAATATAGGAATTATAGGACTCGGTGCAAGATCTCAGGCATATGTTAAAAATATACCTAAGTTTTTTTCTCAGCATAAGATAATAGCTGTTTGTGAAAAGGATAAGGAAAGACTTGAAAATTATACCGAGCATTATTTTAAGTACGGTATGCCCGACAAATATACCGATTTCAATGAAATGCTGAAGGATGAACGCCTTGATGCGGTGGTTATTACAACTCCGGACTATGCACATCTTGAGGTGGTCAGTGCCGCAATGGACAGAAATCTTAACATTATTTTGGAAAAGCCCATTGAAGCATCTGCCGAGCGTGCTCTTGCAATATATGAAAAGGCGAAGAATTATAACAAGGTTTTGAAGCTTGGATTTGTTCTCAGGTATACTCCTGTAGTTAAAAAGCTCAAGGAGCTTATCGGTAGCGAGGACGTAGGAGATGTCATTTCTATTACAGCATCCGAAAGCCTTGAACCCGGACATTCTTCAAGCTATATGAGACGTTGGCATCGTTACAAAAAGTATTCGGGCGGCATGATGAATACAAAATGCTGTCACGATATCGATGTAATACGCTATTTGGTTGGCGGAGACATAAAGAAGGTATCAGCTATCGGCAGACTCGGTATATATACTCCCAAGAAGGGAGTTGCGGAGCATTGCTGTGACTGTCCCGAAAAGGATACCTGTCTGTATTCCTTCAATTACACAGGCTATAGATCCAAAACAAGATTTGACTGCATGGAGGATATTTGTGTATTCAATTCCGAAAAGGATGTAATTGACAGCGAATCCATGCTTGTGGAATTTGAAAACGGTGTTAATCTTGCCTATGAGCTTGCAATGGGAAGCGCTTATGAGACAAGAAAGGGTACGATAAAATGCACTAAGGCAACCCTTGATTACAACGTAGCCGAGCGTACTATAAGAATAGAGAAACGTGGCGGCGGAGAGATAATCAATATTACTCAGCCCGCACCCAAGGCAGGACACGGCGGTGGAGACTTAGGTCTTCTTGAACGTTTCTTTGAGTGTTGTGAAAAGGGCATTCCCGAAAACGATGCCCGTGACGGACTTATTGCAACTCTCGTTTGTATGGCAGGCGAGGATAGCATAGCAAAGAAAAAAACGATTTTGCTTGAGGATTACGGCATATAAGCATGACAGGAGTTAAAAGCTTCAATAGGAAACTTTTAACTCCTGTTGATTATTGATGAATGTTTGGAGTATTTTACTCATGCTCCTTGAACTTGCTTGGTGTTATGCCTGTTGCTTTTTTGAAGGCATGGGAAAAGGCATAAATGTCTTCAAAACCCAAAATTTCCGCAGTTTCGCTTATCGAATAAGCTCCGCTTTTTATAAGAGAGCAAGCCATTTTTATTCTCAAATTATTTTTGTAGGTTATGGGGGACATCCCGAAGGTTTCTTTAAAAAGACGGCGAAACGTTGCTTGACTCATATTGCACAGCTCACTTAATTCTTTTGTGTAGACCTTTTCGCAATATCCTTCACGAAGTCTGTAGAGCGCAGGTGAAAGTCTCATGATTCCTTCATAATCATTTTCACACTCTTCAATCTTTGATAATATGAAAAGAAAACTGCCGGTTCTTCTTAGCTTTGCAGAAAGTGAAGGATATGTGAAATCCTTTAAAATTTCCGAAAAGCTTTCTTGTATATCATCTTCTGTATCAACCAAAACTTGTACCGGATGCTTTGAAAACAAAAGAAATGTTTTTTTAATTGAATCTATAATATCAAAATCTACATATATGGCAGAAATTTCTTTAGAGGCTTTATATTTGTAGGAGCATCCTTTAGGTAGATAAACGACATCTCGTTCTCTTGCTATAAATTCTGTGCTGTTGAAACTAAAGCGCATACCGCCTCGTACAATATACAATAGTTTGCTGCACTGTTGATTTTCAACAGATAAGCTTGTTATGGTAGGAATCGTGGTACAGTCGTGAAGAATAATAACTGTTTTTTCTGTATCAAAGTTTATAAGCTTCATTAAATCACCGCGTTTATTTTAACACAAAAAAATTATATGTCAAGAAAAATGAGCGAATAATACAAAAATATATCGTTTTTTGCATTTTGTTTAACTTCAAAAAATGTATAATTAAAATAAGGAGAGGGTGAAGGAAATGCTTACTGTTTTAAAAAATGCGAATGTTTACATAAATGATAGTTTTGTAAAAAAAGATATCGCAATTAGCCAAAAAATTGAAAGAATTGGCAATAATCTTTCGGGTGACAAGGAAATTGATTTAGAAGGAAGATATATTACCCCTGGATTTATTGATATTCATGTCCATGGCAGAGGCGGTATAGATGCCGCAAGCGATTGTGAAGCTCTCTCGATAGAACTTGCAAAAAACGGAGTTACATCTTTTCTTCCTACCACGCTGACTCTTAGTGTCGAGGATACCTTAAAGGCTATGTCATATTTAGCCGATTATATCGATTCTCAAAGTGCAAAAGGAGCAGAGGTACTGGGAATATACAGTGAGGGCATCTTCTTTTCCAAGGAAAAATGCGGTGCACAAAATCCCGATTACATTAAAGAAAGCATTGATATTTCGCTTGTTGAAAAAATTATAGAATCAGGAAAAGGGCATTTGAAGGTAATGGCTTACGCCCCTGAAAACGATGGTAGTGTGGAGCTTTCGGCATATCTTAAAGAAAAAGGTATTCGTGCTTCGATGGGGCATACCAATGCGTTGGAAAAAGAAATAAAGCCTTGTGTTGATGCAGGCCTTTCGGGTGTTACTCACCTTTATAACGGAATGCGTTGGATGAATCATCTTGAGCTTGGTGCAAGTGGTGTTGGGGTTTTTGATGAAAGACTGTATGTTGAATTGATTGTTGATGGATATCATGTGAATAAAGAATTTATAAATATTGCTTTTGAGTTTAAGCCGATTGATAAAATAATCTTTATAAGTGACAATGTTCATCTTTCGGGACTTCCTGAAGGGAAAGGAAGTATGGGCGGCGTTCCTGTTATTATAAAAGCAGATAAGCTTATAGTTGACCAAAGCGAGGGCTATAGCCTGGCGGGGAGCTGCTTACGTCTTTGCGACAGCGTAAAAAATGCTAACAAGATGACCGGGATTTCTTTTGAAAAGCTTATAAAATGTGTGACAATAAATCCTGCCGAATATATAGGAGTCAGTGATAGAAAAGGAAGCATCGAAGAAGGTAAAGATGCTGATATCAATATATTTGATAAAGAGTTTAATTTAATAAAAACATACATAAAAGGAGAAGAAATATGATACCGGAGTACAATCTTATTCCGCCAAGTGAACTTGGCAAAGGGAGCAACATTAAGCTTGATGTATGCGACTGCGAACAAGACCTTTATTGGAAAATGGCTATTGAGGTTTTTGAAGTAATAAAGGAAAACAACGAGAAGGGTGAGGATACTGTAATGATAGTTCCTTATGGTCCATTAGGTCCGTATAGCCGTCTTGTATGGCTTGTAAACAAGTATCATTTAAGTCTTAAACGTTGCCATTTTATAAACATGGATGAGTATTTAACTGAAGACTTTAAGTATCTTGATAAGTCTGATCCGCTTTCATTCAGAGGCGGCATGGACAGAATTTTTTATAATCTTATTGATGAAGAGCTTAATGTTCCCGAAAATCAGAGAATTTTTCCAGATCCTGAAAAGCCTGAATTTATTGAAGAATATATTAGAAAACAAGGGAAACTTGATATGGCTTGGGGAGGAGTGGGGATTACTGCTCATTTTGCTTTCAATGAGCCTCCCGAACCGGGTGAGACAATGTCAAATGAAGAATTTGCAAACCTTCCTACTCGTGTTCTGAAGGTAGCAAGGGAAACCATCACAATAAATGCTTTTATGAATTGTGCAGCGGATCTCGATGCTATTCCTCAAAATTGCATTACCATTGGTATGAGAGAGGCATTTATGGCTAAAAAGGTGAGAATGTGTATGCCGAGAGATTGGAATGCGGCGGCACTCAGAAAAATTCTTCATGGCCCGATTACAAGTAAGATTCCTTGCTCTCTTTTTCAAAATCACCCCGATGCAAAAATTTATGCAGCAAGTGTAGCTCTTGCCGCACCCATTCCTGAAATCAGAATTTACAATAAATAATCATTCGGTAAGGAGTGAAGATTATGAAAGAAAAGATTAAGGTTGGATATGTAGGACTTGGCAGAAGAGGAACAGGTATGCTTCAAAACTGTCTTTCTGAGATGACGGATGTTGAGGTTAAATACATCTGTGACCTTAACGAAAAGAAAATAGAAAAAACACTAAAATATCTTGCTGAGAAGAACTATCCGACAACTCCGATCGCTACATCTGATTACAAGGAAATTCTTGACGATGACGAGATTGACGCAGTTTTTTATATGACCGGTTGGAATTCAAGAGTTAAATATGCCATTGAAACAATGAAGGCAGGAAAATATGCGGCAATTGAGGTTGGATGCGCTCTTGACCTTCAGGAATGCTATGACCTTGTAAAGACCTACGAGGAAACAAAGGTCCCTGTAATGATGCTGGAGAACTGTTGCTACGGCAGAGATGAAATGATGACTCTGCGCATGGTAAAGGAAGGTCTTTTCGGTGAGATAATCCAGTGCAACGGTGCATATCATCATGATATTACGGTGGGCTTCTTCCGCAAGGACGAAGACGGTAACTACGAAAAGGATCACTATCGTGTATGGGAATATCTGAACCGCAATTGCGAGAATTACCCAACTCACGAGCTTGGACCTATCTCCAAGGTGCTTGGTATTAACAGAGGTAACAGAATGCTCTCGCTTACAGCCTTTTCAAGCAAGGCAAGAGGCATTGAGCATTACATAGAAACCTATCACCCCGATCATTATTTGAAGGGTAAGAAGTTCAATCAGGGAGATATTGTAACCACAATGATTACCTGTGCCGGCGGTGAGCTTATTAGACTTACTCTGGATACCACACTTATCCGTCCTTTTTACAGCCGTGAATTCACTGTAAGAGGAACAAAGGGAATGTGTGAGGAGAGCAAGCAAAACGTTCATACCTACATTCTGGAAGGAATGGAGGAAGGCGTTTTTGACAATAGGGAAGAATTTTATGCAAAATACGACCATCCTCTTCATAAAGAGTATGCCGAAATGCAGGCAATGGGTGACCATGGCGGAATAGACTGGCTGGTGCTTCGTGCCTTTGTTGAAAGTGTTAAAAATGGTACAAATACACCTATTGACGCGTACGACACAGCCGCTTGGCTTGCCATCGGACCTCTTTCCGAAATGTCGATATCGGGCGGCAATGTATCTGTTGCAATTCCCGACTTCACAAACGGAAAATGGTTCAGGCGTGAAGAACCGAATATGAGCAAATACTCCCTTGATGTCGTGGTTGAAGACCCCACAACACCTATAAAACCGTAATTATATGGACAAAACGTTGAACGACAAGTATACTGTCAACGTTTTGTCCATAATTGTTTTGTCCATAAAAAGTTGTAATTTCCTATTGCATTTTTTGAAAATACATATTATACTTTAATCGAATAAATGATAAGGAGAACTATCATGAAAGAGAAAATTAAAGTAGGTTACATAGGGCTCGGAAGACGTGGCACAGGAATGCTTCGTTACTGTGTTGCGGAAATGAAGGATGTAGAGGTAAAGTATATTTGCGACCTCAATGAAAACAAAATTGAAAAAATACTTGGAATACTCGCGGAAAAAGAGTATCCGACTCCCAAGACAACAACAAATTATAAAGATATACTCGCCGACGATGAAATCGACGCAGTATTTATTATGACAAGCTGGAATTCAAGAGTAAAGCTTGCAATTGATGCTATGAAGGCGGGCAAGTATGCTGCAATAGAAGTAGGCTGTGCTTTTGATATTTCTGAATGTTATGAGCTCGTTAAGACATATGAGGAAACAAAGGTTCCCGTTATGATGCTTGAAAACTGCTGCTACGGCAGAGACGAAATGATGACCCTTCGTATGATAAAGGAAGGTCTCTTTGGAGAAATAATTCAGGCAAACGGTGCGTATCACCATTACCTCAATCCCGTTGAATTTTTCCAGAAGGATGCCGACGGCAACGTTGTAACAGACCACTACCGTCTTGCAGAGTATCTCAACCGCAACTGTGAAAACTATCCCACTCATGAGCTTGGTCCCATTTCAAAGTGCCTTGGTATTAACCGTGGAAACAAAATGCTCTCTCTTACAGCTTTCTCCAGCAAGGCAAGAGGCATTGAGACCTACATGAATGACCATGTAACCCCGGACCATCCTTTTGCAGGAATGAAGTTTAACCAGGGCGACATAATCACTACAATAATCAAATGCGCAAACGGTGAGATAATCCATTTGACTCTTGATACAACACTTCCCCGTGCTTTTTACAGCCGAGAGTTTACAATTCGAGGTACAAAGGGCATGTGTGAAGAAAGCGGAATGGGTAAGCATACATATTATCTTGACGGAATGGAAGAAAACAAGCATTTCGATAACAAGGAAGAGTTTTACGAGAAGTATGACCACCCTCTTCACAAAGAATATGTTGAATCGGGAGCAAAGGGCGGTCACGGCGGTATAGACTGGCTTGTTCTTCGTGCCTTTGTTGAAAGTGTTAAAAACGGAGTTGAGCCTCCTATTGATGCATATGACACAGCGGCATGGCTTGCTATCGGACCTCTTTCCGAAATGTCTATTGCAAACGGAAGTACAGCAGTTTCAGTTCCCGACTTCACTAACGGCAGATGGTTCAGACGAGAAGAACCCAACATGGGCAAGTATTCACTGGATGTTGTTATAACAGACCCTGATACACCTATCGATCCCGTATAAGAAACGAATCCGAAGCATGTTACAGTGCTTCGGATTTTTTGTGTAAAGTTACAATAAAAAAAGAAATATTTTGTAATAAATTATACATCTTTTTTTAAAAGGTTGACATTTTGAAAAAAACAATATATAATAACACTATTAAAGTATACACTTCTATAAATTATAAGCAAAAGAAGAGGTAAAGATTATGACTAAGAGCTTAAAGAAGTTTGCTTGTGGCATTTTGCTTGTTGCTATATTTGCAATGACAGTGCTCACAGCAGTTGCCGATTATTCGGGAACAGACACAAACATTTCATGGACACTTGATACCTCAAACGGTGTACTTACCATAAGCGGAAGCGGTGCTATGCCCACTTACGCAAAGGGAAGCGCTCCTTGGTATCAGTACAAGGCAGGTGTAAAGAGCATTGTTGTTCAAAATGGCGTTATAGTAAGCCAAGGTGCTTTTTACGGCATGGAAAATTTGAATAAGATATCACTTCCTTATGTAGGTAACGGAAGCACAGCTACATATTTTGGATATGTTTTCGGAGCAGAAAACTATTTCCAGAACGAAACCTATGTTCCCGCAAGCCTTAAAACAGTTGAGATAACAGGCTCTACTGCAATTGCGGCATATGCGTTTAACAACGTATCAGGTGTTGAAAAGATAGTTATTGCTGACACAGTTACAACTATTGGAGAATGTGCATTCAAGGATTGTTCTTCTGCTAAGTATATAGTACTCGGAAGCGGAACAACTTCGGTTGGAAAAAATGCTTTCCAGAGATGCGATTCAATTGTTTATACTTTCTTCAACGGTACTTCAACCGGTTGGACAAATGTAACAGTTGATGCTACAAACTCTATTTCACCCGTATTCCTTGGTGCAGGTACACTTGCGGTAACTCCCGCAACGAAGACTGCGTATTCACTCAGCGAAAAGCTTGACCTCACCGGAATGAAGGTTACCTTTGCAGAGGTTGACGTAACAGAAAATGTTGAGGTTATAGCTCCCGATATGACAACTATCGGAACGAAGCTTGTTCAGGTTGTATTCGGAAACAAGAGCGCATATTTTAACATTACAGTTTCATCAAACGGCGAGTCGGGTGTTTCCGGTGTACTTACATGGTCTGTTAACGCAGCGGCAGGCACTCTTACCATCAGCGGTAACGGAATGATGGACAACTACACACTTGAGACTATGGCTCCTTGGTATGCATACAGAAATTCCATTACAACCGTAAACGTTTCTGAGGGTGTTACATCCGTTGGTGCGTATGCATTCTACGGACTTACAAAGGTAACAGCAATTACACTTCCCGCAACAGTTGAGAGTGTTGATTATGCTGCATTTGAAAACTGTTCAGCACTTTCAAATCTTACCATTGCAAATACATCGGCAGTTGTTGACGGCACAGCATTCAGAAATTGTACAGCGCTTTATGCAACTTCTGGAAACGCAACATATGCTAAGGTTTCCGGAAATGCAAACTATGCTCTTATAAGCGTAGATAAGACTGCAACTTCATTTACAATCCCCGCTACAACAGTTGTTATTGCAGAGGGTGCATTTGAAAACAGTGTAATTACAACAGTTACCGTTCCCGACAGTGTTATTACAGTTGGTGACAGTGCTTTCGCTTCAGCTGCTCTTACTTCTGCTACACTTGGTGCAGGAGTTAAATACATCGGCAACTACGCTTTCGTAGATTGTGCATCTCTTTCAGAAATCACATTTAATGCTGTTCCGAATTTCGTTGGTGCAGGCGCATTCGCCGCAACCAAGGTTGCAGGAACCGTTTCAAACGGTGCTGTATATCTCGGCACAGCGGATAACGCATACGCAATTCTTTGGAAGGCAGAAGATACAGAGTGTACAAGCGTAGCTGTTAATGCTTCCACAAAGGTTATTGCATCACTGGCATTTGCAAATTGCAAGGCGCTCGAAGCTGTCCAGCTTCCCGAAGGACTTCTTCACATAGGAGACAGTGCATTTAATACTTGTACAGCTCTTTACAGTGTACAGATGCCCTCAACTCTCCTTACGGTTGGAGATGCTGCATTCAAGGGATGTACAGCACTTGCAAACGTTGATTTCTCAGAATCTCTTGAAATTATCGGAAACAGCGCTTTCAGAGGCACTGCTATTACAACAGCAGTAATCGGTGCAAGCGTTGAAAACGTTGGCTATAATGCATTCAGAGATTGTACAGCTCTTAAGACTCTTGTTTACAACGCCGGCGGTATAGGATATAAGACATTTGCTAACTGTACTTCTCTTTCAGAGGTTTATCTCGCTGATACAGTTCTTTCACTTGGAGAATATGCATTCAGCGGTTGTGCAGCACTCAAAACAGTTGCGATCCCCGATACCACAGGTACAATTGAGTTCGGTGCTCTCTACGGATGTGATGCGATTGAAAATATTGCTCTTCCTTACGTTGGAGAAAAGGCTAACGGTACAAATAAGTCATTTGCTTATATATTTGGAATGACAGCTCCCAAGAGCCTTAATATGGTACTTATTGGTTCTAACATTCCCGACAATGCATTTGACGGTATTGAATCAATTGAAACTCTTATAATCGATAAAACAACTACAACTATTGGAACCTCAGCTTTTGATGTAGCTCCCGCAAAGGTTTATTACCTTGGTTCAGCGGAGGAGTGGTCAAGAGTAACAAATTCTGCTTCACTTTCTAACGTTGAGTTTGCAAATTCGGAGTTCGATCTTGATTCTCTCAAGGAAACCTACGAGCCTGGTGAAGTTCTTGACAGAGTTAACTTCGTGGCAACACTCGGCACAACCGATGTTACAGCACTTCTCAGATTTGTTTCTAACCCCGTAACAAGTGAAGCCCCTGTACTTCCCGCAAAGCTTGGTTCACTTGTACAGAACTTCAAAGCACAGATAATCAAGGATGTTGAATTTACAAATTACAGCCTTCTTCTTGAAGGAAGCATCGGTGTTAAGTTCTATGTTAAGCTCAGCGAGTTTATCATAGACGATATCGACAACACAAAGGCTACAGTTGATTACTACGGTTCAACACACGATGTAGAACTTGTAAAGGCAGAAAACACTGTTGACGGTGCTCTTTACACAGTTAAGTTCTATGTTGCCGCAAAGGAAATGAATCAGCCTATCACTCTTATAATAACAACACCCAATGTAACAGAGTCTATTACAAGAACTGTTAAGGATTATGTTGATTATGTAAACGAAAATCCCGCTGATTACGCTTCTTGTATCACACTTATCAACGAAATGTACAACTACGGTGAATACTCAAGAAGCTACTTCGAAAAGGCTGAAATCACTCCCAATCCCGACCTTTCAAACGTTGAAGTAACAATTTCTAATAGCTATACACCTATCAAGAAGGGCAACGTGAGCGGTATCACCCTCAATTCATCCAGCTTACTTCTTGAAAGTAATACAACAGTTCGTCACTACTTCAAGCTCGCTGACGGTGCATCAATTTCTGATTACACCTTCACAGTAAACGGAGCAAGAGTAACACCTGTTGAAAAGGACGGACTCTACTACATTGAGGTTAATAACATTATTGCAAGATCTCTCGGCAAGCTTGATAAGACAGTAGTTTCATCTGCAACCGAGTCCATGACAATAACATATTCACCTCTTAGCTACGTAAAGCTTGCTCTTGAAAACCGTGCAGAAAGCGATCCCGCTCTTGCAAATCTTGTTAAGGCACTTTACAAGTACTATGTAGCGGCATCTGATTACTTCGCAGATATAACAGACGAAGTAGAACCCAGCGAAGACGAATCCAAGCCTTCAATCTGGTAAGAATCAAACAGTAAGATTTAAAAAACCGGACTTTTTGTCCGGTTTTTTAATTTTTTTTGAAGAACCTATTGCATATTGTCGAAATGTATGTTATAATGCAATGTAAAATTTAATACCCATTGAAGTGTGCGGAACGAAAGAACCGTTCACCGAGGGGACTCTGGAGAATCTCATTTATTTGAGTGCCGAAGGTGCAAGGTGAAATACCGAATCTCTCAGGCAAAAGGATAGAGTAAAAGCATAAACACTTTTTTGTGTTATGTCATTTTCCGGAGTTGCTGTTTTACAGTAACTTTATTTTTATTTTAGGAGGTCTTCTAAATGGAAGAAAAACTTTTAGGTATTGTGGCGAAAGCCAATTCCTTTCTTGCGGATTATATTCTTATAATCCTTTTGGTAGGAACAGGCTTGTTCTTCACATTCAAAACAAAATTTGTACAGATTCGTTGTTTTGGCGAAGGTATGAAAAAGGTGTTTGGGAACATAAAGTTATCCGGTGGTAAACAGTCCGGAGGACTCAGCTCCTTCCAGGCACTTGCAACAGCTATTGCAGCTCAGGTAGGTACCGGTAATATCGTTGGTGCTTCGGGTGCTATTCTTGTTGGTGGTCCCGGTGCGATTTTCTGGATGTGGGTAATCGCATTTCTTGGAATGGCAACTATTTACGCAGAGGCAACTCTTGCTCAGGAAACACGTGAAGTGGATGCGAACGGTGAGGTACACGGCGGTCCTGTTTACTACATGAAGAAGGCATTCAAAGGCGGATTTGGCAAATTCCTTGCTGTATTCTTCTCAATAGCAACAATTCTTGCTCTCGGCTTTATGGGTACCATGGTTCAGTCAAATTCAATTGCTGAATCTTGTAACACTGCTTTCGGTGTTCCCGGTTGGGTAGTAGGTCTTATCCTTGCAATTGTTTCCGCATTTATTTTCCTTGGCGGTATTCAGAGAATTGCTTCGGTTACAGAGAAGCTTGTTCCGATAATGGCATGTATATTCCTTCTTGGCGGTTTTGCAGTGCTTGCCGTTAACATTAAGTATGTGCCCACAACCTTCGGACTCATATTCAAATATGCTTTCACTCCCGATGCTCTTATCGGCGGTGGAATCGGTTATGCGCTTAAAACAGCAATCAGCCAGGGTGCAAAAAGAGGACTTTTCTCCAACGAAGCAGGTATGGGTTCAACTCCTCATGCACATGCTCAGGCTAAGGTTGAAAAACCCCACGACCAGGGTGTAGTTGCCATGGTTGGTGTGTTTATTGACACATTTGTTGTACTTACTGTGACTGCTCTTGTTGTAATTACTATGCTTTATGCAAAAGACGGTGCTGTCCTCAACGGACTTACAGAGGATGCGTATATTTCCGCAACTTCCGGTGATGCGGCAATTGTATCCAAAACAAGTGCAATGCAGATGGCGATAGGTTCCGCATTTGGAACAAACTTCGGTAATATCTTTGTAGCTATTTGTTTGCTTTTCTTTGCATATTCCACTGTTATCGGATGGAACTTCTTTGGTAAAGTAAATGTTCAATATCTTTTCAAGAATTCAAAGATTGCAGTTGCTGTTTACTCAATAATCGCAATAGTGTTTATTTTCCTTGGTACTCTCGTTTCTAATAATCTTGTTTGGGAAATGACCGACTTCTTTAACTACCTGATGGTTCTTCCTAACGTTATAGCACTTATAGCACTTTGGAAGATAGTTGTAAAAAACTCAAAGAGCAATAAGAAATAAATATAAGCAAATATGGAGCCGATTAAGGCTCCATATTTTTTGAATATGATTGACTTTGAAGGCTTGTGGTATTATAATATAAGAAAGGAGTGATTATTTGAAAAAGCTTACCTTTATCAACGCTTGTGTCAGAGAAGAAGAATCACGCACGCTCACAATTGCAAAGCCCCTTATGGAAGAGCTGAAAAAGCGCTATGAAATAACCGAAATAAAGCTGTCACGCTCAACGCTTTCTCCTATTACTTTGCCGCTTTACAAAGAAAGAGGAACAAAAGGATTGTCAGATGAGGATTTAAAGAACGGACGTCTTGTGGCGGAGGCTGACAGAATAGTTATTGCCGCACCCTTTTGGGATATGGGGATACCTTCAATACTTAAGACCTTCATTGAACATATTTCCGCACCCGACTTGACATTCTGCAATAATACGGACGGAAGCACAAGAGGAAACTGCAAAGCAGAAAAGTTACTCTATATTACGACAAGAGGCATGGAGATAGAAACAGGTTCTCCTCTTGAGCAAGGCTCTTCCTACCTTAAGGCACTTTCGTGGCTTTGGGGACTTGGAGACGTTATAACAGTGGCGGTGCAGGGCACGGACGTAAATGATGCCGAAACCACGAATAATCGCATTTCAGAAGCTATAAAATATGGAATTGAAATTTGCAAGGAGTTTTAAAAATGAAATTTGTAATTGACCACGATTTGCACATTCACTCGCAATATTCAAACTGTTCATCCGACCCTGAACAGAACAACGAAAGAATACTTAAATATGCAAAGGATAACGGACTTAAGAAAATCTGCCTTACCGACCACCTTTGGGACGAAAACTTACCTTGTGATTTTGACGGATATCAGGAATCCTGCTTTAAGAAAATATCAAAAGCACTTCCCATCCCGAAGGATGACGAAGTGGAATTTCTCTTTGGTTGTGAGACCGAAATGGACTGGCAGAATATGATAGGCTTGTCATACAAGCTGTACGATACCTTTGATTTTATCATCGTCCCTATCAATCATCTTCATCTCACTCCATTTACAAGACGTGTCGAGGATGATGAAACGGAGAGAAGAATTGACCTTTTCTACCGTCGCTTTGACAGACTTTTATGCTCTGACTTGCCTTTCGGCAAGGTCGGTCTTGCACATCCCACGTGCTCGCTTATGGCAAGAGACCTTGAGCAATCAAATGAAATGCTTGAAAAAATGGATAAAAATGTACTTCGAGAGCTTTATACGAGAGCACAGAAAAAGAACCTCGGTATAGAAATAAACGAGAGTACCCTCAAATTTGATGACAGACGTCGCGCGCTTTATATTGAACATATGACTGTTGCAAAGGATTGCGGTTGTAAGTTTTATCTTGGAAGTGATGCTCATCATCCTGTAAGCTTTGATAACAGCATTAAGAATTTTGAAAATGCAATTGAGCTTCTTGGACTTACAGAGGACGATAAATTTGATTTTGCAAAATAAATAACAATTGTTGACAAATTGATACATGCATGTTAAAATAATATTAACATAATAGTCGGTACTATTCCGACTTAAAATAGGAGAAAGATTATGGCAAGAGACCGCTTAGGTAGCCGTCTTGGCTTCATTCTGCTCAGTGCGGGATGTGCTATCGGCTGTGGAAACGTATGGAAATTCCCGTGGATGGCAGGACAGTATGGTGGAGGCGCATTCGTTGTACTTTACCTTATATTCTTGGTTATCCTTGGATTACCCGTTATGCTTACAGAATTTGCAGTGGGCAGAGCAAGTCAGCAGAGCCCTGTTAAAGCATATCAAAAGCTCGAAAAGCCCGGACAGAAATGGCACATTCACGGATATGTGTCCCTCGTGGCAAACTTCTTACTTATGATGTTTTATACATCTGTTACAGGATGGATGATCCATTATTTTGTATCCTTTGTAAAGGGCGATATGACAGGCATATCCAACGAAGCATCAGCAAGCCTTTTTGGTAATATGCTTTCAAACCCCGCTATAATGGTTGGATTTATGGCAGTTGTTGTTGTGCTTGGATTTCTTGTTCTTTCATTTGGCGTTCAGAAGGGACTTGAGAGAGTTACAAAGTATATGATGCTTGCTTTGATGGCACTTATCGTTATACTTGCAGTTAACTCATTTACACTCAGCGGAGCAAAAGAGGGACTTACCTTCTATCTTAAACCTGATTTTTCTAAGATTGACGGAAATGTTATCGTTGGCGCTATGAACCAGGCTTTCTTTACTCTTAGCCTTGGTATCGGTTCGATGGCTATTTTCGGAAGCTATCTTGGAAAAGACCGTTCGCTCCTTGGTGAATCTGTAAATATTATCGCACTTGATACTTTCGTTGCTATATTTGCGGGTCTTATCATTTTCCCCGCTTGCTTCACATTCGATGTTGAACCCGGTGCAGGTCCCAGCCTTCTCTTTGTTGCAATGGCGAAGGTTTTCAATAATATGGACGGTGGCAGAATCTGGGGTTCACTCTTCTTCCTCTTTATGACCTTTGCGGCAATGTCAACCATTATCGCAGTATTTGAAAACATACTCGCGTGTGTTTCAGAGCTTACAGGTTGGTCAAGAAAGAAGACTTGTCTTATTTGCGGTGCAGCGTTGCTTGTACTCTCACTTCCTTGTGCGCTCGGATTCAATCTCCTTTCGGGATTTGTTCCCTTTAATTCAGGTTCATCATTCCTTGACCTTTGGGATTTCCTCGTGTCCTATTGTGCACTTCCTCTCGGCTCATTGTGCTACGTTTTGTTTGTTACACGTAAGAAAGGCTGGGGATTTGACAATTTCCTCAATGAGGTTAATGCAGGTAAGGGTATGAAGATTGGCAAGTGGATTCGTCCTTATATGGCATATGTGCTTCCCTTGATTATCATAGCTCTTTTCCTTGTAGGAATTTCAACATTCCCATTCACAGATAACTTCACTATCTGGGGTTGGATTAAAGGATTATTCTAAACAAATAAGGTGTAGCTAAATGCTACACCTTAATTTTTTTGATTAAAGAGAGTTGAAATAATTTGCAAAGCTTAAAATTTTATTCTTGTTTTTGCAGTTTTTTCTGTAAAACAGCCAAAGCGTTCTTGATACGGGAGGAGATATTGGCAGGATGTTGATTTCATCGGTGCTGCCTGCAACCGACAGCAAAGGAAGCATTGAAATGCCCATTTCCGCTTTCACCATTTGTATTATCGGTCCGTCATCATGCGAGCTTATCATAATTACATCGTCAAAAAGCTCTTTTTGAACACTTTCCGCTATTTTGGTTTCGTTTGACATTATAAAGGTTTCGGGATAGTATGTATCGGTTCTGAATTCAGTATAACCTGTTTTGCTTTTTGGAAATATTGCAACGAAGGGGTCTTCCATAATCTTTATAGCTTCGTATCCCGAAGATGGTATTCTATCACCTATGAGAATATCAGCTCCGCAATTCATTAAGTCAACCAAGGTGTTTACAACTGTTATGTTTATGTGAGTGTCGGTGGTGTCGGAGCAAAACTTTTTCACCACATCAGGTAAAAGGTATTTTGAAACACTGGAAAATGTACCGATTGTAAGCGTTTTGCTTTTTTTAGGCATACCGCATATTTCATTTTTTATATCGCAAATCTGTCTTAATGCATCAACTATTTCCGCATCCTTCACTTCAATTCCCGAGTGAGTACGTTTTATAAATTCTGTGCCTATTTCATCTTCCAAGGCATCGGCGATATGTGTAAGTGCTGACGGAGTATACGAGTAAATCTCTGCGGCTTTTGAAAAAGAGCCAAGCTCCAAGGCATAAAGTATCATTTCAATTTTTGTTATATCCATACTGTCACCTGTTGAAAAATATTCATATCCATATTATAAAACCGAACTTCACATTTGTCAAGAACTATGCTATAATCCATAACCGAGGTGATTTTTTATGGTAAAAAATAAAAGGGTGATGGCTTATATAGGGCTGTTTTTCGTGCTCTTTGTCTGGAGCTTATCTCCGCTGTTTACATATGAATTGCAGAAATTTTATTCTCCTACCTTCAAGCTTGCGTTTGGTGAATTTTTACTGTTTTTTATATACATATCAATGTCCGCAAAGCATTTGAAGGAATTTAACATAAGCTACATAAAGGTTGGTATACCCACAGGCTTTTTTCTGGCGCTTGCTAACGTATCGCAGAAAATCGGACTTAATTATACAACTCCCGCAAAATATGCTTTTCTCGAGAACCTTTCCTGCGTTGTAGTGCCTATACTTATGTACTTTATGATTAAAAAGAAAATAAGACCCATAACGGTTATTTCTGCGGTAATGTGTCTTGCGGGCGTTTTCGTCCTTAACGGTGTAAGGCTGGACGGAGGTTGGGGAATAGGCGAAATACTTTGTGCTCTTGCCGGTGTTTTCTATTCTTTTAATATTGCGGGTACTGCTGTATATGCAAATAAGCTGCACGCACCTTTGTTTTTAGCTGTACAGAGCGTTGTAGGCTTTACCTTTAATTTGATTCTCTCCTTTATTTTTAATTTTACGGGTATTGAAAAAATAGTGTTCCCGCTTGATTGGAAGCTTATCACGTTAATGGTTCTTGTTGTTGCAATTTCTTCAGGACTTTGTTGGCCTATTCGTACCAATGCCCTGAAGCATATATCAGCCTCAACGGTTGCAATAATAATGTCATTTTCCGCTTTTATGACGGCAATTGTGTCTGTCGCATTCGGCACAGATGTTCTTTCTCTTGAAATGATAATAGGTGGTATAGCAATAGTTATTGCGATAATTCTATCTTCCTTTGATAAGTAAATAAAACGCTCAGGACAGCTTTGTGCCGCCCTGAGCGTTTTGTTATCTTTTCAGTTCATCAAGTCCAAGTGATGTGCCTTTATCTGTTTCCACAAAATCAAGCATTTCGTCAATATCGTCAAAGAAGGAGTAAAGGGTGAGAACACCTTCTTTGACAAATTCCTTCTTAACTGCAACCTTCATCATGTGCTGAAGCTCATCGAAATATCCGTTAATATTGAATACCGCAATGGGCTTATTGTGTTGTAAAAGCTGCTTTGATGTGAGTATCTCAAAGAATTCTTCAAAGGTACCGATTCCGCCGGGCACCATAATAAAAGCATCAGCGGAGTCTTCCATTTCTTGCTTTCTTTCACGCATTGTTTCAGTGTATACAACCTCGTCGCAGTCTTTTGCAACGATTTCCACATCAGCATCGGTGAAGAAGGTCGGGATAACACCTTTTACGTGTCCTCCGCCTTCCGAAACACCCTTTGCCACAGCGCCCATAAGTCCGGTGCCACCGGCACCGAAAACAAGTCCGTGTCCA
The DNA here is from genome assembly GCA_015064635.1 of Oscillospiraceae bacterium. Classification (GTDB taxonomy): domain Bacteria; phylum Bacillota; class Clostridia; order Oscillospirales; family SIG627; genus RGIG6353. The sequence continues at coordinate 44,281 of SVRV01000006.1, forward strand.
CGTTTTGCCAGTTCAAGTCCGAGTTTTTGCGTTTCTTTGATATAAATTTCATCTATTGTGCTACTTGCAGCACCGTATACGCATATAACCATAAAATCTCCTTATAATCTGCCCTTTGTAACTGCCATCTGCCATGTGTTACGGCAGAGAGGTCTGTTCTTTTCCCATCCGGGAACTTCGGGAAGTCGTTCTGCTTCAAGCTCCTGAAGCTCTGTTCTGTCTCCGCTTACATATTCATTTATCATTTCGGCGCTGTGCTCAAGTCGAAGCATCAGACCGCCGAGCCTTGCATCCTGCACCTCAAAGCCGAAGTCTTTGTTGTCGATTCTCCAACGCTTTGCATGGAGACGTGCAAAATTTCTTATATCCTTTATGATTTCGGGAATAACTTCGTTTGCAAGTCTTGAAAGTTCCGCTTTGTCTCCCTTGTCATATGCCGCTTTAAGATTAATGCCAAGCTCTGCTTTGTTTGAAAGCGCCTTTGCAAGTACAGAAAGTGGCTCAAAGAGATAAGACCAGCGAGGGTTCCGCTTTGCACATTCACCGAGTACAACAGAGGCTTTTGCAAAATGCTCGTTTGCACCTGTTGGTACATGCCAATCCCACATACCTTGCATTGCATCTCCGTAAAGCAGGTATTTGTGCATTACAGCCCAGGGCTCCCACATTGAATCCATTTTGTGGAATAGGTTCATTTCAAGGAAATCGTCGAAGCTTGCTTCAAATATACTCATCGCACCACGGAGTGATTCGTCACTCAAATCTCCCGTCCATACACCCTCGGCGTATGCCACAACTGTGGGAAGACCTGCAAATGTGGAGCATTCTGCACCGTTGTCACCCCACATGGTATTGAATATGCTTTCAAGAGGATAATTGGGAAGCACTTTAAATACAGCTCTTACATTGTCAAGAGAGTAGCACTGCATGGGGGCAAAGCCATACCATGTGGATGAGCCACCTGCATATGATACCTTGCGGTTAAAGAGCATATGCTGGTCAAGCATACCGCGATAGAATTCGGGGTCGTCTCTGTAATAATCCCAGAATACAATAGTCATATCTTCTGGTACGGAGTTAAGGACTTCAGGAGTAAACTCCTTAACATCGAAGTAACCGCCTGTGGGAGAGCAAACTCTGAAGAACATATCCGACCACATCATGGGCTCATAGCCATATTTGTGGCAAAGAGCCATAACCTTTTCAAGATGCTCCTTCATAATCTCGCTTCTCTTTTTGTAGCCAAACATATCGAGATACTTACCGAGACCGAGCATATGAGCTTCGTCCATTCCCACGTTTATCTGCTTTGAGCGGAATGCTTTTTTCATAGTAATAAACATTTTCTCGATAAGCTCAAGGGATTTTTCAAGTCCTACATTGAGGATGTTTGCGTTGTCGCGAACGGATGCATATTCAGGCCAGTTGAAGATAGCATCAAGGTGAGCAAGAGTCTGAATACAAGGAATAACTTCGATATCGAACCTTGCAGCATAGTCGTCCATTTCGCGAAGTTCATCAACTGTGTATCTTCCTCGGAGATGTCCGAAATAAGGTTCACCCTCAATTTCGTAGGTATCCTCAGTGTATATTTGAAGCATATTGTAGCCGAGAAGTGCTGATATTCGGATAAATTGCTTCATCTTTTCAACACGTCTTACGCCGTTACGGGAGCAGTCCACCATAGTGCCAAGCTGACGCACAAGCATTTTCTGCTCTGTTTCATAGGCGGTTTCGCCCTTGGAAATGATGACACCAATACCTCTGAAAAGAGAGTTGAGTGTAGAATAGTACAGAGTTATATTCTTACCGTCAGACTTGATTTTTATACCCTCGTCGCATTTGTCAAGGGTTATTGTTACTCCGCCCTCGCCCCATGTACAGCCTGTTTCGGTAAGCAGTTCTTTTATTTCATTTTCATATTTATCGGCATTTATTATGTATAATTTCATTTTATATCACTTCCTTGATTTTGAATAAATTTCACTCCAGATGTACGCATCTGTAAGAGAGCCTTGCTTTCCGTCGCTACCTTCACCAAGGAGATTGAGTTCAGCACCGCCTTTGTCTGCAAGTCTCGGAGCTTCAAACTCTTCAATTCTGTCAAGCTCACCCGCAAGATATGCATTTACGGTTTCGGCTGTTGCTTCAAGTCGTTGAATGAGACCGCCAAGTCTTATGTCCTGCACGTCAAATCCGAAATTCTTGTTGTCAACTCTCCATCTTCTGCGATGTGCCGAAATGAAGTCCTTTGTTTCTTCAATGAGATAGGGGATTGTTTCGTTTGCAATGATACCAAGCTCGTCCTTATCTTTATTATCATATGCAGTTTTCAATTTTATGCCAAGCGTTGCCTTTGTTGCAAGCACGCTTGCAAGCTTTTCAAGTGCGTTGAATATATAAGCCCACTTGGGATTGCGCTGTGCACAGCCCTCAAACACATTTGCGGCGTTTGAGAAAAACTCATTTGCATCCTCGGGAATGTGATAGTCCCAAGTACCGAGCAACGGGTCATTGTAAAGCATATACTTGTGTACGATAGACCACATTCTCTTGTAAAGGAGAAGGTCCATTTCAAGGAAGTCACGGTATGATGCTCCGAGTACTGCCATTTTACTTTCAATGGATTCGTCACTTGTGTCACCGTTCCATCCGCCCTCTGCATAAGCTACAAGAGTTGGCAGGGGAGAGAATGCCGATGCCTCAGCACCATTATCGCCCCAAATTGTAACGAGGACCGTGTCAAGGTCGTATTTTTTAAGAGAGGTTGTTGCGTGGCGTGCTACATTTACCGCATATTTCTGTGCAGGTGCAAAACCGAGCCATGTCCATACACCGCCGGCAAAGGAAACCTTGCGGTTGAATAACATGTGCTTGTCAAGCATATGCTCGTAGTCCTCTGCATTTGTGAAATGATAGTTCCAGAATACAAGATTTACTTCCTCGGGTACAGACTTGATTACGTCCTCACTGAGTACAATACTCTTGTCGTAGTAATCGTCTGTGGGAGAGCAAACTCTGAAGAACATATCCGACCACATCATAGGCTCATAGCCGTGCTTACGGCAAAGCTCCATAACACGAGCAAGATGTTCCTTCATTATTTCGCTCTTTTTCTTGTAGCCGAACATATCCATGTATTTTCCGCGTCCAAGCTCATGTGCTTCATCCATACCGATGTTTATCTTATTGGTCTTGAATGCTTTCTTTGAGGCTGCAAGCATCTTGTCGATAAATTCATATGTTTCCTCAAGTCCTACATTGAGGATGGGACCTTTATCTCTTATTTTCTTGTAGCAAGGCCACTCGAAAATAGCGTCAAGATGTGCAAGAGTCTGAATACAGGGTACAGCTTCAATTCCGAGGCTTTCGGCATAAGCATCTATTTCCTGCAATTCCGCAACAGTGTATCTGCCTCTGAGATGACCGAAGTAAGGCTCACTTTCGATTTCATATGTATCCTCGGTATAAAGCTGAATAGTATTGAAGCCGAGAAGTGCTGAAATTTTAAGGAAACGTTTTACCGATGCCATGTTTAAAACAGCATTTCTTGAACAGTCAACCATGCATCCGAAATGCTTGTAGCTGAGCTTTTCTGTTATTTCATACTCTGTTTCGCCCTTTGCAATTATAACACCTATACCTCTGAAAAGAGAATTGAGTGTGGAGTAATAAAGGGTTATATCCTTTCCGTCCGAAACGATTCTGATACCCTCATCGCACTTGTCAAGGGTAACATAAACACCGCCCTCGCCCCATACGGCTGTGGTTTCTGTAAGTACTTCTTTGATAATAGCCTCGTATTTTTTTGCGTTTGTGAAAATAATGTTCATATTCTACTCCTTAAAAAATAATAGATGACGATACAGCATCTGCCCATGTTATACTGTAACCGTAGGGGACAGCGGGATGATTTTTGTCCATTAACAGCCTTGGAGCTTCAAGCTCCTCGATTTTTTGGATTTTTCCATCAAGTAAATCGTGAATTTTGTCGGATGCTCCCTTGATTCGGTAGATAAGTCCTCCGATTCGTATCTCTTGCATATCAAATCCGAAGTCTTTGCTGTCGGTTTCCCAACGACGCTTGAATGATTTGAGAAAAGCTTCAATATCACTTACAACAGATGGTATAATTATATTTGCAATATTTAAAAGCTCATCATTGTCCCTCTTATCGTATGCAGATTTTAACTTTTTACTCAGCTCGCATTTGTTTGAAAGAACCTTTGCAAAATCAGCATAGAAGTCAAAAATATAACTCCATTTTGGATTGTTTTTTGCAGCCTCACGCATCACAATTTCTGTTTCTGCGAAATGTTCATTACAACCGTCGGGAATCTGCATGTCCCATTTACCTTGAAGTATGTCAGAGTAAAGGAGATAGCGTGTTGCATAAGAGAAGGTATTTGTAACCTTTGGGATCAGCGAAAATTTGTCGAGATTTTTAAAGTCGTCGTAGTTGGCACTGACACGCTTGGTGCAAAGCTTTAATGACTCGTCACTTGTATCTCCCGACCATCCTCCCTCGGCGTATATAGCTATAGTGGGTAGAGTAGTGAGGAAGGAAGTCTCGGCACCTCCGTCACCCCACTCGGTACAAAATACTGTATCAAAAGGATATTCCGCAATCTTTTCAACGGTTCCTTTTGCCGATATTTTTGCAAATTCCTGGAATGGTGCCATGGTTGACCAAGAAGCCGCACCGCCGGCAAAGGATATCTTATTTTTGAATCTGAAATGCTCACGGCACATTACGTTGTAAAGCTTTTCCTCGTAGTAATATTGCCACATTATGAGGTTGATGCCTTCGGGTACGCTGTTTATTACCTCCTCGGTAAGACAAGCGCTTTCCTCAAAGTATCCGCCGTTTGGAGAGCAAATTCTAAAGAACATATCAGACCACATCATAGGCTGGTATCCGTGCTTTTTGCAAAGGGCAACAACCTTTTCGAGATGCTCACGCATTATCTCTCCACGCTCACGGTATCCAAATTTGTCAAGATATTTCCCTCTGCCAAGGTTATGCGCCTCGTCCATACCGATGTTTATTTGACGGCTTTTGAGGTTGCCCTTCATGGTAATGAGCATTTTTTCTATTAGCTCATATGTTTTTTCAAGTCCTACATTCAGTATATTTCCCGTATCAAGCAACGGTTGATATTCTCTCCATCGGAATATTGCATTAAGATGAGCAAGCGTCTGAATACATGGAATGACCTCAATACCAAGCTGTGCGGCATAATCGTCTATTTCGTGAAATTCTTCGGCGGTATATCTGCCTCTGAGATGCCCGAAATACGGTTCGCCTTCAATCTCGTATGTATCTTCTGTATACAGCTGTAGCATATTAAATCCCATAAGCGCCGATATGCGGCAAAAGCGCTTTACGGTTTCAACTCTGGCTACGGCGTTTCTTGAACAGTCAACCATGTTTCCAAGCTGTCTGTAACGGAGCTTTTCCGTGATATCATATGGACCTTCTCTTGAAACAACAGTTCCTATACCTCGGAAAAGAGAGGTCAGGTCGGAGTAGTAAAGAGTGACATTCTTTCCGTCTGATACAACTCTTACACCCTCGTCACATTTATCGAGAGTGACTGTGATATCACCTTCACCCCAAGTGGCTTCGGTTTCGATCAGTACTTCTTTTATGAGCGCTTCGTACTTATCCGGATTTTGCACATAAATTTTCATGCTGTTTCTCCTTTATAAAGCCTAAAAATACAATTAAATTTTAACATAAATACAGCTTTTGTCAATGCCTTTTAAATCAAATTGACCAATTTTTTAACTGTCTCATAATCGGTGTTTGCGGTAGCTGCAATTCTGACCGATTTTGTTTCTTCGTTCCAATAATGCAGGTCGAAAACCGTGGTCATTCTATTCAATTGCTCTTCGCTGAATACACCGAAAAACATATTTGCTTCAACAGGGTAATAGGGAAGTATTCCTTTTTTTGCAAACTCTCTTTCAAGAAGCTTTGCTCCATTGTTTGCCTTTTTTGCATTCTCAAGCCATAGGTCGTTCTCAAACAGTGCACAAAACTGTGCTCCGATAAATTTTGATTTATCAAAATGCTGGAATGATTGCTTTTGCAGATAGGGAAGAGCATTTGCAAATTCTTTCCTCCTGAAAACTACCATTTCACCGAACATGGCACCTGATTTTGTACCGCCAACGGTGAAAGCGTCAATATTCGGATATTCTATCATTTCTGTAAGGGTACATCCAAGGCTTGCGAGTGCGGTGCCTATTCTTGCCCCGTCTACATAAACGTACATTCCAAGGGAATGAACATAGTCACAAAGTGTTTTTAATTCTTCTATGCTATATACTGTCCCGAATTCTGTCGGCTGTGTAATAACGGCAACCTTTGGATGATATTTGTACTTTTTGTTTTCCTTAAGTATTTTATCTATAAGCTTGGGCGTAAGCTTTCCGTCAGGACTTTCAGCAAAAAGTATTTTGTTCCCGAGTGTGTATTCAAATGCCCCTGCTTCATATACGTTGATGTGTGTTTCGGAGGAACATATAACGGCGGAGTATCTGTCAAGCATTGCTTTTAATGCGATGATATTTGCGCCGGTACCGTTTATAGTGTATGTAACGTATATTTTGTCTTTGAAATATCCTTGTATATGTTCAATAGCCTTTAAACTGTAGCTGTCGTTTCCAACACATCCGTCTACCTTTTCAAGGTTGGCTTTGGCTATTGCTTCCATTACATACGGGTCAACATTTGTCCATATTTCACCTCTGAAATCCTTTGACATCTCAATCATCTCCTTGTGCGTTTATTATATCATAATCAAATGTAGTTATCAATAATTACAAAACATATTTTGTTAATTTTTGAAATTTACACATAAGTAATTGAAAAAAATACGGATTTGTGATAAAATGAAAAAAATATAGTGAAAGGAGTGTAGCCTATGCCAATAACAGCCAAAACAATGCGGAAACAATTATCAATGCTGAAGCCGTTTACTGACACTTGCTCTCTTGATATGATACGCATGGGACAGAATAAAATAGGCACACTCATGAAGTTTACAAACCGAGGACAGACGGTTATTAAAGAACATTCTTTTGGAAATTTCAATGCATGTTGGATTTTGCCCAAGGATGAAACACGACAGGGCGTTTTGCTCTATCTTCACGGCGGCGGATATACAGCCGGTGATTTGGGCTATGTAAAGGGCGCCGGTACAACGATTGCGGTGAGGTGCGGAACGAGAGTTTTCGCTCCTGCGTACAGACTTGCTCCCGAGCACCCCTTTCCTGCCGCAATAGATGATGCTTTTGATTCTTATAAATATCTCCTTACCAAAGGATATAGCCCCGATAAAATAACATTGATAGGTGAAAGTGCAGGCGGTGGACTTTGCTTTGCACTTTTACAAAAGCTCCGTGAAGAAGGAGAAGATATGCCCGCCGGTGTTGTTGCTATATCTCCGTGGACAGACCTTGAGGCAAACGGTGAGTCATATGAGAGTAACGCCGACGTTGACTCGTCTGTTTCCAAAAAGCTTTTAAATTTTTATGCCGATTCTTATACGTCAGACAGAAAGAATCCACTTGTATCACCTGTCAATGCAGACCTTACAGGTATGCCTGCGACTCTGATTTTTGCAGGTGGAGACGAAATAATGCTGGACGATTCAAGGCGTATCCACGAGTGCTTGAAGGAAGCGGGCTGCGAAAGTACTCTTCACATAAAGCCCGAACGTTGGCATGCTTATGTTTTGTATGCGCTTCACGAGGATAGAGATGATTTTCATAAAATTAATTCTTTTCTTGATAAGCACATGTCAAGAGCAAACAAGCTGCGTTGGATGAAACTTGATAATGCTGCCAAGATATACCCTGCCGCAAGGCGCCAGAATTGGAGCAACGTGTACAGAGTATCCGCTACTCTCAAGGAGGATGTAGACAAGGATATTCTTTCGAGCGCACTTGATGTGACTGTACGCAGATTTCCCTCAATTGCCGCAAGACTTCGTAAGGGTTTCTTCTGGTACTATCTTGAACAGATATCAAAAGCGCCCGAGGTAATGGAGGAAAACAGCTTTCCCTTGACACGAATGTCAAATAAAGAGATTTCAAAGTGTGCTTTTCGTGTTCTTATATATAAGTCAAGAATTGCCGTTGAGCTTTTTCATTCTCTCACAGACGGTACGGGTGCTTTAATCTTCTTAAAAACTCTCGTTGCCGAATATATCCAGCAAAAATATAAGATTTTGATTACAAATAAAAACGGAGTACTTCCGCGCCTTGATCCTCCCGATGAGGAGGAGCTTGAAGACAGCTTCCAAAAATATTCCGGAAAGGTAAGTGCAAGCAGGAGAGAAAGCAATGCATGGCATCTTTCGGGCACGGTTGAAACAGCGGGATTTTTGAATCTTACCTGCTTTAAAATACCTGTAAAAGAGGCGCTTGATAAGGCTCATGAATACGGAGTTACACTTACTGCATTTATTACGGCGGTAATGATGAGTGCACTGTGTGATTTGCAAAAGAAAAAGGTTCAAAATCCAAAGCGGCTGAAGCCCGTTAAGGTTTTGGTACCTGTAAACCTTAGAAATATATTTGAAAGCCGCACTATGCGTAATTTCGCATATTATACTACTCCCGAAATAGATCCAAGACTTGGTGAATACAGCTTTTCGGATATTTGCATGGCGGTTCATCACAGAATGGGACTTGATGTAACACCTCAGGTGATGAGCTCAAAGATTGCCGCTAACGTAAACAGCGAAAAATCTGTTTTTGTGAAAATTATGCCGCTGTTTATAAAGAACCTTGTCATGAAAGCAGTATTCAATGCAGTGGGTGAGAAAAAGTCATGCATTACGCTTTCTAACTTGGGCAAGGTTTCCGTTCCGGAGGAAATGGAGCCGTATATAGAACGGTTTGATTTCATTCTCGGAGTTCAGGCAACAGCCCCCAATAATTGCGGTGTGATCTCCTTCGGCGATACGCTTTATATCAATTTTATAAGGAACACATGTGAGCCGGACGTTGAATACTATTTCTACAAGACACTTGAAAAGCTTGGCTTAAGAGCTGAGGTCGAAAGTAATTCGAGAAACGGTTAAAGGAAAATAAATATGTATTGTATTAATTGCGGAGTAAAACTCTCCGATACCGAAAAAAGCTGTCCGCTTTGCGGTACGGTTCCGTATCATCCTGATTTGGTACGTACCGAAGCCGATAGCCTTTACCCCAAGAATAAATATCCGAAAACAAAAAAAGTGAGCCGCATCGGAATAATGATGGCAATGAGTATACTGTCGCTTATTGCGGCAATCGTTCCAATGCTCTGCGATTTTGGTATAAACTCTTCCATGACTTGGTCTGCATTTGTGGTTGGTGCGGTAGTTATGGGATATCCTGCCTTTGTTTTGCCTTTCTGGTTTAAAAAACCGAATCCTGCAATTTTTACCGCAGTATTCTTTGTATGCTCGGCACTTTATCTTTTGTTCATTAATATTATAACAAGCGGAGATTGGTTTTTGTCATTTGTATTTCCAACAGTTGGCGTTATAGGACTTACGATAACAGCCGTTGTTACGCTTACATATTATTTAAAGAACGGAAAGCTTTTTGTATTCGGTGGGGCATTTCTTGCTATCGGTGGATATATGCCGCTAATGGAGCTTTTTCTTTCAATAACCTTTGGGTATGATTTTATCTGGTGGTCTCTTTATCCCATGGTTCCTCTTATGGCATTTGGACTTATTCTTATCTTTTTTGGTGCAACCCCTTCGGCACGAGAGGGCGTTGAAAGAAGGTTTTTCTTATAAATACAAAAAAATAAAAATATTTTTAAAAAAGTAGTTGACAAACTCAAACTCTTGTGTTATAATCTATCCGTTGTCTGGAAAGACAAAACACAAAAGTGCTGGTGTGGCTCAACGGTAGAGCAGCTGATTTGTAATCAGCAGGTTGGGGGTTCGATTCCCTTCACCAGCTCCATAAGATGGGAGCGTTCCCGAGTGGCCAAAGGGGGCAGACTGTAAATCTGTTGTCAGTGACTTCGGTGGTCCGAATCCACCCGCTCCCACCAGAAAAAAGCATCAATCTTGATACAAGATTGATGCTTTTTTCAACTAAATCCGTCTTTGCAGACGGAATAAATCAATCTTCGATTGATGATATCTGCTACGCAGATGAAATCGCCTGCGGCGAATTAAAGACGGATTTAATTTCATCGAAGCCGCAAGGCTTTGATTTCATCCAAACTTGTTTGGATTTCATCGTGCTGTGCACGATTTCATTATTGAAATATTTTAGGCTTGTGGTATAATGTCATAAAGAGGTGTTTTAAATGGCAGAAAATAAGTTAGCAGAATTATCTATGGATTTTGCAGTTTGATGTTTCTTCACTTATACATAATTGTGGTGTAATCCGCAAAATGCTCATCTCCTCCATCAATACCGCCAAGCAAAATATGGAAAATTAAAATAACATTATTATTCACCGTCACAAAAAGTGGCGGTTTCTTTTATTATATAGGAAATTGCATCGCAATTTGCATATAACAAACAAAGTCTACCTATAAAATTTGTGAGCGTTAGCGAACATCAGTTGCCGAAGGCGACTTTTTTATTATATAGGAAATTGCATCGCAATTTGCATATAACAAACAAAGTCTACCTATGAAATTTGTGAGCGTTAGCGAACATCAGTTGCCGAAGGCGACTTTTTTATTTTTGGATAAGATAGGGTTATTACCAAAAAAGACAAGGTATTTATTATTTGGAACTTTTACACAAAAATTAAACCGTATATTTGGATGGTGGTTGAGTGAAAAATAAAGAAAACATATTGACAAATGATAAGTTATAATGTATACTGTACATGTACTAAATAACAATAGAGAGGTAATAGTGAATGCTTAGAAGAATTATAGAGCGCCACAGTAAAATAGATCCTCTGTCAGATACTGAAATTCAAATCATCAGAGGGGCGACAAAGCTCTTTTTACAGCAAGGCTTTTCTAAAACCACAATCAGAGAGATATCAAAGGAAACGGGAATAGGGCTTGGAACCATAACCTATTACTACCGTACAAAAGAAGATTTATTGAAGCTCCTTATTGAAGAATTGATGGAGTTCCATTTTGATATAATCGAGGAAGCCATTGAAAAAACAAATGATAATATTTTTTCATGTGCTTTTGAGGTTGCGGTGCAGATAGCACTTTGCGAAAATGACAGCAAAGCATGGGATTTATATTATTCGGCATATTCTCATCCGTCGATTTTTGAATTCATTAAAGATTGGGCGGCAAAAAAGAATTATCATTTATTGAAGGATAATTTCCCTGATATGACCGAAGACGATTTCAGGAGAATTGAAAACGTATCCAGCGGTATAGAACTTGCAGCTTTTCTCTCTCCTTGCTCCAGATATTTCACTTTGGATGAAAAAATCAGTTTGTTTTTGGAATCAATAATGAAGATTTTTAACGTTCAGGAAGACAAGCGCAGAGAAATAGTGGATAAAGTATTAGCACTTGACTATCAAAAGACAGCCGGTGAAATTTTTGAGAGATTTATAAATAAAGTTTATTCTTCATTCAAAAATACAAGCGTTTGATGTGAAATCATTGGATGTTTTAAAATCCTGAGAATAGAGGAGTATCCTCTTTGAAATAAAGTACACAAAACGTGTTGAACGAACCTTTTAATTAAAAATGGAGGCAATTATGAAAACAAAACGGATTATATCTTGGTTCTTGATTCTTACCATGATGATAACATTTATTCCGAGCTTTGGGATAACAGGTACTAAAGTAGGTGCAGCATCACAGACTGCTCCTTTAGCTTTGACAGGACCTGAGATTCTCCAAAGCGACACAAAAGAAAACGTAAACCAGTCGGGCGGTATAATTTATACCAAGACATCTGAGGCAAAATCCGACGGCACTGTTGATATTACTCTTACCGCGCATACAACAGGCGTGGTTAAGCCGGTTAATATTATAACTCCCACCGACATAGTGCTGGTGCTTGATATGTCAGGCTCAATGAAAGAAAGCTTTACAACAACTACCAGCGAATATGTAAAGGAAATCGGTTCTGAATATACATATTGGAGCGGTTTGCGCAGACGCACAGGCTATGGATTTGATGATGACAAATATAATGATTTTTACATCAATCTCGGAACTAACAGCGAGCCTGTATATGCAGAGGTAAGCTATACCGGTCAAAGAGATGCAAACGGCTTTGAGATATACAGATATACCGAAGGCACTACTACAATGAATATCTATCCTGTTCTCAGTGGAACATTGGATGTAGAAAGAGTTAATGCGGAATATCCTATAATTCAGTTCTATTCACTCGAAGTGACAAGAACATCTCAGAACAAGCTTACAGCCCTAAAGGATGCGGTTAAAACTTTCATTGATACAACTTATCAGATGAATAGCACAATTGAAGATACGAGCTCCATACACAGTATTTCAATTGTTAAGTTTGCAGGTCCTCATTATTCCAATAACACCACAGATACTCCAACAATTGTAACCGGTAACGGTACCTACACGTACAGCGGTGAAAGAGGCGTAAATTACTCTCAGGTGGTAAAGGGCTTGACACCGGTAGACGATGACGGTGCTGCAGAGCTTAAGAGCGCGGTTGATTCTTTGAATGCGGCAGGATCAACCGCGGTTGACAAGGGTCTTGCCCTCGCAGAGGCAGTACTGAAGAATCGTGCTCTGACAGACTCGGGAAATGCTGCAAACCGCAATCAGGCAGTTATCGTATTTACAGATGGTGACCCCAATCATCAAACAGGCTTTAGCACAAGTGTTGCAAATGATGCAATTTCAATTGCAAGCAGGCTTGAGAACACTGCAGATGTTACAATATACGGTGTATGTATTGCAACCAATGCTGATGAAAATGATACAAGTGCAAATATCAACAAGTTCATGCACTACATGAGCTCAAATTATCCCAATGCAACAAGCATGACATCTCCCGGTGAAGGCGGAAGCAGCGCTAACGGTTATTATAAAACTCCGGATGATTCACATTCTCTTTCGATGATATTTGATGCAATCATCCACGACATTGACCATCCCACAGTTTCACTAGGTGAGGAAGCAACTGTTGTTGATACTCTTTCTCCTTACTTCAGCTTTGTAAACGGAAATGCGACCAACATTACTCTGATGACCAGCGCAAGAAAAGCCGACGGTACATGGGCAGCCCCTGTTGACGATGCAAATCTTACATATAAGATAGAGGAAGACAGACTCACTGTTGACGGTTTCGATTTTGATGCAAATTTTGTTTCCGAAACAGGCAGAGGCACAAACGGAGATTTTTACGGTAAGCGTCTTGTCATCACCTTTACTGTAGTTCCCAACTATGATAAGATCGACGAGGATTCGGCTATTCTTATCAATGGTGATATTCCCACAAACGAGAGCTTCGCAACGATCAATGACAGTGACGAGTTTGAAGTAGCTCAGGTCGTTACTCCCGAACTTGAAGCGTTTCAGGTCGTTTACGAGGTAGACGGCGAGGAGCATGTATCTTATAACAGATTTACAGGCTCATCTGTTATCGTGGATGATGCCCCGATTAAGGAAGGCTATACCTTCAGCGGATGGGAGTATCCCAACGGTCTTGCCGTTTCCGGCGGAAGCTTTACAATGCCGCAAAGTGACGTGAAGGTAGTGGGTAAATTCACAGTAAATACTCACAACGTTTCGTATGTTTACAGCACTACGCCTCCCTCTGGCGCATCGGCTCTTCCCACAGCCCAAAACCATGACTACGGTACAACAGTTACAGTTGCACCCCATGCCACAGCACCCGGCTACATATTCAGTGGCTGGACCCCTCAGCAGACAGATGTAAACGTTGTAAACGGCGAATTTACAATGCCTGATAAGAATGTGGTTTTGATTGGACATTTTATACCATCAACCGCAACTCCTTATAAGGTAGAACATTATCTTGAAACTCTCACAGACGGAGTGTATGAAGAAAATCCCGAGATTACAGAGCCATTTTCCGGAACAACGGGACACACGGTTTCAGCAACTCCTCTTAACAGATTTTCGGGCTTTACCTATAACGATACAAAGAGTGCCGCAACCAAGAGCGGTACAATCACAGGCGACGGAAACCTTGTACTCAAGCTTTACTATGACAGAAATGAATACAAGGTAGAATACGGCTATGAAGGTGACACCGAAATAGCAGGTCTTCCCGCACTTCCCGCAGGAGGCACATTCAAATACGGCGAGACTGTTACAGTAGCATCAGCTGCAATTCCACCTGCAGGATATTCCTTCACAGGCTGGTACAGAGGAACAGTAAGCAATCCCGTTTCGGGAACCTTTGAAATGCCCGCATACGATGTTCATCTGCTTGGATATTTTGAAGCCAATACAGGTACAAAATATACCGTCGAGCATTACCTTATGAACACAGACGGAACTTATCCGTCAGCTCCCGAGGACTTCGAAACCTTCTATGGAACAACAGGACACACAGTTTTGGCAACTCCTCTTGTAAAGTATCAGGGCTTTACTTATGATGACGCAAAGAGTGCTGCGACCAAGAGTGGCGAAATCGCAGGAGACGGAAGTCTCGTACTTAAGCTATATTATTCAAGAAACAAGTATAATGTAGTATATCAGTACGAAAGAACGATTCCCGACAATCCTCCCGCAAAGCCTGTTACAAAATTGTATTATTACGGTGTAACAGTTGACCTTGAGGACAACGTATCACTTGAAGGTTATACCTTCTCCGGATGGCATACACATGACACTGAAGGTGTGGTTGTTATAGAAAACGGAAGCTTTGAAATGCCTATGAGAGATGTTAATATCTACGGCTATTTCACAGCGAATACTAATACAAAGTACACAGTTGAGCATTATCTCGAAACAATGACAGACGGGGTTTATGAATTAGGTCCTTACAAAACTCAGGAATTCGAGGGCACAACCGGTACAGAAATAACAGCAATAGCAACAGCAGTAGACGGATTTACTTACAACGATGCAAAGAGTGCCGCAACCAAGAGCGGTATAATCACAGGTGACGGTGAACTTGTACTCAAGCTTTACTATGACAGAAACGAATATAAGGTAGAGTATGGTTATGAAGGCGATACTTCAATAACAGGCATTCCTGCACTTCCCGCAAGTAGCACATATAAATACGGTGAAACCGTTACGGTAGAACCCGTGGCAACTGCTCCCGACGGATATACATTTGTTGGATGGTACAGAGGTACATCGGCAAATATTGTTGTAGGAACCTTTGAAATGCCTGCACACGATATAACACTTCTCGGATATTTCATGCCAAACACGGCTACCGAGTACACAGTTGAGCACTATCTCATGGATATTGACGGTACGTACCCCTCAACTCCCGAGGACAGTGAAACTCTGTACGCAACAACAGGACACACTGTTGAAGCGAAGCCCGGAACCGAATACGTAGGCTTTACTTACGACGATGCAAAGAGTGCTGCAACCAAGAGCGGTGTAGTACTTGGTGACGGAAGTCTTGTACTCAAGCTTTACTACGCGAGAAACAAATACGAGGTTTCTTATGAGTATCGTAGAAACATTCCCACCGGTGCACCCACTCTTCCCGCAACAAAGTCGTACTATTACGGAGAAGATGTAAGCATTGCTCCGAACCCCACACTTGCAGGTTATACCTTCTCGAAGTGGCATGTGCACGATTCAGAGGGTAGTGTAAGTGTTAACAACAATGCTTTTGAAATGCCCGCAAGAGACGTGGTACTTTACGGATATTTTGAAGCAAATACAGATACAGCGTATAGAATTGAGCATTACATAGCAAATGCAGATAATACAGGCTATAACACAACTCCGTACAGATACCAGAATTTTAGCGGAGTAACAGGCGAGTCTGTAACAG
Organism: Oscillospiraceae bacterium; assembly: GCA_015064635.1. Classification (GTDB taxonomy): domain Bacteria; phylum Bacillota; class Clostridia; order Oscillospirales; family SIG627; genus RGIG6353. Next base: position 60,217 of record SVRV01000006.1, read on the forward strand.
GTATCCCTCTTACAATTGAAGGCTTTACTTATAACGACGCTGACAGTGCCGCAACAAAGAGCGGAACCATAGCAGGTGACGGAAGCCTTGTATTGAAGCTTTATTATTCAAGAAACAAGTATAAGGTAACATACAAGTATGAGGGTGACCTTGGCGGATTTACACCTCCCGCACTTCCTGCAGAAAAAGAATATTACTACGGTCAGATAGTAACTGCAGAAGCGAAGCCTTTTGTTACAGGATATACTTTCCATGGCTGGTATAAGGGCACAGTTAGTAACACAGTTATTGAGCCCTTTGAGATGCCCGCAAGAGATGTAGAGCTTCTCGGAAACTTCCAGCCGGGTGAAAATACACCTTATGAAGTTCATCATTATCTTGAAACCTTGACAGACGGTGTGTATGAAACTACTCCTGCGGTAAACGAAAGACTTACAGCTACAACAGGTCACACTGTAAGAGCTACTGTACTCAACCGATTCATCGGCTTCACTTACAATGATAATGCACCCGGCAAAAAGGCTGAAGGTGTTGTAACAGCTGACGGCAAGCTTGTTCTCAAGCTGTATTACGACAGAAATGAATACAATGTAACCTATGGCTATGATGGTGACATTCCTGCAAGTGCAAGCGCACTTCCCGTAGGAGGTAAATACAAATACGGCGAAAAGGTAACAGTAGCAGCCAAAGCAACTGCTTCGGGATATATTTTCCATGGATGGTACAGAGGAACCCCCGATAATCTCGTTAGTGCAAGCTTTGATATGCCGGCATACGATGTTCACATTCTTGGTAACTTTACAGCTTCAACAAACACACCCTATGCGGTAGAGCACTATCTTGAAAAGCTTGGCGGCGGATACGAGCTTGACACAAGTGACAAGAGATATGCAACAACAGGTGATGTTGTAAGTGCTATTAACAAGGAATATGTTGGATTTACTTACAACGAAGGAATAAGCACGCCGAGAGGTACAGTCAGAGGCGACGGTAAATTGGTTCTCGCGTTCTACTACGACAGAAACAAGTATAACGTAAGTTATGTATATGAAGTAGCACCCCCTGCAGGCGCACCTGCGCTTCCTGCTCCTCAAAACAATATAGCTTACGGAAAAACAGTAAACATTGCAGCTAAAGCAAAGCTTGCCGGCTATACCTTCAACGGTTGGACAACAGAAGACGTCAGCGTTTTGGGCAACAGCTTTGAAATGCCCTCAAAGAATGTAGTATTTAAGGGTAGCTTTACAGCAAATACCGTGGAATACAAGGTAAATTACTGGTTCCAGAAGGTAAATGCAGGCAATAGCTTCAATAAGGCTGATTACGAACTTGATTCTGCTAATTCGTATACCGATACAGCAAAGGTAGGAGCACATGTAGAAGCCAAGGCGTTAAGCCATACAGGATTCTATGTTAACGCAGCAAACAGCAATCCCTACGGACACGTTACAGTTGATTCAAACGGCAACGGAAATCTTGTGCTTAATGTCTACTTTGACAGGCATACCTACAATGTAAGCTATGTTTACTACGGTAATCAGCCTGCGGCTGCACCCGATGTATCCGTAAACAACAAGACAAACGTTCGCTACGGAACAAAGCTTACAGTAGCAGCTGACCCCACTCTTCAGGATTATGTATTTGACGGTTGGTACACACATACTGCAAATGTAGCAAACGGTGAATACACAATGCCCGCACACAATGTTGAATTCATAGGAATGTTTGTACGTCAGTACAGTGTTGAATATGACCTCAACGGAGGAACAGGAGCTGTAGGCGTTGATTACAGCAGTAAGAAGGTAGATACAGGAACAGTAATTACAGTAAATCCCGCACCAAACCGTGACGGATATGTATTCAAAGGTTGGGTTGAGGGTAAGAACAGCTTTAATCCCGGTGATGACGTGACAGTTGACAGAAACATTGTTTTTGTTGCAAAATGGTCACCCGTTGGCGGCAATACAGTAAGATATAAGCTTACCTATGTTACAAATGGCGGTAACTATATCCCCAGCGAAAAATATCCCAGCGGAAGAAACGTTACACTTGTTAAGGTGCCTGTAAGAAACGGATATGCATTTGAAGGTTGGTATCTTGACGAGGCTCTTACCGAGTCTGTTACCGCGGTCAAGATGACCAAGGATATTACCGTATACGCAAAATGGGTTGACGATAACGGAGGCGCAGGCCACGGTCATACAACTCCCGAAGATCTGAACGGTGATGAGCACTTCGCATATGTTGTAGGCTATGAGGATGGCACAGTAAGACCCGGAAGCTATATTACACGAGCTGAGGTTACAACTATTTTCTTCAGACTTCTCAAGGAAGAAATAAGAGATAAAAACCTTACGTCCGAAAACACGTTCAGTGACGTTCCCAAGTCTAAGTGGTATAATATTTCTATATCTACAATGGCGAAGCTTGGTGTTGTAAACGGAAAATATCTCAACCTGTTTGCTCCCGATGAATTTATCACAAGAGCAGAATTCGCAGTTATTTGCGCAAGATTCGATAACTCTGAATTTGAAGTTGATGATAACTTTGTTGATGTAAAGGGACATTGGGCAGAAGCTGAAATTCATGAAGCTGCTGCACACGGATGGATAAGAGGATATGATGATAACACCTTTAAGCCTGATGCGCTTATTACACGTGCAGAAGCCATGACAATGATAAACAGAGTTCTCAACCGCGTCCCCGAAACAAAAGAGGATCTGCTTGAAGGTATGATTGAATGGCCTGACAATTCCGATAAATCAGCTTGGTACTATCTCATTGTACAGGAAGCTACCAACTCTCACAAATATGATATGAAGAATCATATTTATGAAAAATGGACAGTTCTTCAGCCTGTTGCAGATTGGGCTAAATATCAATAAACTAACAAAGTAAAAGTTAAAATGAGCCTGTCGTGGAATTACGGCAGGCTTGTTTTGTCATAAAATGTATCAAAATGTAATTTTTGTACATCAAAATGTAATTTTTGCCCCTTGTAAAAATATAATATACATTGTATAATAGTTACAACAAGGAAAGGCGAGTTTTTTAAAAGAAAAAATTCGCTGCATGACAGGAGAGATTATATGAAATATTGTTCAAGATGCGGCGCACAGAATCAGGACCATGCCGCAATTTGCCATTGTTGCGGCAGAAAATTACCGCCTCCCGGTTCAGGGGCATTTTATCCTCGGGGATATCAACCACCCACAGATCCCAGACCCAACCACAAACCGCAACATCATTATAACGGGAATATCAATTATTATCAGACACCACAGAGGCAGCCGTCATCAAGTCTTTCGCTCGGTGTGGCAAAGGGATTTGCCATAGCATCTATGTCTTGCGGAATACTCTCACTTTTAACAATCGGTATTTTCGCCATAGTGCTTGGAATATGCGGATTGGTTTTCGGAGCACTTGTTAAAAATGCAGGGTACAGCAAAGGATACATAAGCGGTATGTCAATAGCAGGGCTTGTTTGCGGAATCATCGGAGTTGCATTTTCTCTGATTTGGATATTTTCTGTCGGTTCGTTCTGGCTTTGGTTCTGATGATTATAAATCAAATAAAAATGACATTTAAAGTTATTTCGGAAGGAGAAAAATATGAGAATAAAATCATTGGTTATATTTGCAATTCTTGTACTTGCGCTCGTTAAGGCATTCAGATTTATCAAAAAAAGACCTTTAAAAAACAAAGCGTTTAAAGTTAATTAAAAGAGTTTAATTATTTATTTGATAAATGTACAAAAAATCGTAACATTTTTTTTAAAATAATATTGACAAATCTTGTCATATTATGTATAATTAGCTTGCATTAATTTTAATTATATGGAGGTAGTTCTAATGAAGGTATGTTCAAGATGCGGAGCACAGAACCAGGACCAGGCAGCAGTTTGCTATGCTTGTGGTACACAGTTTGCTCCTCCCCAGGCAAATCCCTATCAGCAGCCCATGTACAATCCCATGGTTCCTGCTAAGGTTCCCGGAAAGGGCTTTGCGATAGCTGCGCTTGTTTGCGGTATCGTTTCTTTCTTCTTCTACGGAATCATTCTTGGTATTTTGGCTGTTATATTCGGTGCAGTTGCTAAGAATAAGGGTTACAGAGGCGGCATGGCTACAGCCGGTATCGTGCTTGGTGTTGTCGGACTTGCATTGTACGTAGTTATGTGGATTGCTTGTCAGGGCATGTGGTCAGCATTTGCATTGTCATTGTAAAAAATAAACTGAGTCGAAAGACTCAGTTATTTTTTTGTTTTTTGTTATTACATACACATCTTGCGCTTTTATAACAAGCTTGTAATAAATATTTCAAGACCGATTGCAATGAGAATTATACCACCGAAAATATTTGCTTTTCCCGAGAAAATTGTACCGGTTTTCTTTCCGATGATTATGCCGAAAAAGCAGATGATGAACGTTATAACTGCGATAACGAGAGCAGATATAAGAGCCTGAAGAACAGTGTATTCGGCAATTTCCAAACCTACCGAGAGGGCATCAATTGATGTAGCAATTCCTTGTATAAGAAGAGCTGAAAGAGTGAGCTTGTGGAGCTTGCATTCTTCACCTACGCAGTTTTTTCCTTCTATTATCATCTTTATGCCTATGTATCCGAGAAGGATGAGAGCAATAACGGGAATGAATTTTTCAAACGATTTAAAAAGCTCAAGGACGGTGTGTACAAGAACCCATCCAATCATTGGCATAAGTGCCTGAAAGAAGGCGAAAACTCCTGCAACCCCGCACATTTTTCTCTTTCTCATGCCGGGTTCGCTGAGACCCGAAACAAGGGATACAGAAAATGCATCCATTGCAAGACCTATTCCAAGTAATGCACTTGTAATAAAAAATGAGAGTGTTAAATCCATGTATTCCTCCTGAAAAGAAAAAGTATGGCAAGTGCCATACAAAAAGAGAGAAATATCCCATGTACGGCAAACGCTTTCCATGAGTCTCGCATATTAAAGTAAGCCAGACCGAAAGGTCAGTATGTTGACTTACTGCGGCAATACCGCTTGCTACTCCCTCAACTTTTGTATTTTATCATAGTTTACATAATTTGTCAAGTTGACAAGTCGAAAAAAAGGTATTATAATTTACAAAATAAGTATATCAGGAGGAATTATGAACACAATTAAGGTTATAGATTCACATATTCATATTTCAAATTGGACTGATGCGATAGATTTGAATCACGAGGACTATAAGCAGTTTATAACACCGTTTAAAGAAATAGAGAAATTCGGATGGAGTGATGCTACCGTCACACATAACTATAAAGAATCTGTGAATGCTTTTATCAATTCCCGAAATTACGATTACGTAAACGTGGCGTGCATTCCATACGTCAGCGGCAGAGATGCTTCCCAGAATATTATGGCGGCATTGCTGAAGATGGATAATAAAAGGGTTTTTGCTCACGGCGGTTTTGTATATCCCGACCAACCTGTAACTTTTCCGTTCAAAGAAGGTTTTGAGCCTCACACACAGCTTGAAGAATTGATAAAAATCGGCTTTGACGGAGTGAAAATGCTTGAAACTCATCCAAAGGCAAAAAAAGTCTTGAAGACCGATTTCACTGCAAAGGGCTTTGAATTGCTGTTCAAAAAGCTTGAAGAAGAGCAGATACATATTCTGTGGCACGTAAACGATCCGATTGAATATTGGGATGACCCTGCAAATTCCGATCATCCCGACAGAGAAGCGGTTTACGGTGAGGTGTACGAAATATTGAGACGGCATCCGAAGCTCAAGGTAACCTTCGCTCATATGTGTTATATGACGACACAGAAGGAACGTCTTGAAAAGCTTCTTGACGATTATCCCAACGTGTTTATAGATATTACACCCGGTCCGAGCAATTTCCGCAATATGAGCGAAAATGTAAAGGCTTGGAGAGAGTTTTTCATCAAATATTCTGACAGAATAATGTTTGGCTCAGATTTTTCAACACGAGGGGGCGGTTATTCGATTCCTAATGTTTACAGGTTTCTTGTGACAGATGATTCTTTCAAAATGGCAGGAATGGACGTAAAAGGCATTGCACTTGACAAAGATACACTTGATAAAATTTTGTATAGGAATTTTTTGAAACGTGTGGGAGAAAAGCCTCGTGAAATAGATACAGAAGCACTTTCAGCCTACATAAGAAAATATGAGCACCTGCTGACCAACGAAACAAACCGAATACCGATGCTTAACGATTGCAGGAAAAAAGGCTTGTATATATAAAATATTCCCAGCAAGTTTTCTTGAGAGTGGTGTGGGGAGAGAGTTCTGAGAACTCTCTCCCCACAAAAAACGTCCCCCATCAACAAGCTTTTCTTGAGGGGGTGCAGGGGGAGTATTCTTTTGACTTCAAAAGAATACTCCCCCTGCAAAATGTTTTAAGCTATTAAAGCTTGTATGTCCAGTTGAACTTGTCCTCAATCTTGCCCCACTGAATACCTGTAAGAGTATCATAGAGGTGCTGAGTAACTTCACCAATCTTGCCTTCGTTGATAATGAACTTCTTACCCTTGTAGGAGAGCTCGCCGATAGGAGATACAACTGCCGCTGTACCTGTACCCCAAGCCTCTTCAAGAGTACCGTTTTCAAGAGCCTCAGCAAGCTCATCAACGCTGAGAAGTCTCTCACTTACCTTGTAGCCTTCTGACTTGAGAACTTCGATACAAGACTTTCTTGTAATACCGGGAAGGATAGAGCCTGAAAGCATAGGTGTAACAATTTCGCCGTTGATCTTGAACATAACGTTCATAGCGCCAACTTCTTCGATATATTTTCTTTCAACACCGTCAAGCCAAAGAACCTGAGCATATCCTTGAGATTCAGCCTTCTGACCTGCTCTGTTACTTGCCGCATAGTTACCGCCGCACTTGGTGTAACCTGTACCGCCTCTTACGGCTCTTACGTCGTCAGCTTCAATCATGATCTTAACAGGGTTGATACCTTCCTTGTAGTAGCTTCCTACAGGAGAGAGAATAATCATGAAGGTTGCGTTGTGAACTGCGTGAACACCGAGAGTCTCGTCGTTTCCGAAAAGGAAGGGACGGATATAAAGTGATGTTCCGGGGGCTGAGGGAGTCCAGTCCTTTTCAAAGTCAACGAACTTTGTGAGAACTTCAAGAGCAAGGTCCTCGGGAATTTCAGGAAGACAGAGACGCTCTGCGGAGCTGTTCAAACGGCGGATGTTTTCCATGGGTCTGAAAAGCTGAACCGATCCGTCGGCTGTGCGATACGCCTTGAGACCTTCGAAGATTTCCGAACCGTAGTGAAGAACAGTTGATGCGGGATGAATAGGGAAGGGACCGAAGGGAACGATTCTTGCATCATGCCAGCCCTTTTCCTGAGAATAATCCATAATGAACATATGGTCGGTGAATACCTTACCAAAGCCAAGTGTTGAGCTGTCGGGCTTTGCCTTGAGCTCTGCTGCGCGAGTGATTGAAATTTCCATTTAATTTCGCCTCCAATTAATAATCGCGTCCGAGTTTCATTGCGTTAAGGTTTACGTCAAGCATATCTGCACGCTTTGCGGAAATAACCTTCTTGAGTGCTGCAACTACACCTTCATCGGTGAATTCGCCGGTTTCGCCAAGTACCTTGCCCATGATTATCATGTTTGCAAGTGTGGGAGTACCGTTTTCGTCTGCAAGCTTTGTTGCAGGAATGGGAAATACCTTTACATCGTCTCTTTTAACTTCTCTTTCGATGAGAGATGAATCGTAGAATATCATACCGCCTGCCTTAACGGTGTTTTCGTACTTGTCAAGGGAGGGAAGATTCATTGCGATGAGAATATCGGGGTTTGATACGATGGGTGAGCCAACGGGAGTTTCGCTGATAATAACAGAACAGCTTGCTGTACCGCCTCTCATTTCGGGACCGTATGAGGGAAGCCATGATACCTGCTTGTCCTCTGTCAGACCTTTATATGCAAGAAGCTTACCTGCAAAAAGGATACCCTGACCGCCGAAACCTGCAAAAACATACTGATGTGCCATTATTTATCCCCCTTTACAATTCCCGCTGTTCTATCCTTATATACACCGAGAGGATAGTAGGGGATCATTTTTTCTTCAACCCATTCAAGTGCCTTCTGAGGAGTCATACCCCAGTTTGTAGGACAGCTTGAAACAACTTCGATAAGAGAAAATCCCTTATTGTTTATCTGGTTTTCAAAAGCTTTCTTGATAGCCTTCTTGGCAGCCTTAACGTTCTTTACGTTGTTTACGGCAACTCTTTCGAGGTATTCGGGACCGTCAAGTTCGGAAAGCATTTCGCAAACCTTGATGGGGAAACCGCAATGAGCGGTGTCTCTTCCGTAGGGAGATGTCTGCGTTACCTGACCGGGAAGGGAGGTGGGAGCCATCTGACCGCCTGTCATACCGTAAATAGCATTATTTACGAAAATAACGGTTATGTTTTCGTTACGTGCCGCAGCGTGAACTGTTTCAGCCATACCGATTGAGGCAAGGTCGCCGTCACCCTGATATGTAAATACAATGTGATTTTCGGGGTCAGCACGCTTAACACCCGTAGCAATAGCGGGAGCACGTCCGTGAGCCGCTTCAATCATATCACAGTTAAAATAATTATATGCCATAACCGAGCAACCAACGGGTGCGATACCGATGGTTCTTCCTTCAATACCAAGCTCGTCAAGACACTCAGCTACAAGACGGTGAATAATACCGTGTGTACAGCCGGGGCAGTAGTGCATGGGAAGGTCGGCAAGTGCATGGGGTTTATCAAATACTACCATTATTTTGCACCTCCGTTTTTGTGAGCTGTTTTTATTGCTTCAAGAATCTGTTCGGGTGTGGGAATCATACCGCCTGCACGGTTTACGAGAGTTACAGGACGGCGGCACTCTGTTGCAAGACGAACGTCCTCTATCATCTGTCCCATTGAAAGCTCAACGGAAATAAATGAATGTACCTTTTCGGTAGCCTTGAGGAAGGGAGCCTTGGGGAAGGGCCAGAGTGTGATGGGACGGATAAGTCCTACCTTTATACCCTGCGCACGTGCTTCTACGATAGCATTTTTTGCTACACGGGAAGCGATACCGAATGCTGCAATACAAATTTCAGCATCCTCCATCATATATTCCTCATACATAACTTCGTTCTTTTCGATTTCGGCATAACGCTCGAATCTCTTGAAGTTGAGCTGTTCAAGTTCTTCGGGAACGAGAGAGAGTGAGTTTGTAATGTTGTGGAAACGTTCAAGCTTTGTTCCGACAGTTGCCCAAGGCTTTTCGGGCATGGGCTTTACTTCAAGGTCAAGGGATACAGGCTCCATCATCTGACCCATTGTACCGTCGGCAAGAATCATGGATGTTACACGGTACTTGTCTGCTACGTCAAAGCCGTGAACTGTGAGGTCTGCCATTTCCTGAACGGAAGCGGGAGCGAAAACAACCATATGGAAGTCACCGTGTGCACCGCCCTTTGTTGCCTGGAAATAATCTGACTGTGAGGGCTGAATACCACCGAGACCGGGGCCGCCTCTCTGTACGTTAACTACAAGTGCGGGAAGGTCTGCACCTGCAAGGTAAGAAAGTCCTTCACCCTTAAGTGAGATTCCGGGGCTTGAAGAGGAAGTCATAACACGCTTACCGCATGAAGCAACGCCGTATACCATATTGATAGCGGCAATTTCACTTTCTGCCTGAAGGAAGCAACCGCCGATTTTAGGCATTCTTTTAGCCATGTAAGCGGCAATTTCAGTTTGGGGAGTAATGGGATAACCGAAGTAATGGCGACAGCCTGCAACGATAGCGGCTTCAGCAATGGCTTCGTTACCCTTCATCAATACTTTATCTGCCATTTTTTCACGACCTTTCTATTTCTCAATCTTGATTATACAGTCGGGACACATAGTAGCACAGAAGGTGCAACCGATACAAGCATCCTCTTTCACCGCTTCAACAGGGTGATGACCTTTTTTGTTGATTTTTTCTTTTGCAATTGCAAGTACGCCCTTGGGACAAGCATCAACGCAAAGTCCACAGCCCTTACAATTGTCTGTTTTAAAAGTAAGTTTTGGCATTTTTTACACTCCTTACATTATTTTGTTTTGAAGTTTTAATGGGAATAGATTTGGTATTTTATTTTCAAGGGAGGGAAATATCTTCGAGTGAACCGAGGTCATAACGAGGGGAATTCCCGCTTTTTCACTCAGTTCATTTGCTTTTTCAAGTGACGATAAAACAATCTCGGGTGTTGTTTCTTCTCCGATGTTTGAGTTGTTTATGATACCCGTAAAAGGTATTTTTCCTGCCCATTCAATTTCGCGCATTACCTCAAGTGCCGAATCGGCATCCGGGGTAAGAGGACGGCAGGCATTAAAGACGAAAAGCATTTCGTAATTGTTTTCCTCTTTTATTTGCGATGCATATCTTCCAAGCACCAATGCACCTCTTTCATCTCCTCCTATGTCAAGTATGGCGTGAGACGATTTATCATCGGTCAGTGCATACATTTCCTGAGGAAGTGACGGTAAGTCAACGTTTGAGCCTGCAAAGGCGGAAGCAATAAGCTTTATACCCGCTTCTTCAAACTCCTTTTGACTGTCCTTGGTACGGAAGTAGGGGTTTACTATATCCATGTCGGCAACAACTACGTTATCGGTAAGCTTTTTCAGTTCAAAAGCCATGTTTACGGCGATGTTTGTCTTACCGCTTCCGTAATGTCCCGAAAGGAGGGTTATTCTTTTGTATTTCATTATAATTTGTTCCTTTGTATCTTGCCGCTGACGGTCTTGGGAAGAGAATCCTTAAATACTACAATTCTGGGATACTTGTAAGGAGCCGTTCTGCTCTTAACGTAATCCTGAATCTCTTTCTTGAGTGCGTCGGTGGGTTCGGTTCCCTTGACAAGCACGATACTTGCCTTAACAACCTGACCTCTCACCTCATCGGGTGCCGCAGAAACGCCACATTCGAGAACGTAAGGAAGTTCCATGATAACGCTTTCGATTTCGAATGGACCGATACGGTATCCGGATGACTTGATAACGTCATCAACACGGCTGACATACCAGAAGAATCCGTCCTCGTCACGCCAAGCAACGTCGCCGGTGTGATAGTAACCGTCATGCCATACCTCACGGGTCTTTTCTTCGTTGAGGTAGTATCCGGTAAAGAGTCCGCAGGGAGCACCGTTCTTGACGTTAACACAGATTTCTCCGTTTTCACCGTCCTTAACGGGATTTCCGTCCGCATCAAGGAGCTCGACATCATATATAGGTGCGGGTTTACCCATTGAACCTACCTTGTGAGATGTTCCAACAAGGTTGCCTATTATCATAGTGCTTTCTGTTTGACCGAAGCCCTCAAGTATCTGAAGACCGGTGAGTTTTTCAAACTGATTGTAAACCTCGGGATTAAGTGCTTCTCCCGCTGTTGTCATATGCTTGACTGACGAAAGGTCATATTTTGAAATATCTTCCTTAATCATCATACGAAGCATTGTGGGGGGAGCACAGAAGGTTGTTATGTGATATTTTGCAAACATTGGCAGAATATCCGAAGCATCGAAACGATCGAAGTCATAAACGAAGGTTGCCGCCTCACATACCCACTGACCGTAGAATTTACCCCACATGGATTTTGCCCATCCGGTGTCCGAAATTGTGAAGTGAAGTCCGTTGGGGTCAACCGTGTGCCAATATTTAGCTGTATGGAAATGACCGAGTGCATATTTGCAGGAGTGTGCCGCAATCTTGGGATATCCTGTTGTACCCGATGTAAAGAACATAAGCATAAGGTCATCTCCGCAGGGAGATTCTTCCGTTCTGTTGAAGTGTGTGGAGAAGAGGGCACGCTCTTCGTCAAAATTACGCCATCCGTCTCTGTCACGTCCAACAATTATCTTTGTCTGAACTGTGGGAGACTTTTCTATGGCAAGCTCTACCTGGTGAGCTGTGTCACCGTCCGCAGTACAGATAACGGTTGAAATGCCCGCCGCATTAAAGCGGTATTCGAAATCGTGCTCCTGAAGCTGGTTTGTTGCAAGAATTGCAATGGCACCAAGCTTGTGAAGACCGAGCATCGCTATCCAGAACTGATAATGACGCTTGAGAACCAGCATTACTCTGTCACCCTTTTTGATACCAAGTGACTTAAAGTAGTTTGCCGCCTGAGCGGAATACTTCTTCATATCCTTGAAGGTGAAGCGACGTTCTGTCTTGTTCACATCGATGTGAAGCATAGCAAGCTTATCGGGTTTCTTGTCCGCAATAGCATCAACAATGTCAAAAGCAAAGTTGAACTTGTCTGTGTTTTTAAATGTAATTGATGTGGGAGTTCCGTTTTCATCTTCAACAGTATCAATGAAGTTACGGTATACTCTGTCCTCAGTATCACGGGGGATCTGTCTTTCGGTTGTGACAGTGGGATGGGGAAGGAGCTCGGGAATTGATTCTCCGGTGGGATTAAGAACTATTGCGTAGAAAAGACAATCTCTGTCATTTACCGCAATCATTCCGTGTGGCTCCGAGCTGTTATAATAAATACTGTCGCCGGGGCCGAGTACCTCGGTATGCTCTCCCACCTGAACCTTAAGGTGACCTTCTATGATAATGTCACATTCTTGTCCTGCGTGTGTGGTGAGTTCAATATCGTCAGCCTTGTCTTTGTAGGTAGCTCTTACATACAGCGGCTCAGCTATTCTGTTTTTGAACTCGGAGGCAAGGCTGTAATACGTCATGCCGTGTGCCTGCTCAATTTTCTGACCGAGACCGTTTCTTGTTACAGTGTAGGTTTTAAGCTTAGGGCTGTGTCCCTCGATGATATCGGTTACGTCTACGTTAAGCGCAAGAGCACATCTGTAGATAAAAGCAAAGGCAAGGTCACTGTTACCGTTTTCACAGTTTATGTATTCATCAACAGATACATCTGTTTTCTTTGCCATATCTTCAACCGAGATACCCATGATTTCACGCAATTCGCGTATTCGTCCTGCCATTTCCTTGATTTTAAAATCAAGACCTGTAATTTGTTGCATATTTTCCTCCATGTCGGGACAATAAAAGCTCGTCCCAAAGATATGATCCTTGAGACGAGCATAATAAACAACGCCCGCGGTACCACTCAAGTTGCGGACTCGCCGCCTCTCTTGGAATCAATCAATTCCTATGCATTTACGCAGCAATCACGGAGAGGGTCTACTCACAAATGCTTTCTTCCTCTCGGCTCGGAAGCTACAAATACCGATATCTATCTGCGACTCTCACCAAACGTCGCTTCTCTTTGCATAAATAATTCGGTATACTCTTCGTCAAAGCCTTTCCTTGAATATAAGAAGTATATCACATCATTTGAGCTTTGTCAATATTTTTTTAAAAATTACAGTTTATTTCTTTGAATTTTGCCGCTTATTGTCTTGGGAAGCTCATCACGGAACACTACAATTCTGGGATACTTGTAAGGAGCTGTGTGTTTTTTTACATAATCTTGGATTTCTTTCTTGAGCTCTTCTGTGGGCTCGGTTCCCTTGACAAGTACGATACTTGCCTTAACAACCTGACCTCTTACCTCGTCGGGAGCGGCAGATACACCGCATTCAAGAACGTAGGGAAGCTCCATGATTACACTTTCTATTTCAAACGGACCGATACGGTAGCCGGATGACTTGATAACGTCGTCTGTTCTGCCCACATACCAGAAGAATCCGTCCTCATCGCGCCATGCAACATCTCCTGTATGATAATAGCCGTCGTGAAGAACTTCGTCTGTCTTTTCTTGGTTTCCGTAATATCCAAGGAAGAGACCGCAAGGAACCTTATCACTTACCTTAACACAGATTTCACCGTTTTCACCGTTAGGTACGGGATTTCCGTCGGGGTCGAGAATCTGTACGTCATAAAGCGGAACGGGACGTCCCATTGAGCCTACCTTGTGATCCTGACCTACAAGGTTTGCGATAGCAAGAGTGAGCTCGGTCTGACCAAAGCCTTCCATTATCTGAAGACCTGTGAGCTTTTCAAATTGATAGTATACCTCGGGATTAAGCGCTTCACCTGCAGTTGTCATATGCTTAACTGATGAGAGATCATATTTTGAGATATCCTCTTTTATCATCATACGAAGCATTGTGGGAGGTGCACAGAAGGTCTTGATTCCGTATTTTGCAAACATTGGAAGAATTTCCGATGCATCAAATTTGTCGAAATCGTATGTGAATACCGCGCCCTCGCACAGCCATTGACCGTAGAGCTTACCCCAGAGAGCCTTACCCCAACCGGTATCGGATATGGTGAAATGAAGTCCGTCGGGCTCTACCATATGCCAATATTTTGCTGTGGGGTAGTGACCGAGTGCATATTTGTAGGAATGAGCCGCTATCTTGGGATATCCTGTTGTGCCCGATGTAAAGAACATGAGCATCATATCGTTACCGCAAGCGGTTTCTTCTGTTCTGTAGTAGTGAGTTGAGAAGAGAGCGTATTCTTCGTCAAAGTCGTGCCAACCGTCACGCTTACCGCCCACAAGTATTTTTGTCTTGAGAGTGGGACTTGAGCTTTGTGCAAGGTCAACCTGCTCTGCTATCTGTCCGTCTGCACTGCAAACAATCGCCGAAACTCCTGCGGCATTGAAACGGTAATCGAAATCATGTGCCACAAGAAGATTTGTTGCGGGAATAGCAACCGCTCCGAGCTTATGAAGCGCAAGTATCGAGAACCAGAACTGATAATGACGCTTGAGCACCAGCATTACTCTGTCGCCCTTCTTGATGCCGAGGGATTTAAAGTAGTTTGCCGCCTGCGCTGAATGACGCTTCATATCGTTGAAGGTGAACTTTCTTTCAACCTTATTCTTGTCAATGTGAATCATTGCAAGCTTTGCGGGGTCTTTCTTTGCGATGGCATCAACTACATCAAAAGCAAAATTGAATTTATCTTCGTTTTCAAAATCAATGGAAACAAGCGACCCGTTTTCGTCTTCAACACATTTGATGAACTTCTCACTTACCAAGCCTGCCTTTGCAGTGGAGGCAGTGATGGTCTTTCTTACGGTGGTTTCCTCTGTTGCCTCGCCCGGAAGTACCACAGCTACGAAGAGACATTCCTTACCGTCAACAGCAATCATACCGTGAGGCTCTGAGCTGTTGTAATAGATACTGTCGCCCTCACTGAGATATTCAATGTTGTCGCCAACCTGAATTTTAAGTCTGCCGCTTACAACGTAATCGAATTCCTGACCTGAGTGAGTTGTAAGATTTATAGGCTTGTCCTGAAGCTCTGCATCATATTCATATTTTACCCAATAGGGCTCAGCAATTTTGTCCTTGAACTTGGGCGCAAGACTTTGAATCTGGATTCCGTTTTCTTTGGCTGTGTCCTGACCTTCTCCCTTACGTGTAATTGTATAAGAACGGAGGTTTGCACTCTTTCCCTCGAGAATATCTGTTATTTCTATATCAAATACCAATGAGCACTTATGTATGAAAGAGAAGGGGAAATCTGCATTTCCTGCTTCATATTCGAGATAATTTTCGACAGAAACTTCTGTCTTTTCTGCCATTTCTTCAATGCTGATTCCTTCTATTTCACGCATTTCACGAATTCGGCGCGCTACCTCCAGAAGTTTTGTTTTTGAAGTTGTTGACATTTTCTGTTCCTCCTTAGAAAAATATAAAACCCGTCTCAAAGATTTTTCTTTGAGACGGGTGAAATTAACTCATCCGCGGTACCACTCAAATTGCAGGAGACCTGCCACTCTTGGAATCAATCAATTCCTATGCATTTACGCAGCAATCACGGGAACACTTACTTGAGAACTTT
This sequence comes from Oscillospiraceae bacterium, assembly GCA_015064635.1. Lineage (GTDB taxonomy): Bacteria > Bacillota > Clostridia > Oscillospirales > SIG627 > RGIG6353. The sequence goes on from SVRV01000006.1 coordinate 76,014, forward strand.
CAGCATTCCGGCTCGGAAGTGATAGGATACTTTGTCGATTAGTTACTGACTCGCACCAAACGTCAGCTCTCTGGAAACAACCTTCAAAACCGTCTTCGTCACAGCCTTTAAATATTTCGGTGAATACACTATATCACTGTTTTTTGATTTTGTCAATAGTTTTTTTGAAAAAATTATTTAATTTTTAACCATGCGGCACAACGGGATTCCTCTGACCAGGTTTTTCCTGCTGATGCGTAGTCGATGAGACGTACCTTTTTACCGTTTACATCGTTGAATTCAAGGCACAGCTTGGCATCACGTATTTCGGGACAGTACACCTTCACGGCACTGTCACATACAAGGTCAATTACACTGTCCGGATCGGTGATTCTCTTGTCAGCCGAAAGAACTATAGGACCGTAGGTGTAGGCTGCAAAGATATCAGCGTTCACTGCGCTCTCGGGAGGAAGAATACGTTTAACTTTCATCGGAAGGTCAAGCACTATGATATCTCCCGATTTCCAATGTCGGCTGAGTGTCACATATCCCTTGTGGCAAGGAGTTGTTTCTCCGTTTATTGTAACACTCGCTTTATCACACCATGCGGGAATTCTGAGGCTTATGTCGAATGCTTTTTCTGCCGTGTCAAGAGTTATCGTAACACTTCCGTCGTAGGGGTATTCGGTGTCAAGTGTCAGTTTTACACCGTTAATTTCGGTAACACACTTTTCGTAATAATTTATAACAATACCGTTTGCGGAATTCATAATGGCGATTTCGGGTATAACCCCTGCACCCGCACCTCCGATACAAGCACAACAGCCGTAAAATGTTCCGTCGGGGAAATAGTTAAATCCGCCTGTGGCACGACCTCTTGTGTCGGATACCAATGGGGAATAAGAGTCAAACGGCATCACCTGAGGTAAAATATTCCTTCTGCCTTCTTTATGGTATTGAATCGACGGAACTCTATTGGTATTAAATGAACCTAAATAAGCATTATAGAAGGATTGCTCTATATGGTCTGCATAGCTTGAATCACCCGAAAGCTCCAGTACTGCCGCCGCAAATTTCATCCAGGTTACCGTAACACAGGTCTCCTGAATAACACCCGTGTAGTCTGTCTGTGTCTGTCTTACGGCGGTATGGTCGAAAAGCTCGTGAGTACATCCGCTGCAACCAATGATACTGATTTCACCGTTGATAATTCTTTTTCCGAAGTTAAGAACGGCTGTTTTGTATTTTTCAATACCGGTAACATAGTAGAACTGCAGAAGTCCTTCAAAGCATGACATCATTTCATAAGCCTTTACAACGGGATACTCGTGAGGTGATACCTTGTCTTCATATGCCAATTCAATGATATTTGCCGACTGTATAAAGCCCGTTGAAATAATATATTCCGCAAATTCAAAATATTTTTTATTTCCTGTGAGCTTGTACAGTCTTACAATAGGCTCAAGGATAGAGCAGGAATTGAGACCTTCCCAGTTTGCGGTGCATTCACGTATGTCAAGCTTACCCGGGCCTACATGCTCTATTATGTAATCTGCCTGACGGCACATTGATTTAGTCATATCACGTGCGAGTTCTTCATCACGGCATATTTCCATGAAATACATCATTCCGAGCATTACATATTTTCTGCCCCATAAGTCCCAACGTGTAAATTCTTCTTCCACGGAATAACCCGAAATTCTGCCGTGCTCATCTTCTGTGGTAATTATATCGCGTACTGCATTTTCGAGAATTTTATACATTCCGTCATCATTGGTATATTTTACTACCATAGACGAGCCGCGCATCATTTTGCCCCAGTATTCGCTTCTCCAGCTTACCCAGGGGTCACCACAGCCGTCCTTATGCCAACGGAAAACATTTACGAATCTCTGCCAAAGTCCTACATCACATATCTGATTTCTTTCGATAAAGCTTACGGCTTCCGAAAGCTCACCCTCAAGCTTTATTTTAAGGTCATTGTCCCTTGTGAGTACGTGGACGTCGTTTATTTCGTTTATAACGTTTTTTATCATATAAAATCCACTCCCTTCACCGATAATAGTAACAAAAACGGCTTTATATGTCTATTGCATTACAGATACAAAATATTGCATTTTCGATTTTTTTAATGCGGGGTTGATTTTTTTCGGAAACAGTAGTATATTATATGCGGGAGTTGATGATTTTGAAAAGAGAAAACGTTAATATAATATACGAAAGAGTACGCGCCCTTGAAAAGAATTTTTACTGGGTCACCCTTTATCCTATGCCCGTCAGCGAGTTCAAGGTCCTTCACTATCACGAGGCGTTTGAGCTTGGCGTCTGCCTCAGCGGTAGCGGTAAATGTATGACAGACAGCGATGAGATGCCCTTTTCCGCAGGCGACGTACAGCTTATATTGCCCTTTCAGCCCCATTACAATATCACGGACAGGGAGGGGGCGGTGTGGATTTTTATCACCGTCGACCTTCTGAAAATGTCATCTCCTCACTTGAATATAGACGTAGCGTACTTTGCCGAGATTGCACGTAAAATCGATATAAGCGGAGTCTTTACAAAGGAGGGCAACCCCGAAATCCACCGCCTTATAACCGATATAGCTCGGATTTTTCAAGGTGAAGCAAGGGAAAATATTGCACTTTCGGATATTCTCACCTTGAAATTTACAGAATTGCTCATACTCCTCTCACACAACAAAGCCCACTCGGTTGACAGCTACGGCGGACAGAAAAAGGACCGTAGCGTACTACCCGCAATGAATTACGTTTCCACCTCTCTCGACAACGGCAGACGCCCCACGGTAGCGGGAATGGCGGAGGCTTGCTTTATGAGTGAGTCCTATTTCAGAAAGCTTTTCAAGGCTTCAACGGGAGAGTCACCCAAAAGCTATATTCTTCGTATACAAACAGGTGCGGCGGCTACAATGCTGGCGTCAACAAACCTTTCCACCTCGGAAATTTACACACGTTGCGGCTTTGAGGATTATTCCACCTTCTACCGAAGCTTTTTACAGGTGTATCAAGCCTCACCCGCCGAATACAGAAAAAAATGCAGGCAGGACTAAAATGTCCTGCCTGAAACTTTATTTGATAGTCTTGCCTTTAAATCCAAAGGTTACATATGCACCGGGGATAAGTCTGTTAAGCGAACGTCCTGTAAGCTTAGCCTTGAAATTGCCCTTGGGGACTGTTAACTCTCCACTGAACCATACAGGCTTTTCGTTGCCGTGACGGTCGATGACAACCGCTTTTTCCCCGTCAAATTCAATGAATTCGGCACTGGGAACTTCGCATTCGAACATAATGCTCTGTCCGTTTACTTCAACGGTGGGATTTTTGATAACGTCGTATACTGCGGGAACAGCGTATATATCAGAGATAACAACTCCTTCGGTATCGCCTGCAAGCTGAAGACCGACGGTGTGTGTTTCCTTTGCCACATATCCGTTTGCGTATATGAGTCTCCAATGCTCATTTGCGTTGAGGTTCAGCTCATCTCTTTCAATGGAGTTGTCCTCAACCATTATAAACTCTCTCCAGCCTTCGAAATTTGTGTCGATTATATATTTTGCAACACCGCCCTCACCGCTGGCTCTGCCCCACATTCTTATGATAATATGACCGTTCTTGCCGTTACCCTTTACTCTGACATATCTTCCTTCATATTCCGAAAGGTCAAGAGGAGTTTCGTACTTTGTTTCGCACTCAACAAGTTCTTTACCTGTCTTTTCGTTTCCTGCGAGAAGGAAGAAGCGCTCTTCTTTATCCGCACCCATTGCCATTTCAATTCTGATGAAAGGCTTCTGCTTTGAGAAGGGATTGGTGAAGGTTGCGGTGTTCATAGCCTCATCCGACATATTACGGATTCGCTTACCGCAGTAGTTTCTTTCCTGAAGCCAGAATTTACCTTTTTCCTCTGTGAGTGCATATTCACAGTTATTTGTGTCGATTTTTGCAAGATATTCGGGTGAAAAATAGTCACTCTTTCTCAAGTCATCATATTCTTTATAAATAGCAAGATTTCTGCGCATACCCGCAACTCTGTCAAAATCGGTGGTTGTTCTTGACTGGAACGCTGTACTGAAGTTATTGACAAGTGCAATGGTACCCATGTGATCCATCACATCTCTGTGCTGATAGCGTGTTACCGTGTTGTTGCCTGCATCACTGTAATAGTTGTACCAGCCAAGAGTGCAGGCTGCATATCTGTCAAGGAATTGACGGTTTGATTTCTCGTGGGATTTGTTGAACTGCTTATATCCCACTGTACATGAATCCCATGCACCAAGTCTTCCTCGTCCTGCCCAGAATGCGGGATTCATGAACGAAAACTCGATAATAGGAGGCTTTTCGCAGTACTGAAGAATTTCCTTAATGAATGCCGCAGCGTAGTAAACGTGCTCTTCACGGATATCAATGTTCTTCCATACACCGTCAAGGGCATCAAGATATATCATTTCAAAGCCGCCCTTGTTGTAACGTTCAGCGGTATTCCTTGCTATCTGGTAGTATAGGTTCGAACCAAGCTCGGGAGCAAGTCCGTTGTAATAGCCTTCAATGTGCTTTACCACAGCGCCCTTCTTGTGGGCTACAGCCTTTGTGCCCGCCGCACCTCTTTGTACTACCTTGAATCCGTTATCTGTGTTATTAAATCGAATAATCTCTTCGTCAATGAGAATAAAGGGTGAGCTCTTTGAGAAGAAGGTGTAACCCACCGTTACAACATTGCTGGGTTCGTCTGTATTGATGAGTGTACATTCCGCATCAATATCTTCGGTAAGAGTCAGTGTGTGCATTATACGAAGATCTTTTTGATATTCGGGCTTTGAAAGAATTGTGTCACAACCGTAGTCCACATAGAATGAGTATGTATGGAGTGAAACGCTGATACCTTTTTCCGCAAGGGGATCACCTACATACTTTCTGAACTCTGCATCGTCTTCATATCCCATGTATTTCATATCACCTTGACGGAAGGTGTTATATCCCTGATGAATATCAAGCTGGTCTATTCCTATTGCAGCATACTTGTCAAGATTCTGAGCCATAGCATCTCGACGAGTATTTGTAGCAATCATGTAATTGCTGTAATTTATTTTATTTTCCTGGGCAAACACGCCTCCGAGAGGGTTGAAAATACCTTTTGTCCTATCTATTTGTAAGCATATTTCCTTGAGCAGGTCACGGTGAAGGTCAAGAGGTGCAATAAGAAGTGCACACTTTGCACCTTCGTCACCAAGACGGCGTGTTGTATAGCAAAGAGTCTCACAGCTCTTTCCGTCGGGATAGAAATTGGGAATTGAGCCTACTGTCATTGCAACATTTACCGCAACAGGCTCGGTGTATTTTGCATGTCCCACATAAACCTTGTATATCGGCTCGCAGAGTGCCGAAACGATTTCAAGGAAGAAATAGTCATCGCCTTCGACCTTTACATCGAATGAGCCAAGGTCATTTTTAACTGTGATTACGTTTCCTTTAAGCGTCAGCGAGTCGGGGAAGGATTCATCTGTTGTATCTTTGAAAAAGGAGAAGAAATGAACCTTTTCATCGGATACTATCTCCTTATTTTCGGGAAGATACTTTACGCTTGTAACTATGGAATCTTTTTTTGAAATTGTAATTACTGCATACTTGCTTTCAAGAATAATTTCGCTTTTTGTTTCTCTGATTGCCATTTTCAGTCACCTCGTTTTTTAAAATATTGCGTTAACCACAGAGATAAGTCTCCAGGTGTCGAATACCTTGTGAGTTCTTTCTTCCAACGCATAAGCGGTATTTTTGAAAATTTCTCTTGCTTCATTAACGGTTTCTTCGTTTGCCGCGGAAATTCTGAGATGCTTTAAGTAGCATGCCTGACTTGCAAGCTCACAGTGATAAGCAAGATATTCCCATGACTTTTTCTGCGCCTTGTCCATGTCAGCTGCATTTTCAAGCACCTTCGCAACTGTGTCCTTGAAGCTGTTGCAAAGCTCTGCGGCGGCTTTTGCCATTTCAGCCTTTTTCTCAGCGTTGAGAGAGGCATATTCATCGCGGTTTAACAGCATATCGGGAACAATGAGTGATGATAGCTTTTCAAGATATTCCTTTGCTGTCTTATATTCCTTGCCGAAGGTGTCGGAATAGAATTTTTCAGCCATCGCATCATAGTCGCACTTTTTGTTCCAGAGCGCTTCTGCCATTGCGTGCATGGGCAGGTTTGTGGGGAAGCAGGTTCTCTGAAGCTGGCAGCTTACCATTCCGTTAAGTCCCAGCTTGTCAAGGGTTGCCATATCCTTGAAAAGTATTTTTGATATTCCCGCATATCCCGGGTCATGGAGATGAGCTGTCCAAAGATGATAGTCAAAGTCAAAGGAGTCATTTACGGGAGTTTGCTTACTCCATTCATTGAACATTGACATGAGAGTTGCAACAGATGTGGGATATTTAACCGCACGGAGGTCAAGCTCGGGAATGGGGTCGGGATTCGACATGTCAACCGATGCAAAGGTCTGTGAATATGAACGGCAGATGGGGGCAAACATCATTACAAATCTGTCCATGTTTTTGATTGATGCATATTCGGGTGCCCAAAGGAGCTCGTGATACACAAGAAATACCACTTTTGTCGTGAGTCCTTTTTCTGTCATAACTTCATCAAGACGGTTGAGCATCTCAACATAGAGATCGGAGGGGCGCTTACCTGCGCAGTTCTCACACTGACAGTGGTTGTTGTGTGAGTCTGATAGCCAGGTGTGAATATGGGTTACGTCGGGATGCTTTGTGCAATAATCAACTACCGCATTTATGTATGCATCCTGCGCCTTCAAGTTCGAGTAACAAAGCTCGGTGAATTCAGGTCTTCCGAGCCATATATCACGCTTTCCGTCAACAAGTGCCAGGAACTCACTTTCTTCCTCTGTAAGCTTTCTTGTGCATGGTTCAAAGGATACTCTGTCTCCAAGTCCGAGATACATCGCAGTCCAGCCGTGTCCCACTCCGTGATACATAAGCGAACGCTCGGAAATATCTTCTTCAAGCTTTGCCTTTATCTGATATCCGTCAATGTCATATGTTTCTGTTTCACCAAGTGTTGGATTATTGATATGTCTTGTCCATCTTTCAAAGAAATGAATGGGATTTGCAAACTGGATGAAATATCCGTTCATACCCATTTTGGGTATCCAATCTATCATATTATATACGTGCTCGTAGCTTACAGCGCCCTCAATGCAAATGCATCTGTGACGGTAAGAGGGAGCTTCGGAGAGCTTTACCTCACAGCTTTCAAGCTTGAATTCGGGGATAACTTCACCGTCTCCCGTAGGTCTGATGAAAGCAACGCCAAGCTCGCGGAGAAATCTGTATACCGCAATAAGAACAGCTCTTTCGTTTACACCCGAAATTACACCGATATAGTCCTTTACATCAATACATATTGCATCGTCGAGATTCTTGTCTGCAACCTCGGGAAATTCAGCGGGTAACTCCGATTCTGTACCTACCCATATATAAGGGCGAGTGGCATCGTACTTATCACAAAGTCGCTCTTCAACAACGATATCACTGTCTATAAGTCTTAGATATTTTGCAAGCTCTCTTGTCGCAAATTTTAATGTTTTTGAAGCAGAAAGTCTTGCTATTATGAGTGTTTTCATCTTTACTTCTCCTTAATAAAAGTGGTCAATTATAGTTTAGCATTTATTTTGAAAAAATCAATAGAAAAGTAAAAAAAGAAATACTTATTTTTGTTTACTGCGTGAAAATGCACCTTTTGTGCCTATTAGTGCAAGTAGTGCGCATGGCAAAAGCCAACCGAAGCCCATGTGAGAAAGAGGAAGGTATTTAAGAAATGCTACCCGTATGCCAAATCCGGAAATTGCTTCTGCTATTCCGTAGACCAGTGCTCCGCCAACAGAAAGCCGCCATGAAAGCGGAGTAAGATATTTTCCCAAAAAGCCGAGGAGTACTATTACAAGCACCGGAGGATATATTACAGTCAGCACGGGAGATGCCAGCGCAACAATCTTTTCTACTCCCATTACAGACAGCACTGCGCTGAAAATGCATATTGCCGTAACGAATACTTTGTAGCTTATCTTGCCTTTTGTAAGTCCCGAAAAATACTTTGCCGCCGCACCTGTAAGAGATACCGAGGTTGTAAGACAGGCAAGTCCTGCGATTATTCCAAACACCGTAACGCCGAATGTTCCCGGGACAATGATTGATACTGCATTTGTCAATAGCTCTGTACGTGGAATACTTACATCGTATAGTGACGATGCTGTTGCGCCCATATACGTTAACCCAAGATATATTACAAAAAGTCCGACAGCCGCAAATCCGCAAGCTCCCGATATTACGGCTCTTTTTGCCCGTTTGCTTGAGTGTCCTCTCCTTGAGGCGCTTTCAATGAGCAGAGTGTCAATTACTGCCATACCGAGAATATCCATAGACTGATATCCCGCACTCAATCCCGATGAAAGGGGAGACAGAATAGCTTTCTCTTTTATTTGGTCGGAGATAGGGAAGAGTGCTGCTTTTGTTACAAGAAAAAGGAGCCCTATAACCAATACGGGAGTGAGAATTTTACCTACAATGTCAATAACCTTTGTTTCGTTGAATGCAAGAAGCAAAGTTATAATAAAAAACACTGCACTGAAAAGTGCGGAGGGAATTCTGTCCGAAAGAGGGAGTATGGCAAGCTCAAATGTGGTGGCACAGGTTCTTGGTACACTTATCAGCGGCCCGAGGCAAAGTACTATCACGAAGGTAAGAAGAAGTCTTGCTTTATTGCCGATGGGAGATGCGAGAGCCTTAAACGAGCCTTGATTTACTATGCTGATTAGTGCCAATATCGCAAGTCCTACGTCAGCAATGTAAAAGCCTGTGAATCCCAAAAACCAGTCCGTACCCGATTCAAGACCGAGGTGAGGTGGAAATATCATATTCCCCGCACCGAAAAGAGTGGAGAATAGTGCCGCACCGATAATGAGTGAATCTGTTATATTTTTCTTTTTCATAGTTACACCAACCTTTTATGTTAGTGTAAACAAAAAACGGCGGAAAATCCGCCGTTTTTAAAATTAGATGTTGTACATCTTGAGGTATTCCTTTGTGTTTTCAATCATCTCGTCGAAGAGCTTTCTTGCATCCTCTGTGTTGATTGTAACGAGCTGGTCATTTGTGAAGGCAGTGAATGCCTTTTCAAGGTCTCTTTCAAATGCCGCTTCAATTATCATTTCCTGCTGACCGCATACTCTTGAAATGAGAGGATAAATTGACTTGGGAAGGGGACCTGCACAAATGGGCTTAACACTGTTGTTTGTGAATGCCGCATTTGTTTCAACTACCGCACCCATGGGAAGGTTGGGGATCTGACCCATGTTGGGAAGGTTTACGTTTGTAACAAGGTCGTGAAGACCGAGAATGGCTCTCATCTGGTTTACGCCTTCTTCGCCTGTGTTGTTAAGCTTGATAGGCTCCTCGCCGCTTCTGAGCTTTTCGCTCTTTTCAAGACGCTCCTTGAGGTTTTCCTTTCTCCACGAAACGGGTGTGAGACCGAAGCCCCATTCCTTTACCTTTTCGGGAGATTCAAGATACCACTTGCCCTCACAGTCCTCTGCAAGGTGTCTGTCACCTGCAGCTGCAATATATCCAAAGCGGTTGAAGAGGTCGAACTTAACCTTGTTTGAACAGTCAAATACATTGTTCATCCAGTTATCATCCTTGCCCTTGAGGTAGCCTGTTTCGGCATACTTCTTAGCAAATTCCTTATAATCCTCGAAAACGTCGATGTCACGGTATTTAGCCTTTGTTATCCATGTGAAGTGGTTGAGACCTGTTACCTCTACCTTTATTTCTTCTCTGCGAGGCTTTTCGATGCCGTGCATTTCGGTTATCATCTGAGCAAGAAGTCCCTGAGTACCGAATACTTCATGGCAGCATCCGAATGCCTTGATTTCGGGGAACGCCTTGTAAAGCGCTCTTGTACAGATTGTCATGGGGTTGGTGTAGTTGATTACCCAAGCATTGGGACAGTACTTCTTTACGTTAAGTGCTATTTCCTCAAACATAGGAATTGTACGGAGTGCACGAATAAGACCACCGGGGCCTACTGTGTCACCTACAGCCTGATAAATTCCATACTTTTCGGGAGTATGTACGTCGCTTTCCATTTCGTCGAATGTACCGGGAAGGATAGAGATTATAACAAAGTCAGCACCTGTGAGTGCTTCGCCTGCTGTCTCGTATGCCTTGTAGTCCCAATGTGATTTTGCACCCTCGGCATCATTGTATTTGTTGCCGATTATTTCGTTGTGCTTTGCCGCTTCAAAGTCGATGTCGTAAAGTGCTACTTCGCCGTTCATATCGTCAGCTGAAGCAAGGTCGCTCATAAGCCCCCATGCCCAGCCTCTTGAACCACCGCCGACGTAAGCGATTTTTACGCCTTCAACACCCTTATCTGTGTATTTCATGATATTTTCTCCTTTTATTTTTTGTTTGACAGTATTATACATCAATTTATTAAAAAAATCCTTAGTATTTTTGACGAATTTATTTTAAAATCTTGATTTTTTTGATGTTTTAATGTATTATTTTAAGTAAGGAGGTAAGAAAATGATACCGACAATAAAATTCTTGGACGGGAAAGAGTTTTTTTATGAGTACCGTGATACCGATGTTTCGCCTGCTCCGATCATGGGCACACATCACTACCACAGGTGGTATGAAATATATTATTTCATTAAGGGCGAATGCAATTACTTCATTGATGGGTGTACATTCACACTTATCCCCGGAGATTTGATTCTTATCCCTGAAAATGTTATTCACAGGACTCTTTACACTGCGAGCTATGAAAGAAGACTTTTGAATTTCACTCCCCACTTCATTCCCGAAGCACTGATAGGAAACTTGGACAGCCTGCCGTATCTGTTCAGGAATCCCACTATTTCAAAAGAGGTAAGTCGTATTTTTGACAGTATTGAAAAAGAGTACAACCAATTGGATGAATACTCCGAAGAAATGCTTACAAGCCTTGTAAAGTTATTGTTTGTTTTGATTGCAAGAAGTGAGAACAAAGCAAATCAAAAAGGTGGAAATTCGGCATTTGTTGCAGAGACCGTAAAACGCATTTCGAAAGAATTTCAAACCGACATAACGCTCAGTAATGTATCCGCCGATTTTTCTGTGAGTCCCGAGCATCTTTCACGCACCTTCAAAAAGGAAACAGGATTTGGATTTAACGAATACCTGACACTTGTCAGACTTCAGAATGCTGAAAAGCTTTTGGAAGAAGGGAAGCTTAAGACTGTTTCCGAAATAGCATATGCCTGCGGATTCAATGACAGCAACTATTTTTCGGACAGGTTCAAAAAGATACACGGCATGTCCCCCTTGAAATTCAGACAAAAATGCAGAAAAACTATTGAAAAAAGCAAAAATGTGTGATAGAATCAAAATACCAAATATACGGAGGAAAGTATAATGAAAATAGGTGTATCAAGTTACAGCTTTGGAAAATACATAAGAGAAACAGGCTGTGATTATTTTAAGGTTTGCGATATTGCAAAGGAAATAGGCTTTGACGGTATCGAATTTACAGGGCTTGAAGGTTATACTACACGCACTGACCTTATTGAGCTTGCAGGAGAAATAAAAGAATATTGTGCGAAAATAGGACTTGAAATAGCCGCGTATACAGTTGGCGCTAACTTCCTTGCAGAAGATATTGAGGCAGAGGTTGCAAAGGTTTGTAAGTGTGTTGACATTGCCGCAGCACTCGGAGCTCCCGTAATGCGTCACGATGTATGCTATGCACTTCCCAAGAAGCATCTTTATTCATACAGAGATGCTATAAAGGATATGGCACCCTATATCAGACGAGTAACAGAATATGCAAAGGAAAAGGGCATTAAGACCTGTACAGAAAACCACGGATACATATTCCAGAAGCCCGAAAGAGTTGAAGAGCTTATCCTTGCAGTTGGAAGCGATAACTATGGTTGGCTTTGTGATATGGGCAACTTCCTTTGTGCTGATACAGATCCCGTACTTGCAGTAGGAATTGCCGCTCCCTATACGTTCCATGTCCATGCAAAGGACTTCCTTTTCAAGGCAGGAAATGTTGACTGTCCTTCAGGATTCTTTACAACACTTTGCGGTAACCACATCAGAGGAACTGTTGTAGGTCATGGTATTGTTCCCGTTAAGAATTGCCTTGCTGCTCTTAAGCGTGTAGGCTACGACGGATACGTTTCAATTGAATTTGAAGGCATGGAGGATTGCGTACCCGCAATTCGCGCCGGCTTTGATTATCTTAAGAAGAACATATAATTGATACAATAAATGAAGGGCTGTAAAAACTCTGTTCGAGTATTTACAGTCCTTCCATTTTTTGTACAAAACAAAAAAGAACACACAAGGTGTTCTCAGACTGTCGAAAAACACTACATAGCCAAAAAAATGCACAAAAAGCCTTCTCCTGTGGGAGAAGGGGGACCACGAAGTGGTGGATGAGGAGTACATTCACTTTATCTAAAAATAGAAAAACAATGTTGTAAAGCGGATATAACACCTCATCCGTCAGCCTTCGGCTGCCACCTTCCCCCACTGGGGAAGGCTAACAAGAAACCCATCTTTGTTCAATTTGCTGAATTTTCAATTTTACAATTGACTTTATCTACACGCTGAGAACACACAAGGTGTTCTTTTTTTCTTTGGGGAATGACTGCAATTTTAATAAAAGGTTCGCACCTATGCTTTTTGCACCCCCTTTAGAAATGGGTATGAACCTTTTTATAAAGGGGGTGCATTTTTCAATTCAATTCGAAAAATGCCACTCTGTTTTCATTTTCAACATCACCAAAATTGATTGAAAACTTGATGATTTGCCCATATTCCATTTCTATTTCTGTGATTGGTTGAGTATATGTGGTGGATTCCTTTCTGACACATCTGTGGCTAAATCTGAAGTTTTTTATTGTATTGCCAACAACTCCCTCAAAAAAATCCGAAACGTCAACAAGCTCGCTTTCGTCAGGTATTGCATCTACCCAAAAATCGGCAAATTGTGTTGTTCGCAACACTCCGCCATCATATACAAAATACAAATCCGATATAAAACAGTTTTCTTTCTTAAAAGTTGGTAAATTCATAGAATAAAAGATAGTTGGATTATCATTGTTAGGAGATGCAAAAACTCTAATTATCTTTTTGCCAACAGCACACTCGTATGAGTCGATACAGTCGTAAGAGTCCCCTTTGTCAGCTGCCTCATAAATTTTATAAAGTGCCTCATATATATTTCCTAAAGAATGGTCTCCTTCGCAACAATCCAAATAACTCTGCTCTGCTCCAACATGATCCCAAGGGGTTTCGTCTTCATCCGCTTTGTCGGAAATTGTGCGGTTTTTTGCCCCGATATCAAAGAGATGCTTTGTTACTTTAATCATATATCTGTCATGTGTCATAAAGGATAAAGCGTAGAGACATTGGGCACCAAGACATCCACCAAATCCATTAATATCAAATCCGTGAGAAACGAAAAAATCAATAATCTCACACATTACGTTTGCTTTGTTTTCTAAAGAAGAACTTTCGTATGGTTTGTTTCTTATAGAAAAATAAAATGAATCGTATGCTCTCAGGCTTTCGGAAAGTAGATTTTCATCACGATAGTCATTTAAGGTATTAATATCAATTCCCGAAGCAACTATCTTTTTCGCTTCATTCATATCGGGTGAATCCGAATGAAAGACTTCTATCAGGCTGTTTCCAAGAGTGCCAAATCCGTAATCAATTACCATATTATCACTCCTTTTATTTGCTTAAATGAAAAAAGTGAAGTTAGGGTAAATAGCTTACGAGACCTTCAAAAATTCAAATAAGCAGTATTTTGTGGCTTTTAAGGAGTGTGCACTACTCCTCAAAGCCGAAATTTAATATATTTCACTGTCGTTTAGGCATAGCAAAACAGACAGATTGAAACCTCGTTTTGTCAAAGTGAACGCAACCTGCCTTGAAAATCCGAACTTCACTTTGGCAATTTAGATTATATCATTGTATATTATATCACATTATCTGTCCCATAAAAAGGACAGCAAATTGACACGCCCCCTGTCATGCATCCAACTTTTTATCAAGGTTAAATTTATCAATTTAGTGAAATCGTGCAAAGCACGATGAAATCCAAACAAGTTTGGATGAAATCCTCGCTCGGCTCGGATGAAATTAAATCCGTCTTTATATCCTTGCGAAGCAAGATTTCATCACGAAGTGATTTCATCCTCCGAATGAGGATTTATCCCGTCGCAAGACGGATTTAGTTAAAAAAGACCTTAACTTTTTATCAAAGTTAAGGTCTTTTTCTGGTGGGGACTACAGGGCTCGAACCTGTGACCCTCTGCTTGTAAGGCAGATGCTCTCCCAGCTGAGCTAAACCCCCGACGCTGAATATGATATCACAAAGCAAATGAAAAGTCAATACCTTTTTTGAAAAAAATCAAAAAAATTATATCACTTGTTTTTCACATATTTTATTCTTCGCCTTTTATATCAATGACAACATATTCTGCAGGTGAAGCGGTTTTTATCGGGTAACTCCATCCCGCAAGACCGGATGTTACTATTGCATCTGTATCTTCGTCTATTTCTATGTGACCGTAGATTCCATCGTTTATATTGAATATCTCAAACGCATAGTTTGCAGGCCAGATTTGTCCGCCGTGAGTGTGCCCCGAAAGCACGAGGTCACTTCCTGCTTTTCCGTTTTCTGCATATTCCATAGGCTGATGGTCAAGGGTAAGTATATATTGGCTTCTGTCAACTCCCGAAAGTAGCTGGTCGATGCTTTTTCTTCCTGTTTCTCCGACAATATATCCTCTGTCCTCACGTCCCACAAGAGTAAGATTTTCATCAATGCTTATCACATCGTCTTGCAGAATACGGATTCCGCTTTGCTTTATTGCTTCTTCAAGCTCTTTGGCAGAGAATGTTCCGCCGTCTCTGTAAGGTCTGTCATGATTTCCGTAAACGTAGAACACTCCGTGACGGCTTTTTGTGCTTCCGAGAATCTCGAATACCGATTTCATTTCCTCGTGAGTTGTGTTGTTGTCTACAATGTCACCGCACAGTATTACCATGTCGGCATTAAGAGTGCCAATTTCGTCGCTGGTTTCTTTAAGCTTGTCATCGTCTATTGATACACCGTAATGAACGTCTGCTATCAGAACAACACGATATCCGTCGCCCACGTCTTTTTCGGTGTAAACTGTGTAATCGGTACGCACGATATTGTGCATGTTACAATATCCAACGATTAGGAAAACTGCCGTAATTAACAAGGGTAAAGCTCCGCATCCGTAAATCTTTTTCCATAAAGTACAATCTTTTTTGATAAGCTTTTTTACCAAAAAATTGATAAGTACAAATAAAGCATCAAGAACGAAAATATGTAGAATTACAATAGCAGTGATATGGAACATATCTATTGATAAAACACCAAAGCATATCGCAAGAATCCAAACAGTTAACTTGACTGCTTTTTTTGACGTGTCAAAACTAAATGTCTTTGCAATTCTGTTAAAGAAGAACTTAAAATAAAAAACCATCCCCACAACTATGGGCAACAGCAAAAGCAGCATTTTATGCACGAGTGACACCTCCATTACACGTAAAGTATACATATAACGGAATGTGTTGTCAATATAATGCCGTGATTTTTACAAAACAGACACAGTTTGTTACCTTGTTGGTAAAACTGTGTCTGCTGTTTTTTAAAACTAATTAACAGATTCTGTAAGTGTTTGCTTTTCTCAGTGTTATCCGTTATTTCTGTTTTGTGCACAGGTACTCGGATAGAATTCCTCAATGGGGAAGGGAGTAGAGCAGAACATTGAGCAAGGGTCTGTAACCGAAACGGGTGTTTTGTCTGCATCGGGAATACAGTATTCACATGCGGGAATTATGAGCTGTGAAGGACGCTCTATTCTCACAAGAGCAAATATTCCTACCGTCAGGCAAACTGCAATGGTATTGCAGGGATTCAAGTCAAGGCCACCCTCAAAAAGGTTAATTATCTGCTGAGGTATATTGTCGTATTCGGGAGGCAAGGGGATACCGTTGCAGTTTTCCACTATGCTTACCGAAAGGGGAATGGGCGTTGCCACCTCAAGAACTACCTTGGGACGGTTTGTGCCGGGGATAACATTGTTAAGATTCGGAGTGTAACAAGGGTCGGAATCTGTATCCGATTTAAAAATACTTACATTACCTTCACCACCGTAGAGAACGACCGTTTTCTCACTGATGGCGAGACCTTCGATATCCTGGCTCACACCGTTGACACAGCAGGTAAGTACAACGTAAAAGTAATAACGTATATTTACCTGATAATAACCGCTGTTAAAAGGAAGCTCGTCTGTGTTTATCTGTGACCAAAGCACACGAACTTCTTTTGCCCTCGGACTGCGGCAATTCTGAAGCACCTGCATACCGGCAGGTGTAAGAACAACTCTGAGTCCTTCAATACAATCCTGAGTTCTGCTTGTATCATATATTCTGCAGGTGTCAATGCAACAGATGTCATCATTACAGGTACAGCTGCAGTTGTCATTTGTACAATTGTTCTGGTTCATGTTTTGTTCCTCCTGTTCAAATTATTCGGTCACTGTATAATATGCAGGAAAGAAAATTTGGATAATATTTTGACAAATGCATTTTATTGTGATACAATACAAATTTGATGAAAAGAGGTAAAAAGAAAAATGTCTGCATTATTTATAAAAGATAAAGAATTTTATAAAAGCGTTGCAAAAATTGCAATTCCGGTTGCTCTTCAGGGACTTATAACCACAGGCGTAAATGTTATGGATACCGTCATGGTGGGGATGGTAGGGGAAACACAGCTTTCTGCCGTTTCACTTGCAAATCAGTTTATAAATATTTTTCACATATTTTGTATGGGAATCGGAATGGGAGCATCCGTACTTGTTGCAAGATATTACGGCATGAACGATAAACCCGCACTCAAGAAAACCCTTTCTATAATGTTCAGGCTTTGTCTTGTAATGTCAACTCTTTTTGCGGTAGCAACAGCTGTTGCGCCTAAGCTGATAATGAAAATATACACGAATGATTCAAGTATCATAAGTTACGGCGTAGAATATCTCAATTATTCCATAGTTACATATTTCTTGCTGGGACTGGCATTGACATCAACTATTGTACTCAGAAACGTAGGTCAGGTAAGGATACCTCTTTACACGTCTGTTGCGGCTTTTTTTGTAAATGTCGGAGCCAATTATATCTTCATTTTCGGCAAATTCGGAGCGCCTGAGATGGGAGTCGCAGGTGCAGCGGTCGGCACACTTATTTCACGTATATTTGAATTCGCAGTCATTTGCGGTTATCTTTTCTTCAAGGATAAAGAGATAGGATTCAGAATCAGACATCTGTTTGAGCCTGTCGGAAAGCTTTGGAAAGAGTATATCAGAATGAGCATTCCTGTGCTCGTCAGCGACGGTATTCTGGCACTTGGCAACAATTCGGTTGCTATGGTAATAGGACGGCTTGGAGAAAGCTTTGTTGCGGCAAACGCCGTTACCACTGTAACCCAACAGCTCAGCTCGGTGTTTATTCAAGGCTTTTCGCAATCGGGTGCTATTGTTACGGGTCGAACTCTCGGAGAGGGAGAAAAGGAAAAAGCTTTTCGGCAAGGCTATGCCTTCCTCGGGCTTGGTATAGTTTTTGGAGCAATAGCAGCTATAATAGCCTTTGTTATCAGTGAGCCTATGATATTGGCATATGATTTGTCGGAAGAAACACGTGACCTGGCACGACAGCTAATGCTTGCCATATGTGTTATAATATTCTTCCAGGCAACCAACAGCATAATGACAAAGGGTGTTTTAAGAGGCGGCGGAGATACTAAAATGCTGATGCTCGCCGATAATATCTTTTTGTGGATAGCATCTGTACCGCTTGGAATTCTTGCGGGCTTTGTTTTGCACCTTCCTGCTTTTTGGATATATTTCTTCCTTAAGGTTGACCAGGTGCTCAAGGCTATATGGTGTCTTGTGAGATTGAAAAGCGGAAAATGGATAAAAAAGATTAAATCCTCCAAGGAGTTATCATGAAAAATTTTACTTATACAAAATATGCTTGCTATGTTTCTGGCGTGTCGATGGCAATCATCATTGTAGTTCCCGCCATTTTGTTTGAAACGTTTCGAGAGCTTTACGGAATATCATATACTTTGCTGGGCACGCTTGTTGTTATTAACTTTGTGACACAGCTTGGGATGGATTTGCTCTTTACCTTCTTTCCTAAAGCATTTAACGTTAAACTTGCAGTAAAGCTTACGCCGTTTTTGACCGCATCCGGCTTTTTGATTTACTCTCTTATGCCACTTGCCTGTCCGTCTGTTGCGTATTTGTGGATGTCAATCGGAACGGTTATTTTTTCTGCTTCGGGTGGACTTTGTGAGGTGCTTCTCAGTCCTATAATCGCTGCGATCCCTTCAAAAAATCCCGAGCGTGATATGTCCAAGCTTCATTCCTGCTATGCTTGGGGTGCGGTTGGAATCGTAATATTCAGCACACTTTTCTTAAAGCTTGTTGGCGGACAGCTTTGGTTCTTTCTCCCTATAACAATGTGTATTATACCCATTATTGCAATGCTTTTGTTTATGAAATCGGAATTTCCCGAAATGAATATGGAAAGTGAAAAGAGCGGAAACTCCGGACTTTTCTCAAAGGGAATACTTCTTTGCTTCTTCTGCATTTTTGTGGGTGGTGCAACAGAGAGCGTTATGACGCAGTGGGCGTCGAGCTACCTTGAATCGGCTGTCAGAATTCCAAAGGTAGCAGGAGATATAATGGGCACCGCTTTCTTTGCGGCAACCTTGGGACTCGGAAGAACTCTTTATGCAAAGTACGGAAAAAACATAACCAACGTAATGCTTGCAATTGCCTCGGGCGCTATCGTTACATATACGGTTGCCGCACTTTCATTAAGTCCTGCCGTGTCTCTTATTGCTTGCGGTCTGACGGGTATTTGCGTATCGATGTTGTGGCCGGGAACGCTTATTATAGTTGGTGAAAAGTATCCGGGTGCAAGTGTTGCCGTGTATGCGATGATGGCGGCGGGCGGAGACCTTGGTACTGCTCTTGCTCCTCAGGTTGTGGGTGTTATTGCAGATAAAGCGGCTGTAACCGATACTGCGCACAGTATTGCCGAAAGATTCTCAATCACCTCCGAGCAGGTAGCGATGAGAGCAGGACTTCTTTCTGCGGCTGTTTTTGCTCTTCTCACTGTAATTGCCATAGTTGGTATAAAGGTCTATTTTTCAAAAAGAAAAGAAGTGAAATAAATCAGAGTGTCTCAAAACTTGCACAAGTCCGTTAAAAACGGACAATTGAAAAAAAGAGCCTCCTATGGTAGAATAGATATATCTACCATAGGAGGAATTTTTTATGCCCAGAGGATATCGACACATACAGAATTATGAAAAAGAA
>SVRV01000040.1 GCA_015064635.1 Oscillospiraceae bacterium
TTTAGAAATCGCATTCTTCATATGTTTTCTCATCAAATTTACAATATACAATAATGCGATCGAGTTTCCTCGACCGCACTATTCAATTCTTTTTAACCTTTTTTACCCCAACTATTGACAAAGAGCCCATTTTTTTAGTCCAATAACATATAATTTGTTTTTCGGGATAGTTTTCAGAACAGTCACTTTTTTATGCAATTGGCAAACACCGATTTTAATGCTCGACTATCCTAACCTTGGAAATATGCCGAAACAGTAAAACGGCTTGGTACTTGCAATTTCCCGATAAACAAAAAACTCGGCATAGAGACATCTCTTTGCCGAGTCTATTTGTTTTGAATTATTCCTCAGGCTCTGCGCCAAAGTTTTCGGGTCTTGTTCCCCAACCTGCCGCCTTCATATCGTCTTCGGTAATCTTGGTTGAAATCTTGTAAACTTCATGGTTTTCCATATCAGTTGCTGTTCTGATAAGTACTTCGAAGTAAAGCTGGTCAGTACCTGATACAGAAATGTTTGTGATGCTCATGCTGATAACATATCTGAAATAATTGTCAGACTTAAGAACCTTCATTGAGTTAACTGTGTAGCTGTATGAGTTACCTACAGTTCCCATTGCAGAAGTTTCAGCCATTTCCTTTGCAAGTCTCTCCATAGACGACTTGTTTTTATTGTATATTGTCTCGTCTTCAGCTGAAGGTGTACCGGGATTGAGTTCTTCTTCATGTTCATAGTCTGTGGAAGGAGTATTTTGATTTTCGGAGCTATCTGTAGTCTCGTCATCCGGGGTATTATAATTGTTTTCGTCTGTGCTTGGGGGGGCGACGGGAGTTGTAGTGCCGCTTTCGGATGCCTCTATTTTGTTGTCATTTCCGAATTGGAATGCTCTCCAAAGTAAAGTAGAAGCTTCGGCACGTGTTAACGTTGCCTGGCCTCGGAAGGTGCTATCCTCAAATCCGTTGATAAGACCTTTTTCCACTGCAATTGCAACGTAGACTTTCATAGAGTTTGAAATTGATGCCGTGTCTTTGAATCTTGTCAGTACAGAGTAATCAACTTCGTCCAAGGAGTATCCTTTTAATTTAACCAAAGCCATAGTTACGTCTTCTCTTGTAACAGCTTGGTTGGGGCGGTAACTGTTGTCGCTGAAAGCGGTTAAATATTTAGATGCCGCATTTACATAAGTGTTTGCCCAATGTCCCTTCATGTCGGAGAATCTTACAGAGTTATCATTCGGTGTGATTCCGGCAACCAAAATCATTATTTTAGCCCATTCTGCTCTTGTTACCGTGTTTTCCGGCTTAAATGAGCCGTCTGCGTATCCGTTTATAACGCCGCGGAGGGATAATTCGGCAATATATTCAAATGCCCAATGCTCTTTTCCTACATCCCAGAATTTTTGCTTATACTTTGATGCGGTGTCGTTTTGCGGTGTGGTGAATAAGTCTACATAACTGTCTGCGGCAATTGATGAAAATGCCAATGCAGACAAAAGAAGACTGCTGAGAACAAAAAACAGAATAATTCTTTTCATGTTACACACTTCCTTTAATATAATTTGTAGTACCAAATAATAATACCGCAATTTGCGGTATTTGTCAACACAAAAAATCTTATACTATATAATTGTATAAGAGGGGTGGGAGAAATGTATCGACGTATTCGTGATTTGCGTGAGGACAATGATATGACGCAAAAGCAAGTGGCTGCCATATTGAATTGCTCTCAGCAGGTTTACAGTAACTATGAGTTAGGTCAAAGAGATATTCCCACTGATATTTTGATAAAACTTTCTAAACTATATCATGTTTCAACAGATTATATATTGGAAGTCAGTAATGTGAGAGAAATACAGAAATAAAATATATGCGAGTAAAAAATTGAATAAAAAATGGTGTAGCGAATCGCTACACCATTTTTTATTCAATAACTCTTACAATTTGTTTTTCGGGATAGGGTTTGGGTAAGGATACTTTTTTCAAAAAAGCATCCTTACCCAATGTTTTTAGAAATATAAATTATAAAAATTTTTGGAATTCTCAAAACCTTTTTATAAAAAGGTTTTGGGCAGGTGCAGGACAGAGTCCTGCTATAAATAATTTTTTATGCTATAAATACTAAATACATGAGCGGTATTGTTGCAACCGACAGCGTGTGGGATATCATTGCCATTGAAGCACCCGTCTCGGGGTCACCGCCGTATGCTGCGGGATAAACTATTGTATTGAGTCCGAGAGGAGTTGCGAAGGCTACAAGTGCGAGAGTCATAATTTCCTTTGAAGTGCCAAGCGCACCGAGAACGAGAAGAAGCACAGAGGGGATAACTATAAGTCTCAGGAACGAGGCTATATATACCTTTTTGTTGAGAATAAGTCCCTTAAAGTCATATCCTCCGATAACAAAGCCCGCAAGAAGCATAGCAATAGGTCCCTGACAGCTTCCGGTCTTATCAAGAGCGGTCATAATGAAGTCCGGTACATATTTACCTGTACCCACAAGACCGAGAAGGATGCCTGACACAAGCGCAATTATCGGGGGAGTCAAGAGTCCCTTTTTTAAGTTTGAAAGGACACTTGCATTTTTGTCCTTTGGGATAAGTATAAAAAGTCCCCAGCTGTTGCAGATGATCCAGATAGTAAGAGTGAAAAGAGAATATTTATAAAACATATCCTCGCCCCATACACCCAAAACTATGAAATTTCCCATGAATCCGAAGTTTCCGAAGGTCATGGCATATTTGTAAACGTTACGCTGATATTCAAGCGCCGAGGACTCGCGGTGATTCCTTATAAAGAGCTTTGAGAGAGGGTATGAGAGCAGAAGTGCACATATTATGGTGACGAATCCGTAAAGTATGAGCCTTGAGTTGTCAACGAAGGTCTTTACAGTACATTTTGACATCATGGTGAATAGTGCAAGGGCAGGAGTGATGGCAAATGTCTCCAGTTTCGACATTACAGTATGTGAATTGTCGGGCAAGGGGCTTTTCTTTTTTAAGATAAAGCCAACCAAAATGAGAGTAAACATCATCAGCATCTGGCTGAGAGTCAGCTTGAATATTTCCATATATGCTCCGTTTCAAAAAAAGATTACATCGCACATGATTTTATCACAAAAGAGGGGCAAAATCAAGTACTTGTACAAATCTCTTTAAATAAGCTCTCAAAATCCGCAAAAGCTTCAAGCGGCATGAAAAGTTCACCGTTATTTGAAACGGAAATGTACTCTCCGGAGTCATAATCTACATGCAAATGTCCTCCGTAGCCATTGGGGAGTCCTTTTATCTCGAAATGTTCTCCGTTGTACCTTGCAATGCTGTGCTTGTCTGCGATTTTTTGTATTTTCTCCATTATAAAGGTGTCTGTTGAAGCGGATATTTTATTCGACCGACCTGAATTGTCGGAAAATTCATGCGTGATATTTACCTTGCCATCACAAAAAGCGGCGGAAAGATGATAGATTCCGTTTTTTAAAATACTCTCTTCGCCAATATCATTTGTGCAAAAATACAAATCAAATGACACGATGTTCTTTGAATGTATTACCTTTGCCGCATTTTTGTTACTGTTATCGCTGAAATATCCGTCTTCAATTTCAATTTCGGTATCGTTATACTCTGCTTTCATTCCCGAATCTGATACCTCCTTTTTTTGTGACCTGATACTTAAAATTTAAGCTCCGATAAATCTGTAAAGGAATGTAACTACTTGTGCTCTTGTACATATCGCATCGGGAGAAAACGTACCGACGCCTGTTCCGTTTGTAATACCCTTTTCTACAGCCCAAAGTACCGCCTTGTAATAATAGGCGTCACTTTTTACATCCTTGAAAGGATTTTTCAAGGATGTGGGCTCAGGCTGACCTGCGGTTCTCCAAAGGAAGGTTACAACTTGGGCTCTTGTACAAGGGGAGTTCGGCGAGAAGGTATTTGCACTCGTTCCTCCGGCAATATTGCTTCCGAAGGCGAAAAGAACCGGCTTGTAATAATATTCTCCGCTTTTTACATCCTTGAATGGATTGGTGATTGCGGCAGGCTCAGGGCTTCCAACCATTCTGTGAATGAAGGTCACAACCTGACCTCTTGTACAGTTTGCGTTGGGGGAGAATGTATTTGCACTTGTTCCGCCCGTGATACCTTCATTGTATGCCCACATAACGGGTTCATAGAAATATTCACCTTTTTTTACATCCGAGAAAATTGCTTTGTCTGTTTCTTCTTCGAGCTTCGGGAAATTATAGGTTATTAAAACTGTTGTATTTGTCAGACGTTCAACGTCTTTTTCGTCTATTGAAAATCCGTTTAATGTAGCTGTGGGATTTTCTGCAAAGGTTGAAACATCATCCCATCCTGAGCGGACAGAATCAACATAAATCATAACCGAATAAGTCTTTCCTGCTTTGAACGTATCGGTTTTATCCATATATTTGCCGTCCTCGTACCAGGATACACTTCCGTAATCGTTTTTCGCTGTATAGTAATGGGGATTTGCAGATATAGGAGTGCAGTCGGGGGTGTTCCCGATTGCGGGGTATTCAATTCCCGAGATATCAACACTTGATATCACAACCTTGTCGGAATTTACTTCGTAGTAAACAGTTACCGAGCTGCCGCTTATGTCATATTTTGCTTCTTCACCGTTTACATACACAACGGTATCATATTTTCCTTCGTGATTCTTATGGAAGGCATAGTTTTCGTCAATTGAAAGATATACCTTGGCACGATATCTCAGGTCACTTGCAAAAACATCTTTTTCGCCAATGCCGAAATCATTTGCGAACTTGCCCCAACGGATGCCGTTTTTGGTATATTCATCTCCGCCTTCTGCAAATTTTACACCTTCGCTGTTGATTACACCATTGTAATTGGGTGACATTCCTGTTTTGGGAATGGGAATACTTATGTTCAAATAGTCAATCTTGATTTTTCCGTCATCAATTGCCTGATAGCTGTAATCACATACTGTGCAGGAATATGTTATAATACCGCCTTCGGTTGTTCCCGAATTATAAATGTGTTTTTCTTCCGAAATTTTTTTCTCACATGCTGTACAAGAGATAAAATGCTTTTCAGTATCAAATTTCAATGAAGCATCTTCGTTATACGAATGGTTGCATTCTAAATTATATACCTTCGACCAAAGCTCCGCTATTCTTTTTGAGGAAGAAATTTTATATTCACTTACTCTGTCACCCATAATTGTAAAATTGGGCGAAGCAGAAAAAGCGTGCTGTTTGTCAAGATAAACCATGACCTTGACTTGATACTTACCTGCAAACATTATATCATCACTTGCAAGTTGGTCATTATGATACCATTCGACGGAAATTTTTTCTACACCTTCTGCATTGCAGGTAAGAATATCGGGAGAGAGAACCATTCCGTAGGCATTGGTTCCGTCTATATTGAGTCTTGAAACCTCTTTTCTTGTATCCTTGCCCGACATATAACTTCTTCTGTCGGAATCAGACATATGGCGAGTGACAACGATTGTTGAGGAACCGAAAGCACTTGTATTTTTTAGTGTCTTAGGTGACCATTCGCTGACAGACAGAATATTTCCGTTAAGCTCTACGGTATTTCTTTGAGGGTCAAGCATATCGGAAGTAAGATTTATACTTCCAACGTCAGATGCGGGATGATACTGATATCCGTATCTTTGCTCATGTCCTATAACATAGGGGGCCCAGTAACCGTTTGTGGTAACATTTATTGTCGGAACAAGTAAAACACGAAGATGATTTGTGCTGAAGGTGCCGCTTTTTACAGTTATTTTTGCATCGCTTGAAGCACCGATGACATTGGCATTTCCTTTTCCGTGAAAGGTACCGCCATTAACTATGGTAGTACCGCCGAGAAGCCTCAGACATGCCGCTTTAGAAAAACTCACATCAACATCGGTGTCGCCTTCTTTGACAAATGTTTCAAGATTTGAAAAGCCTCTGCCGAGGAAAACACCATCATTTATCATAAGAGTTCCGTTGTTGAGTGTAATACAGTCACCGTTTACCTGCTGCCAGGCATATCCGTCGTAACGGGCACCGATTGCTAAGCCCAGAACACCAAATTGCAGAGTGTAATCGAGCAGATGTCTTAAATCATAAACATCCCTGCCGTCATATATCCAGTGCTTTTTAGAACGTCCTGCTTCAAGTGTGCCGCCGTTAACTGTTACAACACCGCCGTCAATTTCAAGTACGTTTCTGTATTTTACATTACTGTTGAAATATCCCGGGCCTGAGTCCCCGTTTGGTGTTTCCATTCTTCCATAGCACCAAAGGCTTCCGGAATAGTCTCCGCTTGTATCATTAATAATAAGTTCTGCACCCGTGGGGACTTTTAACATTGTTGTTTCTCCGCCTGTTTCAGCGTTGAGCTCAATATTGTGACCTGAAAGGTTAAGTGTCTTTTTACCTTTTCCGACAGTTATCCAGTAACTTCCGATGTCCTGCGTCTTACAAGTATAAATAATGTCACTTGTTACGGTAATGTTTTTGTCACCGTTGCTTTCAAGCTCTTTTTTCAGGCTTTCTTTTGTTTTTACCTCCACATATGTTGCGTCAGCATAAGCGGTTATAAAACAAATACAAGAAAAAAGCGCAAGTACAACAATCAAAATATTTATTATTCTTTTCATATTATGCTTTTTCTCCTTGCTTTTTGTATTTAACAGTATTACCAAAGCTGTCATCTATGAGCAATGTATCTTCTTCGATACTGTATTTGAATACACTCGGCATAAAATCTCCGATAAAATGAATTTTAATTTCACTATCGGTTACCGTGTATTCAAATTCCTTCTTCGCATCTCCGAAAGTATAAAAACCGACTCCGCTTGGAAGGAAATTATAGGAGAGAGATGGGAGTCTCTCGTATTCCCATCTCCCCAAAAGCTTATGCCCAGTCATCCTTTGCCACAGGCTTTCTTACCTCGGAAAGGCATTGAATGTCATTTAAAAACCATTGTCCGGTAGAAGGCTTACGACGAAGCTTCACAGACCTCATATTGTCTGCGCCTCCACTCTTTACCCAAAGAGTTGCCCAATTTTCATTATCAAATGAATAAGGGTTCTCATACACGGAAATTGTTAAGGGAAGTGAGGGTTCATAATTGTTTGCAGGAGTGGCTCCGTTGAAGTATGAGAAGGGGATATACTCCTTTTCATACAGCCGCTCTTTTATGAATCCCTTTTCGTAAGTGCTGACATCCTCGGGACCCTTCAAAAAGTTGAGTATTTCAATTGCATCGTCGGGGCTGTCCTTATAGCGACAAAGTGCTAAAAGGGTGAGTGCGGTGGTTTTGAATGCCGAGTCAAGCTTTGCCTCGGGAAGTGCTTGAAGCTCAGAAAGATTATTCGGTATTGAGTTGAATGTGAAGCTTTCGGAACGGTTTGTACCCTTTCCTATGTTGCTTACCGCATTATTTACTGCTTTGCTTATTTCTTTTTTTGCGGTGCTTCCAAGTGCTTGCTTGATAGCGTCAAATAATCCCATAAATATTTCCTCCTTATTCTTTTACAAATCTCATTGTCATAAATGTTAAATATCCGTCGTCATTCGTTCCTTTTGCCCATGAGTCAGCCGCTTCTCCGAATACTTCGCCTTCAATTTCGGTGTCATACCACAACTCATCACCGCGAAGCTCCCACTTGAAGGCTTGACCGAGTATCTTGCCGTCACGCAATGTAATCTCACCGCTTTTTACAGCTTCGTCAACCTCTTCTTTTGGTATATTCTCGCTTATCGGCAGGGTGAAATATATGAATCCGTCATCACATATTTCAGCTTCCATGCCCACAATAGATTTACGCTCTCGCATTTCGTCTTCAACGGCTTCTTCGTCGGTTTCATCTATGTATGGCATGGGAGATGCGAGATATTCCTCGGGAGTCGCATATACAAATTCATCCTTTTCATTAGTTATTCCTATTGAGTGAAGCTTCCATTTTCCAATGTATTTCATATTTTGTCCTCCTCTTTTAGCATGGCGCCGCATTCAAAACAGAATTTTGGTGTTTTTTTCGTTTCGGGAATTACAGTGCCGCACATTTTGCATTGTATTCCTTTTGTTGGATTTTCGTAGTTATCATTCTGTGGGGGAACCACCATTCCTATTGGAGATGGGGAAGGTAAACCGCAGAAATGACATCTTGAGCCAAGCGTATTATATGTACCGCAAACGCATTTGTATTTTTTGTCCATATAAAATCACCCAAAGCTTATTATGTATATCAGTTTACTATGTCGCTGGTATCAAGCACGTGTGAGGGAAGGTATTTTACAACGATATCTCCATTAAGAGGTGTCGCTCCGCTTTCGATTGTAAATACGATGCCGACATTATCATCCTTTACAGTTTCGTCCATGGACTTATTAAACATCTGTAAATCCTCGGCAATACCTATTGCAATAACCTTACCGTTTCTTATAACAGAAACCTTTTCTCCTTTTCTCAGAAGACCATCATCAACCCTGCCGACAAGGGTGTATTTCTTCATAGTTTGAACGATGGACATTGTATCAATCTTCATTGAAAAAGGACCGTAAACCTTAACGGAATTTGTTGTAACCTTTGTACCTTCAGCATCTGTTATAACACAGCTTATGGCTGCACCGAGAAGAGTGTTTTCCTTTTCAATGGAAAGAACAAGTGCCTCGGTGTTGACATCCTTTACATAATCTCCGTTTTCGATTTTTACTTTATTGTTTCTGTATTCATTATATTGCCATTCATAAGTATAAGGAGCTTTGCCGCCGAATACCTGCACCTCAAGCTCACACTTTCCGCCATATGCCTCAGCCTCCATACCCTTGGGCTGCTTGTGAATGGTAAGCTCTGAATATACATATTGGTCTGTATTTACTTCATAATCCACAGTCGGTTTTTGCTCGATTTGTTCACCGCCTTCTTCGGGGGCTGTGGACTCGTTATTGTTTGTATCGTCGGGATTTGTTTCATCATCGTTATTTGTATCGTCGCCGTCAACGTCGCTGTCTTCGGCTATTTCAAATAAAGCGAAGCGAATGCGCTGAGATTCGTCCATCATACGAGAAACAATTGCCGCTACCTCGCATCTCTTAATATTTGCCTTGGGATTACAGTTGTGAGCACTGTCGACACCGGCGAGTATTCCTGCTCTGTAAAGCTTATAGATTGCGGGGGCATATTCGTTATCGGAAGGAACATCGGGGATAAAGCTGTCATCTATGTAGTTTATCGGCATGAGTGCATTATCGGGAAGTGCTGCCGCAAAAATCTCCATATAGCCTTCACGTGTTACAAGCTCGTTGTAATTGTATTCACGCTTGATTATATTGCTTCTCTTACAGTAATCCACATAGGTCTGATACCAAGGATTACCGTTTGTAAGAGTAACTCTGCCTGTGGTGTAAAGCTCGTGCATACATGCCGCAAGCTTAATAGCTTCTGCATAGGTCATGTAGTCGTTGGGAAGAAATGTTGTAGTGCTGTTCTTTCCGTTTACCAGACCGAAGCAATATGCTCTTATAACTTCCGCACAAAACCAATCGGCATCACTGACGTCAACAAAGGGGTTGGTTGCCTTCTTGCAGGTACAAACCTGACAAACGTCGTTCATATAGTTGTGAGGCTCGGCATATTTGACAGTACCGCATATCATACATTCGGTATAATGAGACTCAAGAAGCATTCTGATTACATCTTCGTGGTCATGTGAATCAACCTCGGGGGCACTCTCATCAAAAATTCCGCAAATTGTACAAGGAGTGTGCTTATACTTAAAGGAGTGACTTTCTGCATAGAGAATTTCATAACATTCACTGCATTCTGTCCAGTGAGATGCGCCGTTTCTCATATTAACGGGTGTGTGTTCGTGGTTGGCACTTACAATCATTGTAAATGCTAAAAGAATCATAACAACTGCCAAAACGCTTGATAATACTTTTTTCATTTTTATTTACCTCTTTTCTGTTTTTGTGAATTACTTAGATTTGAGTACAGTCACTATTGCCGCAGAAGCACCGTTGGCATCGGTAATCTGACAGCCAAGCGATCTTTTGTAACCGTTATCCCCTGTCGTTGAAACATGCTGTGAACTTACCTTGAATGTTACGGTGTCTGTGTTATAGCCTGTACAGCTTGTGTCATTTTCAAGGAAGTATATGGTTGATTCGGAATTGTCATTCTTTGCGGAATGTATATACCACTTATATGTGTACGGTGCGGTACCTCCCTTTGGTTTTACACTAAAGGTTACGGTTTCGTCATAAGGTACCTTTGTTTCAGCTTCAAATACCGTTTCAAAGCCTATGTCTGAGGTTACAAGCTCTATAATTTTGCTTTCTGCGGTATTTCCTTGAGAATCGGTAACAATACATTTTGCCCTATAGCTTGTAGGCTCCTTTTCGCCGTAATAAACAAACTGCATCAAAAAGCCTTTTTCTTTCTGGGCTCCGCTTTTTATGTGCCCCAAGGATACCCACTTGCCGTCAACCTCCTTGAACCATTCAAGCTTTTTGTAGCTTTCGCTTCCTCCGGTTGCATAAGCATTCAGATGAACATACTTTCCGGGGGTTGTGCTATATCTGTCACTTGAAACGGTAACCGAAAGAACTGTCGGAAGAGTTTTGAAAGCGAGATTACGTTGTTTGTAGCCGTTTCCGATGAGCGGCTCAAGGTCATTTAAGTTTTCATAAACTTTTACGTTTTTAACAACAACTCCAACTCTGTCACCCGGTGCGGCATAGTCTAAATTTTTTCCAAACATCTGAATTGCTTCCACGGTGGCTGTTACATACTCGTATTTTCCGTCAAAGTAGCCCTGGAAACCTATTTTGTCACCGGGGACAAGCTTGCCGCTTTTTACAGTACCTACATATGTGGTTTTGCCGTTGCTTGTTTCGGTTTTGTCTTCAAGCACCATCATGAAAAAGTCGGGACATACTTCAACTTTTTCGGATGTGACCTTGTCGCCCTCGGCATCTGTTACAACACAGTATATTTTCTCACCCAGAATGGTGGTATCTTCGCGGAGATTTATATACAATTCGGATTTGAAGCGTCTTACTTGAGTTTGAGGAAGCGTATTCAACGATATAGCGGTGATATTGTTTTTGTATCTGCTCTCATAGAACCATTCGTATGAATAGGGCTGCTTTCCTCCGTATACTTCAATATCAAATTCAAGCTCATAACCATATTTTGGAACAGTTGTCTTTCTTTTAGCTTGTTCTATGATTGTAAGTGGCATTCCCTTGGGAGTGACGTCATTTACACCGGTTGATGTTACCAAAGTATTGCCGTTTGCGTCGGTAATATCGCAGCGGAAGGATGTCTTTACGTTATCTGACGGGGGGAGGTACTTGCCGGACATTGTGAATGTCACTTCTGATGTATTACCAAACTTGGGAGTCATGGAATATGCCTTTGTGGATATAACAAACTCACCAAAATACCATTTGTAGGTATACGGCTCCTTGCCGCCTTTGACCTTTACCGAAAGTGTAACCTCTTTTCCGACACACATATCGGTAAACTGGTCAAGTCCCTTTTCTATAACAAAGTCGGGCGTTGTTATGGTAATAACATCACTTTCACCCGTAGCACCTGTGTTATCGGTGACAACGCATTTTATAACAAATGTTTCACCGGGAGTTTTTATACGGCTGTCATAGAAATCAAACGAAGGGTCAAATGTTCCGTCAGGATCTATGGAACCGCCGGCATAATGCTTCCATTCACCGTCGGTAAGGCGTTGCCAGCTATAGCGATAAGGCTTTGTTCCGCCTTCTGCTTCTACACCTATTCTGAGAACTCCGTCACCGGATTTATAATCGAATTCTGTTCCCGAAACGGTAACCTTGATGTCACTTGCAACAGCAGGTGGCTCTTCGTCCTTTTTTTCTTCCTCTGCCGAATTTGTGAGAACTATGTTTTTTGTGGTAATGCTGTATCCCAGTGAATCGGTGACGGTGCATCGGAACTCAGCCGAGCCTTTACCCAATTCACTACCGAAAATCGTTAATGTTGCTGACTCGTATCCTTCGAGAAGACTCGCTATCTCATGCTCTATTGATGCGAGGAGTTTTAAATCATACCATACTCCCTCTTCACAAAAATGCCATGCATAGTGATAAGGCTCTTTTCCTCCGGACAACTTTACTGTCGCCGTAATCGTTTTATCTTTAATTATGAATTCCGGTTGCTCAGTGATGACAAGAGGAGTTGTTTCCTCCGGTGTACCCATATCGAAGCGTACCCTCTTTGTCTTGTCCATCATACGGGTAAGTATTGCCGCAACCTCGCTTCTCTTGATGTTCGACAGAGGCATACAGTTGTGCTTTGCATCACTACCGCCCGCAATTCCCGCACGGTAAAGCTTGTATACACTTGATGCGTAGGTTGTTTTATCGGATATGTCGGGTATTGCCCCATCGGGAATGTAGTTTATTATGGGGAGCATATCGGAGGGGAGAGCTTTTGCGAAAATTGACATATATCCGGCACGTGTAATTTTTTGATTTACGTCAAGTTCTTCAATCAATTCTCCATAAATTCCGTTCAAATAGCAGTACTCCACGTATTCCGAATACCAGGGGTTTCCGTTTTTTAAGCTTATATACCCTTTGGTTGACAGCTGATGCATACAAGCGGCAAGCTTATACGCCTCTGCATAGGTGAGATTGTCATTGGGGCAGTAAGTTCCAACGCCTTTTCCATTAATGAGTCCCATCTCAACGGCACTTACTACATCCGAGTAAAACCAGTCGGACTCCTTAACGTCACCGAATTTGAATTCTTCAGCCGACACTGCTGTTGAAAGAATGCATATCAGCAGAAGAATAGTACATATAAATCTTTTCATTTTTCCTCCATTAATCCAGTAGAACTATCATGTCCGACTTGGATTCCGATGAATCTCTTAAATCAACGTTTGGCGCTTCCGTAACGATAACGTATGCTTCCTTGGAATACGTCTTTTTTCCGTTTGCATCGGTAACAATACAGCTGAACTTATAATCCGAGGTAAGCTTTTTGGAATCAACCGCAACAGTCAAAGTATCGGTATATTGACCTTCTGCCCAAGTAAAACCATCGGTAATTCTGAGTGGAGCTTCATTGTCGGGAGTCTGAATAAGCCACTGATAGGTGAAAGGCCCGTTTTGTCCCTTTGCCTCAACTTTAAATTGCACCTTTTCAGCGTGTTGTCCCGTAACGTTTTTCGGGTGTTTGCAGATAACTACATTTTCCGGAAGTATCTGATATGTGTCTGTTGTGAAAGATGTTACGTTGGGTAAAGTGACCTTACATCTGTAGAGGATATTGTCTTGGAAGTCTGCATTTTCAACGTGGATGGTTATTGTATCGGTGTTTATTCCGTCTGCCCAGGTATCAGCAGGTGTGATATCCTTGAAATCCGAGTGGTTTTGAAGCTTGTATTGCCATTGATACTCGATGTAAGGAATATCTTTTATAGGAGCTTTAAGCTTTACCTGCATTTCCACATCGTCACCGTGATTGGCGTAGAATGTATGAGACGTAAAAACGATGTATACTGTTGACGATGGTGTTATGCAAGATTCATTGGAAATATACTCGTTTCCGTCGGCATCCCTAACGATGCAGCGGTAAAACCTTTCAGAAACATACTCTATTTCCGCAGTCTCAAAGGTTATGCTTGAAGTGGTATTATCAACCCAATAAATGTTTTGGTATTCGGGGTTTGGGAGGGTTATGTTTATTACTTGCCATTGATAAGTGTAGGGAGCCTTTCCGCCCGCTACATATGCCTCAAATCGGACAGCTCCTCCCTTATCTGCCACGGGAGCATCTATCTGTGCTCGAAGAGGAAGCTTTATTGCAAAGCCGTTCTTCTCCCATATTTTTTGGATAAAGGCTTGACTGTATGAATCTTCAACAAAACCAAGAGGTACCAACATGTCAATATTATCAAGTACAATACCGCAATAATCACCCGAATTTACTTCGTCAATGTTTTTGTTGAACATTGTTATTTTTGTAACTCTACCGCCGCCGTATATGTCCTTATCTTTTACATACACAACTACATAGTCGCCAACCTTTAACGAGCCTCTCTCAATTCGTCCTACAAACAGCTTTTGATCCATGACCGTTTGAACTTGCTCAATATTCATAACGAGCGGAGGCTCAGGCATCTTTATGTAATTGGTTTTTACAGTCTGTCCCAATGCATCTTTTATCTCACAGCAGAAGGAAGAATCGGACAGCGGATTCTCAATGTTATAAAGCACCGACAGAGTATTTTTGTTCGTACCTACAACGTAGTCATTCTCATTGATTTTTGCCAATTGGTTATATCTTGCCCTTGTATACCAGCAATAAGTGTAAGGCTCTTTACCGCCTTCAACCTTAACTGTGTACTGAATCATTTCGTCTTCTTCGGCACCGCTGACAGCCTTGGGCTGAGATACGATTTTGAATGTGGGATAGTTTTCGGGGACATCTTCATTTTCTTTTGGCTGCTCCGGTTCCTCGGAAGGTAAGGGAACAGGTTCAGCATCTTCGGGAATTTCAAGCTTAGGTACTTCCTCTCCGATTGAGAATTTTACCCTCTTGTCTTTGTTCATCATACGGGCAAGAATTGCCGCAACCTCACTTCTCTTGATATTGGATGCAGGCTTGCAGTTGTGTGCCGCATCGCTTCCCGCAACGATTCCCGCACGGTAGAGCTTGTAAACGTGTCCGCCGTAAGCATCAGAAATTAAAACGTCGGGAATTGAATCATCGGGTACGTAGTTTATTGGCTCAAGTGCCTCATCGGGGAGTGCATTTGCGAATATTTCCATGTATCCCGAACGTGTAGCCTTTTCGTTGAAGGGAAAGCTTTCGTATTTTTTATATATGATGTTGTTTTCAGTACAATAGTCGAAATATGTTTTGTACCAAGGGTTTCCGTTTTGAAGTGTAACCTTGCCCGTTGTATACTTTTCATACATACAAGCGGCAAGCTTTACTGCCTCGGCATAGGTCAGATTATCATTGGGGCAGTAAGTTCCAACGCCTTTTCCGTTGATAAGTCCCATCTCAACGGCACTTACCACATCCGAGTAAAACCAGTCGGACTCCTTAACGTCACTGAATTTGAATTCTTCGGCTGACACTGCTGTTGAAAGAATGCATATCAGCAGAAGAATAGTACATATAATTTTTTTCATAGTTTCCTCCTGAATAATTTTTGATTTTAGTTTGCCAAAGCCTTTTGCTTGGTTCCGCAATGTGAACAAAAGTGCATACCGCTTGAAAGAACACTGCCGCATTTCGAACAACATGCATGTTGCGATTTGTAAAGCGTATACAGACTTTCGATCGGCAGTCTCGAGCCGCACTTTGAACAAAACATCTGGTTGCTCGGTTCAAGGGAATTGCATTCGTGACAAACAGTAAAGTTTTTCATAGCCTCAATTCCAAATCCAAGGGTACGCAAAGCGCTTTTTCTAATAGAGCTTTGTTTTTTCAGCATTGTTTTCACCTCCGTATAACAGTTTAGCTCCGCATATGTGGCAAAAAT
The DNA here is from genome assembly GCA_015064635.1 of Oscillospiraceae bacterium. Taxonomy (GTDB): domain Bacteria; phylum Bacillota; class Clostridia; order Oscillospirales; family SIG627; genus RGIG6353. The sequence continues at coordinate 15,529 of SVRV01000040.1, forward strand.
TTCCGTCCGTTTTAATTTTTCTTCCGCATTTCGGACAGTAATGCGGATCTTCTTCGATGGGGGTACATTTCACGCAAGTCAAAACATCGGGATTGTACATTGCATCAATCACCCACTTGTGGCACATATGGCAGTGATTGAAGTGTTTTTCAGCCATGTTTTTCCAAGCGTGCATCAAGCCTTCCTCACCCTTATAGTCAGATAAGGTAACTGTACATATTGATGCGTGTGACAGATCGCAAAAGAATTCATAATGCATTCCTTTTTCATCTTCTGTCATTTTGTAATCTGCTGTCTTTTTAATATTACACAATCCTTTCAACTCCTTTGACTTGACTCTTTTTTAAAATCGTGATATAATATGAACAAACTTACACTATTATATTAACGCTTACAAAAGTAAAAGTCCCCACACTTTGCGAAAAAACAAGTGTGGGAAAATGAAGTTATTTTCAGTAGATTTTTGAAAAGTGTGGGATTTGGTGTGGGGTGCTTATTTTAAATACATATTGCAAAGGAGTATGCGCTGTGAAAAACAGAAAAGGCTTGTTTTTGATAATTTGTCTCTTGTCGGCACTGTTTTTGACAGGCTGCAGTACAGTGGGCGAAAAGGCAACAAGTACTTCCATAATATATATTGTGACATCTGTGTTTTCGTTTTTGCTTTTGATGGGATATCTGTTTGCAATAAAGAAAAGAGAAGTATGGTTTATTATTTTGTTCACCTCTGTGCTTGTTGTTAATATTGGATATTATTTTATCTCTGTTTCCGGCACATTGAACGTTGCTTTGTGGGCGAATCGTATCTCATATCTCGGCTCGGTTTTTCTTCCGCTTGCCATGATAATGACGATTATCAAGCTCACAGAATTCAAGTATAAAAAATGGTTCCCGATTTTGCTCTGCATCATTTCGACGGTTGTGTTTTTAATTGCGGCAAGTCAGGGATTTACCGATATTTATTATAAATCCGTTACACTTGAACGTATTAACGGTGTTTCGGTGCTCAATAAGGAATACGGAAGTCTTCATATCATATATCTGTTCTATTTGCTCGGATATTTTGCTCTTATGTCAGTTTTGTCTATACATGCTGTTCGCAAAAAGAAGATAAAATCACCATCTCAAGCTATTGTGCTTTTGCTTGCCGTTTTTGTAAACATTTGCGTGTGGCTTCTTGAACAGCTTGTGAGAATTAATTTTGAATTCCTTTCTGTTTCATATATAATAAGCGAATGCTTCCTTATAAGCGTTTATCTTATGCTTCAGCACCAGGAAGGCTTGATACATTCTTTGCAAGAAAAGCTTACCTTACTTTCAAACTCCGCGGAAGAACCTTCGAAGAAAGATACTTCCGAATATGCGGAGAAAAGCAAATATATAAAGGAACAGCTTATTACACTTACACCAACGGAACGGTTGATATATAATTGTTACATTGACGGAAAAACCACAAAGGATATTATGAAGGAGCTGTCAATTACCGAAAATACTTTGAAGTTTCATAACAAGAACATCTACGGTAAGCTTGGAGTGACCTCGAGAAAACAGCTGATTGAGTATTCAAAATGATTTCACTTAACCCCTTTTTGCGAAAAGGGGTTAAGAATCCCAAAAACTTTGGTGATTTTTCTAAATTATAAAGTTTCAAATCACGGGTTCGAATCCCTAATCATTATAGCAACAAAAAAAGAACACACAAGAGGTACCTTCCATAAAGCAGGTTTTATCTGCCGATAAAATCAAAAGGAGTACGGACGATTTGTTCGTACTCCTTTTCCATACTGCCGGGCGGCAACATAGCCTTCCTCCGGGAGGAAGGTGGCACGCGAAGCGTGACGGAAGGAGCCCGCGCAACTTTGAATTTGTACTAATTCTATCGTAACGCGCTCTCCCTCACCCGACTTCGTCGGGAGCTACCTCCCAGAGGGAGCCTTTGGTTTGTGCGTCTCGAAAGTCCATTTACTTTTCCTGACAAGCACTGCTTTTGTGGACACAAAAGCGAAGCCCCGCACAAGGCGGGGCGAGGATAGTTTATTTCGAATATTGATTCAATTTCTCAACAATTGAAATAAAACGGGAATCTTGACGGATGCAATCATATCGAGGATGCTGCATTTTTTTTAGAATATGATAGCATTCTGTGTGTTCTGTACACTCGTGAAAATCTTTGCTCGGTTCAGGATAAATCAATTTATCGGTAAGAATTGATGTAAAAAATTTGCCGTGACCATTGATATACGCTTTATCGTATTCAATAGCGTGATAACACATTTTCTCAAGAGATTCAAGAGTTTCCTTATTTTTGGCTTGTGCAATCTGATAGGTGGAGATCAACCAATAGTTTCGTGAAAGCCGTGTATGATAAAACATAAGATTATCTCCGTATATCATCTTATACAAACGATTGGAAATGGTAAG
>SVRV01000007.1 GCA_015064635.1 Oscillospiraceae bacterium
ACAATCTCCACTTTGAATCCCTTGATTATTTAACTCAATTTTTACTTTTCTTTCATTCTTTCTTGTTTCAACACAAAAAACGCTCATCAAGCGAAAGCAAGATGAGCGTTTTTCGACAGTCTGAAAAGCTCACCGAAAGGTGAGCTTTGTTTGTTGACTTTAAAACCTTAATTACTTGATTTCAACAGTAGCGCCTGCAGCTGTAAGAGCGTTCTTGATCTCTTCTGCTTCAGCCTTAGCAACGCCTGTCTTAACTTCCTTGGGAGCTGACTCAACGAGTTCCTTAGCTTCCTTAAGACCGAGACCTGTGATTTCACGAACAGCCTTGATAACTGCGAGCTTGCCGTCGCCAGCTGCTGTAAGAACTACGTCGAACTCTGTCTTTTCTTCTGCTGCGGGAGCATCACCTGCTGCAGGAGCTGCTGCTACTGCTACGGGAGCTGCTGATACGCCGAATTCCTCTTCAAGAGCCTTTACAAGATCTGCGAGTTCAAGGATTGTGAGACCCTTGATCTCTTCTAAAATGTTCATTGTCTTTTCTGTTGCCATTTTAATGTACCTCCGAAATTAATTAGTGTTATGCGGTCATGCCGCACTCAAAATATTTTGTTTGATTACTCTGCAGCGGGAGCTTCCTCTGCTGCGCCGCCTTCCTTGTCGATCTTGCCCTGCAATACATAAGCAAGTCCGTAAAGGGGGCTCTGGATACTTCCGAGAAGCTTTGCAATAAGACCTTCCTTTGAAGGAATGCTTGCAAGGTTCTCAACGCCTGCTGCGTCGATAACGCCGCCGTCAACGTAGCCTGCCTTGATTGTGTAATCTTCATGTTCCTTAGCGAACTTGGAGAGAATCTTAGCGGGAGCAACGGGGTCTGTTTCTGAGTAAGCGATAGCGGTCATGCCCTCAAGATGAGAGTTGAGGTCTGTGTAACCGAGGTTTTCAAAAACAAACTTAAGCTGTGTGTTCTTTACTACCTTGTATGTTACGCCTGCCTTTGTGAGCTCTTTTCTGAGATTTGTGTCATCTTCAACAGATGTCTTGTAGTAGTTTACAAGTACGCCTGCCTGAGAAGCCTTCAACTGCTCTGTAAGCTCTGCTACTGCTGACTGCTTTGCAGCAAGAATCTTTGCACTTGACATTCGTGTTTCACCTCCGGGTAAATTTGAAATAAAAAAGGTCCTTTCACCAACCGATGAAAGAACCGTAAAACGCAAAAATGCACATAAATTATGCTTTGTAGCTTTTAGGTTTTCCTCGGTAGGCGAATATTACGACACTTACGTGTCACCTACTGTCTTAGGTCAACGGATGAATTATACACTATAAATGCACTTTTGTCAATACTTTTTTTCATTTTCGAAAAAATTTATTTTTTGTCTCTGTTTTATCATCAAATCACACACAAAATCCAACAGCAAAAAAACAGGTGAAAACACCTGCAATATAGGGATAAAACGGAAGGTCAAAAACAAAATTCCAACAGCAAAACGACAGCAAACTCACAGCAAAACAACAGCAAAACAACAGCAAACTAACACATATAAAGAAAGAAAAGAAAGAGAATAAAGAAAAGAAGGAGAAGAAGGATAGGATTGACGGCAACCATGCCACAAGGCAAAAAAGGATGTATTTCCATGGGGGAAACGAATTGTGCACTGTGCATTGAGCATTGCAAAAAGATGTCATGTACATGTCAGGGTAATGTCAGTGCGTTCTTGTGATATTATACTCTCGGGACTTTGAGCGAGGAAGCATCAATGGAGGTATCTTTTTGCACAAATGCACAACTTCAAAAAAGATACGTCACTTTAAACAAAAAAGTTTTCAAAAAACAAATAAAAAATACACTAATACCGATTGACACAAAAGTCTAAATATTATATAATATATTTAATTATAAATATAAAATGGGGGAGGAGTATATTTTGCCAATAATTATAAAACACGGCTCTAAAAAAAGCATACCGCTTATGAAGTCGTTATGGCGGGAAGTCTTCGGCGATGACCAAGCTTTCATTGACTGCTTCTTCTCAAATTTTTACAGACCCAGCCGTACATTACTCGCTTTTGAGGACGGACGTCTGGTAAGTATGATGTACTACCTTGACATCAACGCCAAGTACTTTAAAAAGAAAATGAAATGCGCATATCTTTACGGCGTCGCCACAACGATGAGCGAACGCAGACGAGGTCATTTCAGACGTTTGCACGATACGTTTTTAGAGGAGATTTCCGCAAAGAAATACGACATTGCCGTAGTACTTCCCGAAAACGAGGGACTTTACGGCCTGTACAAGAGCTTTGGCTACACCATGTCTCTCAAAAGGTTCGCCTACAAGCTTTTCACCCAAGACCTTGTTAAGGTTGAAAATATCGAAGAGGTATGGAACAAGAAAAAGGAGATATACCGTGACTCTTCCTCGGGTCTGCACATTTTGGAAACACTTCCTCAATTTCTTGAAAGCCGCCGTGACCACAGGTTTTTCTCCTATGGGTCCTCGTACTTTGCATTTGCGCCAAAGAACGGAAGCTACGAGCTTTACGAGGTGATATCCCCTTCGGGCGAAAGCGTTCCCGCAGAGATAGTGCATTATGAAAGAAGTGCTCTCATACTTGACATCACAGGCAAGCTTGACCCCGAGCAAATAGAAAAGCAAAAGCCGGAATTCAATTACCTACTCAACTGACAAAGGAAAGACACATGAGCTACCAGAACATTATCAAAGAATACCCACACAAAATAGAATTACACTGCCATTCAGCGGGTGCAAGTGCCTGCTCACAGATAACGGCACCCGAAATGATAACCACCTACAAATACGAGGGTTATTCGGGACTTGTAATAACCAATCACTTCTACCCTTTTCAGCCGTCAAAGCTGGGCTACAAAAAATATGTTGACGAATACATTAGGGAATACTACAACCTCCGTGAAAAGGGAGATGCCCACAACATAAAGGTGTATCTTGGAATGGAGATACGCTTTGAGGAAAACGAAAACGATTATCTTGTATACGGAATAGATGAGGATTTTATCCGTAACGGCATTTCACAGAAGATGAAAACTCTTGCCGATTTTGTATCGGTATCAAAAAACGAAAAAAATCTCATTCTCCAGGCTCATCCCTTCAGGAGAGGAATGACACTTATGCCGAGTGAGCTTCTTGACGGAATCGAGGTTTACAACCTTCATCCAAATCACAACTCACGAATCGGCTTTGCGGCAAAGTACGCCGAGGAGATGGACGGTGTATTCACCTGCGGAACAGACTTTCATCACACAGGTCAGGGTGCGCTGTCGGCACTGCTGACAAGAGAGATACCAAAGGATTCCTTTGACCTTGTAAATTATATAAAAAATGAGCCGATTTATAAAGTCGGAAACAGTATAGTAATCTTCTGAAAGGAGAAAAATAATGGTATATCTTTTTCTTGCCAACGGATTTGAAGAAATAGAGGCTCTCACGCCTGTTGACGTTTTGAGACGTGCGGGTGTTGAGGTAAAGACTATCAGCATAACAGATTCCCACTCGGTAATGGGTGCTCACGGAATCGAAGTAAAATCAGACCTTGTTCTCTCGGACTATGACGAGAGCTGTGCCGAAATGCTCATTCTCCCCGGCGGGAGTGACGGTACAAAGAATCTTGGAAACTGCGGTGAGCTGAGGAGCATCATCCTTTCAGCCGTAGAGCGAGGACTTTACGTTGCAGCCATTTGTGCCGCTCCCACAATACTTGCAAGGATGGGACTTCTTGAAGGGCTCAAGGCTACATGCTATCCCAGCCTTGCCTCCGTTCTTATAGAAAACAAAGTAAAATATAAGAACGACAAGGTTGTTTGCGACAAGCGCTTCATTACCTCCATGGGTGCGGGAACAAGCGGCGAATTTGCATTCACTTTAGTTGACAAGCTTCTGACAAAGAGCGATTCCGACAATGTGAGAATTGCTATGGTATATTAACAACACCAAGGAGAAAAAATGTTCAGGAAATCAACGGTAAGGGACGAAAAAAGAGCTCTAAGGCACAAGTATGCCGCAATAAGGCAAAACCTGCCCGACAGACAGGAAAAATCACGTGCCATTTGCGAAAACTTTTTGAATACAATGGCATTTGCTCATTCCGATACCGTCCTTCTCTATCATTCCATTAATCAGGAAGTAGACACCACCGAGCTTATTAGAAAAATAATAGCATCCGACAAAAGACTTGCCCTCCCCGTATGCTCGGACAACGGAAAGATGATATTCCGCTATCTGACAGACGAGCGTGAGCTGACAAAGGGATTTTTCTCGGCACCCGAGCCCAGCGACAAATGTGAGGTCTTTGTTTCGTCAAAGCACACACTTTGCGTTATACCCGCCATTGCCTTTGACCGTGACGGATACAGACTTGGATACGGAAAGGGATACTATGACAGATTCCTCACCGACCCATCCATAGTCAAGGTTGGCTTTGCCTACGATGAGCTCTTTGTCGAAAGGCTTCCCAGAGGTCGGTTTGATATTGCCTGTGACCTTATTATTACGCCGAAGGGAGTGTTCAACACAGGTGAAAGATAAAAAAGCCGCCATAACAGCCCCCCTGTTTGCCGCCGTCATACTTTTTCTCATTCCCATTTCGGAAAAGCTGCTGATGATAACGGTTAAAAATGACAGCGACGTTCTTTTGTCCGCAAGTGCAGTACAGCTTTTCATCTTTGCCATTCCCATGGCATTTTACTGTAAAATAAGAAATGCTGAATTTATAAAGTACTCAAAGATAAGACATTTATCCCTTTATGACCTGCCTTTCACAGTGGCAACTGCATTTACTTATCTATTTGCGTCGATAATAATACTGTATGTGGAATTCAATCTTTTTTCCATTTCCGCAGAGTCAACTCTCACCCCCGTAGCAGTACTTGACTCCGACCCCTTGGGGGTTGCGTTGGCGTACGTAATAATACCTGCCATAGTTGAGGAATTTTTCTTCAGAAGTGTTTTGATAAGCGATTACGAAGCATTCAACGGTCCCGTTGCGGTTATTATATCATCAATCTTTTTTGCAATGCTTCATTTTTCCTTTGCACAGTTTCCACTGTATTTCATATTGGGTATCATTCTGGGAACATTGACCTACGTAACGGGAACTACCTTCCCCGCAATGCTGATACACCTTGTGAACAACACTGCAGTTATATTCTTCGGAAAATCCATAAGTGTATTTTTAAGGGAGTCTTCATCCTCCTTTATACTTGCCTTTATTCTGGTTGTAGCCTTTATGCTCTCTCTTCTTATGATGCTTTCCACTATGGAAAACATATACGAAAGAAGAAGTGCCTTGTATGAGGCGGGAGAGCTTCCCGGCTCACGCAGTAAAATGGCAGACTCTCTTTCCAAGGCGGGAAAGGTAAATAAAGGCACCGAAAGCGAAGCAAAGCTCAAAACGGGAGCATTTTTATCCCCTACCTTTCTGCTTTGCATTTGCATATTTATACTTATAACACTTGATATTATATAAAAAAGGAGAACTAAATGGAAAACAACACCAATCTCCAGGACAACAACGACGTCAAGGTTTATTCTCCCGACAGCAATCCCATCCCCGAAAAGAACACTGCGGAGGATGACATCCTTCCCGTGGGACAGAGGAGTGTTTTTATTGAAGACGATGATGACCTTCCCGTGGAACCTCCGTCTTCTCCGCCTCCCGTCACGCCCACACCTCCCGTCACTCCCACGCCTCGGCCTCAACAAAGGAAAATAAAGGCAAAGAGGGACATCAAGAAGGAAGAGGAGAACAACAAAACACGTGTAGACCTTCCCAAGGGCCCCCCTGCTCCCAAGAAGCCTTCGTATTATGAAGAGCCGCTCTATGAGGAGAGTCCTCTCCTTGAGGAGGAAGAACCCATGACCAAGAACGTATTCTCTATGCTTGGCAAGGGCTTTTTATACTTTATGTTTGTGCTGGGTGTCTCGATAATACTTGCATATTACATCATCACCATAGGTAACGATATCTTCGCCTTTGTCAAGGACGATACCTCGGTCACCGTTGTAATCAAAAAGGGTGACGGTATAGAGGAAATTGCCGAAAAGCTTCATGACAAGGGTGCTATTGAGTATCCCTCAATATTCAAGCTTTACAATTCCTTCAAGAACAGTGATTCCAAGGTCAAGCAGGAATTCGTTCCCGACACCTACACCTTTGAAACCAACTTGAATTACGATGAGCTTATAGCAAAGTTTGAAAAGTCCGCACCTGTCAGAACCACCGTGGATATAACCTTCCCTGAGGGTCTGACAATTGACGAAATGATAGACATATTCGTCAAGAACGGAGTGGGCACAAGAGAAGGCTTTGTGGAAGCGGTAAAGAGCTCTCTCATATATGATATGGAATATCCCTTCCTTCTCGAATTGCAGGAGCTTGAAAGAGCCGGCTTCAAGGACGGCAGAAAATATGCACTTGAAGGATATCTCTACCCCGACACCTATCAGTTCTACACCGATACCTCCGAGGTAAACGCAATTTCAAAGCTTCTCAAGACCTTTAACAAGAGGTTTGAGGAGGAATACTATCAGCGTTGTGAGGAAATAGGTATGAGCGTTGACGACGTGGTAAACATTGCGGCAATAATTCAAAAGGAAACGACCTACAACAGCGAGTATCCCATCGTTTCCGCACTTTATCACAACCGTTTGAAGAATCCTCGTGAGTTCCCGAGACTCCAGTGTGACTCGACCTACCTTTACGCCTTCCCCGAAAGACGTGAGCATCTCACTCTTGATGAGATGAACCAAAGCTCAAATCCTTACAGCACCTATTCTCACGACGGTTTACCTCCGTCAGCTATATGTAACCCCGGACTTGATGCGCTCATTGCGGCACTTTACCCCAACAGCTCGGATTCTTCGGGAGTAAATCACGTTTACTACTACATGGTAGCAGGACCCGACGGATATCATTATTTCGCCAAGACAAAGAGCGAGCACGACCAAAACGTGGCACGTGCTGCTGCAGAAAGAGGCGAATAATGGAAATAGCGATAATAATTATAGGTGTAATCAATCTTGCGCTTCTTATCTTTCTTTTGGTAAAGAGCTTCAAGAAGGATGACAGCAATCTATCACAAGAGCTACGCAACAGCCGAATGGAAATTATGTCGGGAGTGTCCTCAAGCGTGGGGACACTGTCCGACAGTCTGAAAAACAGCTCGGAGATGCAGACAAAGCTGATAAAGAGTGAGCTTGACGGAGGTGCAGTGCGTGAAGCACGCTTCCGTGAAGAAATACTTCAACTTTTGAAAACAAACGAAAGACATTTGAATTCAACTCTTGAAATGTACTCGGAAAAGCTTGCCGAAATCAAGACAACGCTTGAAACGAGAGTGAAGGCGATGGAGGATTCCAACTCAAAGAAGCTTGACGAAATGCGTAACGTTGTTGACGAAAAGCTTCAATCCACACTTAACGAGCGAATCAGCCAAAGCTTCAAGGACGTAAGCGACAGACTTGCCGAGGTTTACAAGGGACTTGGCGAAATGCAGGCTCTCGCCACAGGTGTGGGAGACCTGAAAAAGGTGCTTTCAAACGTTAAGACCCGAGGAATACTTGGCGAAATACAGCTCGGCTCTATACTTGAGGAGATTCTTTCTCCGGAACAATACGAAACAAATGTTGTAACGGTGGAAAACACAAGAAATCCTGTAGAATTTGCTGTAAAGCTCCCCGGAAGTGACGACGGTACAAGCGTATATCTTCCCATTGACTCAAAATTTCCCTTGGACGCTTACATATCACTAAACGAAGCCTACGATTCGGCTGACCCCGAAAAGGTAGCGGAAGCAAGAAAGATACTCATACGGCGTATCAAGGAATTTGCAAAGGATATTCACGACAAGTACGTTTCACCTCCCGCAACCACTGAGTTCGGCGTAATGTTTCTTCCCACGGAAGGTCTTTATTCCGAGGTGGTAAAATTGGGGTTAGTTGAGGAATTACAAAATACCTTCAACATTACAGTCGCAGGTCCCACCACCATGGCGGCACTGCTCAACAGCCTTCGTATGGGCTTCAAGACACTTGCCATACAAAAGCGCTCGGGTGAGGTCTGGAAGACACTGTCAGCTGTAAAGACAGAATTTGGAAAGTTTGAAGATGTTCTGAATTCCACACAAAAGAAGCTTGACCAGGTAACAGCCGACCTTGACAAGCTAATACGCACAAGGACAAACGCCATTAACCGAAAGCTCAGGGATATAACGGCGATGCCCGAAGAAGGCGCAAATGAATATTTTCCCCTTTCCGATACGGAGGAGGATATATAATAAATCAAGTAACAAAAACCACGGCACATGAACGGCAGATTGTGTCGGAAGAAAAAATATATTTACTGCCGAGAATGGATGTAAAAACTATGGCATACTACTTTGAAGAATGTTCTCACACTTTTAATGAATACCTCCTTGTTCCCGGATATTCAAGCGCGGAATGTGTTGCTGCAAAGGTATCTCTCAAGACTCCTCTTGTAAAGTTCAAGAAGGGAGAAGAGCCCGCAATCAGCCTCAATGTGCCCATGACCTCCGCTATCATGCAGGCGGTATCCGATGACAAGCTTGCAATCGCACTTGCAAAGGAAGGCGGTATTTCCTTCATCTACGGTTCTCAGACAATAGAGGACCAGGCGGCAATGGTAGCAAGAGTAAAGAACTACAAGGCAGGCTTTGTAGTAAGTGACTCAAACATCAAGCCCGATGCAACTCTTGCAGAGGTAGTTGAGCTCACGGCAAAGACAGGTCACTCCACAATCGCCGTAACAGATGACGGTACAGCAAACGGTAAGCTTCTCGGTATCGTGACCGGAAGGGATTACAGAGTATCAAGAATGGACTTTGCAACAAAGGTTTCCGAGTTTATGACTCCCTTTGAAAAGCTCATAACCGCAGGCAAGGAGACAACTCTCAAGACAGCAAACGACATTATCTGGGACAACAAGCTCAACTCACTCCCCATCATAGACGATGACGGAAAGCTTCTTTACATGGTATTCAGAAAGGACTATTCCACTCACAAGGAAAACTCTCTCGAGCTCATTGACTCAAACAAGCGTTACATGGTAGGCGCAGGTATCAACACTCGTGACTACGAGGAAAGAGTTCCCGCACTTCTTGCGGCAGGTGCTGACGTTCTTTGTATTGACTCCTCCGAGGGCTTCACCGAGTGGCAGTCAAGAACAATTGCATTCATTCGTGAAAAATACGGCGATACAGTTAAAGTAGGTGCAGGAAACGTAGTTGACCGTGACGGCTTTATGTTCCTTGCAGAGGCAGGTGCCGACTTCATCAAGATTGGTATCGGCGGCGGCTCTATCTGTATCACAAGAGAGCAGAAGGGTATTGGACGCGGTCAGGCAACAGCTGTAATCGAAGTAGCGGCTGCAAGAGACGAATACTTTAAAAAGACAGGTATTTACATTCCCATTTGCTCCGACGGCGGTATAGTATATGACCACCACATCACCCTTGCACTTGCAATGGGCTCTGACTTTGTAATGCTTGGAAGATACTTCGCAAGATTTGACGAAAGCCCCACAAACAAGCTCAACATCAACGGAAGCTACGTTAAGGAATATTGGGGTGAAGGCTCCAACCGTGCAAGAAACTGGCAGAGATATGACATGGGCGGCGACAAGAAGCTCTCCTTCGAAGAGGGTGTTGACTCATACGTTCCCTACGCAGGCTCACTCAAGGACAATGTTACAATGACACTGAGCAAGGTTAAGTCCACCATGTGTAACTGCGGATGTCTCTCAATTCCCGAATTCCAGAAGAATGCGAAGCTCACCCTTGTTTCCTCCACAAGTATTATCGAGGGCGGTGCTCACGACGTTATTCTCAAGGAAAGCTCAAGCAAAGTAATTAAATAACATAATGTTGGGGCTGTAAATACTGTTTAGTTTTACAGCCCCATAAAATGAGATTAAAATGAAAGAAAAAATCAAAATGTTTTTATCTCCGATTACGGAGATTTTAAAACAAATCTTCACTCCTTTTTCAAAAGGATTTCTATACAGTGAAAAATCCGCAAAGCTCTTCCGTGTGCTGAGTGTACTGGCTGTAATTCTGCTGCCCTTTGCCTGCTGCTTCACGGTTGAATTTATAAATCTTTTGGTCAGAGACGGATTTCTTGTTTTCGAAACTAACAATGACATGGTCACATATTCCCTTAAAGCGTCCTATGTCATTTTTATCATAATCGCCTTGTTTGTTATTTCGGTAAAAAAAGGCTTTACAGACAAATTTGTGAGAGGCGTGAGCTTCTTCCTTATGGCGATATTCCCCTTCTGCTGTTATTTCACTCTTGAGTTTGTTCACTATGCAAGCAGAACGAAATTCACAAGCTTCATTCTTAACAGAAAAGAAGCCGTGGTTTTCGGAATACTTATTGTCTATCTCATTTATCTCCTTTTACTGCTTATATTCAAAAAAGGCTTTATAGCAAGCGGTATAATGGGAATTGCCACAATTCTCATATCTGTTTCAAACTATTTCAAGTATGCATTGACGGGTGACTACCTCTACCCTTGGGATATTGCGCAAAACACGGGAAATTTAGGTGAGCTTTCCAACTTCCTTTCCGTACCGCTCCCCTGGTGGTGTCTTGTGCTTTATGCGGGACTCATAATCCTTGTTATACTTACTTTCCTTACAAAGGCAGAGCTACCCATAAGATTCCTTGTGCGGCTCCCCTTCATACTTATGATAGTTTACGGAAGCTACATCTCGGTAGACACTCCCGAAAAGGCAACTGTGGTTTTAAACGAAAACGGCTTATACTTTGAGGATATGGCATTACAGACCTCCAACTACTCCGCAAACGGATTTGTGGGAGCATTTACTGTAAACGCTCTGTCATCGGGTGTTACAAAGCCTGAAAATTATTCCGAGGCGACTGTAAACGACCTCTTGAATCTGTACGATGAAACTCCTGCGGGAGAAGGCTTCAACAATCCTGACATTATTCTCATTCTTTCCGAGAGCTTTTGGGACCCCACAAAGCTGCCGGGCGTTGAATTTTCCGCAGACCCTCTTGAAAACTTCAGAGAAATAGCATCAAGAGACGGTGTTATCAGCGGTAATTTCTACACCACCGGCTTCGGTGGCGGAACTGTACGTCCCGAATTTGAGGTGCTCACCGGACTTACAACCGACTTTCTTCCCGGTGGCAGTGTTCCATATCAATATATAAACAAGCCTGTCGAGAGCTATGTTTCAATCTACCGTGACCTGGGTTACAGAACACTTGCAATTCATCCCTACAATGCTACCTTCTATTTAAGAAAGCAAGGATATCCCTTCATAGGCATTGATGAGCTGTACTTTGAGGATTCCCTTTACGCCCTGAAGAATGAAGTGCCCTACACCATTTCGGGTAAGCAAATATCCGATGACAGCTTTGTTGACTACATCAAATACTATTTAGAGCAGAGTACAGGTGACACCTTCCTTCTCGGAATAAGCATGGAAAACCATCAGCCATACAACGACAAGTTCTCAAGGCATGATATAACGGTTACGTCGGATGCGATTGAGCCGTCAGTATTATCCGACCTTACAAACTTCACCCAGGGTGTACATGAGGCTGACATTGCCTTGAAGAAGCTTGTAGACTACATTGATTCAAGGGACAAGGAAACAATTCTCGTTTATTTCGGAGACCATCTCCCTACACTCGGTGCCAACTATGCCGCTTATCATCAAAGCGGTGCCATAAACCTTGACGGAATGACTCCCGAGATGAACAAATTCCTTTACTCGACTCCATTCCTTGTGTATTCCAATTTTGAGCTTCAAGAAAGTGATATGCTGAAGGTGGGAAGCGACAATGAAATTGCGTCCTACAATCTTATGAATGCCGTATCGACTCTAATTGATGCACCAAGAACTAAATATATGCACTTCCTTGAAGAGTACTACAAAAAGCATCCTGCCAACAATATAAGACTGTGGAGTATTAACAAGAAGCCTTTTGAGGAGTTTATTGAAGGACATAAAATCATCACCTATGACAGAACCGTGGGCGACAGATACAGTTTGAAATAGGTTTAAATAATTCTTTTACGAGAGGATGCTTTTTTAAAAAAAGCACCCTCTCGTGCTCTCCCGAAAAACATCCTAAAGGTTATTTTTGAGATTTTTGCAAAAAGGGTTTAAGGAAATTAAGGAATTATTATGAAAAAGAAATTTAAAATTGTTGTTATAATTCTGCTTGCCGTATGCGTATTTATCGGTATTTGGGCACTGTGTGTCAACGCATATGTGAAAAGCAGTACAAAAGAGCGTATAATAACTGCAGACGAGGCTTTAGCACTTGAGGATGTTGACTGCATTATAGTGCTTGGCTGTCTTGTGCGTCCCGACGGCAATCCCAGCGGTATGCTTGAGGACAGACTTGCAACGGCGGTGAGTATAGCGGGTGACAGACCGCTTCTTATGAGCGGAGACCACGGAACAAAAGAGTATGACGAGGTCAATGTCATGCGTAACTATGCGGTGGCAAACGGGATTCCCGTTGAACGAGTTTTCATGGACCATGCCGGATTTTGCACCTATGACAGTATTTACCGTTTAAAAGAGATTTTCGGCGCAAAGAAGGCGATTATAGTCACGCAGGAATACCACCTATACAGGGCGCTGTACATTGCGGAAAGCATGGGGATTGAAGCCTATGGTGTCAGTGCCGACCTTCATACATACGGTGGACAGACAAGCCGTGACATTCGTGAGATTATTGCTCGTAACAAGGATTTTCTTTGGTGCATCTTTAAACCCGAGCCAAAATACCTTGGCGATCCTATTGACTTAAAGGGTGACGGCAGAGTAACCGAGGGGTAGTTAGTTATTATAGCAGGGGGAGGATGCTTTTTTAAAAAAAGCATCCTCCCGAAAAATACAATAAGATAAGATATAATGGTTGGTATGGTGAAGAGAAATTATTAAAAATAAAAGAAAACGATAAAATAAATATTGCAAAGATAACGGGATACGTTTATAGCCGTCAACCTCACACTACTCCCCTATTTGGGTGACATTATAGGTTATAGTGACAATGTGTGAACTCGTGTGGTCAGGTCGGAAGCATCTCAATGAGATGAACCGCCACAGTAATGAAATGGGTACAGCATATGATTGAAATCATTATATGCTGAATAGTCATTCGGTACTAAGCTGAACACGACAGTTTATTATAAGTAGTGAGTCATCCCTACTTTCGTGTGTGGAACTCTCATCACCAGAGTTGATGACAAGGTGATAGAACATGAATTTTATTGTGAAAATATTAATTAAATATTTCATTTTTGTAAAAAATCTTTTTTATGAAATAATGTTGCTTTTTTTTATTTGATGTAGTATAATATATATAACAGGGGGTATAATCTATATATCCCAATAAACAAAATAGGAGGTAGGGCACATGGAGAGGAAAGTAATTGATGAATAAGGAACAGTCCCCAACATTTTTGTTGGGGACTTATCATTTGTTCTATTAATTCAATATCTTTTTTAAAGTTAGTTTTGCCTCATCGCTTCTTTTTTGTGTTAAATGTTGATAGAACTTTTCGATTGCTGGATATGAGCGTCCTGACCCAGCTATCATACGAAAAGTTTCTAGAGCCCTTTCACGTTGTCTTTTTTTATCAAGAAAGGCAAATTGCTCTTCGATAACGCTCTGTTCAACTATTCCTAATTGCCATGATAACAACACGCATTCTAAGTTGTTTAAATAAGAAATAATATTGGAGCGTATAAATTGTAATACGGTACCATCAACTATATAATAGCTGTCCTTTTTTAATTGGCATTCATGTTCTGACGATTTTTTTAAGTGTTCGCACTCCTGTTTATGAGGGCAAACCTGACAGATCTTATCTCTTGTTTTTTCGTCAATTTGAAAAGGGGTGCCATTATATAATTCTTGGCATTGTTCGTCAGAAAACCCAGCCACTATTTTTTCAACTGCACGCGTTTCTCTATTTGTGTTTTTAATATAGAAAGCCACCATTTCAACGGTTTTCTCCCTGCGTGATTGGTCAAACTGCTTTTGCCTATTTTTTCTTATTTGAAATAGTTGTACACAAGCAAAAATAAGTCCAACAAGAGTTAAAACAGCAGAAAAAGCCATAATTAAAATTGACAAAAAATAATATTGTTCTGTTATCATTCGTATACCACCTCTATGCTTTTTGTATATTATATCAAAATTGGAATAATATGTCAACATAAAAAACGAAAACAAAACATTTTTTGACTAAATGCCTTATTTTTATGCCCGTTAATAAAACTGTATGGTATTTTTATCTGAATAGAGACACAACAAACTCGTATATGTACTTACAATATTGGATAGCTAATACAATTAAACCACCAAAAACATTAAGTAATAAGTTTGTGAAAACCGGATGCTCCTCCTCTACTCTTTCAAAATAATTTCGCAAATTAAATTTCTTTTTCATACTAAAACTCCTTTGTTAAAATTTGAACTATAACAACATAAATAGTTTTGTTTTTTAATGTTCTCTTTTTTAACCGCCTTTGTGTAAAGTAATTTTATGGAGTTTTCTATGACTTTTATATAATTTGCATAAAAATAATACCCTAAAACCTTATTTAAAAGGATATTAGGGTGTTTTATATTGAGAAAATTTGTGAAGTTTTATTTATTTGTGTAAAGCATTAAAAATCACTATTACACGAATTGCAGTGATAGTTTTTACTATTCCTGACCAAACTAAATATACCAAATATAGCAGTATGCACTGCTTTAGAAGTATTGGTTATCTTCTTGCAATCGGTTGATTTGCAGTAGGGACAGGTTATTGTTGGGGTTGTGGGTTGGTTATTTAGCCTACCAAGTATAACCGCAATTATCACATTTGAAAGTCTTATTTATCTTCTTACTAAACAAACCAAAAGCCCAGATAGAAGCCCCTCGCTCTACCCCACCTATTTTACGAATGTTGGTGGATTGACAAGTTGGGCATTTGGGAACATTTGAGGCTTGTTGTTGAACTGCTTTGATTTTTTGGTAGTCATTAGAACATTGGATTATATATTCCTCTCGTTCATCATAGATAGTTTGTTCAAAATTTGACGATGAAAATATAAGTTCTTGCAATAGTTTTTCTCTCATTCCGTCACCAAATATAAAATAAAATTCTGGACTTTTGAGATATTTTTCAGGAACCTGTTTTAACTCATTTGAACAAAACTTACAAATTGTTTCATCATGGTTTCCATGGTCATCAAGAATACTTCCGCATTTATCACAATATTTAAGCATAATAATCACCTCGTTTAAAGTATTATATCATAAGCCGCTTTAAAATTCAATAGGCACTTTCACATTGTCTGTTTTTGATGTTATCCACAAGCATCATATAAAATTAGTACGATATTCAAAACATATAAGAGTGATTTAGACGGTATAAGTCATAAACTTGGTTTTAGTAAGAGGAGTTTTGCAGAATGGGGTTCGCAAGTTAGCAAGTCTTTCAAAGAAGCTGAAGCCGGAACGAATAAATTACACACTGCGTTTAACAAACTTTCAAGCGCAACTAAAACAGCTTTTACTGTCCCAAAAGACGGGCTTGACTGGATTAAAAATAAGTCTGGAGATATAGTAAGCAAAGACAACATAGATTCTTATATTCCGACACTCGATACATCTGTTGCAGACGACATGGCGAAACAAATTAGTGCTATCGATAGAGCTAATGGTTCTTGGGACGACTATTTCGATACGCTCAAAAAAGGCGGTCAAGGTTATGTAGTAGATTATATCAAAAACACGCAAGACTTATCTAAGGTAACAGGCGACGACTTAGTTAAAGCTAATCAAAACGCTCGCCAATCCGCTATTGCTCACAATGCCGCCTTAAAACAGCAGACATTAGGTGCTAAGGCTGCTAAATTTGCAATGTCCGCTTTAGCTACTGTTGGTAATATGATTGTGTTTACTCTTATTTCAGAAGGAATAAGTAAACTCATGAATATTGAAACAGAGGCATTAGAAAAAGCGCAAGCTTCGTATGAAGCAGCAGTTGAGGAAGTAAACAAACTCAACGAAAGAGAAGACGTAGCTTTATCGACAGCAAAAGAACTTTCAGAACTTTTTTCAGATGAAGACTGGGGTTCTGAGTCCGCAAAAAGGGTCAGCGACATATATAACGAAATGGCTGATAGGCTTGAAGATGTCGGAGGAGCTGAAGATGATAGAATTCAGCAACTTCGTGACGAAGCCAAACAGATTAGAGAAAATATAGGTTTATCAAAAGAAGAACGTTTAGCTAAAGCTGAAGAGGAGCGCAGGAATGCTTTGTCTGATTCCGGTTGGGATAAACAAAGCAATATAACCAAACACGAAGATGCAGTCAATAGTTCAAAAGATGTTTTTTGGGGAACTATAGAGGACGAATTTTCTGATTTTTGGAACAATGCTCCAACTGCAGCGGGAGTTAACGTTTATGCTCTTTCGGGTGATATATTGGATGCTGATGGAAACCTTAAGGTCGCAACTGAACCCGAAAAACAGGTTTATGAAAAAATGCTTCGTTATATTAAAGTAGGAAGGGATTTTACATCGGGGCAAGAATACCTTGCACTTGGAAGCTATGAATCTGCAATTGCCTTCATGGAAGCATTTGAACAAATTCAAGAAATACCAAACGTAAGTGGAGGAGCTTTATACGAATCCCTAAGAGAAGTATATGATATGCTTTCTCAAGAATATTCTGATGTAAATAACTCTGAAAAGGAACTGATTACTCAAAGAGCAAAGAAAGATGCATATGACTACTTTAATAAGAATGGTTTTAATTTTGATAGCAAAGACGACGAAGATGCGTTTGTAAAATTCCTGAAAAATAAAAAATATGACCAAAAAGTAGTAGATTCGCTTTTAAAAGACCTTGAAAATGGTGGATTCTATTCTGAAGAATATTGGAAAGATCTCGAAGATGGAGCCAAAAATGTCAATAAAATGACGGTTTCATTATCTGACCTCTCCACTGCATCAGAAGCCCTCTCTTCCCTATCCAAAGCATTCAAAGAGCTTTCGAACGATAGTTACATCACTACTAAGATAAGATAAGATAAGATAAGAGGACAACTTCAAGCAGAAGTGTCCTCTTTAATATTTTCTTAAAATAAACATCAATTTATTTTTTTCTGGAGAGCCCGAGAGGTGCTTTTTCTAAAAAAGCAGCCTCTCGGAATAAAATCTAAAATTAATTACTTACCTAAAATTGCAAGGAAGCGGTCGTATGCCGCATCAAATTCATCGGTGCCTGTGGGCTCGTAGCACTTGATTTCGAATGAGTTGCGAACAACCTCACGAGCTTCGTGGATATCCTTGATTTCGCCAAGCGCCATAGCCTGAACCGAGATATTACCGATAGCGGTAGCCTCAACGGGACCTGCATATACGGGCTTACCGCAAGCGTTAGCCGCAAGCTGACAGAGAGGAGCTTCCTTTGTACCGCCTCCAACAATGTTGATGTAAGGAACCTTCTTACCGCTGATTTCTTCAATCTTTTCAACAGTGTAACGGTACTTCATTGCAAGTGACTCGAAGATACAACGAACTATCTCGCCCTTTGTCTGGGGAACGTACTGACCTGTACGGCGGCAGAACTCTGCAATTCTGCGAGGCTCGTCTCCGGGAGGTGCAAATTCGGGTGCATCAGGGTCGATGAAGCACTTGAGAGGCTCGGATGCCATCGCCATATCGGAAAGCTGGTCATAGGTTGTCTTTTCACCCTCACGCTCCCACTGACGCTTTGACTCCTGCTCAAGCCAGAGACCCATAATATTCTTGAGGAGACGGATAGTTCTTCCGTAGCCGCCCTCGTTTGTAAAGTTGTACTTTGTTGTAATGTCATTGATAATAGGTTCGGGACACTCACAGCCCATAAGTGACCATGTACCGCTGCTTATGTATACGAAATTGTCGTGGTCCGCAGGTACGCTGACAACAGCTGAGGCTGTATCATGTGCAGTTACGTTGATAACCTTTGCACTGAGCTGACCAATTTCATCTGTAATTGCAGGAAGAAGGTCGCCAAGCACGTTACCGGGCATAACGATATCCTGAAGAAGATGTGTGGGCATATCGAACTTCTTCAAAAGGTTATAATCCCAGTTACGAGCCTTTGCATCAAGCATCTGCGAGGTCGATGCAATGGTGTACTCGCTCTTTGCAATACCTGTGAGGAAATAGTTGAGAAGGTCGGGTGTGAAGAGCATCTTATCAGCCTTTTCGAGCACCCAGGGATCGTCGGAAAGCTTTGTGGCAAGAAGCTGGAAAAGGGTATTGAAGTTCATGAACTGGTTACCGGTGGTCTTGTAGATTTCATCGGCGGGAACTATCTTGAACGCCTTTTCAAGGATTCCTGTTGTACGTGTGTCACGGTAGTTATAAGGGTTCTGCATAAGCTGTCCCGCTTTATCAAGGAAGCCTACGTCAACGCCCCATGTATCAATACCGATTGAAGCGATATCCTTATCGTCTGAATTTACGCACTTACCCAGTGCAAGCTTGATTTCGTGGAATATTCTCATGATATCCCATCTGAATGAGCCGTTGATAAGCACGGGCTCGTTGGGGAATCTGTGATTCTCACGAAGATAAAGTTTATTTCCGTCAAAAGAACCTACAATACCTCTACCGCTGGAAGCACCAAGGTCTATGGCCAACATCTTAAGCATAAGTTTATTCTCCTTTTAATTATATTCTTGTATAAATTATACTTTTTTTAGTGCGGTTTGTCAATGCCTTCCATACACAATTTTATCATCATTTTAATTTTACGAAATTTCGTAATTTCTATTGACATATTTACGAATATATGCTATCATATATTCACATTAATAAAAAAGGAGGCAAAAATAAAATAAAATTGAAAGGCGTGAGAATGAATGGATATTGAGAGATATCTCACCGCCTTCGAGGTATACCGAAACACGGTTTTCGGTATAAAGAAGGCGATGAGACGGATTAGTGCAGGCAAAAGTGAAAACGGCGTGCCTGTGGGAGAGATGATGGATTTTGTGGATTATGATGAGTTGGAGAAAGAGTATGAGAAGAAGAGACGCATTCTCAGCCATGCAACGAAAAGGCTGCAAAAAGCCATATCAAAAATCAATGACGAAAGGCTGTCAAACTACCTTGTGTGCAAATACCTTTGCGGTATGACAAACGAGCGGGTAGCCGAGGATTTCAGCTACAGCAGCAGGCAGGTGTACAGAATAGCCTCGGTTGCAAAAAAGGAATTAAAAAAGCATTTTGCAAGGGAGATTCCCTTAGCAAGACGTGGCGAAAGAAACAAGCGTTACACCTTTTCCGAAAGGAAAGCAAAAAAGAGCTACCGTAAATTCGGTCCGAAGTCTCGGAGACGGAGAAGAGGGTAATCTACCGCCGTTAGTAAAAAAGATTCCGAAAACTCAAGTTTCGGAATCTTTTTTGTTTTATGATTTAAAAGAATTTTGTATATCTGATAATCATTCCTTCAAGCTCTTCAACTGTCATATTGCCCTTGCCGATAGATATCTTGAGATACTTACCGCCTGCGGCATCAAACATTGATTCGGGAAGCTCGGGAACAAGCTCTGCCATTTCCTCGTATGTAAAGAGACCGTATTCTGCGATATCTCTTTCCATTGCTTCAAGGTCGTATGTCATGGTTTCGGGGTCAACCTCAAAGATATTGAAGAGTCCACCTACACCGCCGGGCATTGAAAGCATACCATTTACGAAATAGCAAAGGTGTCCTGCTGTAACAGGGCTGTACGCCATTGAGCTTTCCCTTGTAATATTAACCTCAACAAGCTGAACCTTTTCAAGAGCATCACCGTTATGCTTTGCAAAGGTGTGACCGATATAGTCTGCTGCATTTTCATCAAGGTACACATATCTGTTAAGGTCATAATCCCAGAAGCCGTGCTCATAGATTACGTCAACCGCTGTGCCATCTGAGAATACAAGCTCAACAATAGTTACCTCTGCTTCGGATTCACTGTCAACAAACATAATGGGTGCAGAGTCAAGCTTACCTGTTTCCATATTCCATACAAGAAGCTCTTCCTCGCCTGTAAGTGCATCGACACGAACCTGTGTGCCGTCTGCAAGAGTGATAAGTGTATCGGGAGTTACGCATCCACCGCCGCTACTGCCGCTTGAAAGCTCGGTGAGAGTGCCGTTTACAAGGTCAGAGTATGAATACTGCTTACCACCGTCATCAATATAGTTCTGTCTGTTTACGTTCCAACCCTTGGTGAAGGTTATGGAGCCGCCGTTTGAATCAGTGAAGGTATATGTGAGAGTGCAGGTTCTTGCCGATGTACCGGTTGATACGTAACCGTTTGTACTTGAAATAGTAAAGTACATTGTATACTTTCCGCTGTTTTCAACAACTACGGGCATACCGTAAACGTTCTTACCCTCGTGGATATACGAGCTTGAAATTCTGAGAGTATACTCATTGTCAATAGTCTTTTCCCAGAAGCTTTCTGTACCGTTCTGCTTACCCTTTGTTGTGGGAGTGATATCGGCAAGAGCTACAGTCTTATATTCACGAGACGCCTTGCTGTAATACTTGATCTGAACACCTTCAAGTGCGGGGATTGCTATTGACCAGTCGCCGTCATAACTCTTAGCAACAACAAGCGCTGTACCGCCAACCTCTGCAACCTTTTCGGGAGGCATAATACTTGTCTTTGTAGCAACAACTGTAAAGAGAAGCTTTACGTATTCGGGAGCACTGTCTGTAAGAACACCGTCTGTGCCATACTTCTTATTATCACTTACTGTAATAATATAATCATATACACCCGAATCATCGAAAACGATGCCCTGAGTCTTATCAACAGCCGTACCGTCTGCCTTTGAAACGGTATATTCAAATTCATTACCGTCTCTTATAGCAACAAGGTCGGCAAAATCAAAGGTGTAATCGCCGGTTGTATCAAGGTCAATGGTAAGAGTTTGCACTTTTCCATCAATAATGTCAAATGCTGTGGCAAGTCCTATACCTTCTGCCAATTGGGTGTAGCTGAGCTCGGGACGAACGTTGCTGTAGGATGTAACTGCAAATTCGGGAACTGCAAGTGAATCTGCGTGAGTTCCGTTAGAATTGTCATAGGTATAAATTCTTGTTGTTGTGCCCATTGTGGTAAGAGATGCAACGCTGTAAGGAATCTCTGTCTTGTTTGTTCTGTTGTCATTGATTGTGGGAACACTTACAGTATTACCCTGCTCCTGAGGCATATATGCTATACCGAGACAGAACCAATCCTTATTTGAGCCTCCGTCAAGGGACATATTGTGCTTGTAATCAGCCTTTGCAAGTACGGCTGTTACAACAGAACTTGCATCGCTGGGAACGTACTGCTTGTAATCAGAGCATACCCATGCATACTGATTAAATTCTCCGTCAATGGTAATGGGAGTTGATTCTCCGGTTTCCTCAGCCATTACAAGAACGCTGAATCCCATGAGAGTCTTGGAGGTGTCGTGAACTGTTGCCTGAGTAGGCTTTGTAATGATGTTGGTGTCTCTGAAGGTTACTTCCTTTGCCGAACCTATCTGTACGGTTGCTACAGCTCCGCCCACAAAGGTGGAATTGTCAAAAAGGAACTTACCGGTTCTTGCATACATTGCAATACGTCCGCCCGATATCTTGGAATTGAGTATCTGACAGTCACCGTCGGCAAGCACTGCACAGCAGATATTGTAGTACCAGTCCTTTGAGCCTGACACGTCGGCCTGCACGTTACCGTATGCCGTTGAAAGAAGCTGATACTGGTACATACCTGCAAAGGAGAAGTTGGGACAAACTATTTGCACGTTGTCAAGAGTTCCGTTGTTCATTTCAATGAATCCCGCAACCCAATTTGATTTGCAAATATCATTAGGCCATGTAACAGTAAAGCCGTTACCGTAGATAGCATATCCGTTTGATACGCTGATAGCAGAGCCTGCTGTTGTATCGTTAAGAAGTACAACGTTGTTTGAGGTTGCGTTTATAATGCCTGTGGTGTTGACGGCATTTACTACCTCAAGATAAAGCTCTGTGGGGATATTCTCGCCCTCGTTTACGGTCACCTTTACTGTACCCGTACCGGAGAACTTAAGGCTGCCGTTTGTCCAATCGGAGGTGTTTGCCGTAAACGTACCTGTTGCACTTCCTTCAATGCCTTCAACCGTTACATTTACCTTTGCACTGTCGATAACACCCTCGCCGGATGCCGCAAAGAGTGAGCTCATTGCAACATTGTTGGAGTTACCTATGCGGTAGAGGAACTTATCTGTTTCGGTGAACTTGTTGTTGAACTTATCAGCGGCTTTAACTTCAACTTCCGCTGTTGTTGCAAGGTTGTTGCCTTCCTTGATTGTAACAGCAGCACTTCCGACATTTTCGAAGGTTACTGTGCTCTGTGTCCAGTCCTCGGTATTTGCCGCATATGTAACATTCTCGCTTACGGTTACTGTTACAAGAGAGCTGTCAATTTCAACGCCCTCTGCAGCATTGAAAAGCTGACCGAGTGCTACAGTATCTCCCGAATAAGCCTCAGTAAGGGTACCGAGCTCAAACTTTTCAATCTGTCTGAAAAGTCCCGAGGAGGGGTCTCTTTCTTTTATTGCTTCGTCTGTAATCTCAATTGTCTTACCGTGGATGGTATCGCCCGCTTTATTAATTGCGTAAGGTGTTACAGTAATTTTAACGTCTGTACCTACCCAATTTGTTGCGGTAAACAACATTTCATCTCCGAAAAGATATGCACCGCCAAGCTGGTCGGGAGTATATGTTGTAGCGGTACCGTTTGAATTGGTTACCTTCATTGAAGAATAAACTGTTGTTTTACTGCGAACCTGTGTAGCCGGCTCTTTTGAACCGCTTATAGATGAAACCGTTATTGACAAACCTACTTCCTCGTACTTCAGGCTGTCAATTGCAGCGTAAACATGAACAGGGAAATAGGATACTCCATCCTGAACCTTCTCATCCAAGTTGTACACTACAAGCATTTTCTGCATTATTTCTGTGGAATTTATTTCCTCTGCCATAGCAGAAAAAGACATTCCAAGCAATACCATAAGTACAGAAAGAGCAATAGTCAAAAATCTTGTAATTCTTTTAGTCATGCTTTTTATCTCCTGTTTTCTTTATTATTTTCTCATATGCAACCTCAGCCGATTCAACGTCCTTGTTGCATCTTATAACGTAAAACCTTGTTGTTGCCATAATCTTGCCTATCAGCTCAACGCTTTTTATCAAAGCCGCAGGGGCTGACGGCTTATAGGTTTGTGACAAAAGTTTTCTGAATGTGTCGCCCTTGAATTCTTCGCACTCGTTGGTTTCCGAGCGTTCAATAAAGCAGATTGCAGACAGCCGTGTTTTGGAATTGGTCTGCAAATTTTCCTTACCTGCCCAAGGGGTACCGTATGCAAAAATTCCCTCCTCGGTCACTCTAACAAGAGGCTTATCACCGTTTACAACGGTCATTTTATCTCCGAGGTGCTTTTTCCAATTCATCATATGGGTGGTCTTTCCCACACCGCTTTTTGCAAGAAAAGCAATCCCCTCGCCTTCAACGTCGATAACTACGCCGTGCATAAGTATTCCGTCACGGTAAGGGAGCCACTCGGCTATTTTACGATAAACAGCCAGGCTTTCAAGATACCCTTTATTGGTTATCTTTTCACTTTCCTCTTTTTGAATTTCCTCATCGGTTACGCTCACCGTTATGTCCGCAGTCCTCGTGCTTACATAATCGGCACACATTCTTTCCAGGTATTCATATTTGTTGTCAATTTGAATACCAAATTCGGCAAGCTCTACATTTATCATGTTACTTTGCCTTGTATTCAATAAAACGCTTGAGAATTGTCGCCATTTCGGCTCTTGTAAGTGTATCCTGGGGTGCAAGTGTGTCAACGGTCTTGCCGTTTATAAGCTTATTTGCAACCGCCCATTTCATTGCACTCAATGCCCAGGATGATACCTTATCCGCATCCTCATAGCTTGTTATTTCAAAGGAAACGTCATTCAGGCTGATTTCGTTATTGTAATTATAGAGCATAACAGCCATTTGCTCTCTTGTTATTTCTCTGTCGGGAGCAAACTTGTTGTCACCAACACCGCCGACAACCTTATTCTCAAAGCCCCATGCCGCCGCCTTGGCGTACCAAGCATCTGCCGCCACGTCAACAAAAGGAGTTCCGACAGCTTCTGGCTCTTTTTCAAGTCTGTAAATTATTGTTATTGCCATTCCTCTTGTAACCGAAGCATCGGGAGCAAATTCGGTGTCCGAGGTGCCCATCATTATCTTGTTGTTGTAAGCATAAACAACATTGTCATAAAACCAATCACCCGGCTTTACGTCAGCAAACTCGGGAGCCTTTGTTTCCTCAGGCTGAGTTGTAGGTTCTGACGGTTTGGGAGTGGGTTTAGGGTTGGGTTTGGGATTCGGCTTGGGTGTAGGTGTTTCCGTATCAGTATCCGCATCGGGAGTTGTATCCGTATCGGGGATTGTGTCCATGTCGGGATTTGTGTCCGTGTCGGGATTTGTGTCCGTGTCGGGATTTGTGTCCGTGTCGGGATTTGTGTCTGGTTTTGGATTTGCGGGAACACCGTCAAATATGATACTTGAATCTATCTCTCCCGAATCCTCCGCTGTTAAATCTGCAAAAGCAACAGTGTTTAAGAGTAGCGAAATAATAGAAACAATTATAAGTGCTTTTTTCATTTTTCCTCCAAAGTATAAACGGCAGGCAGTTGTAAACCGCCTGCCGTCAACTAACAAATTGTTATTTACGCAAGGAAAACTGTAATTATCTGAGGCTCCAGATTGAGGAATCGCCGTTTCCGCCAACGGTACCTTCTTCGCCACCGTCTTCAAGACTGGTCTTGATTATGTCTTCCTCTGAAAACTCAATTATTTCAAGTTCGGGTGAAATGTACTCTTTCATTATTTTTTCCTCCTTAGTCTCTGAAAAGGGCTGAGCCCGACATCTTATTTTTGATTATTTTATCGGTCATGGTTGTTTCCTTACCGAGAATTTCATTGCCTTCAAGGTCAACCGCATAAGGTGTTATAATAATCTTTGCATTAGCGTTTGTATACACATCGGCATTAAGAAGGATTTCACATCCGAATACATACTCACCGCCAAGCTGTTCGGCTGTATAAACCGTTTCAGCTGTTTCTGCCGCATTTGTAACCTTCATGCTGCTATATACTGTGGTTGTGCTGAGCTTCTGTGTCTGCTCAAGGTAATTGCCGTCCATATCAATAACAGTTACCTTGAAGCCTACCTCGCTGTACTTGAGAGTATCAACAGCCGCACAAACAGTAAGTCTGTTATAGCCTTCCTTAGCTGCCATGTTGTTGACAACAAGGAGCTTCTGCATAATTTCTACCTTTTCGGCAGGAGTATAATCAAAATCATTTTCCTCGCTGACAGACCAATCGGTTCCGTTCTCAACATACTCACCGTTTACAAGCTCTGTTTCAAAAAGCTTAAGGTTAAGTCCGAGAGTTGCACCCTCCTCAGCGATTTCAAAGGATTCCGCACCGAAGGGATTGAAGGATTCATCGGCAGCAAGTGCTTCAAGAACTGCCTGCTTTGCTTCTTCGTTGAATGAAGGATTGTTCAAAAGGAACTCTTCATCGTTATCGCACATTACTCTGTAAATTGCACGGAGAACATCCTCGGAAAGAACTACAGCAACGCCGTCGAAGGACTGAACCATGAGAACCGCGTCAAGATAGTTGCAGGTCCATAAGGGGTTAATCTGTTCAAGCAAATCCATAACTCTTACGGATTCACCCGCCTTGATGTTCACGATACCCATGGGGATAGTACCGTATGAACCGTAGTTACCGAGAAGAATCGCCGATACATCCTTATCGGATGAAACAAGGAAGTCGGGGTTGTAGTATGCATAAGGAGCATTGAGAGCTGACTCATAATCCTCAACAGTCTTGAAATTCATACCGTATACAGATGCTTCGGGGTTGTTGAGGTTGTTGTAGATAGCTTCTATAAGGTCGCCCTTATACTCAGGGTTTGAATCGGCAAAGAAGGCATCAAGTGCCGCCTTGTCCAGTGAAGAAGATTCATAGAGAGGAACTGTGGGATAGGATATGAAGTTTGTCTCCTCACCGATGTCAAACTTCTCGCCTGTCTTTACAGGCTTACCGTCTCCGTCAAGAGTTGTCTCATAAAGGTCAACGCCCAATGTAAGACCGGTTGCTTCCTCTACCTTTTCAAAGGATTCTGCACCAAGGGGATTTGCAGATGAAAGAAGGAGATTGAATACTGCTTCCTCATCATATTCGCCCTCGCCCGCAACCTTATGGTATGCACGGAGAACATCCTCTGTAACGGGGATTGCAACACACTTAAATTCTTTAACAAGAAGAACTATGTCGGCGTATGTGAAATTAGCCCATGCCTTGTATGCGGGAATGGTTGCCGCTGTCTCCATTACGTTTACGGGAACTCCCGCCTTCATGCTGACTATACCTGCGGGGATAGTACCGTATGAACCGTAGTTGCCTACAAGAAGTACGCAAACATCTGTTTCGGATACTATTTCAAAATCTACTATGTAGTTTGCATAGGGAGCGTTGATTGCGGTCTCGTAATCCTCTGTTGCAGTATATACCATGCCGAATGCCGCATTCTCGGGATTTTCAAGTGCATCGTAAACAGCATCCACTACATCTCCGCCGTACTGCGCGTTGCCTGCATCAAAGAAAGCTTCAAGCTCTTCCTTTGTCATTTCGCGTGAATCGTACACGGGAACTTCGGGATAGTAAACGAACTCTTCCTTTTCAACTACCTCATACTTTACTTCTGTTCTTTCGAACTTGCCCTCCGAAACCTCAACGGATTCGTAAACATCAAGTCCTACGCTGAGGGGAGCTGAACCCTCTACCTTTTCAAATGACTCCGCACCGAGAGGATTAGCCATGTCAAGAAGCTCAGCAAGAACTGCCTCTTCATTGTACTCACCCTCGCCCGCAACCGCGTGATATGCACGGAGAACATCCTCTGTAACGGGGATTGCAACACATCTGAATTCGCCTACAAGGAGAACTATATCCGCATATGTGAATCTTGCCCAAGCCGCACAGCCGGGAAGCTTTGAAGCGGTCTCCATTACATTTACAGGCTCATTCGCCTTAAGGTTTACAATTCCCACGGGGATAGTACCGTATGAACCGTAGTTGCCTACAAGGAGAACTGCCGCATCCGACTTTGAAACAATTTCAAAATCTACTATGTAGTTTGCATAAGGCTTGGTTATTGCTGTCTCATAATCTTCAACAGCTGTATAAACCATACCAAAGGCTTCGTCCTTGGTTTCAAGTGCATCGTAAAGGTCGCCTATGAGGTCGCCCTTATACTCAACATTACCATCGTCAAAAAATGCTTCAAGCTCTGCCGCTGTCATTTCGCGTGCTTCATAGGGAGGTGTCAATTCTTCAGCAAACGCCGAAAGAGAGAACACAACAACCGCCATCATAACAGCAAGCAATGTGAATTTGATCTTTCTGCTCATCTTTTTCCTCTTTTCTTATAAAGTTATAAATTTTATTGGTTACGTTTTGAATAGTGTGCACGGGCACACTGCAAGCGACCATACACTCGCATGATATGTTATATCACAATTTAAATAAAAAGTCAACAAAAATGATATAAATATGTAATATATTTTGCTTTTTTTGTCAAAACCACAAAAACGCAAAAAGCAAAGTTACCCTTTTTGTGAATTCTCACAAAAAGGGTAACGAGGGTTTACTGACCGAGAGTTTTAAGGTATTCGCGGCTCATTTTTACAGCTTCGAGAGCGGGGCGGTCAAGCGACTGGTCCTGCTCAACGATTATGTATTCTGTCGATGCCTTATCACATGCCTCGAGTATTGCGGGCATATTCTGTCTGCCCTGACCGAGGGGAAGGAACTTGAACTCATTTTCTTCTCTGGACTTCGGCTTTATCTCGTTGCCGTTTTCGTCAATAAGAGCATAGTTAGGTCCTGCACCAAGCTCCTTGCAGTCAAAGTCCTTGAGATGAACAATTGTGTTTCTGTCTGCATACTTATTTATATACTCTACGGGGTCATAGCCTGCGTAGTGTACCCAGCAGGTATCAAGCTCGGGATTGATAAGTGTGCTGTCAAGCTCTGAATAGAGCTTGTCGAGAATTATTTCGCCGTCAATCTTCTGAAATTCAAAATCGTGGTTGTGGTAGAGAAGCTTGATTCCCGCATCCGCAAGAAGCTTTCCTACAACCTTAATATCGGCTACAAGCTTTTCAAAGCCGTCCTTTGTTGTTATCTTTTCGGGTGCCATCCAGGGAATAGCGCAATATTCGGCACCTATTGTCTTGAGAAACTTTATATTTTCCTCGGGAGCGGTGAGGAACACATCATGTGTCTGGTGAACAGAGCGACACTTGAGTCCGTGCTTGTCAAGGAGTGCCTTTATCTCCTCTGCACTCTTTCCGAAATAGCCTGCAAACTCAACGTAGTCATAGCCCATTGCCTTAACTGCGCCGAGTGTTGAGTCCATATCACGCTCCATATCCTGGCGTACTGAATAAAGCTGTAATCCTACCTTGAAATTCTTCATAATAATACTCCTTTCAGTTTATAACGTTGCGGCTACAACCGCCTTAATTGTATGCATTCTGTTTTCTGCCTCGTCAAATACGATGCTCTGCTCACTTTCGAACACAGCGTTTGTTACCTCAAGCTCGGTGAGTCCGAACTTTTCATGAACCGCTCTTGCCACTGCGGTGTTCAGGTCATGATAAGCGGGAAGACAATGCATGAACACTGTTTCGGGCTTTGCCATGGACATGAGCTTTTCGTTTACCTGGTAAGGAAGAAGTGCTGTTATTCTCTCCTTCCACACCTCATCGGGCTCGCCCATTGATACCCAAACATCGGTATAGATAGCATCGGCATCGGCAACCGCCTCGGCGGGATTTTCGGTGTATTTTATAATCGCACCGCTCTTTGCTGCAAGCTTTTCGGCGGCATCCTGAAGCTCTTTTGATGGGAAATATTCTTTTGGTGCACACACTGTGAAGTTAACGCCCATAATGGCCGAGCCGATAAGCAGTGAGTTACCCATATTGAATCTGGCATCTCCCATATAGACGAGATTTATTCCCTTGAGCTTTCCGAAATGCTCACGGATTGTGAGGAAATCGGCGAGAATCTGTGTGGGGTGGAATTCGTTTGTAAGTCCGTTCCACACGGGGACACCTGCGTATTTTGCCAGGTCCTCAACTATCTCCTGACCGAATCCTCTGTACTCGATACCGTCAAACATTCTGCCAAGCACTCTTGCGGTATCGGCAATGCTCTCCTTTTTGCCAATCTGTGAGCCTGTGGGGTCAAGATATGTAACGCCCGCACCAAGGTCACGGCAAGCAACCTCGAAGGCACATCTTGTTCTTGTACTTGTCTTTTCAAATATAAGGGCAATGTTCTTGCCCTCGCAAAGTCTGTGAGGGATACCCTTCTTCTTTTCGTCCTTAAGCTTTGATGCAAGGTCAAGAAGGTATTCCATCTCCTCCGCTGTATAATCAAGAAGCTTCAGAAAGCTTCTTCCCTTAAGTGAAATCATTGTATATCTCCTTTAAGTTATTATAACAGGGCTTTGCCCTGTACCCACTTAAAACCTTTTTATAAAAAGGTTTTAAGAATTCCAAAAATTTTAATGATGTTTATTCTTTAGCTTTGTTACCTTATTCTATGGAAGAAAACCGAAGGTTTTCAACCACAATTATTCATTATTCATTATTCATTATTCATTGCTTCAAGCAATACCTCTACCGCAGCCTTCAGCTCGTCCCATGTGATATTGAGGGGAGGAAGAAGTCTTACCTTATTTTTAGCCTTTATTGCAATAACGCCCTTTTCACGGCAAGCGGAAAGTACCTCGGCAACGTCCTTTTCGCACTCGATGCCTATCATAAGACCCGCACCGCTGACACTCTTGACACCGTCGGCTCCGTTGAAGGAATCGAAGATGTATTTGCTCTTTTCTCTGACCTCGGCAAGAAGTGTGTCGTCAATTCTCGAAACAATGGAAAGTGCGCCTGCACAAGCCACGGGATTACCTCCGAAGGTTGAACCGTGGTCCCCGGGCTTCAGTGTATCCTTCACCTTTTCGCCAAGCATTGCAAGTCCAAGGGGAAGTCCTCCGCCAATGCCCTTTGCGGTGGTAACAATATCGGGTGTAATTCCGTAATTCATATAGTTATAAAGCGCTCCGCAACGTCCGTTACCCGTCTGCACCTCGTCAACAATAAGAAGGATATCTTCCTTTTTGCCTATCTCTGCAATGGCTTCAACAAAATCCTTTTCAAGAGGAAGAACTCCGCCCTCACCTTGGACGGTTTCAAACATAATAGCGGCAACCTTATTTTCCGAAACAAGACGCTTTACGTCATCAATATTATTCGCCTCGGCATAAACAAAGCCTTCTGTCAAGGGGAGGAAATCCTTATGGAAGGTATCCTGACCCGTTGCGGCAAGCATTGAAATGGTTCTGCCGTGGAAGCTGTTTTTGAGTGTTATTACCGTATTGTATTCCGCACCTTTTTTTTCTGCGGCATACTTTCTTGCCACCTTTACGGCGGTCTCGTTTGCCTCGGCACCCGAATTGGAGAAGAACACCTTCTTCATGCCCGTTCTCTTACAAAGTGTCTCCGCAAGCTTTGCGCAAGGCTCTGAATAGAAGAGATTGGAGGTATGATGAATCTTACCGAGCTGTTCTGTTACAGCCTTTATCCACTCGTCATCGGCAACTCCGAAAACATTAACTGCAATACCTGTGCCAAGGTCTGTATATTCTTTTCCGTTTTCGTCAACTACCTTTGCGCCCTTTCCCGAAACAAGTGTTACGGGGAATCGTCCGTAGGTATTTGCGACATATTCTTTATCAAGCTCTTGTATACTCATTTGTTCGCCCTCTTTTCAACCACCATTGTACCTGCGCCCTCATCGGTCAGCGTTTCGATAAGTATTGAGTGAGGAATTCTTCCGTCCATTATGAATACCTTCTTAACGCCACGCTTTATCGCTTCGATACAGCATTCAACCTTGGGTATCATACCGCCCGATATAATACCGTCGTCAAAGAGCTTCTTTGCATCCTCAAGGTCAATTTCGGAAATAAGTGAGGATGGGTCATCCTTGTCCCGAAGTATTCCTGCGATATCGGTCATTGCAATAAGGCTCTCCGCCTCCATTGCACCTGCGATATATGATGCGGCGGTATCCGCATTGATGTTGTACACATTGCCATCCTTATCACATCCCACAGTTGAAACAACGGGGATATATCCCTTTTCGAGAAGGTCAATGATGGGCTGTACATTTACATTTGTGATTCTGCCAACATATCCGAGTCTTTCATCCTTCATTTCGGCTTCAATCATGCGTCCGTCAAGTCCGGATATACCCATTGCCTTACCGCCCTTGGATTCAAGGAGGTTTACAAGTCCTTTATTTATTTTGCCCGCAAGCACCATAAGTGCTATTTCGGCGGTTTCCTTATCCGTGACTCTGAGTCCGTCAACAAATTTGGTTTCCTTGCCGACACGGTTGAGCATATCTGTAATTTCGGGTCCTCCGCCGTGCACAAGCACGACCTTGACACCGATAAGGTGCATGAGCACAATGTCCTCCATGACATTCTGCTTGAGCTCCTCGTTTATCATGGCGTTTCCGCCGTATTTCACAACGAGTATCTTTCCGTTGTAATTCTGTATGTAAGGAAGCGCTTGGGTAAGTATTTCCGCACGCTGTGCATTTGTAACATTTAATGACATAAATTCTCCTTTTAACCGGGGGGGCTTTGCCCTTGAACCCACTAAGAAACTATTTAATGTGTTTTTTATTATAATTCTTTGCTACCCTATCCTACGGAAGATTTGCTGAAAGCAAATCAACCATAACGTTTGCGAAGCAAACATTTCACGTGACTTCAGTCACATTTCACCCATCCGAAGGATGGATTTCACTGACATAATGGCTCCGCCATTATGTCCTGTAATCTCCGTTAATCTTTACGTAGTCATAAGTCAGGTCACAGCCCCATGCAACAGCATTTCCGTCACCCGAGTTGAGAGATATAAGTATTTCGATTTCCTTTTCTGTAAGCACCTTCTTGGCAATTTCCTCCGAAAAGTCGATTCCTGCACCGTTCTCGCATACCGCAACCTCGCCTGCCGCAGAGCGGAACTTTACATCCACCTTTGTAACGTCAACATCTGCACCGCTGTAACCGATAGCGCAAAGCACTCTGCCCCAGTTTGCATCGGCACCGAACATTGCCGCCTTGGTAAGAGATGAACAGATAACGCTCTTTGCCACGACCTTGGCTGTCGCCTCGTCCTTTGCTCCGTCAACCTTGCATTCAAGAAGCTTTGTTGCGCCCTCTCCGTCTCCCGCTATCATTCGGCAAAGGTAAACTGTTACCGAGTTGAGTGCCTTCATAAAGGCATCAAAATCCTCGCCCTCGGCATCAATGAGCTTGTTGCCCGCCATACCGTTAGCCATTACGGTTACCATGTCATTTGTGGAGGTATCTCCGTCAACACTTACCATATTGAAGGTGTTTGCGATATCGCTCTTCAATGCCTTTGACAGCATTTCGGGTGATATATTACAGTCGGTAGTAATGAACACAAGCATTGTTGCCATGTTGGGATGAATCATACCCGAGCCCTTTGCTATACCGCCTATTTTACATTCAACGCCGCCGATGTCAAAGGAAAGTGCTATTTCCTTTTTAACTGTGTCTGTTGTCATTATTGCTTCAGCCGCAAGTGCACTGTTGTCGCCAAGTCCCGCAACAAGCTCTGCCATGCCGTTTTTAACGGGTGTTACGTCAAGTCTCTGACCGATAACACCGGTGGATGCAACAACCACATCGGTTGCGTCAATTCCAAGCTCTGCCGCTGTTATTTCACACATTTTTGTTGCAATTTCAATGCCGTCAGCGTTGCAGGTGTTTGCGTTTCCGCTGTTACAAACTGCCGCTCTTGCATATCCGTTTGCAATATTCTGCTTTGTGACGGTGATGGGGGCACCCTTTACAAGGTTTGTAGTATATACTGCCGCAGTGGCAGCAGGAGTCTCACTCACTATAAGGGCAAGGTCTCTCTTCGTCTTACCTGCTCTGATTCCGCAATGTATTCCGTTTGCTTTAAATCCCTTTGCGGCACAAACGCCGCCCTGTACAGACTTAATATTCATATATATCTCCTTAAAGTTTAGTTATCTTACGGTGTTATTTTTGGGTGAAAACCGAAACAATGCACAGTGCTCAGTGCACAATGCACAATTAAGGAAGATTTTGCGAAAGCAAAATCAGCCAAAATTATTCGTGATTCATTATTCATTATTCACTATTCATTATTCATTGCATAACGCACAGCGTTATGCCTATATCTCAAGTCCTGTTTCGGCGGGGAGTCCCATTGCAAGATTGAGACATTCTATTGCCGCACCCGATGCACCCTTACCAAGGTTGTCATACTGTGCAATAAGGAGAATTCTCTCCTCGTTGCCTGCAACGGACACGGTCATGGAATCCTTGAATCCCATAGAAAGTCCCGACACAAATCCGTCGGCTGACGCTTCGTCAATATACTTTACAAGGGGTGTGTTGTATTTATCCTTATATATCTTCTTTATATCCTCGGCGCTTCCATTAATCTGTGAAGCAAAAAGAGGTACTGTCACCGTCATACCGCTGTAAAAGTCGCTTACAACAGGCGTGAATATTGGGAATTCATCAATCCCCGTAATAGCCTTCATTTCTTTGAGATGCTTGTGAGTCTGGGTGAGGCCGTACTGACGGGGGGCTGAAAGAAGTGTGTCTCTCTCCTCTGCCTCATACTCTGCTATCATCTTCTTACCGCCTCCGCTGTAGCCTGTAATGGAATGACAGAAGAGATTTAAGTCGGATGGAATGATTCCCGCCTTGACAAGAGGATATACAAGAGCAATAAATCCGCCTGCGTGACAGCCGGGCACCGCAATTCTCTTGGAATTCTTGATTCTTTCCTCAAAGCTTTCGTCAAGCTCGGGGAATCCGTATGCAAATTCGGGATTGGTTCTGTGTGCCGTTGATGTGTCTATAATAACGGTACTAGGGTTATTAACCATTGCAACCGCCTCAATTGCCGCCGCATCGGGCAAGCAGAGGAAGGTCACGTCACTTTTGTTTATTATTTCGGCACGTGCCTCGGGGTCCTTACGCTTTTCCTCGGTAAGAGTGATTATTTCAAACTCACGTCTCTTTCCAAGTCGCTCGTGAATACGAAGGCCTGTCGTTCCCGCACTGCCGTCAATGAATATTTTTTTCATAAAATTCGCCTCTCGTTTGATAATTATACAGTATAATAACATACTTTGCATAAATATGCAATAGTTTTTGAATATTTTTGAAAAATTTGTATTTCTGTACAAAAGATATACAAACAAAATTCCTATTATAGTATAATAACACTCTTTTTGGCATTTTTCAAGGGGTAAAAGGCAAAAAAATCTCTCACACAACCTATAAATTGCGTGAGAGAAATTCTTTTATTCTATCCGAACAGATGCCAGAAGCATACATGCATCATATATTGGTCGTACCAAAGCTCTATCTCGGGTTCATATTTGCCAAAGTCAGCTTTAAGGTCAAGGAACAATTGGTGTGCCTCATCGTTTCTGCCCTCTGCCTTTTCAATAGTTGCGTGAAGTATCATTATGCAATATTCGAGATAATATGCAAGAAGCTTATATGCAACCGACTGCGCTCTGTAAGGTACAGCTCGGTGCTCATTTACAAAGGGTTTGAATTCCTCAATCATGGCTATTGCCTTCTTGAAGCCTTCCGCAAGGGAGGGGGCATAATACGCTCCCTTTGTATTATCGTCCGACAGCTTTCCGTTGAAGTATCTGAAGTCGGCAAGCTTTCCGAGTTTTTCGAAGAAATCCAGTACAGTTTCAAAGTCTTTACCGTATGCGTGACTGAAGTAGTCCTTCTTCAAGGCTTCAAAATCAACCGAGGTATCAAAGAGAGTTGAAGCGTATACATAATACGAAAATCCGTTGGGGAAATAGCTTCTCTGTGAGCCGTCCTCCACAATGCCGTCACATCCGTTGGACTTATATCCCTTTACATCCTCATATATTATTCTCGCGGCATCAATGACACCCAAATCTCTGTACTGTGCCTTCCAGTAGTGGTACTCATATACAAAGCTCTTTACGTCACAATGCTTCATCCAGTTATTTCCGTGAACGATATACTCATTCACGTTTGTGGGAAGCTTGTTTTTGTTTCTCACATATTGGATAGGTGTAATACTGGTAAGGTCAAGGTTTGCTTTGACGGAATCGGTATAGCTTCTCGTTATGGCTGCAACAAGAAGTGAGAAGCGGTCAGGGTTGTTGAGCTTCACCTTTTCGGGCGCCCACATGGTATCAACGTAGCAGATAAATACGATTCTTGTTTTGAGTCCTCTTTTCGTGAGCTCCGAGTCAATATCGTTCATCAGCATCATATACCAATCGGAGGGTATCATTTTCCGACACTCCTCACACTCGCAATGATTGTTTGAGCCATCGGCAAGCCAGACGTGGAGATAATCCACGTTTGTCGCCTGTTCGGCATAGTCGGCAATATAACGTGCCACTATACCTCTTGCCTCCGCATTTGACATACAGAAATTGGTATTGATCGGAACTCCTCCGAAAAGCTCTCGCTTTCCGTTCATTTCCGCAACATATGGCTTTACTTCCGCGGGAATTTGCGCTTCTTCTCCGTCCTTCATAATCCATCCTTCGGTTGTGTCAATATCAAAGGGCTGCATTGTCCAGCTGTGTCCCATATCGTGGAACTGAAGACCTCTCTTCGACATCTCCGCTTCACACTGACGCTTCCACTGAAGTATGGTTTCGTTTGTTACAGGCTCGGGCTCACGGGCAGGGTTTTCCTTATGCGTGTAATAAACATTGTAATAGTGCTTTGGAATGTCAAACTCTATCATAAAGATATTCATTCCAACCTTGGGAGTGAAATCGATGGCATCCATCATAAGATGCTGAGCCTCTGCTCCCTCGTTGCACTGCCCTCTGTAACGACAGTCCGCCATTTTGTGATAGCTTACAGCCTCTATATCCTTCATGGGGATAAATTCGCCGTCAATGCCGGGGAAAAGCCAACGGCAACCGTTTATTGTAAGATATCTGTAAACCGCAAGGAGTACACTTCTGGGGTTACTTCCCGCAATTATACCGCCCTTTTCATCGCAGTCTATGTGAATTATATCGTCAAGGTACAAGTCCTCTGCCTCGGAGGTGTCAAGACCGAAATCAGACATGATACCGAGTCTGAAGCCATCTGTTGCATCAGGGGCGTAATTTATATCAATTTCGCCACAACGGGGCATCATCATACGGAGATACTTCTTCAGCTCCTCCGCCGCAAAATCCACTGTATGATTTGAAGTTATTTTATTTATGAAGTACATGAATAACTATCCTCCCGAGTATAGCCAAAGGCTGAAAAACCTTTTTGCTTTTTATTAATTTTATATCAGATTCTCATTCAGTGTCAATGGAGAATGGATAAAATGTTGTTGGAATATAAATAAAGTATAAAAGCATTTTGCTCAAAAAACATCTTTACAAAATCAAGCTTGTATGTTAGAATACTAAAAAATGAAAGGAATAAAAAGCAATGAAAAAAATAGCTATATTACTTACACTTTTGCTCTCTCTTTCCCTTGCATCCTGCTCGGACGAAAAGGAAGAAGCAAAGAGCGAGCCCGAAACAAAGATTGAAACCCCTGCAGAATCCGAAGAAAAGACCGAAGAAGAAAAGCCTGCCGAAGAAGAGGCAACAGAGCTCCCCGAGCTCCCTTGGGCAGACGGTCCCGTTGAAACACCTATGATTCCTCCCACATTCACAGAGGATGATACAGCGGAAGCCACACCCGAGGAAACCCCTGCCGAAGCTCCGGTTGAGACGCCCGAGGACACTCCCGTTGAAGGTCCCGAACTCGATGAAAAAGAGCTTCCCATTCTTGAAATCGTACCCGAAGAAAACGAAACACCAGCCATTCCCATCAATTAAAGGAGCATATTATGACAGACCTTATATTCAGCTTTGACACCGAGGATTACGTCAACCCAAAGGGTGCCGACGGAATACTGAGAGCCTCGAAAATGATTCGTGAAGCCGGCTTTATGCCTTGTCACAACGTTGTTGCATGGCTTGCCGAGGCGCTTGTTAAATGGGGTAGACAGGACGTAATAGACGAACTGAAAAAATGTGAGATAACAACACACTCTCTCAAGCACTCATACCATCCCACAATAAATGAATACACAGATATTGAGGACTTTGACGAGGCTATGAGGCTATTCCGCAAGGAGGAGGACGAGGCACTCAAAATAACACAGAGCATCATCGGGAACGAACGCTTCACAGCCGCTTGCCCTCCGGGGGATTCGGTATCCTACGTTGCACAGTACGGATATGCGGATATGGGCTTTGAGATATACGACGGCGGACTCACCCGTGACGAGGTAAGAGGAAGACCCGTATCATTCTGCAATATTCAAAATCTGATGTACAAATATGCCATAGACCCATTTGTATACTTTACGAAGGAGCAGGTTGACGAGGTTATTGAAAACCTTGCCAAAGCAGATGTATCAATCATATACCATCATCCCCAGAAGAACACCGTCACTACCTTCTGTGACCTTCAGAACTTCCATAAGGGAAAGAACAACGACGGTGAGTGGATACTCAGCGACCTTGTACCCGAGGAAAATGTAAAGCGCTTTGAGGAAAACCTTGCCTATTTCCTTGAAAAGGTAAAGAATGACCGTCGCTTTAACCCCATGACATATTCGCAGATTGCGGACAAATATCGCTCATACAGAGTTATAAAGCCTCAGGACATTCCCGAAATAAAGAAGTGGATTGACGAGGAATTCTTCCCTCTCACACGTCCCGATTCCCTTTGTATTTCCGATATTCTCCTCGCTTGCCGTGACTTCCTTCTCGGCAAGAGTGAGCACGTTTGCGAAAAGGTGTACGGATTCCTTGACGTGCCATACGCCATTCCCCACCCTGTAAAGGTAACAGCCACAGAAATGAAGGAGTCAGCCGTACAAATTCCCGACGGCAAATTCTTGCCCACCGAGATAACAGTAGGCAGTAAAAAACTCGGACCTGCCGACTGGCTGAGAGCGGCACTTATTATCCTTTCGGGTAAAAATGAGGCAACTGTTGTGCCCGACAAGTGGCAGATAGACCTGAATGAATTCCCACAGCTCAGAGATCTGTGTTTCACCGGCTCATGGGTACACGCAGACGACTTCCCCGACAAATATGTTTCGGATAGGAGCAGACTTCAGAGCTGGACTATAAGACTCCCGAAGGGAACAGAGAGAAAAATATATTAATAAATAATTGGAGAAGGGTGCTTTTGAAGTCAAAAGCACCCTTCTCCAAACCTCATCCCGAAAAACAATGTTTGAAATTTTATTATTAATTAATATCCTTAATTTTAAAGTTTTTGGAATTCTTAAACCTTTTTTCAAAAAGGTTTAAGCGGTTCCAAGGCAGAGCCTTGGCAGGGGTTGAGACAGAGTCCCAATATAATCACTCAAGTATATTGGATGTAATATAGTCAACGCCCATTTCCGCAAGTCTTTCGCCGAATGCGGGGTCGTCAACCGTCCACACGTTTACTTCGAGTCCCTCTGCGTGGAATTTATCCACCCATTCCTTTGTCATACAGCCTGCCGCATCGTCGATATCAAAGCGGTACTCCTTGCACATTTCGAAAATGCTGTCGGTAAGCTCGGCGGCAAGGAACTGAATCTTGTTATCGGTAAGCTTACGTAGTATCTTACAGTTATCCGCATAGAAGGAAATGAATATCATGCCGTCAAGATAATCCTGCTCCTTTATCTCCTCCACCATACGGGCAAGCTGCTCCTCGGTGAAGGGGGTTTTTATTTCAAGAACACATTTTTTGTCATACTTCTTGCAGACATGAACGTATTCCGCAAGTGAAGGAATACGGATATCCTGTCTTATTTCACTGCCGTCACGGTCGGGCAAAACGGTTGCCTGAAGCTCTGAAAGTGTTGACTCTTCAATAACGAATTTATACTTTCCGTTTGATACTCTCTCGGGTGTGCCGTCGTGATGGAGAGCAAATTTTCCGTCCTTTGTTACTCTCACGTCGGTTTCAACGCCGTAGTAGCTGCGCTGACCTGCTGCAAGAAATGCGGGTACAGTGTTTTCACGCTCAAGACCGCTGACACCTCTGTGTGCCACCATTTTTACGTTACCCTTGTTAAATTTTCTTGTGTCCATGATTACCTCCGATTTTTATTCTTTTATTTGATTTGTCTTAAGTCTTCGCCAGTTGTAAAAGCCGTAAAGGTCATTGAATAAAAACATTATAAAGCATACTATCATCGGAATATAGGAAATATTTTCAATGCTCGCCAGCACCCACAGTACAATGAGTACAATATCGTTCAGTGAATAACCGATAGCATACCACGGACTTCTCAAAAAGGTGAGATAGGATGCCGCAATACTTGTAGTAACAGAAAGAGTGCTGAAGCCGATGTTTTTGGTGTTAAGTGCCGAAAGTATGAAGTAAAAGGCAACTGTCGCTACCACAGTCAAAAATGCTCCAAATATCCATTGCTTTTTGG
Source organism: Oscillospiraceae bacterium (assembly GCA_015064635.1). Taxonomy (GTDB): domain Bacteria; phylum Bacillota; class Clostridia; order Oscillospirales; family SIG627; genus RGIG6353. The sequence goes on from SVRV01000007.1 coordinate 39,821, forward strand.
TAACAGAGCTGACCTCTACGGTTTTCGAGCCTTTATAAGGATGTCTAACCCAAGATATTACCGCCATCAATGCCGCAGGTGCCGACATGCCGAGATAGGTAATCATCTCACCGTAATAACCAAAGAAAAAAGAAACTATTCCGTAAAATACCGAAAATACAAGACAAAGCGCTTGACCTATAACGTAACCCTTTGCCACAAATATCAAGGCTGTAACTCCCGTGATCGAGGACAATGCAGTCATAAAGTCCCCTGCACCCGAGAGGATATATGAAAGAGCAACAACTGTTACCGAGGACAGCCACAGTCCGAATTCAAATTTTGTTAAGTCACGAAAGGGATTATGCATTTATACCTCCAATAAAAAAACATCCGTTACACACATCTTCTAAGACCTAACGATGCGTAAACGAATGCTAAATTCGAAGTGAGTCGAAACCATGGCGGTTTTAAATAGGAATTTTCTCGGCGTCAAAGGTTAGATTCTCTTCGGCTTTCATTCACTACCCGGTGGCAGTGAAGTTATTTTATCACAGGCATTCGTTTTTGTCAATATGTTTTAAAGCACCATTACAAGCGTTCCCGCACCGATGAGAATACAGCCTATAAGGGATTTATACGTAAATGTCTCATGTAAGAATACAAAAGCAAGAACCAATGTGAAAACAACACTCAGCTTATCGATGGGGACAACCTTTGATGCCTCACCCGTTTGCAAGGCTTTGTAGTAAAACAACCACGAAGCACCGGTTGCAAGTCCCGAAAGAATAAGAAACAGCCAGCTTTTACGGCTTATTTCAAATATTCCGCCTTGCTTGTTTGTCAAAAATACCATTCCCCACGCCATAAGTACCACAACAACGGTACGGATTGCTGTGGCAAGATTGGAGTTCACCCCATCAATACCGATTTTGGCAAGTATCGAAGTGAGTGCGGCAAATACAGCCGAAAGCAATGCAAATATAAACCACATTTTAACGTCCTCTTTTTTGTCTTTATAGCTCGAGGCAGGAGTAAAGCACGTTTCTCATTTCATACTGCCATCTCAGCTCCCAGCCATGCATTTCCTGGAAATAGGTCATTGACAGCTTGTTCTTTGTGTCAACGAGAGAGAAGCCTCCTGCCGCACCATCCCATCCGAATTCACCGATGGGAGAAATTGAGCCGCTTTTTATTTTGTCAATATGTGAGCGCACACCAAGTCCGTAGCCGTAGCCCGCACGGTTCAAGTCCATGACCTGACGCTCACTTGAATGGTTCATTCCCATAAGCTCCACGGTAGAGGGAGAAAGAAGTCGGTATCCGTTTGCCGCCACACCGCCGTTTGCAAGTGCATCAAGGAATATTTTATAATCGTCAACTCTCGACACGATTCCCGCACCGCCGCATTCATACTCCTCGGTAAGCATGAAGCGGCATTCAAGAGGCTGCTTTTCAACCTTACCCTCGGGGCTGCGAAGATATCTGGAGGTAAGACGGGAGCGCTGTTCCTCATTCTTCGGAAGTCCGAAGAAGGTCTCTTTCATTCCGAGAGGCTCAAAAATATTCTTTTTCATATACTCCCCAAAGCTCTGTCCCGACCACACCTCAATAAGTGCACCAAGCACATCGTGAGAAAGGCTGTAACGGAAGCGTGTGCCCGGCTCAAAGCCAAGGGGCATATCAGCCATTGCAGAAACCAGCTCACGGGTGGTCTTTTTGCCATCGCGAAGGGCATTTAGTATTGCGGGGTCTCCTAAATTATAGCTCATGCCCGAGGACATTGTGAAAAGGTGTCGTATGAGGATTGGAGCTTTGGCATATCCGCTTTTCCCGCATTCAACATTATATTCGTCATTGTAGGGCGGAAGCACCTCGAGCTTCATTTTTTCAAATTCGGGAAGGTATCTTGAAAGGGGGTCATGCATCGCATATCTGCCCTTTTCAAGAAGCTGAAGAGCCGCTGTAACCGTCAGCATTTTCGACATTGAGAAAATGATATAAAGGTCATCGGTCTTGAGAAGCCTTTTTTCCTCCTTGTCGGCGTAGCCTGTGCAATATCTGAATAATTCCTCGTGCTCACGAAAAACCGAGCAGTCAACACCAGGCACACCGTACTCGTTTACCATTCTGTCAAGATATTTTTCAAGTCTTGTGAAGTTCATTTTAAGCCTCCGAATATTTTATGCCACCATTGTAGCACCGCTTTTTGAAAAAGTAAAGAGAAAATTCCAAAAAAGGACTTTCACTTTCTGATTTTCTTGCTAATTCTCCGGAACAAATGCCGCAAACAGCTTTTCTCTCTTTGCGATAACATACTCATCGGTACGGTGTCCGTTTTCAATACTCCCTCTCCCTTATGCGAGCTTTGCAATATGGATTCAAATAAAAAGTAATGTAATATTTTGTGTATTTATAACAAAAAGAAAGACTCTCTGAACTTTTTTCTTGACAAACAAAAATCGCCGTGATACTATAACGTTATAGGGGTTCTTTTCTCGTTTTACTATAACGTTATAGCGAAGTGGGAAATCAAATCCAAAAAATAATAAGGAGAAAAGATTATGAAACGCAATTTCAAACTTTTCACAGCATTGGCGATTCTGCTTCTCGTATTCTCATCAATGAGCGTACTTGCAAGTCTTGAAAAGCCATCCAAACCCGACGTAATTGTGGCGTCGGAGGAAGCCGACAGCGGGTTTTACACCTACTTTCCGGACATTGTAAATATTCCGGCTGAGGCTTGCGAAAATCAACCTAACGGAAAACTGCTGCTGGTTTATTACAGAGCACAGCAGCACGGTTCAAAAAACGATGCTCAATCCCTGGTCAGCTCGCTTGAAATGGTAGAGAGCACCGATGACGGCAAGACCTGGGAAAGCAAGGGCGCCATTGTTGACCAGGCAAAGCTTCAAGCATGGGGCATATCCTCCCCCGAAAAGCCTGTTGAGGCACATGACCCCAATCTTGACATTCTTCCCGATAATACAATAGTATTCACCTTCTGGACCTCCACTGCAAACAATGCGTCCGACATCAACACATACATAATGGACAGCCGAGACGGCGGAGAAACCTGGAGTGACCCCATAAAGATTCCTTGCTCACACCTTACCTATGGTGCATGCAAGCACGGAGACTCGGCAATTTTCCCCGACTCATCAAATCAGATACTCATCCCCCTTTACGGGCGTGCTGACGGCTCCGAAAGCGGTATGGATACCGATGTTGTGCTTGTACTTGCCACAAAAACCGCGAACGGTTGGAGCTTTGATAACGAATATGTATTTCTTGAATCGGATGTATCCAACGGTATTACCTACAATGAAGTATCTCTTGTTGCGGTAAGCTCAAATACAATATATGCGCTTTCCCGAGAGCCCGGTCATCTTTTTAAGTCAACCGACAAGGGTATTACCTGGACACAAATTGCCGACGATAACAGCAAAAACACCCAGCAACCCCGTACAGTTCTTCTCCCCGACGGCAGTATTTTCTTTGTTTGGTCGGTTCATGGCAATAACGGACGTCCCGTCTATGGAAAGCTCTTCCGCCCCGAATACGGATGGGACAACATCCCCCCAAGGATGATATATATTTCTCCAAGAAATAACAGTGATATTGCAGACCCTGCTCCCGTTTTTACAAATGACGGTAAGCTTTTCGTCGCATACTATGACTCGCAGGAGAGATATATCGGCGGCACCTTCACCGAGCTCTCCGATTGGGAAGTGCCCGAAATAGATATGAACTTTGAAAGCCGTACTATTCTTCATACCGAGGATACCGAAAGCGGTACTGTCGGCAAGGCATTCAACAGCTCATATTTCTATAAAGTGGGAACCGGTGCTACTGCAGGCATCAATGTTGCCGAAATTGACGGGAATAAAGTAATTGACTTCTACGACCTTTCCTCCGCAGGCTACCCCAGACTTATGTCAAACGCTACGATTACAGGCAACTACACGGTCACCTTTGATGCGTACTTTACGACATTTGAATCCGCATATATGAACTTCACATCAGCCGAGGGCGGTCCAACCTTTCAGATAGACGGCTCTACCGTAAAGGTTGGCTACCAAGGAGTAATTAAGACAACCAAGGATTTGGCACTTCAGACAGAAACCTGGTATAAAATGAAGTTTTCAAGAATCGGAAACTCCGTTTTCGCAAAGGTATGGACGGGTGAAGAGCCTACAGAGTGGACTCTTAAGTATACTCTCCCTGCAGATGTTGTTGAAAACCAAATGAGATTCTCCTATTATTCCGGAGCATCCAACTCCCATTTTTACGTTGATAACATAGCTATAACACGAGCTATGGAAATACAGGTCAAGGATACCCTTGAGGTAATGGACGGCACTACCGATACACTTACCTACGAGATTTTCCCTGCCCCCATCGAGGATATAACCGTTACCTTTACAAGTAGTGACACATCTGTGGCAACGGTAACCTCCGCAGGCATAATCACTCCTCACAAAGCAGGAGAGACCACTATAACCCTTTCGGGTGCAGGTATGACAGCCGAATGTAAGGTAACAGTCGTTGAACAAAAGCTTGAAGCCTCAAACAAGGGTGAGCAGATTGTTTTCTGGGAGGAAAACCTGGAGGACAACGAGCTTGGCACCTTTACCACAAATGACTTCTCACAGTATATCACCGCAGACAGAGCGGCGGCTACGGTAGTGGAAGAAAACGGCAACAAAATACTTCGTATAAACGCCGAGCTTGTGACGGGCGTATTCCACTACGTCAGCCTTTTCGGATATAAGAGCATTGCAGACGATTATACCCTCACAGCAGATTTCCGTTTCAATTCAAAGACCGTCAATGTGCCCGACGGCGGACAGACAATTATGTTCGGCGTTCAGCATGCGACAGGTAACTACCTTATGAACGTAAAAACCGATAAGGTTACCTTCTCCGACAATTCGGGTAAGGTTCAATGCGAGCTTGCCAAGGAGCATACACCGGGTATATGGTACACCGCACGAATTTCAAGAGCAGGAAACGTTATTTACGGACGCACCTGGGTAAAGGGTGACCCCGAGCCTAACACCTGGGATGTTTTGTATACAGGCATTGACATCGGTAAGGCAGGTACTATGAGAGTTACCTATCAGAGTGCAAGCACCGGATATTATGGAGGAAGCCAATCGGCAGATTTCGATAACATTTATGCTTCCCGCCGAGCAGAAGTATCAATCAACGATACATACATTTCCGGCAGAGCGGGTGAATCGGTACTTCTCAAGGGCGTTGTTACCCCCGACGTCCTTTCAAAGACTCCCGCAATTACCGCAGGCTGGTACAGTGATAACGAAGACATTGCGACAGTCACAGCTACGGGCAGAGTTACATTCGTTGCCCCCGGCACAACCAAGGTAAATTATAAGGTAGGTCTTAAGACTGTTAAGTCCTGTACGGTAGAGGTTTCCAAGGGCTACAAGCCCTACATCAACAAAGCGGCAACAACCGGTAAGGTCGGTATGTCCGAAACTATGTTCGTAGTCCACGTTCCCGCAATCGAAGGCAGCTCATCCGTAAACTGGAACAGCGGCGACTCTACCGTTGCAACCATTGACCAAAACGGTAAGTTGACATATATCAAGGAGGGCATCACCTACATTACAGCAACAACAGACTACGGAACGGCAATATGTGCTGTTCAGGTAATCGCAGACGAGGTGGGCACACGTGTTGTATCCGTGGAGCCTAAATCCGTAAGAGCAACAGTCGGCGGTAAGAGTGTGAAGCTTTCAGCTGCAATTACTCCCGCAGATGACACCGCCACAATAAGCTGGTCATCTGCCGACACATCAATCGTAGCAGTTGACCCCTACGGCAATCTTACCTTTAACGGCGAGGGTATTACCTACATCACAGCAACCACAATATACGGATATGCAATCTGCCCCGTTGTTGTAGAAAGTCTCCCCGAGATATCAATCGAGGGAAATACACTTATCATTGAAAATTACATTTCGGGAGTAACCTATGCTTACACCGATACGCCCAATGCCTTGGACAGCTGGACAACCTTCACAACACAAAGAGTTTCACTTCCCAAGGCTAACACGCTCTACTATGTAAAGGTTGCGGCAACCGAAGGAAATGCCGAAAGTGTCACGGTTGAAGCTCCCGAAAAGACCGACGGTATCACCTTCAAGGGTGCAAGTCTCGTGCTTGACGGTTCAATCGGCATGAAGCTTTATTTTGATATTGACACAGAGGTCACCGACCTTGAAAACACCCGTCTTACCTATACCGCAATAGGTGAAGGCAGCTCGGGAGATACCACCTTTGAAATCGGAGAGGACGGCAGAACAGCAACTGTTATGCTCTACACTCCCGCAAAGAATATGCCCACCACATATTGGGAAACCTCCCTTGTTTGGGCAGATAAAAACGGCAACACCACAGATATGGGCTCTCTTGCGGAAAACTTGGGCATTTACAGCTATATTACCTCTCTCAAAAATCTTGCAGCCACGGGAAACAAGGATGCTTTGGCGGCACTTGATACAGTAGAAGCTATGGAAACCTACTGTCTCTACGCCGAAAGCTTCTTCCTCTCGGATACTGCTCTTGAGAATGTTACGGCGGATGTTACGGAAGATGCTCCTGCTTCAAAGAGCGGTGCAATTGACGGAATAAACCACTATCAGACCTCACTCATTCTTGAAGAAAAGACATCTATCCGCCATTATTTTAAAGTGACCGACGAGACGGTGCCGGGCACACTCGAGATAAGCACCGACGGAGGCACATTAGAGTATGACAAGGAGATAAAAAACAACGGTGACGTGTCATACATCACGGTTGATATTGCGGATATTCCCGCACAAGACCTTGGCACACAGTACACTCTCACCCTCAAATCGGGTGACAGCACTGCCACAGTTACCTATTCCGCAACAAATTACATGGCAAAGACCTCAAATGGCGAGAGCAAGCTTGCAAACCTTTCAAAAACACTGTTCAACTACTTTGAGGAAGCAAAGGCATATAAAGAATATCTTGACCACCGTGATGACATTGAATCGGACAGTGACGAAACAAATCCCGATCAGTGGTAACCGATAAAAAATATGAAAAGTCCGAACCGTTTAAATACGGATATTCCTTAATGTGAATAAGGGCTGTTTAAAAACCCGAACAGAGTTTTTAAGCAGCCCTGAATTTTTATCTTTTTCTTTTTTTGTAGTCCTCGTCAATCGCATGGCTCCAGCTTCTGTCAATGCACTTTCCGGTACGCATACTTCCAACAGCATCCGAAACCGACTTGTACAACACTCTCGTGCCTTTGCTGTCGGCATTGTAATTCACCGCTCTGTCCTTTGAAATTCCGTATCTTGCCGCTGTTTCAACAGCATCAATGTTTGCACCGATAAATAGGAATTCCCAGCCGTGCTCCTCTTTTTGTCTTTCAATCATAGCCTTGACCTTGTTGCTTGTGTACTTGTGGCTTGAATTTTCCATACCGTCAGTGGTAATGACGAAAACAGTGTGCTCCGGTACATCCTCACGCCTTATATACTTGTGAACGTTGCCAATGTGGTGAATCGCACCGCCGATTGCGTCAATGAGCGCCGTACAGCCTCTCACCGTATACTCCTTGTCGGTCATGGGACTAATCTCCGAAAGCTTTACTCTGTCGTGGAGCACCTCGGAAACATCGTCAAAGAGCACCGTGGAAATATAACATTCACCGTCCTCCTTCTTTTGCTTTTCAATCATGGAATTGAAGCCTCCGATGGTGTCATCCTCAAGTCCGCTCATAGAACCGCTCCTGTCAATAATGAATACAAGCTCTGTAATACCGTTTTTAACCTTTTCAACCATTTTTATTACCTCCAAAAAATTAATGTGACTGTTTGGTTTTCTTTACCTTACAGCCACATTATATTTCATTATCCCGTTTTAAAGGTCGCTCATCGGGAGACATTTATACTCCCAAAAGGCTCTGGTCAAATTTATACAAAACCTCATTTACATCAAACACGCTCTCATACTCTCCCGAGGTGATAAAGTACTCGATTATCACATCAAAAAGAGAGCTGTGAGAAAGGGACATTCCCACCGTATTCAAAAGGTGATTTGTTTCCTCTATATTCAGTCTGAGTCCGATTGCAAAGGATACCGCCGTTATTTTACTCGGTCTGTAATCCTTGTTGCACTTGATTTTTGAAAAGGTCTTTTTATCCACGTTTGATCTCTTGTAGCACTCTACATCGGTAACACCTTTTTTGTCAATGTAGTAGAAAAGAGTGTCGGCAAAACCCTTGTCCATGTTACGAATCATTTCATCAAGGGTAGTGCCTTCCTTTGCTGCGGAGGCAACGGCTCTCGGCTTTCGCCCCAAAGCCTTGAAAATGCTTTTCTTCCCTTTAGGCGCTTCAGGAGCGATAGATGCCATAAAAACAGGCTCTTCGGTGATTGGACAGCTGCGTTCGAAATTGCTTTCCTCTACATAGTGGTCGTCAATATAAGAGGATACATCCGAATAGACCTTTTGACTTATCTCGTAGGCTTCCTTATCAAATACCACGAGAAGTACATCCATTTCATTATCAAAAAGGAAATCGCTTATTACCTTGGTTGCAATTTTCAGCACTCTGTCCTTGGGAAAGCCGTAAGTACCCGATGCAATTAGCGGAAATGCCACGCTTTCACACTTGTATTCAAGGGCAAGGTGTAAGGACGATTTATAGCAGGACACGAGCAATTCCTCGGGATTTACCTCTTTATGCCAATCGGGTCCCGCCGTATGAATCACATACTTGCAGGGTAAATCGAAGGCAGGTGTTATCCTGGCGCCTCCAACCTCGCATCCACCAAGCTTTTTGCAATGTTCCAAAAGTGCCTCACCCGCCGCCCGATGTATGGCAAGGTCAGCACCTCCACCCGGCATCATTTTTTCGTTTGTGGGATTGACAATGGCGTCACATTCTATTTTCGTTATATCCTGTCTTATAATTTTAAGGGGCATAATATCACCTTACTTCAAATCGTTTTCGTGAAGGACAACTCCGTTTTCCACAAGCTTTTTCTGTAAAGCACTCACATCAAGAGATGCAAAATCGTCGGTCATTGCCGCCGCTACTCCCGCCGCCTCGCCTGTCACGGCACAGCAGGGAATCACTCGCATGATATCCCACATAACATCGCCCACCGAGGTGATGCGTCCCGCACATATAAGATTTTTAACCTTTTTGCTATAAAGAGTCCTAAAGGGAACTTCGTAGACCGGCCCTCTCTTGCGCCAATTTGAAACCATGCCCACGGAATCCTCGAAATACTTATGCTCCTCTTCAATCTCAAGGGTGTATTCACCCGCAATACGCCTTGTCATTCTCAGCTGGGGAATGGTGGCAATAGTGACGGGAACGGTGGTCTCATCCGTTTCACGCTTCTTTATAATATCTTTTAAAAGATGCTCGTGAGATTCACACATCATCCTTGATATTTCCTCACCGTCAAGACCGGTGTAACGGTTTGGTGAGATAAGCGGTATTTCTTCTGTTCCGAGCAAGTCGGCATAGCCGAGCATCTTCAGATCAAAGCCCGATTTATTAAGGAAATAGTACCACGCCGCAAGGACGTTCTTTGGCTTGAACGTTTCAGTGGGAGCATTTGCAAACTTCGCTATGTCCGCATCCCCCGTTGCATCAACCACAGATGTAACCTTATACGCCTGTCTGCCCGACTTGTTTTCGCAAATAATGTGGTCTATCTTATCCCCGTTCATGTTGACACCGACGGCGTAGGTACCGTAGAGAATGTCCACACCCTCGGACAAAAGAAGCTTTTCGGCAAGTATGGCAAAAAGCTGTGCATTGTACTGCACCTCGAAACGTTTGTCATTTTCTGTCCTTGTACCAACGCCGTCAAGCCAGTTTTCGGGGTATCTCGCCTCAGCACCCATTGATATGGATAGGCGGAACAATTCCTCGGCAATGCCGAAGGATACCTGCTTACCGAATCCGTCACAAAGTGGCAGATAAATGGTTACAAGTCCCGCTGTACCAAGTCCGCCAAGCATAAAGGTCCTTTCAAAAAGCACAGTTTTCTTACCCCTGCGAGCAGAAGCCAGCGCCGCCGAAATGCCTGCAAAGCCGCCTCCGCAGACAGCAACATCATATTCACCCGCTACCCTTGTTTCGATGATCTCTTTTATCATAAAAGCACCTCCGCCGCTTTCTTCAGCGTTTCTCCATCATTTATGTATATATCCGAAGCACTCTTTGCCCTATCCTGCCCAAAATTGTATCTGTCATATATTCCAACAGTGCGAAAGCCCGCCCTTGAAGCTGTCTCAAGAGCCACAGCCGAGTCCTCGAAAACCCAGGTGGTATCAAGGTCTGTGCCAAGATACTCAAGAGCCTTCAAAAATACGTCGGGATGCTCCTTGCCACGACCAACGTCAGCGCAGGAAATAAGCTCCGGGAAATATCCGTCTATACCGCAATGCACCATTGCAAGCTTCACAAGGTCGGGTGCTGTCGCCGATGCAATGCACATTTTTACCCCATTTTTCCGAAGACCTTCAAGGAACTCCGAAACGCCGCTCTTCAGTTTTACATCCGTTTTATAAAAATTCGCCATAAAATCCGTCACATAACGCCACAAAGCCTCGCCGCTTTCGTCAATGCCGTAGTTTTTGTGAATGAGAGCCATGGCATCAATGAGAGTCATCGTCCTCACAGCCCTGTCATCCTCCCGAGACGGACGGAAACCGCTCTTTCCGAGAAAATGCACACCCAGATTTTCCCACAGCACATCCCATATCATAAGTGAATCCACCAACGTGCCGTCCATATCAAATATCGCGCCCGTAATTTTCATTATGTCCTCCGAAAAATCATACTGTAAACAATATAACACATAAAAGCGCAAAAATCAAGAAAAAAGCTGCTTTGAATTGTTTATTCAAGGCAGCTTTTTGAATTTATCTGTAAACAAAGAAACCGTTTCCGACTATCTGTTGAGATTCGGAATATATTATAAAGACAGATGGGTCGAAGTTTTCAATTTTTCGCTGGAATTCGGGAATTTCCGAATTTTTCAAGGCACAGATGAGCACCTGTCTGTCCTCACCGGTATATGCTCCCGTGGCGTTGATAAGAGTCACGCCTCTCGGAGAGGTGGAAACCAGCATTGAGGACAGCTCCTCCCCTTTGGACGTTATAACAAAGGCAAGCTTTGAAATGTTCATTTTGGATATGAGATAGTCCACTGCAAAGGTAGAAATTGCAAGTGCCAAAATTCCGTAGAGTGCAAGGTCGATTTGTCTGAAGGTGACAAGAGATATAACGATTATAACACCGTCAACTATCATAAGCAGCCTTCCCACAGCAATAGAAGGGTTGAAGCGCTGTATTATACGTGCAACTATATCCGTACCGCCTGTTGAAGCACCTGCAAGGAAAGCAATTCCTATTCCCACGCCGTAAAGCACCGAGCCGAATACCGTGGCAAGTATGGGGTCGAAGGTTAATGGAGGGAAATATGACAGAAGCTGTACAAACAGTGATATGCCTGCCGCCCCCACAATCGTCTTGAAAACAAACCCACGTCCGAGAATGATAAGAGCAAGCAAAAGCAACACTCCGTTCAAGAGACCGTAGGTAAGACCCGGTGCAACGCCTATGGCGTGAAATCCCACTGTGGCAAGACCCGAAACACCGCCGCTTACAATTTTTGCAGGTATGTAAAAAAGAGATACTCCCATGGCTGTTATAAACGAGCCGAGCACCGTCAAAAACAGAGACTTTAATTTAAACATCTTTAGTTTTTTCATTTTCTTTTCCTTATTTTATTTTTTACTATTGTACAACTTTATCGCCGAATAATCAATGGCTGTTTTCGACTTTGTACCGAAAAATATTTCTATTTTCGGCGTTTTTCCAAAAATATTTCGTTTTATCGTTTTGGGTGCTTTTTTTACGCGTATTTGTGCTTTTTCACAAGTGTTTTTTTGATTTTTTTAAAATATTTCCATTTTTGAGAGTATATAATTATGTAAAATTTGTTAAATTTGCTAAAATTTGTTAAAAACTACACAAAATTCATATGAAAGTGTGTTAAAAATTGTATTATGTGCTATAATATTTACAATGGAGTAATTGTATTATTTTAAGAAAGGCAAACAGACATGAGTGAAAACCTTGCGACTTATTATTTTCATCAGGGAACAACTACACACGCCTTTGATTATATGGGGGTACACCGTGAAAATGACGGCAAATACACCTTCCGAGTGTGGGCTCCCAATGCAGACTATGTTTCTGTTGTAGGTGATTTTAACTCATGGGACCCAGGTGCACTTCCCTTGGTACGCATAACAGATGCGGGAATATGGGAAGGCGTGAGCGAGAGCGCAAAGGAGGGCAATTGCTATAAATACTTCATCAGAAATGGCTCAAAGGAAGTATTCAAGGCTGACCCTTACGGAACTCTCTGTCAGCTTCCGCCCGAAACGGCAAGTGTCATTTTTGACATTTCCTCATTCACCTGGAGTGATGCCTCATTTTTAAAGTACAGAAAAAAGAAATATACAAGAGAGACGGCTCTTTCCTCTCCCTTGAACATTTACGAGGTGCATCCCGCCTCTTGGAAGAAGCACCCAGACGGCTCACATCTAACCTACCGTGAGCTTGCCGAGGATTTATCGGTGTATGTGAAGCAAATGGGGTATACTCACGTTGAGCTGATGCCCGTTGCGGAGCATCCCTTTGACGGCTCTTGGGGATATCAGGTCTGCGGATACTACGCACCAACATCAAGATTCGGAACACCTCTTGACTTTATGGCTTTTGTGGATAAAATGCACGAAGCGGGAATAGGTGTAATTTTAGACTGGGTACCCGCACATTTCCCAAAGGACGCCCACGGACTCTATGAGTTCGACGGTCAGCCTCTTTACGAATATCAGGGCAAGGACAGAATCGAGCACGAGGGATGGGGCACGAGACGTTTTGACGTAGGACGTGAGGAAGTGCAAAGCTTTCTCGTTTCAAACGCTTACTACTGGATTGAAAAATATCACATTGACGGACTTCGTGTGGATGCGGTTGCATCAATGCTCTATCTCGACTATGACAAACGTCCCGGTGAATGGGTGCCAAATGTCTACGGAACGAATAAATGTCTTGAGGCTGTGGCGTTCTTTCAAAAGCTCAACGGCTGTCTTGCAAAGGACCACCCCGACGTTATGACAATAGCCGAGGAATCCACAGCGTTTGCCAACGTTACGGGATTTGAAAATGACGGTCTGGGATTCACCTTCAAATGGAATATGGGATGGATGAACGATACCCTCTCATATGCGGAGGAGGACCCTCTCTTCCGAAAGTATCATCACAACAAGATAAATTTTTCTCTCTCCTATGCATTTTCGGAGAAATACCTTCTGCCAATATCTCACGACGAGGTGGTGCACGGTAAGAAATCTCTTCTCGACCGAATGCCGGGAGAATACGAAAATAAATTTGCGGGAACACGTGCCTTTCTCGCCTACATGATGGCACATCCCGGAAAGAAGCTCCTGTTTATGGGATGCGAGATAGGACAGTTCACCGAATGGAACTACAAGGACAGCGTGGAGTGGTTCTTGACCGATTATGAAAAGCATGCCTGCCTTCAGGAATATACTTCCGTGCTCAATTCCTTCTATCTTGAAAACCCCGCCCTTTGGGAAAACGATACCTCATGGGATGGCTTTCAGTGGATAGATGCGGACAATGCAGATCAAAGCATTGCCTCATGGCGAAGAATAGACAAAAAAGGACGTGAGCTTGCTGTTATAATAAACTTCACCCCTGTGGACTACCCCGATTTTCTCCTTGCCGTGCCCGACGGTACCTGGATTGAGGTGTTGAACAGTGACGAGGTACGCTTCGGAGGAGGCGGCAGAACGAATGAAGGCGTTTTGAAAACCGAGCCCTGTATGCTCAGCGGATATTCGAGAGCGATACGTATAAAGCTCCCCCCTCTTTCGGCTGTAATATTCAAATGTACAAGAAAAAAAGCAAACAAAAAACTGTAATTGCCAAAAATAACATACTACGGAGGAAAGCATCATGTTCAAGAAAAAAGAGTGTGTGGTAATGCTCCTTGCGGGCGGTCAGGGAAGCCGTCTGTATGCATTGACCAAGAAAACGGCAAAACCCTCGGTTTCCTACGGAGGAAAATACAGAATTATAGATTTCCCCCTTTCAAACTGTACAAATTCGGGTCTTGACACAGTGGGCGTACTCACACAGTACCAACCACTTTATCTCAACGACTATGTGGGCAACGGACTTCCCTGGGACCTTGACCGAACCTTTGGAGGTGTGAAAATTCTTCCTCCCTATCAGGGACAGAACGGCTCCGACTGGTACAAGGGTACGGCAAATGCCATATGGCAGAATATGGAATTTATAAATCAGTATGACCCCGACCTTGTGCTCATTCTTTCGGGCGACCATATCTACAAGATGGATTACGCCAAGATGATTGACTTCCACAAGAAGCATAACGCAGACTGTACCATTGCGGTAATAGACGTGCCCATTGAGGAGGCAAGCCGTTTCGGTATCATGTCTGTAAACGAAGACGGCTCAATATACAAGTTTTCCGAAAAGCCGAAGAATCCCGACAGCACAAAGGCGTCAATGGGAATCTACGTATTCAACAAGAAAAAGCTGGAGGAATATCTGAGAGCCGACAGCATCGACCCCGACAGCTCAAATGACTTTGGAAAGAACATAATTCCCACAATGCTGGGTGCAAAGGAGAAGATGTTTGCGTATCCCTTTGAAGGATATTGGAAGGACGTGGGAACAATAAATTCTCTTTGGGAAGCAAATATGGACCTGCTTGGAGAAAAACCCGAGCTTGTGCTTGACGATGAGACCTGGAGAATATATTCCCGTCAGTATGCCTCGGCACCTCAATTTATCGGAAAGGGTGCAACTGTTGTCAACGCCACAATGACAGCGGGCTGTGAGATATACGGCAAGGTTGAAAACAGTGTCCTGGGTCAAAACGTTAAGGTTGAAGCGGGAGCAAACGTCCAAAACAGCGTAATAATGGACAATGTTACAATAAAAGCAGGTGCAAACGTTATTTATTCCATTCTTGACGCAGGCGTAACGGTAGGTTGCGGCGCAAGTGTGGGTAAGGACGGCTCACCCGATAAAATAACTGTAATAGGAGCAGATATCACTCTTCCCGACGGCGCAAGCGTTGAAGCGGGAAGCATGGTATCCGAAGAAGGAGGGGAAGACTAATGACTGCTGCAGGACTTATATTTTCTAATATTCACGACGGGTGCATCCCCGAAATGACACGGTTCCGTACCATGGCAAGTATTCCCTTCGGATGCCGCTACCGTTTGGTTGACTTTGCTCTTTCAAACATGGTAAACTCAAACATTACCAACATCGGAATTATAACTCACTACAATTATCAGTCCCTTCTTGACCATATAGGCACGGGAAAGGACTGGGACCTGGCACGTCGCTCGGGCGGTATCAAAATACTTCCTCCCTATGTGACAGCTTATGAAAATCACGTGGCAAACCGCCTTTACGAAAGCAGACTTGAGGCAATAATCAATGCAAAGAACTTTGTAAAGCGCTGTAATGCGGATTATGTGGTGCTCTCCGATTGCGATGTCATACTTAACATCGACTTGGGAGATGTAATTGAAGACCATATAAATTCGGGTGCCTATATCACAATAGTCACAAAGAAGGTAAACACTGCGGAAAGACATTTTGACTCCAATGTAAAGGTTGTAAGCGTGGGCGAAAACAATGCTCTTACCGATATCGTAAGCTACAAGCCGAAAAAGGGCACTGTTGAAATCAGCACAAACATTATGGTAATATCAAGAGATGACCTTGAAGCCATTATTGACGATTCCGTTTCCCACGGATATACCGACTTTACCAAGGATGTGCTCAAGCGTAATATGAAGAAAAAGCTTATCCGTGCATACAAATATGACGGATGGTATGCATATATATCTTCTCTTGTAAGCTATTTCGATGTATCTATGAGACTCCTTAGTGAAGAGGCAAGAGACGGACTTTTCGGCGACCGCAACCGCAGAATATACACAAAGCTCCGTAATTCCGCACCCACCAAGTATTCAAGCGATGCAAAGGTTACAAACTCCCTTATTGCAGACGGATGCATAATTGAAGGTACGGTTGAAAACTCCATTCTGTTCAGAGGAGTTCACGTCGGTAAGGGTACGGTGATACGCAACAGCGTACTTCTTCAGGACACATATGTGGGAAACAACGCAAGTGTAAACTGTACAATAACAGATAAGAACGTAATGATAAGAGATGCCAGAAATCTCTCGGGACACGACACTATGCCCTTCTTTATCTCAAAGGGCACAATGGTATAGTGAGAAAGGAAAATAAATGAAAAAAATACTGTTTGTAGGTGCTGAAGCCATGCCCTTTGCGGCAACGGGAGGTCTCGGAGACGTACTTGGTTCACTTCCTTCGGCACTTGCCGCCCAGCCCGAAACGGATATACGTGTTGTAATGCCCCTGTATTCCGCCGTCAAGGAGGAATGGCGCCGTGAAATGTGTGAGGAGGCAATATTTACCGTACCGCTATCCTGGCGACGTCAGTATTGCGGAATATACAGCCTGAAAAAGGACAACGTAATTTACTACTTCATAGACAACGAATATTACTTCAAGCGCGACTCTCTGTACGGATCATACGACGACGGAGAAAGATTTGCCTTTTTCTGTATGGCGGTTATGGAGACAATGGCGGCGGTAAACTTCTTCCCCGACATACTCCACGCCCATGACTGGCAGGCGGCGCTCAGCGTAATATATCTCAATCATATTTATAAGAAAAACCCGGAATATCAGGGTATAAAGACGGTTTATACCATTCACAATATAGAGTATCAGGGAAAATACGATTTTTCGATTTTGGGAGATGTATTTGCCCTTACGGAAAACGAGCACGCCCTCATGGAGCATGACGGATGTATAAATCTCATGAAGGCTGCAATCGAGGATGCCGACGTTGTAACAACCGTCAGCCCGAAATATGCCGAGGAAATACAAACTCCCGAATACGCCCACGGCTTGCATGCAAGTCTCAAAAACAACGCTCACAAGCTCATGGGTATACTCAACGGTATTGACTATAATTACTATGACCCCAAGAGTGATTCCGCCATATGTGCAAACTTCTCATCGGCTAACACCGAGGGCAAGGCACTCTGCAAGTCGGCACTTCAGCGTGAGGTGGGACTTGACGAAAGAGCCGACGTGCCACTTGTTTCAATAATTTCAAGACTTGCATCTCACAAAGGACTTGACATAATCGAGGGTTGCATATATGATATAGTAATGCGCCACGATATACAGCTTGTGATACTTGGTAAGGGTGAGGAAAGATACGAGCAGTTCTTCTGCTACCTTCAGGAAAGATTCCCTCACAAGGTAAAGGCTCTCATAACCTATGACAGAGACCTTTCAAAGAGAATATATGCCGCAACGGATATATTCCTCATGCCGTCAAAAAGTGAGCCCTGCGGTCTGTCACAGATGATAGCCTCCCGCTATGGTGCGATCCCCGTGGTAAGAGAAACCGGAGGACTTTATGACTCTATCAAGCCCTTCTGGATGAAGGGAAACAAGATGTACGGAAACGGCTTCACCTTTGCAGGCTACAATGCAGGCGAGCTGAAGGAGCGCACAGAGGCAGCACTGGAGCTTTATCATAGCGAAGAGCTTCGCCGTAAGCTCGTATACAAGATAATGAGAACCGATTTTTCATGGAAATCATCGGCAAAAAGCTATATGGAGATGTACAGTGCTCTCTGAAGACAAAACAATCGAAAGGACCCGACAATGAACTATTCACCGGACAAAAATGAAGTAAAGGCATTACTGGAAACGGTTTTGCTCCGTCACTTTGGCTGTACTGCCGAGGAGGCATCACGTGACCAGATGTACAAAGCGGCGGCTATAACCGTTAAAAATATATTGAGCGACAAGCGTTCAAAATACAAGAAAAAAGTAAACGAAGCAGGAGCAAAGAGAGTGTACTATATGTGCATGGAGTTCCTTGTTGGCAGAAGCCTCAAGACGAATCTTTGCAACCTTGGACTTGATAAGGCATATTCCGAAGCTCTGGAGTCACTTGGCTTCAAGCTGGATGAGCTCTATGAATGTGAACCCGATGCAGGACTCGGAAACGGAGGTCTTGGAAGACTTGCCGCTTGCTTTATGGATTCTCTTTCAAGTCTCGACTATCCTGCTACCGGCTTTTCAATCTGCTATGAATACGGACTTTTCCGCCAGATGATAGTTGACGGAATGCAGGTTGAGCTCCCCGACGTATGGTTACCCGGCGGTGAGGTATGGCTGGTACCCCGTACAGACCGTGTTTACAAGGTAAAATTCGGCGGTAAGATAACCGAAAACTGGAAGGACGGACACTGCGAAATACTTTACGAAAACGCAGAGGAAATAGAGGCTGTTCCCTACGATATGATGATATCGGGTGCCGACTCCTCGGCTGTAAGCCAGCTCAGACTCTGGAAGGCAAGAGATATTCAGAACTTCAATATGGGACTCTTCACTCAGGGACAGTATACAAGAGCTCTTGAGGAAAGCACCAATGCGGAAATTATCTCAAAGGTACTCTACCCCTCCGACAACCACACAGAAGGTAAGCTGCTCAGACTTTCCCAGCAGTACTTCCTTGTTTCCGCCTCGGTACAGAGCATCATCCGTGACCATATGGCGGTATATAAGACCCTTGACAATCTCGCCGACAAGGTGGCAATTCACATCAACGACACCCACCCCGCACTTTGTATTCCCGAGCTCATGCGTATCCTGATAGATGACTATTTCTATTCATGGGACAGAGCGTGGGACATTGTTACAAAGACTGTTTCCTATACAAATCACACTGTTATGCCTGAGGCTCTTGAGACCTGGAACGAAGATTTGTTTGCTCTCAAGCTTCCTCGCATACACTCGATTCTCAAAGAAATAAACGAGCGCTTCTGCCGTGAGGCGTGGGAAGCCTTCCCCGGTAACTGGGACAGAATCTCAAAGATGAGTATTATCGCAAATTCCCAGATAAGAATGGCAAACCTTTCTGTAATTGCATCTCACTCCATAAACGGCGTTTCAAAGCTTCATTCGTCAATTCTGAAGGACTCTACCTTCAAGGACTTTTACAGAATGTATCCCGAGCGCTTTGACAATGTTACAAACGGAATCGCACACCGCAGATGGCTTTGCTACTCAAATCCCAAGCTTGCATCCCTCATTGAGGATTGCATCGGTACAGATTACCGTCACGAGCCGGAAAAACTCGCAGAGCTTAAAAACTTCGCCGATGACAATGCAGTTCTTGACAAATTACGTGCCATAAAGCATGAAAACAAAATCGCCTTTGCGGATATCATCTACAAGAAGACCGGTAAAAAGCTCAATACCCACTCGGTGTTTGACGTTCAGATAAAGAGACTTCACGAATACAAGAGACAGCTTCTCAACGCCCTAAATATCATAGGACTTTATCTCGACCTTAAAGAGAATCCTGACCTTGATATGCAGCCTCAGACATTTATCTTCGGTGCAAAGGCGGCTCCGGGCTATGATATGGCAAAGAGAATCATCAAGCTCCTTTGTTGTCTCGGACGTGACATTAACGAGAATCCCAATGCAAAAATAAGAGAAAAGCTTGCGGTTGTATTCCTTGAGGATTACAACGTAAGTATGGCGGAAGCACTTGTGCCCTCGGCTGAAATAAGTGAGCAGATTTCTCTTGCGGGTAAGGAAGCCAGCGGTACCGGCTGTATGAAGCTTATGATAAACGGTGCACTGACCATCGGAACACTTGACGGTGCAAATGTAGAAATGCAGGCGGCGGCAGGTAAGGAGAATATGTTCATATTCGGTCTCACTGCCTCCGAGGTTGAAGACCTTTGGCTCAGAGGCTACAATTCCGCAAACTACTACACCACAAATCCCAGACTTGCAAAGATTATAAATGCACTTTCACAAGGCTTTGCAGGTGAATCCTTTGCGGATATCGCATCCTACCTTCTCAATGCACACGGAATTGCTGACCCGTATATGTGTCTTGCAGACTTTGAATCATACTACACCACACACAAGACTATGATAGAAGCCTACCGTGACAGAGAGAATTGGAGCCGTATGTCTCTTATCAACATTGGTGCGGCAGGATATTTTGCCTCCGACCGCAGTATAGAGGAATACGCAGAAAGATTCTGGAATTTGAAAAAAGTTAAATAACGGAGATGAGGGGTTGTAAAAATATTTTTACAACCCCTGATTTGAATATGCTGATAAAAAATCATACAAACGTTGAAAATATAAAAGACATAACCCTGACCCGCAAAGTTAAGGGGCAAAAAACACGTTTGGGCGCATTCCCCGAGGGCACCTGCGTCACCCTGTCACTCACTCTGCCCCGAAGCATCGGAGCATCGGGTGCGGTGCTTCGCATAAACCGTGACGGTGAGGAAAGCCGTGACATACCTTTTTCATACATATCCCTTGAAGGAAAGGCTGATTTGTATGAAACCGAAATTCGTGGCGACGGCTTATATTTTTTTGAAATATTACTTTTGAGAGGATACGAAACTCTCTTTTTGTCAAGCGTGAATAACCTTGATTTTGAGGTGACCGAGCATTCCGAAAGCTTATTTCATATTCTCTTTTACAAGAAGGACTTTGACACCCCCGACTGGTCGAAGGGCGGTGTTATGTATCATATTTTCGTTGACCGTTTCTGCCGTGGCAAGGGAGACGTAACCCTTCACGGAAGGCTTAACGAGGACTGGGAAAACGGAATTCCGCAATTTGCCGATAAGGTGGGCGCCCCTCTTTCAAACGACATTTTCTTCGGCGGAAATTTGTGGGGAGTTATAGAAAAGCTTGATTATCTTCTCACGCTGGGCGTGACAATAATTTATCTCTCCCCGATTTTCAAATCGGTTTCAAACCACCGTTATGACACGGGCGACTATGAGCAAATTGATTCCATGCTCGGCGGGGACACCGCATTTGGTGCCCTTATTGAAGAAGCGCACAAGCATGGGATAAAGGTTATTCTTGACGGTGTGTTCAACCACACGGGGGACGACAGCAAGTACTTCAACAAAAGAGGAAGCTACGATACCGTCGGTGCCTACAATTCTCTCCGGTCGGAATATGCGGAATGGTTTAACTTCGAGGACTTCCCCGACACCTACGAGGCGTGGTGGGGAATTGAAATAATGCCCCGTCTCAAGCACAAAAACGAAGCCTGCCGACACTATTTTACGGGCAAGGACGGAATTGTGGAGAGATGGCTTAAAAAGGGTGCCGACGGCTGGAGGCTGGATGTTGCGGACGAGTTGAGCGATGAGTTTCTGGATGAGCTGAACAACAGAGCAAAAGGCGTGAACCAAGCCTTCATAATAGGTGAGGTATGGGAAAACGGAGTCACAAAGACAGCCTACGGAAAAAGAAGAAAATATTTTCACGGACACGAGCTTGACAGCGTAATGAATTATCCTTTAAAAAACGCAATTCTGTCGTTTCTTACCAATGGTGACAGCGAGAGCTTTTACAACACGGTGACCGAGCTTTATTCCTCCTATCCGAAGCCCGTCCTTGATTCCCTTATGAATATAATATCAACTCACGATACCGAAAGAATGTTGACACTGCTTGGTGACCCCACCGCAGGAGAAGGAAAAAGCAACAAGGAGCTGTCCACTCTCCGTCTCGCTCCCGAAAAACGCCGTGAGGCAAAGAAGCTTTTCAAGCTTGCATCGGTTATTCAATACACTGTTTTCGGCTTCCCCTCTCTTTATTACGGAGACGAGGCGGGACTTGAGGGTTATCACGACCCCTTCTGCCGTCTGCCCTACCCTTGGGGCAAGGAGGACCATGAGCTTCTGCGCCACTATAAAAAGCTGGGTGCCTTGAGAAAGAAATACACCTGTCTCAAGAACGGTGATTTTGAATTCATTTTATGCGAAAAAAGTGTTGTTGCATACCGCAGAAAAAACAAAAAAGACTCTCTCACCGTTTATATAAATGCCGGAGATAAAAAAGTTAACCTTTCAGGCGTGGAAATTGATGCAAAATCCTATAAGATTATTTAAAAAACACTTTACAAATCACGTTTTTTGGTTTACAATATAGAGTAGAATTGCAAGAAGTGTGAGGTAAAGAAAAGGATGGCAAAATATAAAAGAGTTTTGATTAAACTGTCGGGTGAAGCTGTATACGGAAGCGACATCGCAGAATACAACTCCGACGGTAAAGTAAAGAGTGTACCCGTCATAGACAGAGCAAAGCTTGACCGCATATGTTGTGAGCTCAAAAAGGTTCACGATATGGGTGTTGAGATAGGAATAGTATTCGGTGGCGGTAACATTTGGAGAGGCGGCAGACTCGGGGAAGGCTTTAACAGAACGAGAGCCGACCATATGGGAATGCTGGCAACTGTTATAAATTCAATAGCTCTTTCGGAAACCTTGGAAAATCTCGGTGTGGAAACAAGAGTAATGTCCTCTGTTGAGATGCCACAGTTTGCCGAGACCTACATACCCGTTAAGGCTGTCAGCCACTTGGAGAAGGGCAAGGTCGTAATATTTGCAGGCGGAACAGGTATTTCACATATGACGACGGATACCACCTCCGTTCTCAGAGGTGCCGAAATCGAAGCCGACGTTGTAATGCTGGCAAAGAACATCGACGCCATATACACGGCAGACCCCAGACTTGACCCCACAGCGGTGAGAATTCCAAGACTTGATTACAGCGAATTCCTCGCAAAGGGACTTAAAGCAATCGACGCCACTGCGGCGGCATATGCAATGGAAAACAATCTTCCTCTGCTTCTCTTCGGACTTGACGATCCGGAAAATATCGTTACCGCAATTTGCGGCGGCGAAACAGGCACAATTGTAGAAAAAACAAACTGATTTTGAAAGGAATAAAAACATGAAAGCAAATCTTAAAGACTTTGAAGCAAAGATGCAGAAATCCTGCGCAGCTTTGGAAACAGAACTCAAATCCATCAGAGTAGGACGTGCAAGCGCCGCTGTTCTCGACAAGATAACAGTTGACTATTACGGCTCGGCTACTCCCATCAACCAGATAGCAGCTATCTCCACCACTGATGCAAGAACACTTGTTATCACACCTTGGGATGCATCCACAGTTAAGGAAATAGAGAAGGCAATTCTCGCTTCCGACCTGGGTATCAATCCCCAGAACGACGGTAAGGTTATCCGTCTCACCTTCCCCTCTCTCACAGAAGAGCGCAGAAAGGAAGTTTCAAAGCAGGTAGCAAAATGCGGAGAGGATTCAAAGGTTGCTGTTCGTAACATTCGCCGTGAAGCAAATGACTTCCTCAAGAACGAAAAGAAGGCAGGCACTCTTACAGAGGATGATGTAAAGTCAGGAGAAAAGGACGCTCAGGACCTTACCGACAAGTATATCAAGAATATAGATGCACTTGTTGCTGCCAAGACTAAGGAAGTAATGGAAATCTAATGGGACTTTTCTCATTAAAAAAGAAAAAGACAGAAAGCGGCGGCACAAAACCGCCGCTTCGTCATATAGCTTTCATTATGGACGGTAACGGCAGATGGGCAAAAAAGCGAGGACTTCCCCGTGAAATGGGACACAAGGCAGGTGCCGAAGCATTTCGCCGTATAGTTGAATGCTGTATCGACCGTGATATTGAGCTTGTTACCGTATATGCCTTCTCCACAGAAAACTGGAAGCGTCCCCAGAGTGAGGTTGACGGCATAATGAAGCTTTTTGTGGAATATCTCCACGACGGACTGGAAAATCCAAGGCAAAAGAATTCAAAAATCCGCTTTCTCGGAGATAACTCACGCTTTTCCCCCGAAATCCGTGAGCTTATGGAAAGAATAGTGGAAAAATCAAGTCACTACCCCCACGCTCTGAATATCGCAATAAACTACGGAGGACGTGACGATATAGTATACGCCGTGAACTCTCTTATTGCCGAGGGCAAAACAGAAATAACCGAGGAGGACATTTCCTCACATCTCTACACCTCCGGTCAGCCCGACCCCGACCTCATTGTCAGAACGGGCGGAGAATGGAGACTTTCAAATTTTCTCACATGGCAGTCAACCTATTCCGAGCTTTTCTTCACAAACACTCTTTGGCCCGATATGTCGGATAAGGACGTTGATGAAGCACTTGAATTTTTCACTTCGAGGCAGAGAAGATTCGGGCAGGTAAAATAATGATTTTTAAGGTGAAAAAATGAAAACACGTATTATCACAGCCATTGTGGCATTACTTATATTTATCCCCGTTGTGATTTTCGCAAACACAACACTTTTTACCGTAGCAAGCTTTGATTTGAAAATCATAAATGTAGCCATGGCGATTTTGTCTCTTGTGGGCGTGTATGAGGCCATCAAGTGCATCGACTCACACAAAAAGCCTTATATGTGGATTGCATTTGCCGTGGCGGCACTGCTTCCCCTTTTCACAGGCACAAATCTCAATTTTTATATGCCCGTTTTTGTGGGACTTCTTTTCATCCTGCTTTTTGCGGGTGTAATCGGAAACAAAAACATTACATGCGACAAGGTTCTTCTTTCCTTCGCACTGACCTTTTATGTAACAGCGGCATTTGGCTCAATGATAGTCATATATAACACCGAAGACTTACTCTTCCCCCTGATTTTCGTAGGTGCTTGGGTAACCGATACCTTTGCATATTTCTCGGGATATTTCCTTGGGAAGCACAAGCTCATTCCCTCCGTCAGCCCCAAGAAAACAGTTGAAGGAGCCATCGGCGGCTCACTTGCAACAACTGTAACCTTCGGCGTATACGGATGGTTCAGAACGGGAGACGTAAAACTCACTCTCATTCTCACAGCAGTAGGACTTGTGACAAGTGTTGTTTCCCAGTTCGGCGACCTTGCGGCATCTCTCATCAAGCGTCAGTGGGGTATCAAGGACTACGGAAACCTCTTCCCCGGACACGGCGGTGTTCTTGACCGATTTGACAGCATTTTGGCTGTTTCGGCGTTCCTTTATATAATAACACTGTTTGTAACCTTTAACTGATCAGGGGAAAATTATGAAAAAACTCGCCCTTCTCGGCTCTACGGGTTCCATAGGAACACAAACCGTAGAGGTAGCACGGGAAAAAAATATAAATATAACTGCTCTTGCGGCATATTCAAACATAAAGCTTCTGGAGGACCAGATTCGTGAGTTTTCACCCCGCCTTGTTGCGGTTGTGAACGAAGAAGCGGGCAAGGAGCTTCGTATAAAAGTCTCGGACACCGACACGAAGGTGCTCATAGGCGAGGATGCGGTAACAACCGTTGCCGAGGAATCGGATGCAGACATTCTCCTCAACTCCCTTATGGGGCGTTGCGGTATCAGACCGACAGTTGCAGCCATTCGCTCGGGCAAGAATATTGCAATGGCAAACAAAGAGCCTCTTGTGGCGGCAGGTGACATCATTCTCGACGAGGTGAAGCGTGCGGGAGTACGCCTTTTACCCGTTGACAGTGAGCATTCGGCAATATTCCAATGCCTTGACAGCGAGCATAACTCAAAAAAATTTATAAAAAGACTCATCATCACAGCCTCGGGCGGCCCTTTCTTCGGAAGGACAAGAGCAGAGCTTGAAAAGGTGACTCTTGCAGATGCCTTGAAGCATCCCACCTGGTCAATGGGGGCAAAAATAACCGTTGACTCGGCATCTCTTATGAATAAGGGACTTGAGGTTATTGAGGCTGTACGCCTTTTCGGTGTACCTGCCGAAAAGATAGACGTCACCGTACACCGTCAGAGTATTGTGCATTCTATGGTGGAGTTTGTGGACTCCTCGATACTTGCTCAAATGGGCAACCCAAACATGAAGCATTGCATAGCATTTGCTCTCACCTATCCCGAAAGGCAGTCCTCTCTTTGTACTCCCCTTGACTTTACAAAAGCCTTTTCACTGACCTTTGACACTCCCGATGAGGACACCTTCACTCTTCTGCCCCTTGCAAGACGTGCTGTCACAATGGGCGGAAATGCACCTGCTGTTATGAACAGTGCAAACGAAGAAGCCGTATCTCTTTTCTTAAAAGAAAAAATACGCTTCACCGATATATTCACTCTTGTGGAGGAAGCTGTAAACACCCTTCCTCATCAAAGTACCGTGACTCTTGACTCCCTCGAGGAGGATGACGTGCTCGCAAGAGAATTTGTGAATAGAACTGCGAAAAGCATCATACACTAACTTGAAACACTGTCTCGGAGGAAATCAATGATTGTAATTAAAATACTGGTCGCTTTACTGTTTTTTGGATTCATGATACTTTCTCACGAATTCGGTCACTATATCACCGCCCGCATTTTCAAGGTGGGTATAAATGAATTTGCCATAGGTATGGGACCGAAGCTTTTATCCAAAACAAGTAAAAAAACAGGCATCGTTTACTCACTGCGTGCCATTCCCATTGGAGGATTTGTAAGCCTTGTGGGAGAGGACGAGGAAAATGACAGAGAAGACTCCCTTAACAAAAAAGCATGGTGGAAAAGATTTATCATACTCGGTGCAGGCTCATTTATGAATATCCTCACTGCGGTAGTTGCAATGTTCATTCTTCTCTCACTGTCGCCCTATTATCCCAGCACCACCCTTGCCGAGGTGGAAAGCTCTGTCCTTGCGGAGTACGGTGCTGCGGAGTATGACAAGATAGTGGAAATTGACGGCGAAAAAATGAGCGTTTTTCAGGATGTATCCTACAAAATAGCCTCCGACGGTGCCGAGCCTCTTGACATAACCGTTGAGCGTGACGGCAAGGAAATCGTCCTTGAGGACGTGCAATTCAAAACCGAGGAGGTAGAGGGAATTCTGTGCGGCGTTATAGACTTTAAGGTCTACGCCAAGGAAAAAACCTTTGGCACTCTCGTAAAAGAAGCCTTTATGCAATCCTTTTCAACGATAAAGATAATATATTCCTCTATTGCCGACCTTTTTACGGGCAAATACGGACTTGAAGCTGTTTCGGGACCTGTCGGTACGGTCAATGTAATTGCCGAAAGTGTGAGTCTCGGATTTGAAAGCATACTTTACCTTTTCGTATTTATAAGCATGAACCTTGGAATCTTCAATCTTTTGCCCATCCCTGCCCTTGACGGCGGAAGACTTATATTTGTAATAATCGAGGCTATCCGAGGAAAGCCCATAAAGCCCGAGCACGAGGGAATCGTTCACGCAGTGGGAATGATAATACTCCTTGCCTTTATGGCTGTTGTAGTAGTAAGTGATATAATAAAACTCATATAGGAGCGTCCTATGAGACAAATAAAGAGAAAAATAGTTGCAGGACCCGTGGAAATAGGCGGAAATTCCCCCATTTCCGTACAGTCAATGATAACCGCCGACCCTCACGACAGAGAGGCGTGTGTCGGACAGATAATGAGACTTGCCGAGGCAGGCTGTGATATCGTGCGCTTTACGCTGCCCGACCTTGAGTCGGCAGAGCATATCCCATATTACAAAGCATCTCTTAAAAACAAAAAGACGGCTCTTGTAGCAGATATACATTTTGACTACCGCATAGCACTTTGTGCGGCAGAAAAAGGAATTGACAAAATACGCATCAACCCCGGAAACATCGGAGACGAAGAAAAGGTTGCCGCAGTTGTAAATGCCTGCAAAGAAAGACGTATTCCCATAAGAATAGGCGTAAACAGCGGCTCACTTGAAAAGGGGCTTCTGGAAAAATACGGTGCTCCCACCGCAGACGCTTTGGTTGAATCGGCTTTGAAGGAGATTGAAGTTTTTGAAAGACTTGACTTCCGAGATTTTGCAATATCCGTAAAATCCTCCGACGTTGCCACTATGATTGATGCTTACAGAAAGCTTTCGGAGAAGACAGAGTGCCCCCTGCACCTTGGTGTAACCGAGGCTGGAACGCTCAAAAAGAGCCTTATAAAATCATCGGTTGGAATAGGAACACTTCTTTCCGAGGGAATAGGCGATACGATACGTGTGTCAATTACCGACGATGTACTGGAAGAAGTTATAGCAGGACGTGAAATTTTATCATCTCTCGGACTTTGGGAGCGAGGCTCATTTGACCTTACCTCCTGTCCCACCTGCGGAAGAACGAAAATTAATCTTGTGGAAATCGCCAAAAAGGTGGAAGCCGCACTTGAAAAGATACCTCCCATAGAAAACCGTAAGATACGAGTTGCGGTTATGGGTTGCGTTGTAAACGGGCCCGGTGAGGCAAGAGAAGCGGACATCGGCATTGCAGGCGGTATCGGTGAAGCCTTACTCTTTAAAAAGGGCGAGCCGATTTGTAAGCTTCCCGAGGACAAAATTGTTGAAGTATTGATTGAAGAAATAGAAAAAATGAGGAATTGAAATTGGAAATAGAAAAAAACAGTATATCCCTTGCCGAAAAGCTTTCCAAATATCAACCCGAGGGAATAAAAAAAGCCCTTCTTGAGGGAATATATTCCTATAAATGCGGTGTAAACAAGGAAAAGAGGACTATCGTAATACATATTTCCTCGGACAAGCTTTTTCAAAAAAGCCTTCTCTATGAAATAGAAAACGAAATCAAGGCGGCGTATGATCTGACCGCCTGCTTTCTGTTGCCCCATTACGAGAGTAAGCTTTTTTCGGAAGGATATTACTCCGAGCTCATCACCGAGCTGAAGCGAAATACCGCCTTTGCCAACGGCTTTTTTGACGGAGGCAAGATGGTGCTTGAGGGAAACACTCTCACCTTTATGCTTGACGGAGGGCTTGGAAAGTTACCCCAGGATGCGGAATGTGCGAGAATTATCTCGGACATTATCAAAAGTGAATTTGACCTTGCTCTGGATGTGTCGATAAATGATGCATCTCCTTTCGACATGGATGCATATATTGCCCAGTCCCAGCGTTCAATGCCCATGCCCACTGCTCCCGAAAAGAAGGAGGAGGTAACACGTGAGGCTGTCTATTCACTCATGGAGGCATCCCCTGTGGAGGAATCCGAGGAGTCGGAGGAAAAATCGGAAGGCGGAGTCCAAAGCTTCCGCTCAGGCTTCATGGAGTTCGACCTCACCGAAAAAAGCGTTATCTATGGTAAGGACAGGAAGAAGGAAACTCCTCTTTGCGCAATAAAGAATGTATTCGGCGCAGAGCAAAAAAAGCTCATTGCCGTTTGCGGAAAGGTATTCTTTGCCGACAGCAGGGAAACACGCTCGGGAGATAAAACTATTGCCACTGTACAGATAACCGACGAGGAATCATCGGTATCCATAAAATTCTTTTGCTCCACCGAGGCTTGGTCCGAGGCAAAAGGCTCTCTCAAGCCGGGAAATGTTTTGCAGGTAATCGGTCAGGCAGACTTTGATAAATTTGATAACGAAATAGTTTTAAAGCCTGTAACCGTCTATAAAATCTCAAGTAAAAAGAGAAAAGACGATGCACCCGAAAAGAGAGTTGAGCTTCACATTCACTCACAGCTTTCGGCAATGGATGCGGTAATCGCACCTGCTGATATTGTAAGCACCGCCCACGCCTGGGGACACCGTGCCGTAGCAATCACAGACCACGGAAACGTACAAGGCTTCCCCGATGCAATGCTTGCGGCGGAAAAGCTTGGTATGAAGGTCATCTACGGACTTGAAGCGTATTTCGTTGACGATACCGCCCGTGCAGTATACGGCGAATCAAACGCAAGCTTCGAAAAAGATACGTTCATTATATTTGATATAGAAACCACAGGTCTTTCGGCACTCACCTGCGGTATTACCGAAATTGGTGCCGTAAAATATCAAAGCGGAAAAATACTTGACCGCTTCAACACCTTTGTAAACCCCGATATGCCCATTCCTCAGAATATAGTTGAACTCACCGGCATAACCGACGATATGGTAAAGGATGCCCCCGACACCGAAACGGCAGTCAAGAGCTTCCTTGATTTCTGTGAGGGCAATATTCTGGTAGCACACAATGCAAACTTTGATATGAGCTTTATCAAGAAGGCTTCCGAGGATTATTCCCTTGATTGCCAAAATCCTTACCTTGATACTCTTGCTCTCTCTCGTCACATCAACACAGACCTGAAAAAGCACAAGCTTGATACCCTTCAGGAATACTACGGTCTTGAATCCTTCAATCATCACAGAGCATGTGACGATGCGGAAATGCTGGCAAAAATATTTGAGTGCATGTGTCAAAAGCTCAAAAAAGAGGGTATTGCAAACATTTCGGATATGATACTGTCAATGTCCGAAAAGACCGACCCCAAAAAGCTACGTCCCTATCATATGATAATACTCGTAAAGAATCAGATGGGTATGATGAATCTTTACCGTCTTGTTTCCGAGTCTTATCTCACATATTTCAACCGTTTGCCCCGAATTCCCAAAACACTCCTCGAGCGCTTCCGTGACGGACTTATAATAGGCTCGGCGTGTGAGGCGGGTGAGCTTTATCAGGCAGTGCTTGCAGGTAAGGGAATGGGCGATTTGCTGAAGATTGCATCCTTCTACGATTACCTTGAAATTCAACCTCTTTGCAACAATGCTTTCATGATTGAGAACGGGACAGTTCCCGACGAGAATAAGCTCATTGAAATAAACAAATCCATAATTGAGCTTGGCAAAAAGGCGAAAAAGCCAGTTGTTGCCACCTGTGATGCTCATTTCCTCAATAAGCAGGACGAAATCTTCCGCCGAATACTTGTATCGGCAAAGTTCTCGGATGCAGACCGCCCCAATCCTCTTTATTTCAGAAACACAGAGGAAATGCTTGCCGAATTTTCCTATCTTGACGAAAAGACGGCGCATGAAGTTGTTATCACTAACACAAATCTCATCGCCGATATGGTGGATGACGAAATACGCCCAATTCCCAAGGGCACCTTTACACCCAATCTTGAAGGCGCTGAAGAAGACCTTCAAAATATGTGCTGGACAAAGGCAAAGAGCATCTACGGAGACCCTCTTCCCGACATAGTTTACAAGCGTCTTGACAAGGAGCTGACCTCCATTATCAAGAACGGCTACGCCGTGCTTTACATCATTGCTCAAAAGCTTGTTAATTACAGTGAAAGCCAGGGTTATCTTGTAGGCTCACGTGGCTCGGTTGGCTCATCCTTCGTTGCTTCAATGGCGAGTATATCCGAGGTTAACCCTCTGCCTCCCCACTACTACTGTCCCGAATGTAAATACAGCGAATTCATAACCGACGGCTCGGTTGGCTCGGGCTTTGACCTTCCCGACAAGACCTGTCCAAAGTGCGGTGCTGCTCTCAAGGGTGACGGACACGACATCCCCTTTGAAACCTTCCTCGGCTTCTACGGAGATAAATCCCCCGATATTGACCTTAACTTCTCGGGTGAGGTTCAAGGCAAGGTACATAAATACACAGAAGAGCTCTTCGGAAGTGAAAACGTATTCCGTGCGGGAACCCTTGGCACACTTGCCGAGAAAACCGCATACGGATTTGTTTTAAAATATCTTGAGGGCAAGAATATTTCCATGCCAAAGGCGGAAATGAATCGCCTTGCCAACGGTTGCGTTGGTGTAAAGCGTACCACAGGACAGCATCCCGGCGGTATCATAGTTGTACCACGTGAAAACAGTGTATACGAATTCACTCCCGTACAGCATCCCGCCGATGACCCGAATTCCAGCACTATCACAACGCACTTTGCTTTCTCCTATCTTCACGATACAATTCTTAAGCTTGATGAGCTCGGACACGATATTCCAACCAAATACAAAATGATTGAAAAGTACTCGAACACCAACATTATGGAGGTCCCCATGAACGACCCCAAGGTTTACGAGCTTTTCAGATCAACCGAGCCCCTCGGAGTCACTCCGGAAGACATCGGCTGTCCCCTTGGAACGCTGGGACTTCCCGAGCTTTCCACAGACTTTGTTCAGCAGGTTCTTGTCGAAGCCAAGCCCAAAAACTTTGCAGACCTTTTGCAGGTTTCGGGACTCACCCACGGTACAGACGTGTGGCTGGGTAATGCGCAAGACCTTATCAACGAGGGAATATGCGACATTTCAAAGGTTATCGGAACCCGTGACGGTATCATGCTTGACCTTATAAACTACGGACTTGAAAACAAGCTTTCCTTTGACATAATGGAAAAGGTTCGTAAGGGTAAGGGACTTACTCCCGAGCACGAGGCGGCAATGAGGGAAAAGAACGTACCCGACTGGTACATTGCATCCTGTAAGAAGATAAAATACATGTTCCCGAAAGCTCACGCTGCCGCTTACGTAATGAGTGCCATTCGTATCGGCTGGTATAAGATTTATATGCCCGTATCCTTCTATGCAGGCTTCTTTACAGCGGCACCCGGCGGATTTGATGCGGGAATTGTCCTTGGAGGACGTGCAAATGTTGTGCGTTTCATTGCCGATGTAAAGGCGAATAAGCACGAGGCAAGCCAAAAGGACCTCTCGCTCATTCCAACTCTTCAGCTTGCAAACGAATGTATGTGCAGAGGTATACCCTTCCTGCCCATTGACCTTAAAAAATCCCATTCACATCACTTCATACCCGAAGGAAACGCAATACGCCTTCCCTTCTCAACACTTGGCGGTGTGGGTGATGCCGCAGCCGACAGTATATACGAAGCAATGAACACCGGTGAACCGATTCTCTCCGTTGAGGACCTGCGCACACGCTCGGGAATATCCAAGGCGGTAATTGATACACTGCGTGAATTCGGTGTACTTGGAGACCTGCCCGAGACAAATCAGATAACAATGTTTTAGCATAACGCTGTGCGTTATGCAGTGAAATGTTTTGACGTTGTCAAAACGTGAAATTCACCTTCGGTGAGTGAAATGTGACTGAAGTCACATGAAATGTTTGCTTCGCAAACGTTAAGGTTGATTTTCTTCGAAAATCTTCGATTGATTATAGCGGACCGTCGAGGACGCCGGTCCCTACAAATGTATTTGTTGCAAAAGTGGGTAAAGAGACGAAAGTGAGTCGAGCAGAAAGCAAAGTATTGCGAAAAAAGACGAAAAAATTTCAAAAGGTGGGAGTTTTGGAGGGAAAATCGCGGAGTGCGAAGGCGTCGGCGTACTTATGTACGCCAGTCCGAGCAACACGCGAAGAAAATGAAATTTTCACTGATGGAGAAAACCTTTGGTTTTCAACAAAAGAAGAAATGCTTTGGGGAGCGATTTGTTCGCACTACAAAAGCGTGGGAGTGAACACAGCCGAAAATAAACAACTATTTCATTTTCGGTTTTCACCCAAAAATCATCACCGTACGATAACTAAACTTAAAGGAGACATACATGGAAATATTGCAGGGCGCTGACCCTTTCATCCTTCTTCATGACGGAAAATACTACTGTTACCCCACATCCGACTCACATAACGGATACATCGTTTACGAATCCGACGACCTGATAAACTGGACAGACCGAGGATACTGTCTCGTAAAGGATGATGTTATGGGTAATGACAACTTTTGGGCGCCGGAGGTAACCTATTATAACGGAAGGTTCTATATGGTATATACCGCCAATCTTCACCTTGGGATAGCGGTCGCCGACAGTCCTTTAGGTCCCTTCAAGCAGACAGAGAAAAAATGGTTGAGTGAGGACAGAGCTATTGACGGAAGCTTTTTCATCGACGATGACGGAAGCGTCTACCTTTACTATGTGGGATATAACAATCCGGGCGGTCCCATATGTGTAAACCGCCTGTCAAAGGATCTGCTTTCCTTTGACAGTGAGCAAAAGGTGCTCATCCGTCCCACTCAAGAATGGGAGCTTGTGACCGCCTACGAATATGAGGGTCAAACCCTTTGCGTAACCGAAGGACCTTTTATGCTGAAGCACAAAGGGAAGTATTATCTCTCCTACTCCGCAAATGACTATCAGAGTCCGTCCTATGCCATAGGATACGCTGTTTCCGACTCTCCCATGGGTGATTTTATGAAGTATGAAAATAATCCGATTCTTATAGGAAGCGGTGAGATTCAAGGCACAGGTCACCATTCCTTTACTACAACAAAGGATAAAAAAGAGCTGATATGTGTTTTTCATGCACATAACAGCAAAACCGAAATTCATCCGAGAATGACACACATCCTACCCGCAAGGTTTGTAACCGAAAACGGCGAGGATGTGCTGAAGATATCAAATTAAATTAATGCCGAGGATAAATCTCCTCGGCATTAATTCTATGTTATAAGCTTATAAACTTTTCCGCATTGTTCAGCCTTCTCCTTATCGTCAAAGAAAGCCACAAGTGTAGGTCCCGCACCCGACATAACAACACCGAGAGCACCGCCCGAAATAAGTCTTTCTCTCTCCTCTTTAACCTCGGGAGAGGAAGCGAAAACAACACTTTCAAAATCATTGAAAACCGAGCCTGCCAGAGCCTTAATGTCGCCGGCTTTCAAGGCATTTATTACAGCTTCGTGGTTGTGGCTATCAAGTGTACTCCCGAAGGCATCAAAATCTGAATACACCTTTCCCGTGGACAGCTTTTCGCCCACCTTTGATATAACAAGCCACAAGCCGTCAAGGGAAGCACATTCGAGTTCTGTAATTTCATCACCTATGCCTCGGCACATACGAGACTTTTTGTTGAAGCAAAAGGCAACGTCCGCACCGAGAGAAACCGCAAGCTTCTGTCTCACATCCGCATGAAGCTCACCGAAGAGCAGCTCGAGGCATTCAATGGTTGCGGCGGCATCCGCCGAGCCTCCACCCATGCCCGATGCTGTCGGAATATTGTTTTCAAGGTGTATATCAACACCCTCACCGCTGATTCCTTTGGCATCAAAATACAGTTTCGCCGCCTTTGCACAAAGGCTGTCCTCCTGCGGAATAGTTTTATCGGTAGAGGAAAAACGGATACATCCAATGTCGTTTCTCGATAAGGTGACCTTATCTGCAAGAGTTGCTCTTGCCATGATGCTGGTGAGGTCATGGTAGCCGTCGGGACGCTTTTTGCCTATTTCCAAGGTGAGATTTATCTTGGCATACGCATATTTCTCTATCATTCTTTTTTAGCCTTCTGCCCTATCTTATTTTCTGTTCTGTCCTTGAGACGTCTGATGTTGGAGCGGTGCATAACAATTACTATTACCGCAATGAGCACCGATATAACTGTGGAAATAAAGCCTTGCGACTGGTCGAAGGCGTGAAGCAGCATAGGATAAAAGAACGCCGCTATAATAGAGCCCAGAGATATGTATTTTGAAGCACAAACGATTGAAACAAACACAATTACAAGTATTGCAAAAACAACGGGATTGAGGCAGAGAATAGATATTGCCGCAACAGCAACGCCCTTACCGCCCTTGAATTTGTAGTAAATGGGGAAAATGTGTCCGAGAATAGCAAAGAGTGCAGCAATATATGCTCCGCCCTCGCCCATTATAAGCATCGAACCGATAACCGCCACAACAGCCTTAAGACCGTCGCAAATAAAGGTTATGATACCCCATTTTTTGCCGTATGTACGTGCCATATTGGTGGCACCTGCGTTACCGCTTCCGTATTTTCTCACGTCATCATGATGGAATACCTTGGAAAGAATAACTGCGGAGTTAAGGCTTCCGATAAGATATGCCGCCACAGCACAAAGAAGTAATGCAACACCTGCAATCCAACCGCTGTCGGTTTCAAGAAGCTTTAACAGACACTGGTCATAATTGTATTCGTAATTCAAGACCTTTCCGTCAATACTGCTCACAATTTTTTCACCATATGGTAAATTGTACTTGTTATAGAGATGTAAAAACAGATAACCGAATTTCATCATTTGTCATCACCTTTTTCTCTTATAATCAATCTTATGGGAGTGCCTTTAAATCCGAATGTATTTCTCAGGCAGTTTTCGATATATCTTTGATAGGAAAAGTGGAAAAGCTCAGCCTTGTTACAGAAAATAACAAACGTGGGAGGCTTTACACCTATCTGTGTCATATAGTATATTTTCAAAAACTTGCCCTTATCCGAGGGTGGCTGTACACGTGAGGTTGCTTCAGCCAGAACATCGTTGAGCATACCCGTGGATATACGGAGATTTGACTGTAAATTTACATAGTTTATGTGCTCAAAAAGTGTGTCCACTCTTTGACCTGTCTTTGCGGAAATAAATACAAGAGGAGCGTAGGTCATGTAAGAAAGCGCCTTGTACACCTCTTCGGTAAATTTCTTTGTGGTGCTGTTATCTTTGTCTATGGTGTCCCACTTGTTGACACAGATAACACTTGCCTTTCCTGCCTCGTGTGCAAGACCTGCAATTCTTTCGTCCTGGGCGGTAACACCCTCGTTTGCATCGACCATAATAAGGCAAACGTCACTCCGCTCAAGGGCAAGATTTGCTCTCAAAACACTGTATTTTTCAATTGAATCCTCAATTTTGGAATTACGTCTGATGCCTGCGGTGTCGATAAGGTTGTACTTTCCGTGCTCATTTTCAACAAATGAGTCAATGGCATCTCTTGTGGTACCTGCCACATCCGAAACAATTACTCTCTCCTCACCCAGAATCTTGTTGACAAGCGAGCTCTTACCCGCATTGGGCTTACCTATAACCGCAACCTTTATTGTGTCACTGTCCTCTTCCTCGGCTTCCTCGTCGGGGAAATAAGACACAACCTCGTCAAGTATATCACCCGTTCCCGTTCCGTGAATGGAGGAAACTGCAATTGGATCATTTTCAAAACCAAGCTCATAGAACTCATAAAATTCCATAGGCGGTGCGCCCACGCTGTCACATTTGTTGACAGCAAGCACTACCGGCTTGTTTGAACGCATAAGCATCTTTGCAATATCACGGTCTGCAGCTGTAACACCGGTTGTAACGTCTACCAGCATTATTATTACGTCTGCCGAGTCAATGGCTATCTGTGCCTGAGTAACAATGTGCTTGAGTATGACGTCATCCGTTTTAGGCTCGATACCGCCGGTATCAATAAGCGTCATTTTTTTAGAGCACCATTCGGTCTCATAGTATATTCTGTCTCTTGTAACGCCGGGAGTGTCCTGAACAATGGAAATACGTTCACCCACTATCTTATTGAAGAAGGTGCTTTTTCCAACGTTAGGTCTTCCCACAATGGCAACTACGGGTTTGGACATTGTCTGCCCCCCTTTTCTTTTCTTAATCTATTATACCGTGTAAAAGGTCTTCGGCACCGTCGGTGGGAATAACCTTGACACCCAAAGCATTTTCCATTTCCTCAAGCGTCACGTCATCAAGGAATCTGTCTCCCTCATGGCGCAGTGCATTTCTCGGAATGAGAAGAGTCTCTCCAAGTGTCTTTCCCTTTAGCTGTGCTATGATGTCACCTCCGGTAAGAAGTCCCGAAACTGTCACGTTTTCACCGTAAAAATCGTTTCTTACCGCATATACATCACATTTTATATTATACCATATTTTTTTGATTTTTTCAACCTGCTTTACGATAGTTTCATATGCCGCCATACCCGTTGCAATGCTGACGTGACGTGGCGTGCCTCCGTCTATACAATCATCCTTGCAAAAATCAAGTTCAAAATCCAAGTCGTCTGTGAATGAAGCTATCATTCCGACCCCGTTTTCAAGCTGCGGGTAACCCTCATAAAACTCTGTGGAAGGTATGGGACGTCCCGCCTTCAGATAAAATTCATCCGATGCAAAGACAAGTCTGGTTCCGTGCTTTTCGAGGAAAGCCTCTCCAAGGCGCTCTACCGTTTCCACAACCTTTATGCAGTCGTCCTTGGAAAAGGGCTCAAGAGGATAAAGTCCCCTGCGGTATTTTGTAAGTCCCACCGGCACAACCGACACACTTTTAAGGCTGGGAACAAGAGCTTCAAGGTCTCGAAGACTGCGTTCAAGCTCGTCACCGTCATTCACGCCCTTGCAAAGTACTATCTGCGCATTCAAATCTATGCCGCCGTCGGCAAGAATGTGCATTTGCTCAAGTATTCTGCCCGCAAAGCGATTACCCAGCATTTTCTGTCTCAACTCGGGATTTGTCGCCTGGACGGAAACGTTAACGGGTGAAATGTGCATCTTTATAAGTCTTTCAAGCTCGGAATCGGGCACGTTGGTAAGTGTGACATAATTTCCGAACAAAAAGGCAAGTCTCGTGTCATCGTCCTTAAAGTAAATACTCTCTCTCATGCCGTGAGGATTCTGGTCAATGAAGCAGAAAATGCACTTATTGCGGCAGGACTCCTGCTTATCCATAAGGTAGGTTTCAAACTCAAGTCCTATATCGTCGTATTCGTCTTTTTTTATTGTTACGTCCCTTGTGTCAAGAGAAACTGTAACCGTCTTTTCGCAAATGTAAAAACGGTAATCCAATATATCACGAATGGTATGACCGTTTACGGCAACAAGCTTTTCTCCTGCCTTGATACCCTTTTTATCGGCGTATGATCCGGGCACTACGTTCTTTATTTCTATCATAAAACACCTATATAATGAGAATAAACAGTAAAAAATATGCCATACCGCCTGCGGTATGGCATGATTTTCGTTCCTATCAGTTCTGCTTTATGACTTCCTCGCCATTGTAAGAACCGCACTTTGAACAAACTCTGTGAGGAAGGTTGTACTCTCCACACTTAGGGCACGCTGAAAGTCCGGGAACCTTAAGCTTCCAAACGCTTGAACGTCTCTTATTCTGTCTCTGACTTGATACTTTTCTCTTCGGTACTGCCATCTTACTTGACACCTCCTCATTCTATATATTAGATATAGTTATTACTTTTTTATTCCTCGTCGAAGAAATGCTCAAGAATACTCCAACGGGGGTCCTTCTCTACCCTCACACAGCCGCAGTCACCGAGGTTCAGATCGGCACCGCACTTGTTACAGAGACCCTTACAGTCCTCATCGCATATGTGGGAAATCGGAAGATTTAAAATTATGTTCTCCCTAACAAGCTCGCCAAGATTCATGAGCCCGTTTTCGGGAATGAGATACTCGTCATTGTCCATATTCTCAAGACTTTCCGCAATTGGATACTTGATATCAAGCTCCATTTTTTCGGACAGCGGCTTGAGACATCTTGCACAGACTGTATCGTAATTTACGGTCAGCTTTGCCGAGAGTTCAATATATCCCGACATATTTACTGCTTTGCCTTCGATTCGGGGGGATTGAAGAAAGGTTACGTCCTGCTCGTCCTCAATTGAAACAGACGAGTCAATAACAATCTCTCTTACATCGCCTCGGAGCAAACCCGAAACATCCAGCATTAAGGAATTGTTAACTGATTGTTCCATCAAAACCTCTTTCGCAGGTATTCAGCGAAAAACCGCAATGTATATTATACACACGGCTTTTCTTTTTGTCAATATTTATTTTGATTTTTTATTGATTTTTTACAAAAATTATTGATTTTTCTTCTTGTTAGCTTCAATTTCAGCCTGCTTACGCTTGTTCTCTTCTTCGATAAGAATCTTGTTTGACTCTTCGTAATCGTCGAGATCTGCTTCTGTAAAGATTGTGTATCCGTAGCCTGACACCTCAAGGTCATCAAGTCTGTCGGATGCAAGGTAAGCATTTACGTTGAAGTGAAGAGGAGCAATGGGACAAAGGTCAACAAGCTTCTTTTCAGCATCGTGGAGAAGCTTAATTCTCTTCTCTACATCCATTGTCTTGAAGATATTGTCGATAAGCTTGTTGTAATCCGCATCGTCAAGTCCTGTTACGTGTGTAGCTGTTCTTACATCGCTGTTGATGTCGATAGCCTCACCGCTGTACTCCTTAGCGAAGGGAGCAAGGAATGAGAATGCATCGGGAGTAAGTCCCTGATAGTCGATACCGATAACATCGAAGTTACCTGTATAAAGCTTGTTGGTATAGTTTCTTCCGCCGCCTGATGAAAGCTTAACCTTGAAGCCGAGAGATTCCCAAACTTCCTTGGTGTACTTTGCAATTTCAACGTCTGCTGTATCACGGAGTGTATAAATCTCAATGGTATAATCGGAAGCCTTGATTCCCGACTTTGCAATGAGGTCCTTTGCCTTCTTAACATCGGCACTTGTCTTGACAAGGTCGCCGCCCTCTTCTCTGAAGGAATCGTCTGTATCCTCATCATGTACGCCGTAGGTTACAATACCTGTTGCAGGCTTAACACCCTTACCGGAAATGCTTGCAATCTTGTTTCTGTCAAGAGAAATACTGAGTGCCTGTCTTACCTGCTTGTTATCAAAGGGAGCCTTTGTTGTGTTGAAGAAGTAGGAATATACAGACATAAGGTCTGTTACCTCCATATCGTCCTCGTTCTTCGCATAGGTTTCCTTTGTAAAGTTACTGATATAGTAAATGTCACCCTTGTTGAACTTTTCCATCTGCTCTTCTGCAGAAATAGTAAAGTCCTGCTGAAGCTTCCAGGGGCTTACTATTTCGTATACAGCGGAATCGCTTTCCTTCTGACGTCTGTATACGGGGTTTCTCTGGAAGGTTACGCTTTCACCCATGATAAAGTTCTTGAGTGTAAAGGGACCGTTTGCTGCAAAGTGGTCAAGAGATGCCGACCATGTGTCCTCACGTCCGTAAACGTTATCCTCACGCTGTGCAACAAGTGCGGGGCTGGATACGTTTTCAAGGAAAAGGTCAAGGTCAAAGGGACCTTCAAACTCAACCTTGAGAAGTGTGTCACTCTCGGCGTATACACCAAGGTCATCGGCTGTAACGTCACCTGCTTTGTATGCCTTTGCATTCTTTATTCCGTAAAGGAGACAAGCAGCAGGGCTTGAGGTGGTGGGAGAGAGAATTCTTCTCCAAGCATATACAAAGTCATCTGCCTGTACATACTTTTCGTCATCCCATGATGTTTCGTCTTCGAGCTCGAAGTAAAGCCAGTACTCACCTCTTGCTTCGTCGATGTCGGTATACCATTCCTTGGCAATACCTTCCTGAACATCTCCGTCCTCATCTAAAACGGTAAGACCTTCATAAAGAAGACCTGTGTTCATAACAAGTTCTGAATCGTAGATCATAGGAACAGGGTCATATGCTTTCATTTCCTTTGAAATGGCAACGGGCATAATGGCACCCTTGTCCTCGGGGTCGACAGCACATCCCGAAAGAGTAGCTGCCAGCATCAGACATACGAGAATGAGTGATACTAATTTCTTCATAATTTTCCTCCTGAAAAGATAGTGTTACTCGGGAGTATAAACATATACGCCCACTTCTCACGCAATAATTCACAATGTATTGTATCATAAACCCCTTTTTTTTGCAAGATAATTTTTAAGTTTTTCTTAATTGCACAATACTTTTTTTCATTTTTGCACACTTTCACCAAACATACTCGCCGCAAAAAAGGAAAAGTATTAATTTTCGGTTAACAAAAGAAGACTTTTTTCTGTCAAATGTGCACAATGCGGAATATTATGTAAAGAACCCAAAGCGGTGTTCAATACTTTTCCCGAAAGGAGTAAATCTATGGATTCTGCAACTCTTTTGCCAATCCTTCTGGCTCTTGGCCTTATTATAATTCCCGAGCTCTCGGGCAAGAATTCCTCCTGTGCCTGCAACACGTCCGGCTCCTGCAACACCGTGCGTCCTCAAAACAGCGGATGCAACTGCAATACCTGCCCCGACAACACACCCTGCGGTTGTGAAAACGGAGGCTCCGCCATCGTAACACGCTGCAGTGACGGAAACGTGGACCTTTGCGGAGTACGCTTCAAAAACTCGCCCGAAGAATTCTGCCCTTGCAGACTTCAGGAGCTTCAGGACCTTGCCGACAACGGATATGAAGCATGGAGACTCGACCCCGTTGCGGTTGCGGCAAGATTTATGCAAAACTGCTTCATCGACGAATGCTTCAGAGGCTACCCCTCTTATCTTGCGGGCAAATGCCGCACCTGCGACAAGACCTACGTGGTTCTCGGCGTAGGCTGTGCGGGTAAGATGATATTTGAGCTTTGTCAGCCCGTGAAGCAGGGTGAATGCGGTATATGGATAGTTACAAGGTACGGAAGATACAACAATTGCAACTGCTGACAGTATTCCGCTGACTCATACTTTTGCCTGTATTAAAAGCCGCCGAGCCTTATACTCCGCCAAGAGTGTAATGCCTTGGCGGCTTTCGTTTTTTTGCCTAAAAAAACAGCCTGTTATCACCATTTTATGTTGACTTTTCAAGGTTAATATGTTATTATATAATGTAATGTTTTACAAATTTCGGAATATTTTTGGAATACGGTTTTAAAAAAATGATAATATTAGGAATAGACCCGGGTATTGCCACCGTCGGATGGGGCGTGGTCAGTCTTGAAAAGGGCTGCTTCAGGTACATAGACTGCGGCACCGTCAATACATCTGCCGGCACAAGAGTCGAGAGACGTCTTTTTCTCGTTCACAGTGCTATCAAGGATATTATAACACGCTATACTCCCGATGAGATATCCATAGAGGAGCTGTTTTTCAATAGCAACCAGAAGACAGCAATTAACGTGGCTCAATCTCGAGGCGTTATACTTCTTGCGGCAGAGGAAAGCCGTGTACCTGTTTTTGAGTACACTCCCTTACAGGTAAAGCTTGCAATGGTAGGCTACGGCAGAGCGGAAAAGAAGCAGGTAATGGAAATGACCCGCATGTTTTTAAGACTGGACAAAATGCCAAAGCCCGACGATGCGGCGGACGCACTTGCTCTCGCCATCTGTCACGGGCACTCCAGAAGCAGTAAAATGCGTGACCTTAACACCATAAAATATTCCAAGAAGACAGGCGGAAACTGATATGTACTACTATATTTCCGGCAAGCTCGTCCATGTTGGACGCGGAACT
Source organism: Oscillospiraceae bacterium (assembly GCA_015064635.1). GTDB lineage: Bacteria > Bacillota > Clostridia > Oscillospirales > SIG627 > RGIG6353. The sequence goes on from SVRV01000007.1 coordinate 82,634, forward strand.
TGTGTTGTGGACAATAACGGAATAGGCTATGAGCTGAGTGTCAGCGACAAAACCGCAGGCAAGCTCCAGGGCTCTGACGGAGATGTCCGTCTTTATACTTACTTTCACGTCAAGGAAGATGCTCATGAGCTTTACGGCTTTTCGAGCATTGATGAAAAAAGGATATTCGAAATGCTTATTGCCATATCGGGCGTAGGACCGAAGGCGGCAATGGCTATACTGTCGGCTCTCACGCCAAATGACTTTACTCTTGCAGTAATGTCGGAGGATGCAAAGGCTATATCTGCGGCGCAGGGAATCGGCACAAGGACAGCACAGAAGATAATTCTGGAGCTTCGTGACAAGCTTTCAAGGGAGGATTTCACTTCGGCTCCCTCTTCAAAGGCACCGTCCGTTCCTCAAAAGACAAGTGCTGTGCAGGATGCGCTTATGTCTCTTGAGGCACTTGGCTACACCAGAAGCGAGGCAATGCGTGCCATGAGCGTTGAAGGAAGCGAAAATATGTCTGTTGAGGAGCTTATCAGAGCGGCACTCAAGAGACTTACCAAACAGTAACGGGGGCAGAAAATGAGAAACGATTACAACTTTGATGCTGAGGATAACAGTCTTGACGATTACAGACTCATATCCACAGCGGAAATCGAAGAAGACAGCACACTGGGCGAAAACTCTCTGCGTCCCGAAACACTTGAAGAATACATAGGGCAGGAAAAAGCCAAGGAAAGTCTCAGAATCTCCATCGAAGCGGCAAAGCTTCGTGAGGAAGCTCTTGACCACATATTGCTCTATGGCCCTCCCGGACTCGGAAAAACAACACTTTCGGCGATAATTGCCAACGAAATGGGTGTTAATCTCAGAATCACCTCAGGTCCTGCCATTGAAAAGCAGGGGGACCTTGCCGCACTCCTTTCAAACCTCGGACGCGGTGACGTTCTCTTTATCGACGAAATACACAGACTGAGCCGTAATATTGAGGAAATACTTTACCCCGCAATGGAGGACTATGCCCTTGACATAATTATCGGCACAGGTCCTGCCGCAAGAAGCATACGAATACCCCTTGAACACTTTACACTCATAGGTGCCACCACAAGAGCGGGACAGCTCTCGGCACCGCTCAGAGACCGTTTCGGCGTAATACACCGTCTTGAACTCTATACAGACGAGGAGCTTTGCAAAATAGTTGAGCGAAGCGCAGGAATACTCGGAATAGAAACTACCCATGACGGTGCTTTGGAAATTGCAAGAAGAAGCAGAGGCACTCCGAGAATCGCAAACCGTCTTTTAAAACGTGTGCGTGACTGGGCACAGGTTAAAGGAGAAGGAATAATCGATAGGGCAACTGCCGACGCCTCCTTGAATATGCTTGAAATAGATGCTCTGGGGCTTGACAACACAGACAGAAGAATGCTTCTGTCCATAATCAAAAACTTTAGCGGTGGCCCTGTGGGACTTGAGACACTTGCGGCGGTCATCGGCGAAGAATCCGTTACTATCGAAGACGTGTATGAGCCCTATCTTATGCAAATAGGCTTCCTTGCCCGCACACCGAGAGGAAGGTGCGTGACAAAGGCGGCATATGACCATCTTGGTTGCTCTTACACGGATAATGGAGCAAGCTCGCAGGTGTCAATTGATGATGCCTGAGCCTTCAGGAAAGGACAAGAATGGCAAAAACAAAAAAACAAAAGCTTAAGATCACGCCGCTGGGCGGCATCGGCGAGGTTGGAAAGAATCTTACCGTGGTGGAATACGGTGATGACATTATCATCATCGACTGCGGTCTCGGATTCCCCGACGATGATATGCTGGGTATCGACCTGGTTATCCCCGACGTAACATACCTTGAAAAAAACGTTGAAAAAATACGTGCAATCTTTTTAACACACGGTCACGAGGACCATATAGGTGCTATCCCATATCTCCTCAAAAGCATAAACGTACCCATATACGCAACACAGCTCACTTTGGGCATACTGTCACAGAAGCTTGAGGAGCACCACCTTGAAAAGGTGGCACAGCTCCATTGCATAAAGGCAGGCTCGGTGACAAAAATCGGAGTATTCTCCGTAGAAGCAATAAGGGTGAATCACTCCATTGCAGACAGTGTGGCATACGCCATCACAACCCCCATAGGAACAGTAGTGTTCAGTGGAGACTTTAAAATAGACATCACTCCCATAGACGGAGAGATGACCGACCTCACCCGTTTCGGTGAGCTGGGTAAAAAAGGAGTTCTCGCCTTTTTCTGCGAATCGACAAACTCCGAGCGTCAGGGCTTTACACCGTCGGAAAGAATAGTCGGTGACAGCCTTGATACCATATTTGCAAACACCCAGAAAAGAGTTACAATCGCAACCTTTTCATCAAACGTGCACCGAGTACAGCAAATAATAAACGCAAGCGAGAAATTCGGGCGAAAAATTGCCGTAACCGGCAGAAGCATGATAAACGTAATAAAAGCCGCCGTGGAGCTGGGATATATGAGAATCCCCGAAGGTATGCTCATCGGGCTTGAAGAGATGAAGCGCTACCGCCCCGACCAGCTCACGCTGATAACCACGGGCAGTCAGGGAGAGCCTATGAGCGCCCTTTACCGAATGACCTTCTCGGAGCACGAGAGAGTAAAGGTAAATCTCGGCAAGGACGACCTTGTAGTCATCTCCGCAACTCCCATTCCCGGAAACGAAAAGCTTGTCAGTGCAATCATCAACGAGCTGCTTCGCAAGGGCGTTGAGGTGGTTTACAATCAGGTAGCGGATGTCCATGTTTCGGGACACGCCTGCCAGGATGAAATCAAACTTCTGACAGCACTTATAAAGCCGAAATTCTTCGTGCCCATGCACGGTGAATTCAAGCACCTTACCAGCAACAAACAGCTTGCAAAATTGGTGGGTATTCCCGAAAACAACATTCTCATTCCCGAAATCGGAAAAACCATTGAAATTGAATCCCGCTCAATCAAGGCAGGACAGACAGTACCCTCGGGCAAGGTTCTGGTTGACGGCTACGGAGTGGGTGACGTTGGAAGCGTAGTACTGCGTGACAGAAAGCATCTGGCGCAGGACGGACTTATAGTGGTTGTTGTGGCAATTGATACAGAGGGCGGATATATTCTGTCCGGTCCCGATATTGTATCAAGAGGCTTTGTATATGTAAAGGAATCCGAAACTCTCATGGACGGGGTCAAGGCCGCCGCACTTATGTCAATCGAGCGCTGTCTCGATTCGGGAGCAACCGACTACAATTCCATCAAATCTACCTTGAGGGATGACTTGACAAAGCTTCTTTATTCACAGACCAAGCGCAAGCCTATGATATTGCCCATAATAATGGACGTATAAATATAAAGCAAATGTGTAAAACGGCACCGACACGGTGCTTTACATAAACAGGAGGTAACTTATGAAACTCATATTCGCCATCGTAAACAATGACGACGGAGCAATCGTATCCGCTCAGCTTATCAAGCAGGGTATCCACGTAACAAAAATGGCATCCACAGGTGGATTTTTGAAGAAAGGAAACCACACCTTCATCACCGCAGTAGAGGATGATGAGGTTGAAAAGGTTATCGAAATAATCAAGAATTACAGTAAGAAGAGAACATATTCCGCACCCGCTGACGTAATTTCCGCCGCAAGTCTCGGAGGAAGTGTCACACCTATTCAGGTAACCATCGGCGGTGCTACGGTATTTGTTGCAAACATAGAAAGATTCGAGAGAATATAAATGGCTTTCATTTTGGGCAACAGGGCAGTTCTTTCTGCCTTTGAGGCGGTTTCAAAAACAGAAAAGTACTCTCACGCCTATATAATTGAAGGTGCGGAGGGAAGCGGAAAGCTTACCCTTGCCAGAGCCATCGCCGCAACAATTGTCTGCAACGGAGAAAAGGCTTGCTTTGAATGCCCCACCTGCCGTAAGATAATGGAGGGTATTCATCAGGATGTGCAGGAAATACGTTGCGAAGAGGGTGAAAACGTAATAAAGATAGAAACCGTCAGAAAAATGATACTTGACGCCCATATCAAGCCTGCCGAATGTAACAAAAAAATATTCATAATCGACGGTGCTCAAAAGACGAAGGTCGAAACGCAAAATGCACTTTTGCAGATATTCGAGGAGCCGCCGAAAAACGTGCTCATATTCCTTCTTGTCCCAAACCGCAACCTCTTGCTTTCAACCTTGAAATCAAGAGCCGTGACACTTAAAACCGAAAAGTTTTCGTCTGAGTTTATAAAAGAAGAGCTATCCCGCAGATACCCCTCGGACAGTGAAGCAATTGACGAGGCAGTCCTGATTTCCGACGGAGCGTTGGGGCAGGCAATAGACTTAATGGAAAACGAAGACAAACGCAAGGCGGTAACTCTTGTAAAGAAATATTTCTCGGCACTTCGGGAAAAGGCATCGTATGCAAAGCTTTCCTCAATACTTTCATTGGAAATAAAGAATGACAAGGCGTATTTGTTCTCTGTTATGGAGTATTTCTCCCTTGCACTGCGTGATATACTGGTGCAGTCGTCGGGATGCGAAGGTACAAGCATGTTCTTTGCAGACAGCGAGCTGCTTTCCGCACTTGCAAAACGCCTTGACAGACAAAAGCTTTTGACCGTGACCGAGACCGTGATGCGAATTCTCAGAGATGCGGGAAAGATAAATGTTACACTGGCACTTTCGGGGATAAGTCTTACCTTGTCCGACGACTTCTCTCAATAACAAAATAAGGATATAAACTAATGGAAATAACAAACATAGAAAACACAGAAAATATCGAAAATACCGAGAACACCGAAAATGCTGTTCAGGAGCAGACTGCCGAAAGCTACGAAATTATAGGCATACGCTTCAAGGAAGTGGGAAAAATATACTATTTCGACCCCAATTCCCTGCAGTTTTCCGTTGGTGACAACGCAATTGTGGAAACAGCAAGAGGCGTTGAGTACGGTCACGTGCTGGTAGCCAATAAAACAGTGTCCGCATCCGAGGTTGTGCTTCCCTTAAAGAAGGTTATAAGAAAAGCAACTCCCGACGATACAAAGCGACTTGAGGAAAACGAAGCGGTCGCAGAGCGTGCAAAGGCTATATTCAAGGAAAAGTGCATCCAGCACAAGCTTGAAATGGATCTGGTTGACGCAGAGATGACCTTCGATAACTCAAAGCTTCTCTTCTATTTCACATCCGAGGGAAGAGTTGACTTCAGAGAGTTCGTAAAGGATATGGCGGCTGTATTCAAAACAAGAATAGAGCTTCGCCAGATAGGTGTCCGTGACGAAGCAAAGCAGCTGGGAGGACTTGGAATCTGCGGCAGAGAGTTCTGCTGTCATTCCTTCCTTTCGGATTTTGACCAGGTATCCATAAAGATGGCAAAGGAGCAAGGGCTCAGCCTTAACTCCGCCAAGATATCGGGCACCTGCGGAAGACTTATGTGCTGTCTCAGATATGAAAACGATGTCTACGAGGAGGAAATCAAAAAAACTCCCAAGGTAGGCTCAATAGTCACAACTCCCTCGGGCAAGGGTGTTGTTGTTGATGCAAATCCCCTTTCGGGCATTGTCAAGGTCAGCCTTGATTCCAACAAGGATGCATCCCCTGTTCAGTTTGTCAGAGACCAGGTAAAGGTTATCGGCTCGAAAAAGCTTCCAAATCAAGAGGAAGAACCCTCTGAGGACATTATAACGGAATAAATTTTTGAATTTTTTTAAAAAAATTTTCAAAAATCTATTTATATTATCAAACTAATGTGCTACAATAGTTAAAAAAAGAAATGGAGGTAATTAACTATGGCTTACAAAATCACAGACGATTGCATCGATTGCGGTGCTTGCATCGGTGAATGCCCCGTTGAATGTATCAGCGAAGGCGACGGAAAGGCTGTTATCGACGCAGATCAGTGCATCGATTGCGGTACTTGCGCAGGCGTTTGCCCCGTAGAAGCTCCCAAGGCTGAGTAATTCAACGTTTCGGAAACGCTGTTTCTGAAACCCGATGGGCTGTTGCACTTTTTGTGACAGCCCTTGATTTTTAAAATAATTTAATTTATATAGAGGAAAAGATGTACAAACCCGAAAACATCAGAAATTTTTCAATAATCGCACATATCGACCACGGTAAAAGCACTCTTGCCGACCGTCTCCTGGAGCATACAGGTACTGTAAGCCGTCGAGAGATGGAGGAACAGCTCCTCGACAATATGGAACTGGAAAGAGAGAGAGGTATCACCATCAAGGCACGAGCCGTAAAGCTTGAATACACAGCCGAGGACGGTGAGGTTTATTCACTTAACCTTATTGACACCCCCGGTCACGTTGACTTTAACTATGAAGTTTCACGCTCACTTTCCGCTTGTGAGGGTGCACTCCTTGTAGTTGATGCATCCCAGGGAATTGAGGCACAGACTCTTGCCAATACTTATCTTGCTCTCGACAATGACCTTGAAATTATCCCCATCATAAACAAAATCGACCTTCCCTCGGCAGAGCCCGAAAAGGTAAAAAGAGAAATTGAGGATGTTATCGGCATTCCCGCCGAGGATGCGCCTTGTATTTCGGCAAAGACGGGACTTAACATCGAAGACGTACTGAAGGCAGTGGTAAAGGACATTCCCGCCCCAAAGGCTGATATAAATAAGCCTCTCAAAGCTCTTATATTCGATGCAGTATACGATTCATACAGAGGTGTAATCGTATACGTGCGTATATTTGACGGAAAGCTGTCTGCAGGCGACAGAATAAAGATGATGAACACAGGTGCGGAATTCGATGTTGTTGAAGTCGGACATCTCCGTCCCTTTGGACTTGAGCCTCGTGACACGGTCATGGCAGGTGAGGTTGCTTACATTACAGCAAGTATAAAGTCGCTCTCGGAGACAGACGTAGGTGATACAGTCACCCTTGCCGAAAATCCAACCGAAGAGTCCTTCCCCGGCTACAAAAAAGCTCTGCCCATGGTTTACAGCGGTATATATCCTGCCGACGGTGCCAAGTACGGCGACCTGAGAGATGCCCTTGAAAAGCTTCAGCTCAATGATGCCGCCCTCATGTTTGAGGCGGAAAGCTCAATAGCACTGGGCTTCGGCTTCCGTTGCGGCTTTCTGGGACTTCTCCACATGGAAGTAATTCAGGACAGACTGGAGCGAGAATTCAACCTCGACCTTATCACCACTGCCCCCGGCGTTATCTACAAGATAATTATGAAAAACGGTGAGGTAAAATATATCGACAATCCTCAGAACTTCCCCACGGGTGATGAAGCTGAGGAAACCTGCGAACCCATAGTTAAGGCTACGATTTTCACTCCCGTTGATTATGTGGGAACAATAATGGAGCTTTGTCAGGAGCGCCGAGGCGTATTCAAGGATATGAAATATATCACCTCCGACAGAGCCGAGCTTCACTATGCCCTTCCCTTAAATGAAATAATATATGACTTCTTTGATGCTCTGAAATCCAGAACAAAGGGATATGCCTCCCTTGACTACGAGCTTGACGGATACGAAAAGTCAAGTCTTGTAAAGCTCGACATTCTGCTCAACGGAAGCATGGTGGATGCCCTTTCCTTTATAGTACACTCCGAAAAGGCGTACGGCAGAGCAAGAAAAATAGTTGAAAAGCTCAAGGAAAACATTCCGAGACAGCTTTTCGAAATCCCCGTTCAGGCGGCAATAGGCGGTAAGGTAATTGCCCGTGAAACAGTTAAGGCAATGCGTAAGGACGTCCTTGCCAAGTGCTACGGCGGTGACATCACACGTAAGAAAAAGCTTCTTGAAAAGCAAAAAGAAGGTAAAAAGAAGATGCGTTCTCTCGGTACCGTTGAGGTTCCCCACGAAGCATTCATGGCAGTGCTTAAATTCGACGATGAATAAAGGACTGTATCTCCACTTCCCTTTTTGCGAAAAGAAGTGTAATTACTGTAATTTCTATTCCCTTGCAAATCTCACCTTGAAGGAGAGATACGTTGAGGGAGTGATTCGGGAAATCAAAAAATTATCACCCTTGAATTTTGACACCGTTTACTTTGGAGGAGGAACCCCTTCACTGCTCGACGGTGTCGAATTGAAAAGTGTGCTTGATGCAGTGTTCACTCATCATAAGGTGGCGGAAAATGCCGAAATAACCGTTGAAGCAAACCCTCTCACTCTGTCCCGGGAGAAAAAATTGCAGGAGCTGAAGAGAGCAGGCTTTAATCGCCTCAGTCTCGGAGTTCAAAGCTTTTGTGACCGAGAACTCGAAGCCCTTGGCAGAGAACACACAGCCGAGAACGCAATAAACACCGTAAAAGTGGCAAAAGCTGTAGGCTTCGACAATATTTCCGTTGATTTGATGTTTGCAATCCCGCACCAGAGTGTAAAAAGCTTTGAAGATACACTGGATACGGCAATAGCTCTTGATGTCAGCCACATTTCCGTATACGCTCTTTCAATTGAGGAAAAGACGGTATTCGGAGTAAAGCAAAAAAGAGGTGAAAACCTTTTTTTGCCAAGCGAGGATAAAGAAGCGGAAATGTACTTTCTTGCATGCAACAAGCTTGAATCCGCAGGCTACGAGCATTATGAAATATCAAATTTCGCAAAAGCAAGCAAGCACTCCCGACACAACATGAAATATTGGAGAGGCGAGGAATATGTGGGTATCGGTGCATCCGCCCACTCATATTTCAACGATATGCGCTACTCCTGCCCCTCCGATATAAAGGCATTCTGCCAAGAGGCAAAAGTCGAGGACTGTTACACCAACACGTTGCAGGACCGCGCAGAAGAAAAGGTCTTCTTGTCATTAAGACTCAAGGAAGGACTTGACCTCGACTCCCTTGAAGCAAACTATCCCGTAAAAAGAGGTGTGCATTTTGACAGCGAAGTAATGGAGCTTGTACACTCGGGATTTTGTCTTTATGACGGAAAAACGCTTTCTCTCACGGATAAAGGCTTTTTTGTATCAAACACAATAATTTTAAAAATTCTCGATTCTTTGCAATTTACCCCTTGACAATCCCGATTTTTTATGATAATATATAGCGTACCGAAAAGGTACGTGACTCGGCCTGTTGGTCAAGCGGCTAAGACGCCACCCTCTCAAGGTGGAATCATGGGTTCGATTCCCGTACGGGTCACCAAAAAGAAAAACAGACACATAGTGTCTGTTTTCAGACTGTCGAAAAAGTCACTCTAAGGAGTGGCTTTTTTGTATTAAATATGGTATAATGGAGGTAGAAAGAAGTGAGGTAAAAGATATGCTGAGTAAGGGACAAAACGGAAGAGACCAAATGG
>SVRV01000041.1 GCA_015064635.1 Oscillospiraceae bacterium
TTGATTATTTAACTCAATTTTTACTTTTCTTTCATTCTTTCTTGTTTCAACATAAAAACGCTCATCTTGCTTTCGCTTGATGAGCGTTTTTCGACAGTCTGACGGGCGACCATTGGTCGCCCGTTTCTTTTTAAATAAGATACTTGTATAATTTACGCCTTGGCTTCAAGCCAATTTTTACCGATTCCCACATCAACGGAAAGTCTTACCGCCATATCGGCAACGCTTTCCATTTCTTCCTTCAAAAGCTTTGCGGCATATTCGGCTTCCCTTTCGGGCGCTTCAATTATGAGCTCGTCATGCACCTGAAGTATGAGACGGCTTTCCAGTCCCTCCGCCTTCAGTCTACGGTCGGTTTTTACCATTGCAAGCTTAATAAGGTCGGCAGCTGTTCCCTGGATGGGAGAGTTTTTGGCAACACGCTCGCCGAATGCATAAAGCTGCTTCTTTGTTCCTGTAAGCTCGGGAATATAACGCTTTCTGCCCCAAATAGTTGTGACAAACCCTTTTTCCTTGGCATCGGCTACTGTTTTTTCAAGGTATTCCTTTACCTTGGGATAGGTATTAAAATAGCCTGTAATATAGTCCTTCGCCTCCTTCATTGACACGTGAAGGTCACCTGCAAGAGAAAACTCGCCCATTCCGTAAACTATACCGAAGTTTACAGCCTTTGCTCGGCTTCTGAGAGTTGATGTAACCTCTTCAAGAGGTACTTTAAACACCTGAGAGGCTGTGGCGGAGTGAATATCCGCTCCCGAATTAAAGGCGTTTATCAAGTTTTCGTCACCCGAAATATGGGCAAGAACACGAAGCTCAATTTGTGAATAGTCGGCATCAACAAGAAGCTTTTCATCCCCTGCTGTGAAAAATTCCCTAAGCCTGCTTCCCTGCTCGGTACGCACCGGAATATTCTGCAGATTAGGCTCTGCCGAGGACAGTCTTCCTGTCAAGGTCTGCTTTTGGTTGAAGCTTGTCCTTATTCTTCCGTCATCGTGGGTAACCTTTATAAGTCCTTCTATATACGTGCCATACAGCTTTGCAAGGCGTCGGTATTCAAGAATAAAATCAATAACGGGAGTGTGGAATCGCAGCTTTTCCAGGGTTTCCGCATCGGTGGAATATCCCGTCTTATTTTTCTTTATTACGGGAAGTCCCAGCTTTTCATACAGAATAACACCAAGCTGTTTTGGAGAATTGATATTGAAATTCTCTCCGCAAATCGCCCATATGCTCTCCTCTGCCTTGTCCATCTGCTCCTTCAATACCTTTCCGTAATCGGATATACCGTCACGGTTTACGGCAAAGCCTCGCATTTCCATTCCCGCAAGCACTCTTGACAGGGGAAGCTCGACTTCATAATAAAGATACTCAAGGTGTTCATCGGCAATTCTTTTTGAAAGCTCCTCAAAAAGAGGCGCAATAAGCGGTGCTCTCACCTCGGGCGAGGCTTCCGCCGACGGAGAAACACTCTGAGCAAGGTAGGTCATAACTATTCTCGAAAAATCGCCCTTGCTGTCGGGGTTGTCAACATATGAGGCAAGCTGAAGGTCAAAGGCAACGACACCCTCGTCAAGCTCTTCAAAAAGCTCTCCACAGGTATGCCAGAATTCCTTTGAATCAAAAAGACAAAGCTTTTTGTCGGCAAGTGCCTTTATCAGCTCTGCGGTTGCAGGGCAGGAATAAACCTCTTTATCCTTTGCAAAATAAAATGTATTCTTCAATAAATCAAGGGGCACCGTACCATCAGGAAGAAGCTTTACAAATTCTTTTGCATCAACCTCTTTTATCTCCGACACCTCTTCCTCAAGCATATCGAAAGAAAGCTGTGCATCGTCGGAAACCTTCTTTACGGGCGTCACCTCCGCATCCAAGCCGAAGCGTGACATCATCTTTGTGAATTCAAGCTTGACAAACAATTCACGCAGTGCATTTGTGTCCTGCGTTCCCATGGTAAGGTCGGTGTAATCCGGTAAGTCGGGAACATTGAGGCAGATTTCGGCAAGCTTTCTTGACATAAAGGCGCTGTCTCTTCCGTTCATGAGCTTGGTTTTCGTGCCCTCTGTCACCTTCAGCGTTCCGTCATCAAGCTTTTCGTAAATTCCTTCAACGCTCTCCCCTTCCAAAACCAGCTTTATTGCCGTCTTTTCGCCAATTCCCGCAACACCCGGAATATTATCAGAGGAATCCCCTGCAAGCGCCTTGACATCAATGAGCTTTTTGGGAGGAAGAGAATATTTTTCCTCTATTTCTGTGGGAGTATATACAACGTCCTCTCCCGTGGATGCAAGTATTACGGTCGCCTTATCGGATACAAGCTGAAAGGAGTCGCGGTCTCCCGTAACGATAAAGCTCTCCCCTTCAAATTTATCGGAAAGAGTACCGAGGATATCATCCGCCTCGTACCCTTCTACCGAAAGAGTTTTTATTCCAAGCAGTACTGTCGCTTCCTTTATTATGGGTATCTGCGATAAAAGCTCATCGGGAGTTGCGTGTCTGCCTGCCTTGTATTCCCCAAACATCTTATGACGAAAGGTAGGAGCCTTCAAGTCAAAAGCAACAGCTGCATAGTCAGGCTTTACCGAATCAAGATGCTTTTTCAATATATTGAGATATCCGTAAACAGCGTTTGTGTGTATTCCCGTCCTTGTCACAAGTGGTCTCACACCGTAAAAGGCTCTGTTCATTATGCTGTTTCCGTCAACAATAAGAAGCTTTTTCATGGTTTACTCCTTTATTTTTCCTTGATTTAAGGGGCATTCATCACATTTGGGTGTAGGTGCTTTGCAATACTCTCTGCCAAACAAAACTATTCTGTGGCAAAAGTCCGATTGCTCGGCTCTCGGAATAAGTGCGGACAGCTCCCTTTCGCAAACTACGGGGTCTGCCTTGGTTATAAGTCCGAGCTTATGTGTTATTCTTATGCAGTGAGTATCGGGCACTATTCTCGGCTGTCCGAAAACGTCTCCCAGCATAAGGTTGGCAATCTTCATTCCCACGCCTGACAGTCCAATCAGCCCGTCATAGGTGGAGGGCACTTCCCCGCCGAATTTCTCCACTATCTCACGTGACATTGAGATAATACTCTCTGCCTTGGTGCGAAAAAGTCCGCAGGGACGGATGATTTCTTCCACATCCCTTTGCACAGCCTCTGCCATGCTATGTACATCGGGGTAGCGCTCAAAGAGTGGCTTTGACACCTGATTTACCCTTTTATCCGTACACTGTGCGGAAAGTCTCGCCATAACTATCAGCTTATAAGGGTCGTTTTCATATTCGAGAGCACATAGAGCATCGGGATAAAGCATCTTTAAAAACTCTGAAAAAACCCTTGCACGCTCGGTTTTTCTGCCCTTTATTGCGGGGCATTTCAGTTCTTTTTGCACAGCCTTATATTCCTCCTGACAACGCCCTCTCCTCGCCACGCATACGCACGCCGGGAAAAGGTACCGTCTTTTATCATTTCATCAATGAGCTCCTCGGTGAGATAGGGTGTGCGGTCTTCCCTGAAAAATTCAATCTCCGTCTCCTCTACACTTTTGTTCATGGGACACGCAGTCTGACATATATCGCATCCCCACACCGAGCCGCTGTTTTTTATTATTTCCTCTTCCCCGTCGTCCAGTCTCTTTTTTTGATTGATAAAGGAAATACATTTTGTTTTATCATTTATTGCATTCATGGGGCAAGCTTTTTCACAAGCTCCGCACATAGAACAAAAGTGTCCTTTGTTCTTTTGCTCAATACCTTCAAGAACGGGGTGCCCCATGGGAACGTTTAAAAACACCTCGGCAACAAAAGCAAAGGTGCCGTAGCGCTTATTTATCAAAAGTCCGTTTTTTCCGATAGAGCCCAGTCCCCCACGCACAGCACATTCGACCTCGTTTATGGGAGATATATCACAGCAAGCCGCAATGTCTCCGAAGGTCTCGGAAAGCCTCTCGGCAAGCTTTGAAAAATAAAAGTGATAGTCCTTTGAGTGGGCATAAACGGATATATTTGAAGCCTCTTCGGTTTTAACATAATAAGGTATGAGAAAAGGGACGACTACCTGAGGGTCCTTGCCATCAAACATTCGTCCTGCTCTTCTCTCATCAATAACCGTCACTTCCGAAAAAGGAAGGATAGAGAATTCGTATATTTTTTCTTTTATAAAAAACTCTTTTAAAGTCATTCGTCCTGATGCTTACCGCAATGACAGCAGTCTCCGTCACAGAATTTGCTCTTATCGTACTCTATTCCGTTCTTTTCGTAATAGTCCTTAACAGCAGCCTTTACAGCCTCCTCCGCAAGGACAGAGCAGTGCACCTTATGAGCAGGAAGTCCGTCAAGAGCTTCAACAACCGCCTTATTTGTAAGCTCAAGAGCATCTTCTATGCTCTTACCCTTTATCATTTCGGTAGCCATGGAGCTGGATGCAATGGCAGAGCCGCAACCGAAGGTCTTGAACTTAACGTCGGTGATGATTCCTTCGTCTACCTTGATATATATTTTCATTATATCGCCGCATTTAACGTTACCTACCTCGCCTATTCCGTCGGCGTTTTCTATTTCTCCCACGTTTCTGGGATTTTTGAAATGGTCCATTACTTTTTCGCTATATAACATTTTTAAAACTCCTTATAATATATATTCTCTTTTGCCGCTTACAAGCTCTTCCCAAACGGGTGACATCTGTCTGAGATAATCAACAACCTCTGTAACAGAGCTTATAATATAATCTATTTCTTCCTTGGTATTTTCCTCTGTAATTGTAAGTCTGAGTGAGCCGTGAGCCACGTCGTGAGGAAGTCCGATGGACAAAAGCACGTGGCTGGGGTCAAGTGAGCCAGAGGTACAAGCAGAGCCAGAGGATGCTTCAATTCCCTTTTCGTCAAGGAGAAGAAGCAGGCTTTCGCCTTCAATTCCCTCAAAACAGATGTTCACATTTCCGGGAAGTCTCTTTTCTTTATCACCGTTTATTTTAGAATGAGGAATCTTCTCAAGACCTTCCATAAGTCTGTTTCTCAATGGAAGCAAAACATTTGAATTCTTTTCGGCATTCTCTACCGCCTCTTCAAGTGCCGCCGCCATTCCCGCAATACCGGGCAGATTTTCCGTACCCGCACGCTTTCCTCTCTCCTGTGCGCCGCCCTCGATAAGTGTACGAAGTACAACCGAGCGTCTGCAATAAAGGAAGCCGACACCCTTAGGACCGTGGAACTTGTGTGCCGAAACGGAGAGCATATCCACATTCAACTCATCCACATTGATTTTCAGATGTCCTGCCGCCTGCACTGCATCGGTGTGGAAAAGTACGCCTTTATCTTTACAAATTTTTCCTATTTCCGCAATAGGCTGAATAGTACCTATTTCGTTATTGGCAAACATTACGGTTACAAGAGCTGTATCCTCACGGATAGCCTTTTCTATATCCTCTGCCTTTACAACTCCGTTTTCGTTTACGTCAACGAGAGTTATTTCAAAGCCTTCCTTTTCAAGCTTATTCAGGGTGTGAAGCACTGCATGATGCTCGAATTTTGTGGAAATTATGTGCTTCTTTCCCTTCTTTTCGCCGATTCTCGCACCGGTGATTATCGCCTGATTATCAGCCTCGCTTCCGCCGGAGGTAAAGAATATCTCCCTTGAGGTCGCCCCTATGAGAGAAGCAATTTTTTCTCTCGCCTTTGCCAGTGCCTCTGCGGCAATCTGACCTGTTGTATTAAGGGATGAGGGATTGCCGTATATTTCTTCAAAGTAAGGCAACATTGCTTCTATTGCCTTCTTACTCATTTTCGTTGTCGCCGCGTTATCCGCATATATTCTCATGTTTTTGCCTTTCTTTGTTAAGTGTTTTTTCCTGATTTACAACATCCTCAAGTGTAGTGCCGTCAATATATTCGTTTATTACCTTATTCAGTCCCTCCCAGAAAAACAAGGTGGGGCAACGACAGCTTTCAACACATTGGTTTGGTGAATCCTCCACGCAGGATATGGGAGCAAGAGAGCCCTCTGTGGCACGGAGTATCTCACCGACAGTATATTCAGAGGGTGCTCTGGACAGCTTATAGCCGCCACTTTTTCCTCTGGTACTCTTTATCATCTTTGCCGACATAAGCATGGTTATTATTTGCTCAAGGTATTTTGCCGAGACCCCCTGTCTGTCAGCAACGCCTTTAAGGGACATATATTCGCCCTCGTTCATCGCAAGATCAAGCATTATTTTAAGAGCATAACGCCCTCTTGTGGAAACTCTCAATTCATCACTTCCTTTTTAAGCCCTTTGGCAATACGCATTATACCATAGGTTTAGTAGGAATTCAATAGCTTTACAAATATTTTTCCAAAAAGGGTAGACTTTTATGAAAAAAAATAGTATACTCTTTCTTGCAACACAGAAAGGAACAGCAAATGAACATAATTATACCCCAAAAGCACAGACAGGAATTTGACAAATCTGCGGATTTTGTAATAGAAAAAGGAAGTACCACTCCGGAGGAGCTTGCCGAATATCTCGGTACAGGCGTTTTTGTAGCCTCCATAATGATAGGATATCTGGAAAAAACCGAGCTTATAACCAAAGGCAAGGGAAACGAAGAGAGAAAAGCGAGAATAACCCCCGAAGCCTGGGACTTTATTGATAAGAAAATAGAAAAGTACGAGCCCGCACCTCAGCCGATAGCCGAAAATAGCCATGAAATTGATATCTCAGGTATTCTTCCCGAAAAGCTACAGTTTATCAAGAAGACTCTTTTCGTAGAAGAAGGCTTTATAACCATTGAGAGCAAAAAAGAGAAAACCGCAATCGCTCCCGAAGATATAACGGTAATTTTCTTGCACAAAGGCAATCTGTTTTCAAAAAGCACAATGACCTTCTCAACAGACGGAGTCGTTCCCAAGAAGGCAAAACAGAGAGCGGACACCGTTTCCTTCAAGAACGGAATTTTTGAGGAAATACACGCCTTTGCAGAAAAGTTCGCTGAAATAATCGAAGCCGAAGTGAAAATATATTAATAAGTAAAGGAAAGAAAACAAATGAACGGAAAAATTTCTAATTTCAGACAAATTGCTTACATCAACCGCTATACGCTTACAGAAGGTAAGGAAAAGGGACTTGATGTAATTGAGTGTAACAATGGTAAGATCAGATTCCTTCTCAACGTTACAAAGGCTCTTGACATTATGCAACTCTGGCACGAAGGACAGAATATGTCATTTGTTTCAAAGAATGCTTTCACAGCAAGAGAAATTGACTTCCTTAACCGCTTTGAAGGAGGTATGATGTACACCTGCGGACTTGATTGTATGGGAAGAAGGGAAGGCCACATACTTCACGGAACTCATCACAACAACAATGCAAGAATCATTCACGCAGATTGCAATGAAGAGGGAATTACAGTTGAAGCCGTAATTGAGGAGACCGCCCTTTTCGGTCAGAACCTTGTTTTCAGAAGAAAGGTAGTCACAGCCATTAACTCCGGCGAGATTTCCGTTGAAGACAGCGTGGAAAATGCAGGCTATACAGATGCGGAATACGGAATCCTCTACCACATCAATCTCGGCTATCCCATGCTTGACGAGGGCACAAGGATAGTGGGCGAGGTTGAAGGTATCAGTGCAAGAACAGACTTTGCAACCGAAAATATTTCAGATGTTTTCAATATGACTGACTCTGTTGCAGGTCAGGACGAAATGTGCTATTATCTCGACCTTAAAAAGCCTGAAATCTCCCTTGTAAACGACAAGATAGGCAAGACCTTCACCGTTTCATATTCAAAGGAAACACTTCCTTACTTCCTTGAGTGGAAGAGCATGGCAAGTGGCGACTATGCACTCGGTCTTGAGCCTACCACCACAATTCTTGACGATGAATTCAAGTATAGAACACTTGCACCCGGACAGAAGGAAAACTTTAAGGTTACGCTTTCGGTAAAATAAATTTACATACACAAATAAGGGATATTAAAAACTCCGTTTGAGTTTTTAATATCCCTATTTTCACTCATACCGTTTTTGTTCTGCGTTAAGTATGCCCAGCATTATCCAGAAAAACACCGCCGACGAGCAAGCGGAAAAGCTGAAAAACACCTGCACGCAGTAACCGAAAATGCCTGCACCAACGGCAATTGAAAATGCCCCGTTTCCCTTATTTTTAAACCACAAAAGAAGAGGGGAGAGCACCCCGAAATACGAGATAAGTGCAATTATTCCCTGATGAAAAAGTATATTGAGATAATCGTTGTGGGCAATATCTATTTTTCTCACTATTTCGGTGCCGTTCACCGTCTTTACAAAGGGCTCAATGCCTTCATAAAGCATTGTATCAGGTCCGCTTCCAAGGAAAAACCTTGTATTTTCCACTACCTCACTCCATATATGAAGCCTTCCCGAGCCAAAGGTTTTATCCGGGTTTCCTCTCATAATACTTTGAAGCTCAAAAAGCATTCCGCTCTTTAACGGAAGAAGATATACCATGATAAGAGAGAGCACAAATACAATACAAAGTACTGTAATCACAAGCTTTCTTTTTCTTTTAAAAAGCACCAAGGGCAAAACCGCCGCCACCGCAACAAGTGACACAATACCTGCAGATACAGAAATCAATATTACGCTGCTAAGCGATAGCACAAAGGACACAAATGTCAGTGGTCTGTGCTTTTCCTGCTTTAGCATCAGCACAAAAAGAATGGGTGTCATAAGACAGAAAAACGCCGATGCAATATCTGCATTTCCCACGGTTGATATAAACACACCGTTGTACTTTTCAACAGCAATGCTGAAATTCTCACCCTTGGGGAAAAGGCACATTACGTTAAGGTTGCAGCGTTGAAGTATTACAATGAGAGACTCAAATATCATAACAGCCGACAAAAAGGGGACAAAGGAGGTCGGCATCTCCCAGCTTTGTGATATGAAAATAAATACGAAAACGTATATTCCCACCGTCAGTAAGCCTTCATATCTTGATACACCCAGCAGAGTTTCGGGAAAGTGCTCCGACACAATAGCCGACAGTGCGGTTATAAATAGATAGATAAGTGCCGATATCTCTGCAAGTCCGAATTTCTTAAAGGAAATTCCCTGAATGGCAGAAATTGCTATATAAAGTATACTAAGTGCTGTAAAAACACATTTTTTAGTCCCGAAAATGCCCATATATCCGTTAAATCCGGTAAAAAACAGGAAAAAGGAAAGCATGGAGTATATGTATATGTTTGTAATGAGCGATTTTTTCATTATTCGATACCTTTATTTTTACTTACCCTTGACGGCACTGTACCAAAAACCTTTTTGAACACTCTGCAAAAATAATTGTAATTGTTATATGAGAGATAGTCGGAAATTCCGGAAAGAGACATTTCACCGCTCTCTATAAGATTTCTTGCTAAAAACATTTTTTGCTCATTTATGTACTGCACAACCGTCTTATTACATTCACTTTTAAAGGCACTTGCCACATATTCCTTTGTAAATCCAAGTTCATCACTTACGTCCGAAAGACTTAACGGAAGAGTGATATTACAATTTACATATTTGGAAACACTTGAAAAAATACGCCCCTTCGCCTTATAGCTGTCCTCCAATTCCAAAAGAATATAGTTGAGCATATAAAGACATTTTTCAAAGGTTGCGCCCTTGGTATCATACATATGAGCCGCAGGATAAATATCTACAAGGCCCTTTATAGCGGGAGTAATGATGCCCTTTGAAAACACCGGGAAGTCAAAGGTGTCGCCGCTGAAATTAAAGCTCACGTATTCCGCAGGCTCTTTGAGAGCTTCTCTCGACTGCTCCATTCCTTCGGTTGCAAAAATTGCATCTCCCGAATTTAACTCGTATTCATTTCCGTTTACCGTGTATTTCAGCTTGCCCGAAATAACAAATGTAAAATCCGTATAAGGCAAAATACGGGTATCAATTTTTTGTGAGCTTTTTACCTTTATGTGACAGTAATGATATATATTTGATGCTTTCATATTAAAATAGTATAATTAAGATTAATATAGTTCATTGTTTTTTTTGGTTTTTTTGTTATAATTATTATAGTACAATATTAAAAAAAGTCAAGGAGGAACATATGAAAACATTATTTGTGGGCGATGTTTGCCCGAAAGACGAAGCTGTAAAGGAGCTTTTCAGAGCAAAAGACGTAAAAACACTGTTTTCTGACACAGTATCTATCTTTGAAGGAAACGATATTAATTTTGTGAATCTTGAATGTGCGCTTACCGAAAGTGAAAACGCCATTGAAAAATTCGGTCCCAATCTTAAAGCACCCAAAGAAACTGCAGAGGTTTTAAAAAGCATCGGTGTAACAGTTTGCGGTGTGAGCAACAACCATATATTTGACTTTGGAACTGAGGGCTGGCTTGATACCGAAAAGGCATTCAAGGAAGCGGGAATGGATTACACCGGCTTCGGTGACAACTACGAGGATTCAAGAAAGAACTACGTGGTTGAAAAGGACGGAGAAAAGGTTTGCGTAATCACCGTTTGCGAGCACGAATATACATATGCACTTGAAAACAGAATGGGCGCACGTCCCTTTGACTGCTATGACACAATTGCAGATGTAAGAGAAGCAAAGGCTAAATATGACAGAGTAATAGTTATATATCACGGCGGTAAGGAGCACTGTCCTTATCCCTCTCCCAGACTTGTAAAGCTTTATCATGCACTTGCAGATAACGGTGCCGATATGATTCTCGGACAGCACAGCCACTGTATCTGCTCCTATGAAAAATATAAAGATTCCCACATTTTCTTCGGTCAGGGTAATTTCCATTTTGTATGGCCTAACACGACAGAAGCTTGGAACTCATGTCTTGCTGTAAAATATGACACAAAGAGCAACGATATCGAATTCATACCCATTGTAACCGGCGAAAAGGGAATATCTCTTGCAAAGGGTGAGGAAAAAGAAAAAATCCTTGCACGCTTTGAAAAGCTGTGTGACGCTATGAAGAATAACACCTGGTTAGACGGATGGAGAGAGTATGTTGCAACTGTTTCGACTTATTACAACGACGTTATAAGTAAGGCATATTCCGACTGTGAAGATTCCGAACTTTATACAAGAATTTTCGGTCACTACCTCGATTGTGAAGCACACACAGATATATGGAGAGAAACAAATAAAACCGCAAACGAAACAAACAGATAAAAGTAATAATAACGGCAGGAGATGAGCTCCTGCCGTTATTATATTATATTATATTACATTGTTATTGCCTTTATTTCCTTTTGCTCGTTAAACATCTCAAGCACCTTTGCGGCATCAATATGCGCATCTCCCGCAATCGACATCACTATGGTAAAATAATTGTCGTCCCCAAGGGTGATTTTGCTCTCTCTCACAACTATATTGTTCTCGGCAAGCACTTCCTTAAACCTTTCAAGAGACTGATTTGTATTTTCAAGTCTTACCACTATGTCAAAGGAATTATCATTTGCAAGAATCTTATCAAATCCGATAAGGAAGGTGTGGAAGAGAATCTGTATGATGATTATTATAAGTGTCGATACAATTCCCGTTATGTAAAGTCCGCATCCTATCGCAAGTCCCACAGCCGCTGTTGACCAGATACCTGCCGCCGTTGTAAGTCCCTTTATATTTGTGCCCTTGACAAATATCATACCCGCTCCAAGGAAGGAAATACCGGTTACAACGTTTGATGCTATTCTGGACGAGTCTGCCTTGAAGCCTTCAAACTCAAGAAGGTCAAGAAATCCGTATTTTGATACTACCATGAAAAGGGAAGCGCCAAGTGCTACTATAACGTGAGTTCTGAAGCCTGCATCCTTTTGACGAAGAGTTCTCTCTATTCCTATTGCACCGCCGCATATACACGCAAGTAAAATTCTGATGAGATACATCCATTCAGATGACATATTTCTCATCATATCAAGAAAGTCAGCAAAAAATTTTTCCAAGATCATTGTCTCCTTAAATGTGATGTACTACATTGTATCATAACTTATAAAAAAATACAAGTGTTAAATCTATGTAAAATCATATTTTTTGAAAATTTTTTTCTTATCTCATTTTTGCATCGGTTTTATCAACAAATCACGCACAAAACCCAACAGCAAAAAAACAGGTGAAAACACCTGCAATATAGGGATAAAACGGAAGGTCAAAAGCAAAAATGCAACAGCAAAACGACAGCAAACTAACAGCAAACCAACAGCAAACTCGCAGCAAACTAACACATATAAAGAAAGAAAAGAAAGAGAATAAAGAAAAGAAGGAGAAGAAGGATAGGATTGACGGCACCCATGCCACAAGGCAAAAAAGATATATTTCCATTGAGGAAAACGAATAATTGAGCACTGTGCATTGAGCATTGCAAAAAGATGTCAGGTAGATGTCAGGGTAATGTCATTGTATGTCAGTGTCCTTATGTGGTAACTTGTTATTGAAGATTGCGCAAGCTTCAAAAAACAAAACCACAAAACAGAAAGGACAAAAAACATGTCAGAAAACAACACAATGATATTTACATTAACCTTTGACCTCGCAGGAGGCTCAGGTGAATTCTATGCGGTTACAGGTGAGGCAAGCTCATACTATCAGCTTCCCGCCAATGCTCCTTCCAGACCGGGATACGGCTTTATGGGATGGAAGAACAGTGCAAACATAACATTCCAGCCCGGCGGTGATTATTATTTCAGCTACGGCAACGATACCCTCACAGCTGTTTGGGAGCCTATCGAGCGTACTCTTACCTTTAACCTTGCAGGGGGTACGGGTGAATTTAACGCTATAACAGGACTTGAAGGAGAGAGTATTTATCTCGGCAACATGCCTATCAGAGAAGGATATTATTTCTCTCGTTGGGTTAATTCGGTCGGCGAAAGCTTCTGCCCCGGAGATACCTACACCTTCAACTACGGAAATGACACCTTGACAGCCGTATGGGGTTCTACCGTTACATTTGACCTTAACGGAGGCGAGGGCAATTTCCCCGATATATCGGGTGAAGTAATGACAAGCTTGATGCTCCCCTCGGAAATACCCACAAAAGCAGGCTATAACTTTGTAAAGTGGGTAAGCGACAAGCACGGAGATAATTATCTGGAATACGGATACTTTATTGACGGCAATGATACCTTCACAGCCGTATGGGAAATAGCGTGGTATACGCTTACATACAATTTGAGCGATGCCGATACTCCCGAAAGCATTGAATCTCAGGAGGGACAGGCGGAAACAAATATTATCCTATCGGACATTGTTCCCACCAAGGAAGGCTTTACCTTCGTAAGATGGGAAAACACAGCGGGGGAAAAGTTCCAGCCCGGTGCCCCTTACTTCTTTGGCTATCATGATGATACACTCACTCCCGTTTGGGGTTATACCGTGACTCTTGACTTTAGTGACGGACGAACAGAAGTTGTAAAAGGCGGTGTAGGTGAGACACTTGACTTTATACCCACCTCAGAATATGGAACATTCTATTCATGGATAAACAAAAATTCTCAGGAGTTTCTTCCCGGGGAATATACCTTTATTCACGGAGACGATTACCTCAGTGCAATGTGGGGATATACCGTTTCATATGACACAAACGGCGGTGTCGGAGAATTCTCACCACAGACAACATTGTTTGGAGGAACAATTACAATCCCAACGGTCACACCCACAAAAGATGGCTATGAATTCAGAGAATGGATAAGTACCGCAGGAGAATCATT
Source organism: Oscillospiraceae bacterium (assembly GCA_015064635.1). Taxonomy (GTDB): domain Bacteria; phylum Bacillota; class Clostridia; order Oscillospirales; family SIG627; genus RGIG6353. Next base: position 13,675 of record SVRV01000041.1, read on the forward strand.
CTACCCCGGAGCTACCTATGATAAGAACGAACCAACTATCCTTACAGCCGACTGGATGTGTAATTTGTACTTTGATACTGATGGTGGAGATGAAGGAAGCTATCTGATATCTGCACTTTCAGAAGGAGAGGTATTTGAGCTTCCTACGCCTACACGTTCAAACTACACATTCGTTAAATGGGTGAACTCGCAAGGTGTTGAATTCTATCCCGAGGATGAATACAGACTTATCTACGGTCATGATACCCTTACCGCTGTGTGGGGATATACAGTGACACTTGATGCAAGCGGAGGCGAATGCGTCGAAAGTGTTATCAAGCCTGTGGGCGAAGCACTTGACATCGTTCCCGAATACGAGGGATATAATTTCTCTCATTGGATAAACAAAAACGGAGATAGATTTGATTCCTCAAATCCCTATACTTTTGAGTATGGTGATGATACTCTCACCGCACATTGGAAATATGAAGTTATATGTCTCAACGAAGACGGAAGCGTATTCGATAGGCTTTCCGCGGACAAGGACAGTAATATAACTCTTTCCACGGAAATCCCCACCTTGTTTAATCACGTTTTTTTACATTGGCTTGTACAGGGAACGAACAATGTATTTATGCCGGGTAAGGAGTTTAACTTAAACAGAAATGCCACCCTTGTACCTCAGTGGAGAAAAATGTACATACTTACATTTTTTGATTGTGATGGAGACCATTTTCGTATTGAAGACAAGTACGAGGGAGTTGACATTGAAATTCAGGATGAAGCTCCTTGGTGTTCAGGGCAAGATTTTGTCTGCTGGAAAATAAGATTTGGAAATGAATATTATTTCATAGGAGATATATACAAAAAGGACACGGATACCGGCTTTGAGCCTATTATGATTGCAGAGGGAAGAGCTGCGGTAGTTTTTGACCTTGCAGGCGGTGAAGGAGATATCTCTCCGATTGATTTTATTCCTAACGAAGAAAGCTTCACAGTGCCTTCAGAAATTCCTGTAAGACTTGGTTACCATTTCTTGTTCTGGACTGAAAAGGGAGTAACAGACGAAAACGAAAATATTGTAAAATACTATCCCAATGCAACCTATGATACTGTTACAGAGACAAAAAGACTCACAGCTGTCTGGGAGCGTGATAAGCATGGCGCATATGAAGCTCACAATGTAGGAAATAAGGTGCAGGAATGCGTAAATCTAAAAACAGGTAACCTCACACTTGACATAAATGACGTTGAGTGGCAGGGAAACCGACTTCCCGTATCTGTAAGTCATCATTACGACGGTGCTTTTGCGGGATACAAATATACTTCCGGCGTTGCAGACGTAAACTGTGCCGACTTTTCGGCAATGAACTGCGGTCTCGGCTTCAGACTCAATCTTATGCAGAGCATGAAGGAAGCAAGTGTACTTCACCCCGACGGTACAGTATCACAGTATGTATTTACCGACGGAAACGGAGATGAAACATATTTTGTGCCCTTTGAAAACGGTGAAAGCGTTGAATACCGCGAAAAAGACGGTGCAAATATTACCTACGAGCCTTCGACTCGTACAATGAAATGGGATAATGACGAATATATCTTCGATACAAGCGGACGCCTTGTAACATATATCGACGAGTACGAAAACTCCCTCAACTACCATTATTCAATGGGCAGACTCACAGCAGTTGTTGACGGTGTCGGAAGAATCTTTACTCTGAATTACCAGGGCGGAAATCTCATTTCCGTTACTGCTCCCGACGGTACTTCCGTGCGTTATGAGTACAGCGGTGAATTGCTTACAAAGATTATCTATCCCGATAACAGCTATTTGCTTTTCACATACGCTTCGAGCAACAGAATATCAAAGGTCACAATGTTTGCCAACGGTGATGCGGCTGTAATTGCTAAAACATATCAGTACAGTAACAAGCGTGTTTCGTTTATCCGTGAATACGATTCGTTGAATGATGACGGAAAAATATACTATTATGTCTACAATGAGGCGGGAAATACCACAACCGTTTCAATTATTTCAAGAGATGACAGAGAGGATGACTACACCTCCGAAGCCTTTGATACAGTATATGTTTTCAACCCCGACGGAAGTATATCGGGTCAGCACATGAGTGTGCTTGATGAAAACGGAGACGAGGTTTTGCCGAAAAGAACTCTTTTGTCGGTGTCCGAGGATATGGTTGCAAGAACAGAAAATTCAACTGTAAATCTTCTTGCAAATCACACAGGCAGCTTTGGCAATACAGATGGGATCGCATCGGGCTGGACTCTGTACAACGGATGCACTTCGGCAGAATTCATAGAAGATGAAAGCAAAACAAAATACTCCACCAAGTACCTTGAAATCAAATCAAGTGCCGACGGCTATATCGGTCAGCAGTACATTCTCGCTCCGGGCAGCTACACCTTCTCCGCTTACGTGAGACTTATTGCTCCCTCAGCTCAGGATAATTCCGGCATAGCTTTGAAGGTTCTTGACTCAAATGGAAATACAGTTTCCTCAACCGAGTATATTGACCGCAATGACGGAGTATATACCCGCCTTGCCACCTCCTTTGACATAACCGAGACAAGTACCATGAATTTGTGTATCTGTCTCAGAGGTATTACCGAAGCTTACGTAAATGCTCATCAGCTTGAAAAAAACACTACAGCAACCGCATATAATATGCTGGAGAACCCAAGCTTTGAGTTTTATTCAGGCGGTACAATTCTTTCCTGGTCAAGAATATCCTATGCTTCAAGGGCAACAGCTAATCACTTCGACGGTGCTTCATCTCTCAAAGCGCAGAGTGCCGAAAGCACTGTAAGATACGCTTATCAGGACGTAAAGGTTAAAACCTCCCCCTCGACCCGTGAAACCTTCACCCTTTCGGGCTGGTGCAAGGCGACAAGTTACAGAAAGGAAAACGAAGACAGCCTTTGCCGTCTCAGAGCCGAGATTTACTACAATGACGGCACCGAGCCGGAAGAATACACAGCTGATTTCCAGCCGAATGTAGCCGATTGGCAGTACACAGAGGTAACCTTTAGTAAATCACGTTTTGCAGAAGTCTCAAAGGTTCGTGTATGGTGTGAGCTTGGCAATACTACGGGTATCGCTTACTTTGATGCAATATCACTTACCCGTGAATACCTTGAAACAGGTCTTACAAGAGAGGACTTTGAAGGCTATGAAGTAAATGCGAATACAACGAATAGTGAAGAAACAGAGTCTGAGGACACCTTCTCCGAAGCCGTTGACATCTACGGTAACAGAGTTACCGAAACCGATATATCCGAGGAGGGCACAATATACCGCTCCTTTG
>SVRV01000008.1 GCA_015064635.1 Oscillospiraceae bacterium
ATTCCATAAGCGCAGAAGCTGCATCTCCAACCATACTGATATAATCTTCCAGCGTAACAGAATCAATAACATCCTCCACTCCCAAATCGATTTTTTCCTCTCTTGACCACCATCTATCCACAGACCAATGGCTGCCATTATAAAAATCGTCGATATCTATGATCTTACAGCGCTTATCTGGTGTCTTGAACTTTGTTTTTGCCCCCTTAAACATATTGAACAAGTCCGATGCGTTTTCCAAATCATTTTGAGGAATATCAAATCTATTGACATCTCTCGACTCGCCGATTTCAGAACAAAGATATGTGAATACAGGGGTGGTCTGCTTTTCAAGTGTTTCTACTCCACCAATATTTACAGTTGTTTTTTTCGTTAACGCGAGAATGTATGTTTTTTTGTTGGTAGTAAAGAAAGTATTGAGCGGAAGCGAAATTACCGCATCAATATTGCATTTTTCAAGAATGAAATCTCTGAGCTTTTTATCATTGCTACGATTCATAATTCCATCGGGAACAACCACAAAAGCCTTTCCTCCCGGCTTTAATGCGCGAACGATCCACTCCACAAACAGACCTTCGATGCCCATAGCACTGATGGAAAAATATTTTTTGAGTTCATCCTGCTTCGCAATTTCTTCTTTTAAATTGCTGCTTCCGCTCATAACATACGGCGGATTTGTTAGAATCAAATCAAATTTATCCTCTATAGGCTTAGCCAATGTTCCTAAAATTGAGTTGGTCTGCAATAGGAACGTGTCATTAAAAAGTTGTGCAAACTTTTGGGTCATATCGGGATGCTCGCGAATCATACCAGACATATAAATCAGCATATTCGCTTTTGCTAAGATAATGGTTTTTTGTTCATCCTTATCAAAGCCCTTGTCATAACCATAAAGCGTAATCTGCGGCTTTAACTCATCCCCTTGCACAAAATAAAATTTATGCAGGTCGTGTAAAATAGGCTCAAGAAGGAACTTTCCAACACCACAAGCGGGGTCGCATATCTCCATACCCGAAGTAAGCTCTACCATATTTACAATAGCTCTTACAACTTTTAAGGGGGTAAAATATTGTCCCCAATTCTTCTTGCTGATAGATTCCTTTAGGAATGTTTCAAAAAGCTTACTCTTGAAATCATAGTCGATATTTTCAAGTGTACCAAACTCATTAAAACGTTTAAGTATCTTGTGAAATACGGTTGCGTATCCCGAAACAGCCTTATCATCTTTTGAAACAAAGATCGTTCCGTTTATGATAGTAGTCTTATCTTTAGGATTTCCGGGAAACAGTTCTTTGATTTTAACACGAACTGTAGAAGCATAGTATTCCAAAACTTCATTTTCGTTATTACCCGAATACATTCCGAGCAAATTATAGAACGAATACATTCCTTTGAGCACACTAAGGTCACTCAAATATTTGAATATGAAAATTTCGACAAAAGTGTATAAGCAGTTTTCGGGAGTTGCTCCAGGAACCGCCCACAAATCCTGCCAAACCTTTTCAGCAAGAGGCAGAGGGTCAACAGAAGCTGCTTCCTTAAGTTGATCGTTTGTCGCGCTTATGGAAGAACGAATCTTGTTAATTAATGTAATGCAATCGGTACTTCTCTTATCAAAGTTGAAGGTTATTTTACTTCCATCCTCTTGGATGATTTCTTTGCCCGTTGCGGGATTAATCCAAAATGATTTTTTACCATCAGTTACAATGTAAATTTTGGCTTGTAATGCTTGCGCTGTGCCAATTTCTTGAGCAATAGCTTTTTCAATTTGCTTTGCAGTGCGAAGCTCAGAAGGCTTTTTGTATTCAATAGCAGCAATAACCAAAGGTTTCTTTACGATGAGCGCGTCCGGTTTCTTACTTTCGAACTCTTCGTAATCACGATCAGGAATAATTTTGGCTCCCTTTAAAGCTTTAAGGGTGGTAGCACCTATATTGTAAAAGTTCCAATCTCCCATTTTCTCGGGAGCTTCTACCAAATTGCGTTGAATCAATTCCTCACTCATTGACGATTGCTCCTTTCGATAAATTTGATGTCGCGGATAAATAATTATCTATATCAGATTTCTTTATTCTCCAACTTTTACCCACCTTTGATGCGGCAAGTGTTTTAGAATTAATAAGTCTACGAACAGTTTTTTCACAAACTTGCAAATATTCAGCAGCTTGTAAGACCGTAAATAGCTCCTCTGTCATAAAATCCTCCTAAAACAATGATATACAAGATAACTATATCACAATTATTTTGGAATGTAAAGCCCTTTTGAGGATTTTTTGTTATTTATGCATACTTTGGCAGACTTTATTGGACTTATATGGACAATTAACAGAGGTAATAAGCTTTATACATAACGAACAGATAGAGCGCAGACAAAACTGCCTGCGCCCCTTGTAGGTATTTAATTTGAATTAGTTAATGTTTCGATAGCAATCTGCATACCGAGCTTGAAAGCGTACTCAAATATAGCTGCTTCTGCAAGGCTCATATACTCGCTCCAACAATCGTGGAACTTTTCGAAGACTTCTTTTTGCTCGTCCGTGAAGCTCTTTTCCAAGTCCTCGTGATGCCTTGACAGATAGCTGAGCAGTTCTTTCATTTCCTTGGAGTTGGTTCGGCTATCTTCTTGCGGGATAATATTTCCGTGCCAAAGTTCGTTGATGATTGATTTCATACCAAAACCACCTCCCGCAAAACGATTTCTTCCGCGCTCGACTTGACGTTGTTCATCTCGGCAACCCAACGGAGCATATCGCGAGCTTTTAAGTTCTCGTCAATACCTCTTTCGGTAGCGAGGTGGGAGATGATGACTTCAAGCATTTCATTTGCTTCAAGGTCTATTTCGTGCAACTGAGCGTTTAACTTGCTTTCGGTTAGAAGCGTTGTGTACCTTCCGCGACGGTGTTGCTTGATGTAATCAAGGTGCATCCGTCCGTACTTGCCGATTTGATAGTCGGTCTGTTCGGGAAGGCTTACGTTAGGAATAAGGTGTCCGTTTTCCTCACGGTAGGTTCCTCCGAGGATTTCATAAAGGGATTCAAAGTTCTTTTTCATTGTAGTATCCTTCAAAATTAGGTTTTACTACAATTCATTCTCGCATCCAACCCAATCAACAAAAATGCCAAGGGACACCTACCTGCTTTATGGTAGGTGTCCCTTCGGTGAGCTTTTGTTTTTTGTCATATGATATTTATCTGGCACATCTTCATAGTTTCAAGGGCGGCGTTGTGAGTTTCGGGAGTTACACCCGCCGAGCAGTCGGCAACGATGTATATCTCATTTTCGGGAAAATTTGCTTTGAGTATCAATGCGTTTGAAACCACACAAATATCTGTGCAAAGTCCCATAAGAGTGATATCGAAATCCTCGTCCCTTGCGGCAATCTCAATGAGATGGGGAAGCTCCACCGAGCCGAAGGTCAGCTTTTCCACACTTGTGTATTTTTTATCCGAGAGGGCATTTGCAATATCAGCGTTAAGCTCCCAACCGTCCGTACCCTTGATGCAGTGGGGAACGGGGAGCTTTTTGCCCTCCGAGGTTTCCATATAATCCTCAAAATGTGTGTCGAAGGTTACGTATATGTCACCTTCAAATTCATTTATTCTCTTTGTGCAATTTTTTATAATGTTCACGGCTTCCTTTGTGCCCAAAGCACCGTCCACAAAATCGTTTTGTATATCAACAACAACCAAAAAATGCTTCATTTCAATTCTCCTTGTCTGAGTATTTTATTGAATTATAACATCCGACGGGCTTTGTGTCAAGTTTTTGCGATTTCTTATTTACTTTTCCCTTTTTTCGTGATAAAATAAGATATAAAACAAAAAGGGGTAACACTATGAAGCTTAAATTCAACAAACCTGTCGGCACGCCCGACCCGTTCATTTTTGAGGATAACGGAAGGTATTATATATACGCCACCGCCCATGAGGGAGTAGCGCTTTACACTGCAGATGACATATTCGGAGAGTGGGAATTCTACGGATATGTGTGCAAGATTGAGGGGTGTGTACAGTATTGGGCGCCCTCTGTTATAAAGTATGAGGACAAATACTACATTTACGTTTCCTGCCAGGGGGAGGGCTTCTTTCAGCACCTCCATGTAGCAATGGCGGACTCGCCTGAAGGTCCTTTTGTTGAGTCCCGAATGCTCTATAACCGTTTTTCAATAGACTCCCACGTTGTTGAAACCGAGTCGGGACTTTTCCTTTTCTATGCGGAGAACAATGAGAACTGTGATATTGTGGGCACCCGTGTTTTTGTGGACAGACTTCTTGACCCATATACTCCCGAGCATAAGTCAAGGGAGATAATTGTACCCACCTTCCACGAGGAGAACTTCAACGGCAGAATAATAAACGGAAAGCTGTGGCATACAATAGAGGGTCCCTTCTGGATTTATAAGGATGGCTGGCACTATCTTATGTACAGCGGTGGATGCTACGAGAATGACACCTATCACATAGGCTATTCTACCGCCAAAACCGACGAAACCGACCTTACCAAGGTGGATTTCGTCAAGCATACCGATAACGGAGGCTTTGCACCCCTTATGATAAAAAATGACTTTGAAGAGGGCGTGGGACATCACAGCGTTATCTGTATTGACGGTCAGTATTATGCCGTCTATCACGGCAGAGATTACGACAAGGGCGATATTGTCACAAGTGACTACCGCACCGCAAGAATTTGCAAGCTGGAATTGAGGGACGGAATAATAAAAGCCGAGCGTTACCCGGACAGAGTATAAGCATGGGACTGTTAAACTCTATTTGAGTTTTTGCAGTCCCATTTTTAACTTGATTTTAACGGAGCGATTTATAATATATGCGAAGGGGGGACGGTTATGAAGCTGCAAACCGTATTCAAAAGATACGAATACAAATATCTTGTAACCGAAGAGCAGGCAAGTGCAGTGCTCGACGGAATGCGGGGAAAGCTCGTCCCCGACAAATGGGGAAAAAGCACGGTTGTTTCCCTTTATTATGACACTCCGAGCTACGCATTGATTCGCCGCTCTGTTGAAAAGCCGATATATAAGGAAAAGCTCAGGCTTCGCTCATACGGTAGGGCAGAGAGTGACAGCACTGTATTTCTTGAAATAAAAAAGAAGTACAAATCCGTGGTTTATAAAAGGCGTATTTCTCTCGCCTGTAGTGAGGCAGAGGCATATATGAACGGCGGTGAAATTGAGCACAAAACCCAGATATCCCACGAAATAGACAGCTTTAAAAGGATATATTCGCCCCTTGTACCCGCAGTATACGTTTCAAGTGAGCGTGAAGCCTTTTACGGAGACGGCGACTTCCGCATAACCTTTGACCGCAATATACTATGCCGTGATACCGACCTGACGCTTAAAAGCGACTCCTACGGCACAGCTATTTTGCCCGAAGGGAAAATACTCATGGAAATAAAAACGGGCAGAGCAATACCCCTTGAGCTGTCAAAAATACTTACCGAAAACAAAATTTACCGTACTTCCTTCTCAAAGTACGGAACATTCTACATAAAGGGAGGACTTTACAAAAAATGTTTAAAGGATTGTTTGATTCGGAGCTGATTCAAACCGTATCGGTGGAAAAGTTTTTGATTTGTATACTTTCCGCCTGCGGAATAGGTATAATCGTTGCTCTTCTTTATAAAATAAAGTCGAGTTCAACAAACAGCTTTATTATCACCCTTGCCCTCATTCCCGCCGCAGTGTGCATGGTCATAATGATGGTCAACGGCAACGTGGGTGCGGGCGTTGCGGTGGCGGGCGCCTTTTCTCTCATACGCTTCAGAAGTGCACCCGGCAGTGCGCGTGAAATTGTGGCAATTTTTATCGCAATGGCATCGGGACTTGCCTGCGGTATGGGATATATCGGCTACGGCGCTCTCTTTGCCATTGTAGTGTCACTTTTCAATTTGGCACTTGCGTTCCTGCCAAAGTCGGGCGCTTCAATGGAGCGTACTCTCAAAATAACGGTGCCCGAGGATCTGAGCTTTTACGATGCCTTTGACGAGGTGTTTGATAAGTATTTTTCGGAATGTACGGTAGTATCGGTGAAAACCACCAACATGGGAAGTCTTTACCGCCTTACCTACAACGTTACACTTAAAAGTGCAGGCAAGGAAAAGGAAATACTCGATACTCTCAGATGCCTTAACGGAAATCTTGAAATAGTGCTCTCTCTCAGAGAAAGCACACAGGAGCTGTAATTTATGAAAAGATTTTTATTTTTGATATTTGCTTTATTTGTTCTCGTGTCCTGCGGTGAGGAGGAGACAAATGTGGGAAGCGGCGTTTACAGCGGGAAAATCACCCAGCCTATCAACATCAAGGGACAGACGGGCAAAATTGTGGAAATCACCCTTGACGGAGCCGATATCAGCTGTGGCGGCGTGGCGCTTATAAGTGCTGTTGATGCGGAAAAGCTTATCATAACACTTGCCGACGGAAGTGAGAACACTCTCAGCGTAACCTCGGCATTTTCGGCTGACGATAAGGCTAATGCCGCAATTTATGCAAAATGCGACGTGGTGTTCAAGGGAAGCGGAGCACTCACAATTAATAATCCCTACGGTCACGGAATCGAGGCAAAGGACGACCTTACTTTTGAGGGCGGAAGCTATAATATCACCTCCCTTGAGCATGGTGTGAATGCAAATGACTCAATAAGTGTAAAGGACGGAGCTTTTGTCATTAATTCTCAAAAGGACGGCTTCCATGCGGAAAATGAAGAGGACTTAAAAAAAGGATATATTGTAATAGATAAGGGTACCTTTGACATAACCTCGGCTCTTGACGGAATATCCGCGGCGGCTTATATGACGCTCGGTGACGGAAGCTTCAATATAACAGCGGGCGGCGGTGTTACCGAAAGTGTTTCACGGGATTTTGATTTGGCACAGATGCCTGAAGGCATGGAGCGCCCAAGCAGAGAGCATATGGCACAGATGCCTGAAGGCACAGAGCGCCCAAGCAGAGGCGATATGCCGCAAATGCCTGAGGGTGCAGAGCTTCCCGATATAGAGAATATGCCACAAAGAGGTCAGATGGGGGACAAGGGACAATGGGGAATGAAGCCTGACAGACAGTGGGGGAACGAAAGCACCTCTGACACAAGCACCGAATCAATGAAGGGAATCAAGGCAGGGGGAGTGCTCACAGTTAACGGCGGTGTGTACAGTATCAGCTCTGCGGATGACTGTCTTCATTCTAATACAGACTTGAAGGTTTTGGGAGGAGAGTTCACCCTTTCTTCCGACGATGATGCTTTCCATGCTGACAGTAATTTGCTGTTTGCCGACGGAAATGTAAATGTAATTACCTCCTATGAGGCGTTGGAGGGCGAGTCCATTGATATCAAGGGAGGCAGTTTTACCCTTGTATCGTCGGATGACGGCTTGAATGCCGCAGGCGGTGCCGACCAAAGCGGATTTGGAAAAAGAGGGGATATGTTTGGCAGTACAAACTCGTATATCAACATCTCGGGCGGTAATATCACCCTTAACGCAAACGGAGACGGAATTGACTCCAACGGCTCGCTGACTGTAAGCGGCGGAGATATACTTGTTCTCGGTCCTCTCAGCGGTGGCGATGCTCCCGTGGATTGGCAGATGTCGGGCGAGATTACGGGAGGCACAGTAATTGCAGTGGGCAATTCCTCCATGGCAATGAATTTTACAAAGGCAACACAGTGCTCGGTCTTTATTGCTCTTGACAGCTATGTGGAAAGCGGTAAGTCTTTTCAGTTAATGGACAGCGACGGAAATGTTGTTTTAGAGAAAATCGTTGACAAGAGATATAATTGCATCCTCGTATCAACTCCGGATATGAAAGAAAACGGCTCTTATACCCTTGTAACAGAGGCTGCGGAGCATCCCTTTACTCTCGATGGTTACACTTACTCTAACAAAATCGGAGGCTTCGGAGGAGGCTTTGGCGGAAGAGGACAGAAAAATATAGCTTAATACACAAAAGAACAAGGTGCTGATTAACAGCGCCTTGTTTTTGTGTATTATTCGCCCAGCATTATACTTCTGATACTTGCTATCTCCTCGGGAGTAACTCCTGCATAGAGGAGGAGATTTTCAACCTTCTCCTTCAGGGTTTCGCCATCAAATTTATTTAAAAGCACACGTATTTTGTCCTGATAGGGAAGATATGCACCGCTTGTGGTGCTTCTCGTTCCATAGAGCGAAAATGTGGTAAATTCGTAGTCATGGATAAGGTCGTTAATATCCACTCCGAGAAGTGCATTTATCATAAAGCACAAAACACCGGTTCTGTCCGCACCGCCCTGACAGTGAATGTATACAGGGTAGTTTTCGGGATCTGCAAGAGCCGAGAACACCGCTCGGAGGTTTTCCTTTCCGCTTTCTGTATCTACTTGGGTATTGTATCCCGAAAAGCCGTAACGCTTGAAGGTTACCCCGGGAATAGGAGATTTTTGCGGGAGCTCTTGCTCATTTGCGCCTCGCAGATCCATATCATGCTTTATTTTCATTACATTCAGCATGGTGTCGATGCCTTTTTCTGTGATATTGACGGGCTCATCAACATAAGTGCCGTCCATCTGACCGCCACGGTATATCATTCCTTGAAGTGTGGTTTTTCCTTCATCGGTCTTATATCCGCCAATATCCCTCACGTTATATATTCCGTCAACAGTCATAACTCTCGGACCGAGAGCTGTGGTCTTAAAGCTTCCCTTTACGCCGTAGCTTTCGGAGGTGCCGTGTGCCACAACACTTATGTAGTATGTAGTGTCCTTATAAAGATTGTTCAAGGCAATGGAGGCTTCGGTGGTTTCTATCCTGAAGACCTCCGAGAAGTCCTCCTTCACTCCGTACTCTACAGTATAGCCTGTAATGTCCTCGTGTGTACAGCTCCAGGATATCACGGTGTCCACACCCGGATTTTTTATACTTGAATCGTAGTAATAGTGTACCTTTCCGTTTTCCTTGGAAAGATACTTATAAGCCTTTTCATGGTAAGGGATCACATCCTCCTCGGGAAGTGCTATTGCAACGCTGCCGTCAAACAGCGTTTCTTTTTTTATAGTGTACTCCATTTCCGATCCCTCCTTAGATGCACCTTTTTCATTGTCCGCACATGCTGTGAATAAAGCTGACACCAAAAGCAAAGCCAATATAAGGTATTTCATACTTTTTCCTCACTTTTATTTATGTCTTATTATATATCATCAATCAACATATTGCAACAAAAATATTTGTTTCGAATATCTTGCCAAAGTTTTTAATTATTTTGCATATATACCGAGCCATTGTACCGGCGTATCTGAGAAAAATAGGAGCTGTAGTAACAACAGCTCCCATTTTTTAACATCATAAAAATTTTTGGGGATTCTTAAGCGGATACAGGGCAGAGCCCTGTTATAATTAATCATTCAATCACTTAAGCGGATACAGGTCGGGGAGCATGGAGTAGTTGAAGAGCACAAGTGCGTCCTGAATATCAACATTTCCGTCAGAAGTGAAATCCACATCACCCGGGTACGTCATCGGGAAAAATTCAGGCATAATTGTGTAACCAAACAAATGCACTGCATCATCAAGGTCCACATCCTCGTCTCCGTCTATATCGCCCTTGATATATGTATACACTGTAATCTCGCCCTTTTCAACAGTTGACTTAATTATTGTTGAATTAAGCTTTACAATAGCATCAAGCGACAACTCTGTCACCTTATCGGCGGCACTTTCCTTAACCTTAAATTCAAGGGTGCAAATGTCACCGTCAAATATGAGACTTTCTGTAAATCCGATAAGGATAAACTCTCCGTCATCATCAAACATCGCCGTAAGTATCGGCATGTCTTCTATAGCCTCGTAGTCTCCAAATCCAATGAATTCAAGAACATCTCTGTCGTATTCAAGGTTCCTAAGACCAATCGAGTTAACTTCCGTGTATGTTTTAAGTGAAAGGGTTACTTTGAAGGTTTCACCCGGTTTCGCACTTGCACTTGAGAAGGTAAATACTGCACCGATATCTGTCTTATCCAAAACAGGTATCGTCTCGGTCTCGACCGTTCCGCAAGAGGAACATTCTCTGTGTTTTTCACCTTCACTTGTTTCTGTGGGTTCTTTGTCTGTTATCCATTCACCAAAGGTATGCTGACATTCAACTTCCTCATCAAGCGTTACAAAGTTGATACCGTTATTCTTTGCATAACTCTCAGCAGCTGAGTCTGCATAGCCGTAGATTGTAAATCCGTCAATTACTTTATATTCTACATATTCTTCGCTATAATAATACCCCAAAGCATAATTACCTATACTCGTTACATTGTTGGGAATAGTGATGCTTGTAAGCCCCGAGCAATCACGGAATGCCGAGGAACCGATATAAGTAACAGAGTCGGGGATCGTGATGCTTGTGAGCCCCGAGCAATATGCGAATGCCCATTCGCCGATAGAAGTAACCGAGTTGGGTATAGTGATACTTGTAAGCCCATCGCAACCATCGAATGCCCATTCGCCGATAGAAGTAACCGAGTCGGGTATAGTGATACTTGTAAGCCCCTCGCAACCCGAGAATGCCGAGGAACCGATAGAAGTAACCGAGTCGGGAATTGTGATGGTTGTAAGCCCCTCGCAACCCGAGAATGCCGAGGAACCGATAGAAGTAACCGAGTTGGGGATTGTGATGCTTGTAAGCCCCGAGCAATCTTCGAATGCATAGGAACTGATAATTTTTGTGTTTGCTTTTATTTTGTATGCACCGGATATTGAAGTTTTTGCTTCTATCAGATGCTTTCCAATATATAATACATTGTTTTCCCAGTTTGATGAATCGTTGTAATAGCCTGTACCCTCGAATGCCGAGGAACCGATAGAAGTAACCGAGTCGGGGATTGTGATGCTTGTAAGCCCCGAGCAACGATAGAATGCCTCAGAACCGATATAAGTAACCGAGTCGGGTATAGTGATACTTGTAAGCCCCGAGCAATTATAGAATGCACCATTGCCGATAGAAGTAACGGAGTCGGGTATAGTGATGGTTGTAAGCCCCGAGCAACCCGAGAATGCAGAGTCACTGATAATTTTTGTGTTTTCTTTTATTTTGTATGTATCGGATATTGAAGTTTTTGCTTTTATCAGATTCTTTCCAATATATAATACATTGTTTTCCCAGTTTGATGAATCGTTGTAATAGCCTGTACCCTCGAATGCCGAGGAACCGATAGAAGTAACCGAGTCGGGGATTGTGATACTTGTAAGCCCCTTGCAACCCTCGAATGCATAGGAACCGATAGAAGTAACCGAGTCGGGGATTGTGATGGTTGTAAGCCCCGAGCAATATTGGAATGCCAAGGAACCGATAGAAGTAACCGGATATCCGTCGATTTGAGATGGAATGGTGAGGCTGCCTGAGGCAGATGTACTACAATCGGTGATTGTAACCTCGCCACCCGATACGGTGTAGGTCAGGTCTCCGTAGGTAGCGGCGGAGGTGGTGACCGAAAGGAAAATCACAGCGGTAATGCAAATGAGTAAGAACAATAATGACTTTTTCATTTTTTACTCCTTTTAAAGAAAATATTTATAAATATTTATATAATTTACCACTGTAATTGTACATCCGCCGGCATTATTTGTCAAGACTTATTATTATAGGTTACTCTACTGCAATAACCGACCTTACCAAGGTGGATTTTTGTCAAGTATATCGATTCCCTTTGGCTATAACGGAAGCTTCGCACCGCTTCCATGACGGTGTATAAATACTCTTTTGAATATCTTGCCAAAGTTTTTAATTATTTTGCTATTTTTCCAAAAGTATTGACATTATGGAATAAAGTTGCTACAATGGATTTACACAGAGTATCCCGAAAAATCAAGGGATATACGGAGGTATTAAAAATGGAAAAGATTAAGGTAGCAGTTGTAGGTACAGGTAGTATTTGCAGTTCAGCACATATGCCCGTCTACATGAAGAGAGACGACGTAGAGGTTATTGCATGTGCCGACATTGATTTTGAGAAGGCAAAGGCATTTGCTGAAAAGTTCAATGTTCCCGCAGCATACAGCTCTGTAGAGGAGCTTCTTGCAAATCACAAGCCCGATTACGTTGATGTATGTACATGGCCCGCAGCACACGGACCTGTTTCTATTGCGGCAGCAAATGCAGGTTGCAATGTAATGTGCGAAAAGCCCATTTGTCACAATCTTGAGGATGCTATCGCTCTCAGAGACGCTGTAAAGAAGAACAACGTTAAGTTCATGCTTGCAGTTCCCCTTCGTTACGGCAAGGCGGCTGTTCACGCAAGAAAGCTTGTTGACGAGGGTGTACTCGGCGACGTTTACTACGGCAAGACAGCATATGTTCGTCAGAGAGGTATTCCCGGCGGATGGTTCTCATGCACCAAGTATGCAGGTGGCGGTCCTATCATCGATATCGGTGTACACAGAATCGACCTTGCATGGTATATGATGGGTTGTCCCAAGCCTGTATCGGTTTCTGCAACCGCTTCATACAGAATCGGCGACTACCGAGAAGCTCCCAAGGTTGACCCCGTAACTGGTGAGGTTTCAGCTACAAATGCATGGTCAGGCGCACAGGTTGCTGACTATAAGTTCGACGTTGAGGACGCAGCAAGCGGTATCTTCCGTTTCGAAAACGGCGCTCAGCTTATATTCGAGACCTCTTGGTCATTCAACGGTCCAATCAACAATTCAACTCAGGTTGCCGGCGACAAGGCAGGTATCACACTTGAACCCTTTAAGCTTTACAAAGCAGATGGCGAAAAGCTTATTGAAGAAGATATTCAGGGCGACTTCGCAGGTGATATCTTCGCAAACGAAATTGATCACTTCATCGATTGCATCAGAAATGACAAGACTCCCTCATCAGACATCGACCAGGCAGTTCAGCTTCAGGCAATGCTCATGGGTATCTACGAATCCTCCAAGGCAGGCAAGGAAGTTCAGCTTACATATTAAGTTAAACGAAAACTACCACCCAATTCGGTTACGATTTGGGTGGTAGCTTTGTTGTTATACGAAAAAAGCACACCCGTGAGGGCGTGCTTTTGATAACTTTGATTAGTTGCCTGCGAGCTGCTTTGCAATTTCTTCTGCAAAGTTCTCTTCCTTCTTTTCGAGACCTTCGCCCTTTTCGTACATAAGGAATGCTTCAACCTTAACGTCTGCGCCAAGCTCCTTAGCTACACTTGCGAGATACTGTTCAACTGTGAACTTCTCTTCCTTAACATATTCCTGGAGGAGGAGACAGTTTGTTGAATAGTACTTGCCAATCTTACCCATAGCCATCTTTTCGATGATGTTGTCAGGCTTGTTAGCGTTCTTTTCATCGTTCTTGATCTGAGCCATGATGATTTCCATCTCAGCCTTGATAACGTCTGCGGGAACAGAATCCTTGTCAAGGTAAGCGGGCTTCATAGCAGCTATCTGGAGAGCAACGTTCTTTGCTGCTTCCTTGAATTCAGCCTTGTCAGCTGCTGCGCTGTCAGCCATCTTAACCATAACACCGATAGAACCCTTACCGTGGATGTAGGAAGCGATTGTTCCTTCAAGAGTAACGAATCTTCTGATGTTGATGTTTTCACCGATTTCGAATACCTTGTTCTTGAGAGCTGTTTCAACGTTCTGCTCTGCATCGAAGGGGAGAGCGAGAAGTGCTGCAACGTCTGCGGGCTTCTTGTCAAGGATTATCTTAAGAAGATCCTTAACGAATGCACCGAATACTGCGTTTGAAGCAGCGAAGTCGGTTTCGATATTAACTTCGATCATAGCCGCTGTCTTTGTAGCCTCGTCGTACATAATGTCAACGATACCCTCTGCAGCGATTCTTGATGATTTCTTATCAGCAACTGCAAGTCCCTTCTCACGAAGGATCTTTATTGCTTCTTCTTCATTTCCGTCAGCCTCTGTAAGTGCCTTCTTGCACTCCATCATGCCAAGACCTGTCTTAGCTCTGAGGTCTGCAACCTGTTTTGCTGTGATAGGCATAACTTTATACCATTTGCCACTATTGGCAAATTCCTTTCTTTATTTTAACTTATGCGTTTTCCTCTTCGGTAGCTTCCTCAGCTGCTTCTTCAGCCACGTCAGCAACCTGCTCACCCTGGTGACCTTCGATAACAGCGTTAGCCATTACTGAAGAGATAAGCTTGATTGCGCGGATAGCGTCGTCGTTGCCGGGGATTACGTAGTCGATATCGTCGGGATCACAGTTTGTGTCAACGATAGCAACGATCGGAATACCGAGCTTCTTAGCTTCTGCTACTGCATTAGCTTCCTTGCGGGGGTCAACGATGAATATAGCATCGGGAATACCGCCCATTTCCTTGATACCGCCAAGGTTCTTTTCAAGAGTTTCCATTTCCTTGGTAAGAGCAACAACTTCCTTCTTGGGGAGCTGTGCGAATGTGCCGTCCTCAGCAAACTTGTAAAGTGTGTTGAGTCTTGCGATGCTGCGTCTGATTGTCTTGAAGTTTGTGAGCATACCGCCGGGCCAACGAGCGTTTACATAGTACATACCTGCTCTGAGTGCTTCATCCTTGATAGCATCCTGAGCCTGCTTCTTTGTACCTACGAAAAGAATGTTACCGCCGTTTTCAGCGATCTCGCGAATGAACATGTACGCTTCTTCAACCTTCTTAACTGTCTTCTGAAGGTCGATGATGTAGATGCCGTTACGCTCTGTGAAGATGTACTCAGCCATCTTAGGGTTCCATCTTCTTGTCTGATGTCCGAAATGAACACCTGCTTCAAGAAGCTGCTTCATTGAAATTACTGACATTTTAAATGTCCTCCTTAAAGTTTTTTACCACCACAGAAGCCTGTTTACGGGACATACCCAAGGTACGAACTGCCGCATTTCACCCCTGTGTGTGTATTTTTACCGATATAGTATAGCACACACCCTTTTATTTTTCAAGAGTGTGTGCTATAAACTTTTATATTTTACATTTTATTCACATTTAAGAGCGAAGTCCCTTGGTGAAAGGAGTCACATCAATGTACTTTGCCGCATTGTCATACCAGATGTGTGTGCTGTCGATAATGGCAACTGCAAGGTCAGCATCCGACTTGGTTGCCGAGCGGTTTGGCTGGGCGGCAATGGCGATTGAGAATTCATCCGAATTGAGTGCAACGGAAAAATATGTTTCCGAATATGAAGCAAGCTTATTTTTGATTATAAAGCGTGTTTCGGGGGTTACATTTACCTTTTCGTTTGTGTCGAAAGCACCCTTACCGAAGGTCTTATAAACGTCCGCTGTCATTGTAAGGGGGAAGGAAACGGCTGTTGCGAAGGGAGTCTCCTCAACCTTTATTCCCCTTACTATCTCAGCATACTTTTCGGGAAGTCTTTTTGCTCCGTCCTCAAATATGTCGCATACAAGCTTGTCCTTTGTGAGGTTGTCGTAAAGCTTGTTCATTTTACCTTGAAGCTGTCCGTCGGAAGATGCCCAGCGTTCAATGTCCTTGTAGGAGATGCCGTTTTTTTCGAGTATGAGAGACTCAAAAAGCGCTTCTCTTGTAGACATGAAAAGGTCAAGGTATTTCATTGCACCGTAGAAGTAACGGCATTCAAAGGCGGTTACAGCTCGATGCCTTTTATCGTCAAGCTCCTCTCTCTTTGCCTTCATTTCTTCGGCGCTGAGTGAAGCGTCTGCGTAGGAGGAAAAGCCAAGCCCCATCTTTTCGCCGAGCGCTATTTCTTCGAGCTGTGCCTCGTTCATATCGGGATATATTCCCGCAAGTCTTTCAATGTCGGCGGGTTCTATCTTTATCTGTTTTTCTTTCATATATTACTCCTGGACCTTATTTAACCACTATGTTGACTATCTTGCCGGGAACGTAGATTTCCTTAACAATTGTCTTGCCCTCGAAGAAGGGAGTGAAACGCTCGTCGCTCTTTACAAGTCCAAGCACTGTATCCTTGTCAGCATCTGCGGCAACGGTTATTGTACCCTTGAGCTTGCCGAGTACCTGAACAGCGATTTCGATTGTATCGTCAACACACTTTGCCTCATCCCATTCGGGCCACTTGGTAGCAGAGCAAAGTCCTTCTCCGCCAAGTCTTTCCCAAAGCTCTTCACATATGTGAGGTGCGAAGGGACAAAGAATTGTAACGAGAGTCTTAAGCTCGCAGGTGGTTATCTTTCCTACACTGTATATTTCGTTGATAAGTGTCATCATTGCCGCAATAGCGGTGTTGAACTTCATCTCTTCAATGTCAAGGCTTACCTTCTTCACGGTCTTGTGGAAGAGAGATTCAAGCTCGGGTGTTACGCCGCAACCCTTTGCCATAGCACCGAGTGCTTCAACACGGTCAAGGAATCTCTTACAGCCCTTGATGCCGTTAACGTCCCAGGGAGCCGCCGCACCGTAGTCACCCATAAAGAGGATATAGGTACGAAGAACGTCTGCACCGTACTGGTCAACCACCTCGTTGGGGTCAACAACGTTTCCTCTGGACTTGGACATCTTTTCACCGTCGGGACCGAGAATAAGTCCCTGCGCTGTTCTCTTTGCATAGGGCTCTTCGGTGTTTGCCTCGCCGATGTCATAGAGGAACTTGTGCCAGAAACGTGAGTAGATCATATGACGGGTAACATGCTCCATACCGCCATTGTACCAGTCAACGGGCATCCAGTACTTCATCTTTTCGGGATCTGCTATGCACTTGTCGTTGTTGGGGTCAATGTAACGGAGGAAGTACCATGATGAGCCTGCCCACTGCGGCATTGTATCGGTTTCACGCTTTGCATCCTTGCCACATACAGGGCACTTGCAGTTTACAAATTCGGGAATCTTTGCAAGAGGAGATTCGCCACCCTCACCGGGCTCGAAGTTCTTTACGTCGGGGAGACGGAGAGGAAGCTCTTCCTCGGGTACGGGTACCATTCCGCAGTGCTCACAGTGAACGATGGGAATAGGCTCGCCCCAATATCTCTGACGGTTGAATGCCCAGTCCTTCATCTTGTACTGAACACCCTCTTCACCGATGCCTTTTTCTTCAAGGTACTCAATCATACGCTTGATGGAGTCCTTCTTGTTGTCAAAGCCGTTGAGGAAGTCGGAGTTAACCATTTCGCCGTCGCCTGTGTAGGCTTCAACCGAGATGTCACCGCCCTTGATAACCTCAATTATATCAATACCGAATTTCTTTGCAAATTCAAAGTCACGCTCGTCATGTGCGGGTACCGCCATAATAGCACCGGTACCGTAGCCCATCATTACGTAGTCTGCAACGTAAATGGGGATCTCCTTGCCGTTCAAGGGGTTGATACCGCAAATTCCCTTGATTTCAACACCTGTCTTGTCCTTGTTGAGCTGTGTACGCTGGAATTCTGTCTTCTTCGCACATTCTTCCTTGTATGCTTCAAGCTCGTCAAAGTTTGTTATCTTGTCACGGCAACGCTCAAGCATGGGATGCTCGGGAGCAATTACCATAAATGTAACGCCGAAAAGTGTGTCGGGACGTGTTGTATATATGCGGAGTGTCTCATCGGCACCCTTAACGCTGAAGTTTACAAATGCACCTGTGGATTTACCTATCCAGTTTACCTGCTGCTGCTTTACCTGGGGAAGGTAATCCACAGTTTCAAGACCTTCAAGAAGTCTGTCAGCATACTTTGTGATGCGGAGGTACCAAACGTCCTTTGACTTCTGAACTATATCGTTGTGACAGATATCGCACTTACCGCCCTGAGAGTCCTCGTTTGAAAGAACTACCTTACAGTGAGGGCAGTAGTTTACAAGAGCTGTGTCACGGAAGGCAAGTCCCTTCTTGAAAAGCTCAAGGAATATGTGCTGAGTCCATCTGTAATATTTTTCATCTGTTGTATCAATTGTTCTTGTCCAGTCAAAGGAAAATCCTACACGCTTCAGCTGGTTTGTGAACTTCTCGATGTTGGCATCCGTAAGTATTCTGGGGTGTGTATTGAACTTGATTGCGGAGTTTTCGGTAGGAAGTC
Organism: Oscillospiraceae bacterium; assembly: GCA_015064635.1. Lineage (GTDB taxonomy): Bacteria > Bacillota > Clostridia > Oscillospirales > SIG627 > RGIG6353. The sequence continues at coordinate 17,958 of SVRV01000008.1, forward strand.
CGAAAGCGTCAAAGCCGATGGGGAAAAGGACATTGTAGCCCTGCATTCTCTTTTTACGGCTGACAACCTCAAGTCCCGAATATGCCTTTATGTGTCCGACATGCATTCCCGAGCCGCTGGGGTAGGGGAATTCTACAAGTCCGAAGAATTTAGGCTTGTCGGAGTTGTCTTGTGCTTCAAATACATGGGCATCTTCCCATGCTTTTTGCCATTTTGATTCGATTTGTTTAAAGTCGTATGCCATGGTATATCTCCTTTATGTTATGTTATCTTACGGTGTGTCTTTTGGGTGAAAACCGAAAATGAAATGGTTTTATATTTTCGGCTGTGTTCACTCCTACGCTTTTGTAGTGCGAACAAATCACTCCCAAAAGCATTTTTTATATTGTTGAAAACCTTTGGTTTTCTCCATTAGTGAAAATTTCATTTTCTTCGTCCCTCCCTCGCACTGCTGTACATAAGTACAGCGACGGCTTCGGGATGAACGATTTTCCCTCCAAAACTCCCACCTTTTGGGGTTTCGGGCACGGTGTTATTTTTGGGTGAAAACCGAAACAATGCACAGTGCAAGGTGCACAATGCACAATGAAGGAAGATTTTGCTTTAGCAAAATCAACCTTAACGTTTGCAAAGCAAACATTTCACGTGACTTTAGTCACATTTCACTCACCGAAGGTGAATTTCACGTTTTGACAACGTCAAAACATTTCACTGCATAACGCACAGCGTTATGCTCTGCTCCCACCTTTTGGGGTTTCGGGCACGGTGTTATTTTTGGGTGTAAATAATTGATAGTTGAAAATTGATAATTTAAGGAAGATTTTGCGAAAGCAAAATCAACAATAATTGTGCATTATGCATTATGCATCGTGCATTGTGCATCGTGCATCGTGCATCGTGCATCGTGCATCGTGCATCGTGCATTATGCATTCAATAAGGCTGTTATGCCAAGAGTGTACTGATATCTATATCCTCTGCATCTGCCCAGAGCTTTTCAAGGTTGAACTTTGTTCTGGCATCTCTGCTGAATATGTGCACGATAACGCTGTCGTAGTCGATTACCACCCAGTCAGCACCGCCTCTGCCTTCACGTCTTGTAGAGGGGTATCCTGCTTCGCCAAGCTTGAATTCAACTTCGTCCGCAAGGGCATTTATCTGTGTGTTGTTGCTTCCGCAGGCTATTACAAAATAGTCTGCTATTACTGTCTGATTTCCTACATCAAGCATCTTGATGTTAAAGGCTTTTTTGTCGTCAAGTGTTTTTACAACCTTGTCGGCTATTTCTTTTGCTGTTATTTTATCCATTTATTTGTTCCTTTCGGGATTATGTTGGCTCGTCTGTTACCTCTTCGGGTATGTATGGAGTGTCTTCTTCCGGCTCTGTCGGCTCGGTAGGATTGGTTTCCGGAACATTTTCTGTCGGTTCATCCGTTGTAGGCTCACCCTCGATAGGCTCACCCTCAATCGGCTCACCCTCAATAGGGTCGCCCTCAATAGGTTCACCCTCAATAGGTTCACCCTCAATAGGTTCACCCTCAATAGGCTCACCCTCAATAGGTTCACCCTCAATAGGCTCGCCCTCAATCGGTTCACCCTCAATAGGCTCACCTTCAATCGGTTCACCTTCAATAGGTTCACCCTCAATGGGTTCACCTTCAATAGGCTCACCCTCAACAGGCTCACCCTCAACAGGCTCTCCTTCAATAGGTTCACCCTCGATAGGTTCACCCTCAACAGGCTCACCTTCAATAGGTTCACCTTCAATAGGTTCACCCTCCGAAGGAGTGTCCGGCTCTGTTTGAGGAGGAGTTGACGGGGTCGAAGGTGTTGAAGGTCTCGAAGGTCTCGATGAGCTTCCACCTGCAACACTTATTTTTGGAGGCTCTGTGTTGATGTCGCTTGCAGTATATCCGTCGGTATTGACGGTTGAGTAAGCTGAGCGGTATGGCTGTGACATTGTGATGTCACCGGAGTTTACCTTTTTGTTGTAAAGATTGAATGCCTTGTTTACAATTTCAAGATTTTCGTCTATATAGAGTGAGTAGTACGATGCACCGCTTGATGAGAAATATCCTTCGCCTTGGGCAGTATAGAAGGTGATATTATCTGTGGAGAATTTACCGAAATCCACCTTCTTGACGAGTCCCATAAGGTCTGTCAGTGACATTCCGGTGGTTGTATACTCTATAAGAAGAGATGCAACGTTTGTCAGGCTGTCAAGTGAAAACCACTCGGAGGAGGTAAGCTTTCTTACCAGTGCGGCAAGGAATATCTTCTGTGCATCCACACGTCCCAGATCACCCAGACGGTAAGTGTTACGGAATCTTACGAACTGCTCCGACTGATTTCCGTTAAGCGTCTGCATTCCGGGGTAAAGGTTTATGTGGAGATTCTGTTCATTGTCGTTGTAGTACATTCTGAACGGAACATCCACCTCGACGCCGCCGATGGCATCAATTATCTTTACGAAACCGTTAAGGTCAATCATAAAGTAATTGTCAATGGTAATTCCAAAGGTTGATTCCACAGTGGATTCAAGGTATTTGAGGGATTCTTGTGAAGCCTCTGAGCGTGACAATCCGTTTCGGATGTTACGGCTGTATGCAAAGGCGTAAATCGCATTGATACGCTTGCTTGAATTCTTATTTATGGGGTCATCCACGTAGGTGTCACGTGGAATCTGAAGGACGTTCATCTTTTGAGTTGAGGTGTCAAAATTCACAACCATTATAACGTCGGTGTTTGAGCCGACTCTGTCTTTGCCCACTACCATAACGTTATATGCGTTCTTGTTACGGACTACACTGTTTCCGGCACCACCCTTTAATACTCCTATACCGAAGAAGTCCTCAAGGGTGTATACAGTTCCGATAGTACGCTCTCGGTTCATCCTTTCGGCATTAACAAAGGTATATGCCCGTGTATTACCGAAGCTTTTTGTCAAATTGTTTTCAAAGGGTGTATGGTTCTCGTCCATGGAAAAATCAGCTACCAGATACCATATACCAAGCACTGCCGCAATCAGCAAAATAAAGGACAAAAGACCAACGAGAACTCCGATAAGAATTTTCTTTTTCAGACTCATTTTCTTCTTTGTCTCGTTTTTTGTACTTTCTTTTTTGGGGGATATATCCCTACGTGCTCTCATTCTGACATTGGCACTTGTTTGATTGTTCGTTTTCTTCATTTTTCTCCCTTGTTTTCAACGCCTGTAAAAGTCCAGCGCGTCCAAAGTCCGTGGGTGGATAAACGTATTCTTTTCCTTCAAATATGAAACTGTATTTTCAAGTATGTGTTTTACAGCTTCTTCAAGAGCCCGCCTTTTTTCGGCAAAGCTTCTTGCATTTTCAATCGCATCATGCAAAAAGGCTCTTTCCTTTTTGCAGGTATCGTGTGTTCTTGTCTCCTCGGTGTAATCTGCCGTGAAGAGAATCATTTCAAAAAGTGACATGTCCGCCTTGCCCGTTGTGTGGGAGGCAACTGTGCGCCACATAGGTTCACCCATTTTTCTCGCAACGACAGCTCCCGAATTTGCATGAAGGGTGTCGGGGCTCTTTATGTCATTCTCTGTGAGAGCATCGGCAATTTTTGCGTGCTCGTCGGGAGGCAGATATTTTGTTACATCGTGAAGAAGGGCGGCACGGCAGAGCTCACCGGCGAATTCGGGACAGAGGTGAGATGCAATATAAAGCGTTTCCTTTTCAACCGCAAGAGTGTGGGAAAACCTTTTTTCGGGAAGCATTCCCTTTACATATTCTCTGAGCTCCGTCATACTCTTTCTCTCGGTGTAAAGACTGTTTTCTTTGATATAGTCATATACACCCGTGTCAAGCAGCCTCGAGGATGTATTGTTTTTCAGTGAGTCTCTTATTTCGGTTGATGAAATTTCCACGGTTTTACCCGAAATAAGAATGATTCTTGCCCCGAAGGTGTTCTCAAGGTATTCCTTTTGTGCTATTATATCCGAATTTTCATATCTGTCCATAACGGCTATAACGGCATTGTCAAAAATCCACTTCGCCTCTCTCCACTGATGGAGGGTTAAGAACATATCCGTGCCCACATAAAGATAATAGTCCCCGGGATATGACTTTTTCAAGCTCTCAAGTGTAATTTTTGTGTAACTTTTTTCACCGCTTTTTTCAAAAAGCTCCTTTTCGATTTCCGAAAAGATTACCTTTGGCTGATTTCCGAGCGCTATTTTCACCATGTTCATTCTGTCCTCAAAGTCCGCCCAAAGAGAGGGCATTTCCTTATGAGGAGGGAAAAATGAGGGAATTACAAACACACTGTCCGGAGATACAGCCGAAACAAACGCCTCAAGTGCATTTTTGTGACCTGCGTGAATAGGGTTAAAGCTACCCCCGAATATACCTATTTTCATTTTGGAAGTACTATCTTCTTGTTCTTACTGCTTTCTCTGTAAAGCACGAACTTTGTGCCGATAACTATAACTACTTCGGAATTTGTCGCCTCGGCAAGAATTGACGCTCCCACAGCGGGACCGTCAAAGTAGGTATCAAGGGCTTTTATTTTAATAAGCTCTCTTGCTTCAAGGGCAGTGTCTACCTGCTTTATAAAGTTTTCCTCAATTCCGCCCTTTCCAATCTGGAAAATTGCGTCAATATTTGAAGCAAGTCCCTTGAGATATGCTCTTTGTTTACTTGTCATCTTATTTATACCTTTTATTCAATATTTCGGCAAGTGCTGTGAATGCTCTTGCTCTGTGGCTTATTTTGTTCTTTTCTGAAGCGGGAAGCACGCCGAAGCAACAGTTTGCCTCTCTGCAGAAGAAGAGAGGGTCATAGCCGAAGCCGCCGTTTCCCTGCTTTTCGTGAAGGATATATCCCTCAACCTCACCTCTCAGGGTAAAGGAGGTGTCTTTGTCTATAAATCCCACTGCGGCAACGAAACGTCCCGTGCGGTCGGTTACTCCTTCAAGATTCTTTAAAAGGAGTGCATTGTTGTCCTCATCGTCGGCATCCTTGCCGTCAATGGAGGCATATCGTGCGGAATAAATACCGGGTGCACCGCCGAGGGCATCTACTTCAAGCCCCGAATCGTCGGCAAACGAAGGAATTCCCGACTTATCAAATGCCGCCTTTGCTTTTATGAGTGCGTTTTCCTCAAAGGTTTTACCGTCCTCTACGATTTCGCCCTCAAAGCCTATGTCGTCAAGAGTGAGCACCTCAAATTCAAATTCCAGATGTCTCGAAAGTATATCTGCAATTTCCTTTGCTTTGTGTGCGTTTCTTGATGCAAATACAAACTGTTTCATTTTTTATTCCTCAAAAAGTGCTTTTACAAAATCATTGGGCTCAAAGGGACGGAGGTCATCCTGTCCTTCGCCTACACCGATGAATTTAACGGGGATGTTAAGCTCCTCCTTTACGGAGAATACTATACCGCCCTTTGCTGTGCCGTCAAGCTTTGTGAGGACAAGTCCCGTTATGTTTGCGGAATTCTTGAATTCCTTTGCCTGATTTACGGCATTCTGTCCGGTGGTGGCATCGAGTACAAGGAGAGTTTCTCTTGCCGCACCCGGAAGCTCACGGTTTATTACTCTGTCTATTTTTGCAAGCTCGTCCATAAGGTTTTTCTTGTTATGAAGTCTGCCCGCAGTGTCAACGATAAGCACGTCGGCACCTCTCTTCTTTGCAACGGCAACAGCATCGTAAACCACAGCCGCAGGGTCGGAGCCCTCGGACTGACGTACCATTTCAACGCCCACTCTGTCCGCCCAGATTCCAAGCTGGTCAATTGCCGCAGCACGGAAGGTATCCGCCGCCGCAAGAATGGGAGTCTTACCCTCTGATTTGAGATATGATGCTATCTTTGCAATAGAGGTAGTCTTACCTACTCCGTTTACGCCTATTACAAGAATTACGGAGGGCTTTGTATCCAGCTTCAGGGGAGAGGAGTCGCTTTCAAGCTTGCTTGCAAGAATTTCAAAAAGTGCTGTCTTGGCTACGTCGCCCTCTTTTATTTTTTCTTCCTTTATGCGTGCCTTGAGTTCGTCGATAATTTCCGATGAAAGGTTTACGCCCACATCCGCAAGGATGAGTGTTTCCTCAAGCTCCTCGAAAAAGTCGTCATCAAAGGCGGAAAAGCCCGAGAATATAGAGCTTACCTGCTTAACAAGTGCATTTTTGGTCTTGGTAAGACCGTTTTTCAGCTTTTCAAAAAATCCCATCAGTTAATTTCTCCTTGGTATTCGTCAAGGCTTACACGTATGTAGTCGGAAACGCCCTTTTCCTGCATTGTGATGCCGTAGAGCATATCCGCCGCTTCCATAGTACCTCGACGGTGAGTTATTACAATAAATTGAGTTGACATAGAGTAACGCTTCAGATATTCTCCGAAACGGTTTACGTTTGCCTCGTCCAGTGCCGCCTCTATTTCGTCAAAGATACAGAAGGGCGAGGGTGAAACCTTGAGTATTGCAAGGTAAAGGGCAATTGCAACAATACTCTGCTCACCGCCCGAGAGCAGTGAAAGACTCTTGATTATCTTGCCCGGAGGCTGTACATTTATGTCAATTGTACATTCAAGCACGTCCTCGCCGGTTACAACAATTTCCGCACTTCCTCCGCCGAAAAGCTCGGTGAAGGTTTCACTGAATGCCTTTTGTATTTTTACAAGTGCCGCCGAGAAGGTGTCACGCATTGTATTTTCAAGGGTAACAATAAGCTTTTCAAGTGATTTTTTTGCATTGTCGGTATCGTCGAACTGTGCCTTGAGGAAATCGTATCTTTCCTTTGTTTCACGGTACTCCTCAATAGAGTCTATGTTTACCGAGCCAAGCTTCTTCATTTCGGCACGCAGCTCGGTGAGTCTTGCCTCTTTTTCTTCCTTGGTGAGGGTGTGATTCGACCTTGCACTTGCGGCAAATATGACCGCTGTGTCAAAGTCCATTTCATAGTCCTCTGCAAGGCGGGTGAGTATGGAGGTCTTTTCCTTTTCAAGCTCCTCGCTTCTCGCCTTGAAGCGTGTGTAGAGTCTGAGCGAGCTCTCCTTTGCCTCGGTGAGTTGCTTTTGTGTTACACGCAGTGACATTGATGCCGCCTCAAGCTTTGATGCCGCATCGCTGTGAGTCTTTATCTGTACGTCCTTTTCGGCTATTGCCTTTTCAAGCTCGATTCTTTCAAGCTCGGTGTCGGCAATCATGGTATTTGCTCTGTCACGGCGTGAATACTGCTCTTTAATTTTTTCTTTGCCCTCGGCAATTGAGCTTTCCAAGCCCAGCTTTGCACTTTCAAGAGAGTTTATCTTCTCCCTTGCTCCTGCAAGGGCTATTTCTGTTTCATTCTTTTTGTCACCGAGTAAGGTCGCCTCTTCCATAAGAGTGAAAATTTCATTTTTCAGCTCTTCCACTCTGTTTTCCGCATCGGTAAGCTCCTTCTTTGCCCTTTCGGTTGCAATGGAAAGCTCCTTGCCCTTTTCAGTGATGCTTACAAGGTTTTCGCTGGTAACCTCGGAGGTTTCCACAACCTTGTTGTATTCCTCTGTTATTTCGTCAAGTCTTGCACCAAGAGTTACAAGTCTTTCTTCAATGATATCTGACTGACGCTCAAGCTCGTCCTCACGCTTTTCAAGAAGCTCTACCTCACGCTCAAGCTCCAGGAAGGAGTTTTCGGTTTCGGTTTTAAGCTTCTCCAGCCTTGCCATCTCGGAGGTGTGGGCGTTCATTGCCTTTTCGGCAGCCTTTGCCTCATTTTCCAGCTTTTCTATGTCCGCACGTCTTGTGAGAATGTTACTGCTTTTAAGCGTCTGACCTCCCGTGAAGGAGCCGCCGGCATTAATGAGCTGACCGTCGAGAGTGATAAGACGTATCTTGAAGTTCATACGTCTTGCAATTTCTCCTGCCGCATCAATATCGGTGGCAACCACCGTTCTGCCAAGCAGATTTCTCACGATTCCGCGGTATTTCTCGTCACATCTGATAAGCTTTGAGGCAATCGACACAAATCCCTTCATGCCCGAAATTGCCGATACATCTGTTTCACTGCCCGATACCGTGGTGAGTGGGAGGAAGGTTGCACGTCCCTGATTTGTACGCTTCAAGTACTGGATGGCATCCTTTGCCGCCTTCTCGTCATCCACAACAATGTTTTGCATTGCCGCACCGAGACAGGTCTCTATTGCTGTTATGTATTCGTTGTCCGTTACAATGAGCTTTGACACGGGTCCATGTATTCCCGAAAGGGAGGCACCCATTACAGCCTTGACACTTCCCGAAAAGCCTTCAAGAAGCTTTTCCATACGGGACAGTGTTTCTTTTCGCTGATTTATTTCCATGAGCTTCAGTCTTGCCTGATGCTTCAGCTCATTTTGCTCCTCCCATTCGCTGTCGATTTCCTCGACCTTGTCCTTGCCCGAGTTGAGGGCAACCGATTTCTTCGCAAGCTCCTCTGTTATGTCATCAAGCTCACGGTCGGTCTTCTTCTTTTCAGCAAGAGCGGAGTTTTTTGCTTCCTCGGCAATTCTCTTCTGCTCGCCTATGGCGTCAAGTCTTTCACGGCGGATAAGGTTGTAGCTTTCGCCCTCCTTCTGCATCAGGTCGTTTTCGTTCTTTTCCGCCTGAACGGCTTCAAGAGCTGCACGCTTCTTTTCAACCTCGGCGTTTGCGGGGTCTATCTCCCCACGCTTGCTTGAGGCAAGAGCGTGCTTTGAGGCAATCTCTTCCTCATTTTTCTTTATATCCTCGATCATTGAGGCGATATTCTTTTCAATCTCCTCACGCTGATTTGCCAGCGCCTCAATTGCAACAAGAGAGTCCTTTTCAGCCTTTTCTATTTCTCTGACACCCTCTTCAAAGTGAGAAATGTCATTCTTGTATATGGACAGATGAGAGAGTGTTTCGGACATTTTTGAAACAAGTTCGTCCTTTTCACGTCTTGCTCCGTCCTCTGCCATTTTTTCTCTTTGTACCGAGAGATAGTTCTCCTCAATTTCACGGTCTATGGAGTCAAGCTTGATACCCGCTTCGGTAAGTCTTGTGTTTTCCTCCTCAGCCGTCTTGTCAACCTCTGCCTTTTCCTTGTCTATATCCGCAATTCTTTCGGCAAAGCTTGAAACCTCAAGCTCTGTTCTCTCTTTTTTCAGTACAACGTATTTCTGCGCCTTTTCGCTCTGACGTTCAAGAGAGGGCAGACGGGATTCGACCTCGGTGAGAATATCGCTGATACGGGTGAGGTTGTCCGAAACCTTATCAAGCTTGTTTGTGGCATCCTTCTTTTGATACCTTAGCTTTGATATACCTGCCGCTTCTTCAAAAATGCCTCGTCTTTCGTCACTCTTTGTACTTATAACATCGGCTATTTTACCCTGACCGATTACGGAATATCCCTCACGTCCGATACCTGTATTGAGGAAAATATCGACAATATCCTTCAGACGCACCTGCTTTTGATTTATGTAATATTCGCTCTCTCCCGAGCGATAAAGACGTCTGCATACGTTTATTTCATCGGCATCAAAGGTGGAACGGCGGTCTGTGTTGTCAAGAGTCATTACTACCTCGGCATAGCCTGCGGGCTTTCTCTTGGCAGTTCCGTTGAAAATAACGTCTTCCATTTTCGAGCCTCTCAGGGACTTTGGAGACATTTCTCCAAGTACCCAGCGCACGCCGTCGGATATGTTGGATTTTCCGCTTCCGTTAGGTCCGACTATGGCAGTGATGCCTCTGTCAAAGGATATGACAGTCTTGTCGGGGAAGGATTTAAATCCATGCATTGTCAATGCTTTCAGAAACACGGGCAGTACCTCCTTTCATGTTATTGATACATTTGTAAACATACATATCAGTATTATATAACGAAATGGAGAAAAATGCAAGTTTTTTATTTCTAATATCGAAAAAAGTTCCGAGTTTTTCTTTATTATATCCAGAAACCCAAAGCAAGTCCCACAAGGCAGCCTGCCAAAAATAGTCTGAATGGGGAGAGAATGCTTTTTTTCTTTTGGTCTGCCTCAAGGCTTCCGAGCACCTTTTTTGCCTCAAGGATAGGCTCTTTTTTGTTTTTTAACTGATTTTCCTTTACAAGAAAAAACGCCTGCTCGAAATAGTCCGACCCCGTATCCTTCATTATTACAATGCGTCTGTTTGCACCCTTTATCATTTTTTGTTTTCTCCTTTTGCAATAGAATTTCAAAAATATTTTGCACCATTTTTTTCCTTTTATGCGGTAAATTTTACCTGCGAATAAAAATTATTGTTGACAAAGAGATTTTTATATATTATTATTGTAGACAATCGGTAACTTCGAAATACACATTTTTATCTGTTCAAAGGCGGCATAATTTTGAAAAGCGGTTTTAAATATTCTGACGACAACAAGAGATATCATACTCAAAACTATCACCTGAGACATACCTTTGGTTCAAAGGTTGCAAAGATCTCACTGGATGCCGGATTTACCTGTCCCAACATTGACGGTACAGTGGGCAGGGGAGGCTGCATATACTGTCTTGACGGAAGCGGAAGCGGCTCGCCCGACTCACTTCGCTGTCAGTTTGATACCGTCCGCCGTAAAATGAACGAAAAGTGGGAAACCGATAAATATATTGTTTACCTTCAGGCACATTCAAATACCTACGCACCCGTGGAAAAGCTAAAGCGGATATACGAAGAAGTGCTGGGATTTGAAAAGGTTGTGGGACTGTCGGTGGCAACGAGAGCCGACTGCCTTGACGAGGAAAAGGTGGCACTTCTTGAGGAAATATCCAAAAGAACGTATCTCAATGTAGAGCTGGGACTTCAAAGTGTTTTTGACTCCACGGCAAAGCTCATAAACCGAGGTCACACCTTTGACGCCTTTTGCCGTGGGTATGACAGTCTTGCATCAAAAGGGATAAAGGTGTGCGTTCACCTTATCAACGGGCTCCCCGGCGAAACAAGGGAAATGATGCTTGAAAGTGTTAAAAGGGTTGCCGATATGGACCCATTCAGCATAAAGCTGCACCTTCTTCACGTACTGCGTACCACTCCTCTTGAGAAAATGTACGAAAAGGGTGTGTTTGAAACCTTTGAGCTCACAGATTACGTTTCCCTTATATGCGACCAGCTTGAACTGATAAAGCCGGAGACGGTAATACAGAGGCTTACGGGAGACGGTGACAAGGAGCATTTGATAGCTCCTCTTTGGAGTATGAAGAAATTTGTGGTACTGGATGAAATTGATAAGGAAATGCACCGCAGAGGAACATTTCAGGGAAGCGGAAGAAAATGACAGAAATAACATCGAGAAAAAACAGGCTGATTCTTGACGCACTCTCTCTTCATGAAAAAAAGGAGAGGGACGGGAGAGGACTTTTCTTTACCGAGGGGAAAAAGCTTCTTGGGGAAGCACTGGGAGTTGGAGTGATTCCCGTAAGGGTATTTGTGACCGACGGCTTTTTAAAGGCAAATCCCGACATCCTGCGGCTTGAATGTGAAATAATAAAGGTGACCGATGAGGTTTACGGCAAAATAACCGATGAGCACTCTCCCGAGGGAGTTTTTGCGATTTTTGAAAAAATGCCCATTTCCGTGTCTGAAGACAAGTCTGCATTGCTCATTCTTGAAGGAATTCAGGACCCGGGAAATATGGGTACACTACTCAGATGTGCCACAGCCTTCGGAGTGAGAGGGGTGCTCACTGTTTCCTGTGCGGATATATACAGCCCCAAAACCGTGCGTGCATCAATGGGTGCGGTGTTCAAGATGCCTTGTACCGCATTTGAAAACATAGACGGTGCTGTGGCTTTCGCAAGAGACATGACCGACCTTGTTGTGGCAACAGCTCTTCACACCGACAGCGTGAGTATCGAGGAGGTTGACATCTCCCATGCCGCCATAATGATTGGCAGTGAGGGAAGAGGACTCAGCGATAGGGCAATTGAGCTTGCAGATAAAAAAATAATAATTCCAATAGAAAATATTGAGTCGCTGAATGCTTCGGTGGCAGGTGCCATATGTATGTATACAGCGATGATGAAAAGGAAAAAGAAATGACAAAAACACTTTCGTGGGTATGGCTTACGTCTTCGCTTAAATTTTCATCTCGTGCCATTGCCCGTGTTTTGTACAAGTTCACCCCGTATGAGGCATACTGTGCGGACGAAGACACATTGAAGGCGGCGGGAATCGACGGTGACACGGCAGAAAAGCTGCTTGACAAGGACACAGCTCTCGCTTGCAGAATTGTGGAAAAATGCGAAAAAGAAAATATAAAAATAATTCCTTCAAGCTCTCCCGACTACCCAAGAGCACTTGAGAGACTCCCCGATAAGCCTTTTGTGCTTTACGTCAAGGGAGATATCACCTGCATAAACGGAAGAAAGACAGCGGCTTTTGTAGGGACGAGAAGAATGACGGCAGAGGGGCATCAAAACGGTGAGAGGATAGCACAGGAGCTTATTGATTCGGGATATGTTTTAATAAGCGGTCTTGCCTCGGGAATTGATACGGTTGCCGCAGAGATGAGCATAAAAAAGAATGTGCCAACTGTAGCGGTGCTCGGTGTTGATATTGATAAGTATTTCCCCGCAGAGAATACAAGGCTTACGGACAGGGTAGCCGAGACGGGTGCTGTCATATCCGAATATCCTCCTTACACCGGTGCCAGATTTTTCCCCGCAAGAAACAGAATAATTGTGGGACTGTCGGACATAGTGAATGTTATAGAATCACCGTCAAAAAGCGGCTCTATGATAACGGGACGGCTGTCACTCAAAATGAAGATTCCGACCTATGCTCTTTGCCTTGAGGGCAGCAGCTTTGACGGTTGCAGAGAGCTTGTGGTAAACGGAGCACTTCCCATAGGAAGCACAAAAACGGAGGCAGCGAAAAAAGCGCCCGTCAAAAAGACGCCTTCCGTAAAAAAAGTACCTTCACCTAAAAAGAAGGAGCCCGAAAAAGAAACAAAGTCCATACCAGATGACGTTGTGGGGACACGGCGTTACATATGGGAGAAGCTGCTCTCGGGACCTGTTGGCGAAAACGCCCTGGTAGACAGCAGTCATTCAATACAAGAAGTTTTATGTGCTCTTACCGAGCTGGAGCTTGACGGTTACATACGTGCACTCCCCGGCGGTAGATATGCATTGAAGTGATAAAGGAGAAATTTATGTCCAATTTGGTAATAGTTGAATCACCTACAAAAGCAGGAACAATAAAAGGATATCTTGGCTCAAGCTTTAAGGTCGTTGCATCGAAGGGTCATATAAGAGATTTGCCCAAAAGTACCCTCGGAATAGATATAGAAAATGATTTTGAGCCCAAATATATCAATATAAGAGGCAAGGCTGAGCTTATAAATGAGCTTAAAAAAGAGGCAAAAAATGCCGATAAAGTATTCCTTGCAACCGACCCTGACCGTGAGGGAGAAGCGATTTCATGGCACCTTGCAAAGGTTTTGGGGCTTGACAGCAATAAAGCTTGTCGAGTATATTTCAACGAGATAACAAAGAAGGCGGTCAAGGAGGCAATTCAGAATCCCTCCGCCATTAACCCCGACCTTGTTGATGCACAGCAGGCACGCCGACTTATTGACAGAATAGTTGGCTACAAAATATCACCGCTTCTTTGGAAAAAGGTTAAAAACGGACTTTCCGCAGGACGTGTACAGTCTGTTGCGACCAAGCTTGTGGTGGAAAGAGAAAACGAAATACGTAACTTTGTGTCGGAGGAATCCTGGACAATAGACGGCGTATTCAAGGGGGACGTGGGAAAGAGATTCAAGCTCAGATTCCACGGAGACCGCAATTCAAAAATAGAGCTTAAGACCAAAGAAGATGCTGACAAGATACTTGCGGGACTTGAGGGTGCCGAGGCTTCTGTGTCAAGTCTTAAAAAAGGCTCAAAGAAGCGTACTCCCGCACCTCCCTTTACAACCTCACAGCTTCAGCAGGAGGCAAACCGTAAGCTCAATTTCCAGTCAAAGAAAACCATGAGTGTGGCGCAGGAGCTTTACGAAGGTATAAATCTCGGTAAGAGCGGCGGCCACGGTCTTATCACATATATGCGTACCGACTCGGTAAGAGTTTCCGATGAGGCGGCAGCGGCGGCAGAGAGCTTTATCCGTCAGACCTACGGCGACAAATACTACCCCAAGACACGCAGAATATATAAAACAAAGGGCAATGCGCAGGATGCTCACGAGGCTATCCGTCCCGCAGACGTAACCATAACTCCCGACAGTGCAAAGCCATATCTCACAAACGACCAGTACAAGCTGTATAAGCTCATCTGGTGCCGATTTGTAGCAAGTCAGATGGAAACAGCTCTTTATGATACCGTAACCGTTGAGGTAGAGACAAAGTCACCGAGCGCCGAATATATATTCAAGGGCAGAGGCGAGACACTGAAGTTTGACGGCTTTATGACACTTTACAGTGTAACGCTTGACGAGGAGGATCGTGACGGAGAGGAAAATGTTTCTCTTCCCAAGCTTGAGGAAGGTGAAAAGCTTGCCATCCTTGACATAATTCCAAAGCAGAATTTTTCACAGCCTCCTTACAGATACACCGAAGCTACCCTTATAAAGGTGCTTGAGGAAAAGGGAATAGGCAGACCCAGTACCTACACTCCCACCATTACAACCATAATTTCAAGAGACTATATTGAGCGTGAAGGCAAGTTTTTCAAGCCTACCGCACTGGGTGAGGTAATAACCGAAATTATGGACAAATATTTTGGAACAATAGTGGATTACCGCTTTACCGCAGGTCTTGAGGAAAAGCTTGACCGTATTGCTGAAGGAAAGAGTGAGTACAAGCGTGTGCTCCGTGATTTTTACGGCGAATTTGCCCCCCTACTCGGCAAGGCAGAGGACGAGGCTGAAAAGGTTCAGGTCAAGGAGACTGTAGAGGAGCTTGATATCATTTGCGAAAAATGTGGCGCAAAAATGGTGTTGAAGAAGGGACGCTTCGGACGCTTTGCTGCTTGTCCCAATTATCCTCAGTGTAAGAATACAAAGCAGCTTGACAATTCGGGAAATGTTGTGGAAAAGAAGCCTGACGTGGTGGTTGAAGGTATGACCTGTCCCACCTGCGGAGGAAAGGTGCTTCTCAAAAAAGGCAGATACGGCGAGTTTTATGCCTGCGAAAAATATCCCGAATGTAAGTATACAAAGCAGATAGCAAAAGAGGTGGGAGTCAACTGTCCCAAGTGCGGCGGTAAGGTCGTTACAAAGAGGGCGGGCAAGAAGATATTCTACGGCTGTGACAACTACCCCAAGTGTGACTTTTCCGCTTGGTATATGCCCACAGGAGAAAAATGTCCTCACTGCAGTGAAGGCTACATGGTAAGAAAGAAGGCGGAGGATGAGCCGGTTTGTTCAAACAAGAGCTGTCCTTCAAAGAAAAAATAATGGCAACAGTTAATATTATAGGTGCAGGACTGGCAGGCGTTGAGGCGGCATGGCAGGCGGCACGAGCGGGAGCGTTTGTAAAGCTTTATGAAATGAAGCCCACGAGATTTTCCCCCGCACATAAATCAAAGGGCATGGCTGAGCTTGTTTGCTCCAATTCACTCAGGTCTGATTCTCTCGAAAATGCAGTCGGTATTTTGAAGGCTGAAATGAGTGAGCTTGGAAGTATTGTGATGGAGTCGGCTTTTGCAAACCGAGTCCCCGCAGGCTCTTGTCTTGCGGTTGACAGAGAAGGCTTTTCGGAATATATCACCGAAAAGATATGTTCAAATCCGAACATTGAGGTAATAACAGGCGAGCTTGAGGACTTCGACACCGAGGCGATAACCGTTGTTGCCACGGGACCTCTCACCGACGGGAAAATGGCAGAGTTCATCAAGGAGCTTTTGGGAAGTGAGGGACTTTCCTTCTTTGATGCCGCGGCTCCCATAGTTGAGAAAAGCACGGTTGACATGGACTCGGCCTTTATTGCATCCCGTTGGGGCAAGGGGGAGGCGGCGTACATAAACTGTCCCATGACAAGGGAGGAATACGATGCCTTTTACAAGGCACTTATTACCGCCGAAACTGCCAAGCTTCATGATTTTGATGAGGATTTAAAGGTGTTTGAGGGCTGTATGCCTGTTGAGGTAATGGCATCGAGAGGATATGAAACACTCCTTTTCGGTCCCATGAAGCCGGTGGGACTCATCGACCCCAAGACGGGCAAGGAGGCATTTGCCACCGTACAGCTGAGGCAGGACAACAAGGATGCCACCATGTACAACATTGTAGGCTTCCAGACACATCTGACCTTTTCGGAGCAAAAGCGTGTATTCGGTATGATTCCCGCTCTGAAGGATGCAAACTTCCTTCGTTACGGCGTCATGCACCGAAACACATTTATAGATTCACCCAGACATATGACACCCTTTTACAGCATGAGGGATAAGCGGAACATCTATTTTGCAGGTCAGATGACCGGTGTTGAGGGATATCTCGAATCCGCTTCCTCGGGAATGGTTGCGGGAATAAACGCAGCAAGAAGTGCTCTTGGACTTTCGGAAATAGATTTTACATCCATGAGTGCAATAGGAGCACTTGCAAATTACATTTCAAACGAGTCGGTTGTGAATTTTCAGCCGATGAATGTGAATTTTGGCATAATTGCACCCCTTGACCGCAAGGTAAAGGGAGGCAAAAAGGCAAGAAACGGCGCCATAGGTGAGCGCTGTATAGAGAAGATCAAGGAGATAAAGGAGGAGTACGGACTGTGAGACTTATTGTTGACGTAATGAGCGGAGATTCAGAGGCTTTGGAGGCAGTAAAGGGTGCACTTAAGGCACACCGTGAGCTTGGTGTGGACATCACCCTTGTAGGAGACGAAAAAACGGTTACAGATGCTCTTGAAACACTTTCCGTTACCCCGAATGACAGTGTAAAGGTGGTTCACGCCGCATCCGTTGTTACAATGGAGGATGACTATCTTGTAGTAATAAAATCCAAAAAGGATTCCTCCATGAGTGTGGGACTCAATCTTCTCAAGGCGGGAGAGGGAGATGCCTTTATTTCCACGGGAAATACAGGTGCTCTTGTTGCAGGCGCCAGCCTTATCGTAAGAAAGGCGAAGGGTATCAAGGCGGCGGCAATAGGTGCGGTAATACCACTCGGCGCCCCCATGCTTCTTATTGACGCAGGTGCAAATGTTGCTCCCAACGCCGAAACCATGAAGCAATTTGCTCTCATGGGCTCAATATACATGGAGAATATGTTCGGACTCAAGTCTCCCAGAGTTGCACTTATCAACAACGGTACCGAGGAGACCAAGGGCAATGACCTCGCCCGTGAGACCTACGGACTTTTAAAGGAATGTCCCGATGTTAACTTCATCGGTAACATCGAGGGCAGAGACGTGGTAAATTCCGTTTGCGACGTGCTTGTTGCCGACGGCTATACGGGTAACATAATCTTAAAGCTGGTTGAAGGCTTTGGAAAGTTTATGTCAAAGACACTCAAGTCCATGTTCAAAAAGAATTTCAAGACAATTATCGGTGCTCTCTTCCTCAAATCAGAGGCAAAGGCACTTAAAAAGTCAATGGATTACACCGAATACGGCGGAGCACCCCTGCTTGGTATCAGCGCGCCCGTTATAAAGGCACACGGAAACTCCGGCGAAAAGGGTGTTTTCTCGGCTTGCAGACAGGCAAAGACCTTTGTTGAAACAGGAATAATTGATGAAATTGCAGCTCTTGGTGCAAAAATGAGAGAGGAAAAGAGAGGCACGGAGAATGAATAACAGAAAAAGCCCGATTTATTCTCAAAGCTTTTTGGGTGCTCTTGATGAATTAGAGAAAATAATAGAGTATAAATTCCGTGACAGAGACTATCTTTGCAACGCCTTGACACATTCCTCCTTTGCAAATGAGTGCAAGGCACAAAAAAAGCAGGTTTCAAGCAATGAACGTCTGGAATTTTTAGGTGACTCCGTGCTGTCCATTGTTGTATCGGGATATATTTTCAATTCTCTTACCTACGAGCAGGAGGGCGACCTTACAAAGATACGTGCCTTTGCCGTATGCGAGGACGCACTGTATCAGTTTGCCTCGGGTATTTCTCTGGGAGACTATCTTGCACTTGGCAAGGGAGAGGAAAAGACCGACGGAAGGCACAGAAAATCCATTCTTGCCGATGCAACAGAGGCGATAATCGGAGCAATTTATCTTGATAGCGGACTTTCTCTTGATGCTGTAAAAGGACTTGTCAGAAAAATAGCACTCCCACGAATAGAGGAGATACTTGACACCATAAAGCGTGGCGGTTCAAAGAATTACAAGGGTGCACTTCAACAGCTTGTGCAGAATTCAAAGGGAGATATTCTTGAATACGTTTACGTTTCGGAAAGCGGCCCCGACCATAATAAATCCTTTACCATGAGGGTTATGCTCAACTCCAACGAAATCGGAGTGGGCGTGGGCAAGAGCAAACAGGAGGCAGAGCAGGCTGCGGCGAAAGAGGCTCTGAAACTTTTCGGAGAAAATGTTTGACTTTTTTCGTGTTTTGAGTTATTATATAATCAGATGATCTTTCGAAAGGAAAAATAATATGAAAAAACAGTTTACAGCCATACTTTTGACAGCGGTGCTCTTAATCTCCATGGCAAATTATGTATTTGCGGCAGGAGGAGTTGAGCTTCCGATGATTCCCATAGGCAGCAGTACCTCGGTTACAGTAAAGTTTTCCTCGGATACAAACGGCTCAGCTCTCAGCGGTGAGGATGTTATATTTACAACCGGTATTTCCGAGATAGGCTCCGAAGGTCTTTCAAAGGTAGAATTGTCTTACACATATACAAACGGACTTGAATTCAGAAATGACGTAAAGGTTATAGGTCTTCCTTACGGTTGGATTCTCAGTGAGGTTATTCACGAGAACAACACTATTTCCTTTTCCGTAAGTGATGCAACGGGCGAAAATCCCGTATCCGGCAGAGACCTTGACATCACATTTACCCTCCGTGTAGCTGCGGTTTCGGGTTCACAGCTTTCCGCTAATCTCACAAGCGTGGCTCTTTATGATAAGAGTGGCGATTCGATCAGCCGTCTTACAAAGAGAGTTACAAACAACACCTTTACAACAGAAGCATCCATTCCCAACATCAGAAATATCGGAGCTTCTCTCCGTATAAACAACACTCCCGCAATGCGTCTTGGTATGATAGTCAGCAAGGATGAAAGATTTACAAGAGCATTCCCCGAAGGCTTTAAATACGTTGACAGCGGTGACGTGAAGTTTGGTATGCTTGTAATTGAAGAGACAAAGCTCAACGGTGAGCTTACGGTTAAAACAAGCGGTGTTACCCAGGAAATATTCAAGGAAATATTTTCCGAGAGCGTAAACGAAATCGTTTTTGTTCATACCATTGACAACATTACAATGTACAAGAAGAACTACGTGTTCAGACCCTTCATTATGTACAGAGAAACTCCCAACGGAGAATATATGTACCACTACGGTGAGGCAAAGACCAGAAGTGCAAAGACGGTTGCCGAGATGGAGCTTCTCAGCGAAACAAGTACAAAGAAGATTGAAATGCTCAACAAATTTGTCAAGTAAAAATATGGCGTGACGGCTTGAAGCTGTCACGCTTTTTTTGCTTGATAAACTTATTAAAATAAAAAATTTATACCGGGAATATAAAAAAATCAAAAAAAGTATTGACAATACGACACGTGTAGTATATAATATAACCATCATACGACACGTGTCGTAGGAAAGAGAGGTAATTATCTTGAAAAAAATGGATAAGAGGATTCCGGACGCGGAACTCGAAATCATGAAGGTGATTTGGCATAACAAAACACCTATTGCTACAAGTGAGGTGAAGCGAATTATTGATGATGAAGGAGTAAATGATTGGACGCAACAAACTATACAGACGTTGTTGAATCGTCTTATCGCAAAAGAATTTATCGCAAAAGGGAAGCGTGGAAAAGAGTATATTTATACTCCGCTTATTTCGGAGAGTGAATATATCAGTTATGAAAGCAAAGTGTTTTTTGAAAAGATGCATGGCAATTCTGTAACGAGTTTAATGCGCGCTTTATTCGACAGCAAAAGAATGAGTGATGAAGATATTTTGAAGCTTGAAGAAATATTCAAGGAAAAACAGCAATGACAGACTTGGTAAAAGAAGCATTTTTACAGGTTTTAACTTCGTCATTTAAGGTATCAATAATTGTAGCTTTATTATTGATTCTGACGAAATTGATAGAAGAAAGATACAGTGCAGGCTTTCGCTATTATTCGTGGCTTGCGATTATTGTTATCTTCCTTATTCCGTTTCACAGCATTGGGCTCAGCTATAATGTTGATATCCCCCATTCCACTTTGCATATACAAAGTGAATATAAGGAAAAGCATGAAAAAAATACATCTGAAGTGTTTGATGATGCTTTTGAGGAAATGAACTACGAAAAAGAAAAAACGGAGTTTTTTTCTGAAATCCACAGCGAAGGAAAAAATGAAAAAGCAAATATCAAACAAATTGATATATTGTTTTCGGTTGCGCTTGTTTGGATGCTCGGTGTAGTTTTGTGCTTTGTATTACACTTAAAACGTTATTGTTTTTTTAAGAATGCTGTTAAAAGATTTTCACTTCCGACTTGCGACATTCGCATTGAGAGAATTCTCCAAGAGGAGCAGAAGTATTTGAAAATAACAAAGGCGTTACCTGTAAGGGTTTGCTGTGTTGTTGATACTCCTCTCCTGACAGGCTTGTTTAGAGAAATGATTATTTTGCCAGATAATAATTATTCGGATGATGAGCTACATCTTATATTGAGGCATGAATTAATTCATTACAAACGCAAAGATATATGGTATCAGTTCTTGACTTTGATTTTTGTATCCTTGCATTGGTTTAATCCGTTTGTATATATTATGGCACGCTCTATAGAGATTGACGGAGAAACATCTTGCGACGAGACTGTACTCAAAAGGAATTCGTACGAAACAAGAATTTTTTATGGCGAAATGCTGATTGCATTTTTGAAAACCAAAAATCAAAAAAAGTCTTATTTGACAACTACATTCTTTGGAGGTAAAAAGGCTATGAAAAAAAGACTTATGTTAATAGCAAGTAAAAAAACGAGGAAAAACGGAATAGCAGCTATGGCGGTTTTATTGATTGCCACTATAATGATGTCAATTACCGTGTCGGCAGGCAACATTGCATTTGTTGATAGTAAAGATATGGTTAAAAACAGTTCTAAGCGTGAAAATACAATTATAATGGACTTAGGTGAAGCTTATGACGTTTTTATAGGCTGTGACCCCATTCGTGAAGACGATGAAAGTATTAAAGTTCCGCTTAAATCTTTTATGGTTTTCATTGATTATAAAACTGTATCCGAAGAGCCCGGGAAATCAATTACCATATCAAACGGAAACAGAAATATTGAATTAACGGTTGGTTCAAATACGGTAAGGTTAAATGGTGTTGATAAGTCTCTTGAAAGGGAAGTTTTGAGCAGAGATAATGATTTTTATCTGTATATTGATGACATCGAAACACTGTTTTCTTATAAAGTATCATATGATTTTGGAAGAAACAATGTAATTTTGACAGTAACAGACGAAACTCCCAAAGCGGTTAAAACTAATACTCCGCCGAAACCGCTTCCCGAAAATTACGGAGTTCCCCAAAAAGTAACCGTTTTACAGCAGGGTGCTCAGCTTGCAGTTTTTGTTGACGAAACTTCTATAAGCTTTCCTGATGCACAGCCGTTTATTGATGAAGAAAACAGGACACAGGTTCCTGTAAGAGCTTTGGCAGAAATGCTGAATTGCCGTGTTATATGGAATCAACAAACACAGGGAGTTACTATAATTGGAGATGACGGTACTGTTGTAACTGCCAAAATCGGTGATGACAAAATAATTGCGGACGGGACAATAATACAAATGGATACCGTGGCAAGAATTATAGATAACAGAACTTATCTTCCCTTGAGATTTGTTTCAGAAGCTTTGGGATTTAATGTTTTTTGGAAATATTGAATTATGGAGCAACAAATGTCCATTGCTTTTTCTGTGTGGATTGATGAAAGCAAGAAGATAATTTATGTTAAAGAAAACCCGAACGGTAAAGAGATTCTTTTTATGGACAGAAACACGGGCATTAAAATTGTAACAGCCCTTTCTTCAAACGGGTATAAAATAGTATAATTAAATCAAAAACTGTAGTAAATTCGATTTTTAAATCATTTTGCTACAGTTTTTGATTATATAAATGCCTTAGAAGAATAAAGTCTATTAAAATATTGACAAAGCTTGTAAATTAATATATAATGTGCCTCGTGGAAGCCTACCGTTATACAGTCTAGTTCTTTGGCAGTTTCTTGTAGACGGTGGCGGTTAAAAGAGACGGTTGCCTTGTCGGCCCGCATAATTGCGGAAAGGTAAGGTGAGTGCACAGCTTTTATGCGGGAACTAATCCCGAAAGGAGGCTGGTACATGTACGCTTTGACTATTGTTGGAAGTATTTGCAGCATTGCAGGACTTTTGTTCGCAATCTACACACATATTAAGCCCAATAAAAAGGAAAAGTGAGCCGTCTGCTGCAACAGATGACTCACTGAGTTTTGAGGTTTGACCTCTATAGTGTTTTGTTTGTATGGTGGCAACCGTCTTGGGCTTCCACTTCTCTGTCGTCATTATATCAAATTGCTCAGTATTTGTCAATACCAAAATGCTAACAAAAGGAGCATTTTGCTTGTTTTTGTTGACATAATGCATACAAATCAATACATTTTGTTACATTAAACACTCAGTCCTGAGTGTTTATTTTTTGCTTGAAAATGCTTTACAAACAGATACTTTTATGATACAATAAACTGATAAAATATTTTTTGGAGGAAGTAGTTATGTTGACACATAAGATTGCTGTAATAGCCGGTGACGGAATAGGCCCTGAGGTAATTGCCGAGGGTGTAAAGGTGCTCGAAAAGGTTGCCGAGCTTGACGGAGGCTTTAAGTTTGAATTTACTTATTTCCCTTGGGGATGTGAGTATTATAAAGAGACAGGCAGAATGATGGCAGAGGGCGGTATCGAGGAATTAAAGAAGTACGATGCTATTTTCCTCGGTGCGGTAGGTGCTCCCGGTGTGCCCGACCACATTTCTCTTTGGGACCTGCTTCTTGTTATCCGCAAGAGCTTCGACCAGTACATAAATCTTCGTCCCGTAACACTTTTAAAGGGCGCTCCCTGCCCCTTGAAGGATGTAAAGACAGAGGACATCAATATGACCTTCGTCCGTGAAAATACAGAGGGCGAATATGCGGGAAGCGGAAGCTGGCTCTTCCGTGACAAGCCCAACGAGGTTGTTATTCAGGACGGTGTTTTCTCAAGAGTGGGATGTGAGCGTGTTATCCGCTATGCCTACGAGCTTGCAAAGAAGGAGGGCAAGAGCCTTACAAGTATTTCAAAGGGCAACGCTCTCAACTACTCAATGGTATTCTGGGATAAGATATTTGCCGAGGTGGGACGTGAATATCCGGAGGTAGAGACACATTCTTATCTCGTTGATGCCGCAAGTATGTTTATGGTAAAGGACCCCAGACGCTTTGAAATAGTCGTTACCTCAAATCTCTTTGGTGATATTCTCACAGACCTTGGTGCGGCAATAGCAGGCGGTATGGGACTTGCCGCAGGTGCAAATCTTAACCCCGAAAGAAAATTCCCCTCTATGTTTGAGCCTATTCACGGTTCAGCCCCCGACATTGCGGGTAAGGGCATTGCAAATCCCCTTGCAACCGTTTGGTCGGCATCTCAGCTCCTTGATTTCTTCGGCCACGAGGATTGGGGCAAGAAGCTCATTGACCTCATTGAGGAGGTTCTTGTGGAAGGCAAGACACTTACTCCCGACCTTGGCGGAAGTGCATCCACGTCAGATGTAGGTGACGAAATAATCAAAAAGCTTGGAGAGTAAAATGGAAAAATTCATAACCCCCAATGACCCCGGTATAATTGCTAAAACCGACAGCGTATCCGTACAAAATGCAGTTAATGAGGCACATAGACTCGGCTGTTCGGTTGTGATTCCACGCTTTAACGAGAGAACGGGGGAGAGCCTTTGGGTTTTTGAAAAGGCGGTGCTTCTGCCCTCGGATATAGAGGTCATTCTTGACAACTGTCACATTCGTCTTGCCGACGGCGCAATAGACAATGTTTTCAGAAATTCCAACATATATGATGATGACCGTAATTTTATAAATCTCGGCAGACAGTACAATATCCACATCAGAGGTGTAGGCAACGCCCTTCTTGACGGCGGAAAGCACAACGGAGTCCTTGAGCTCAATGCTAATAAGAGGGGACTCAGGTGCGATGCAAACAACTTTATACTTCTTCACAATGTAGAAAATTACACAATAGAAAACCTTGAGCTTATGGACCAGCGCTGGTGGGCTGTTAATATGCATTTTTGCTCTCACGGCAGAGTAGCGGATATCCGTATAAATGCAAGAAATAATGTGCCCAATCAGGACGGAATAAACATAAGATCGGGCTGTAGCCATATCACAATAGAAAATATAACAGGTCAGTCGGGTGACGACCTTATTGCTGTGACCACAATAGGCGGAAATTTCAGATATAAGCCGTCTGAGGACTGCGACATTGACGTCCATGATATAAAGATAAGAAACATCTTGGGTTGTTCGGGCGCTCAGGCGCTTGTATCCCTTCGTAACCATGACGGCTCAAGGCTTTATAACGTAGAAGTTGAGAACGTTATGGACACGAGGAACCACAACAAAAACAATCACCCCTACGGTGTACTCCGTGTTGGAGAAAACCTCTATTACAGAGTCCGTCCCTCCGAAATGGGTGAGACACATGATATTCACGCAAAAAACATATTTGCACAGACTGATGAAACTATCTGTGTAGGTGCAACCCTGAAGGATTGTAGCTTTGAGAATATTCACGCCTCACACATGGCTCACTGTGTCGTGTGCACCGACCATCGCCCCCATCAGGACGGCGGTGTAAAAATGGAGAATGTAACCTTTGACGGTATATATGTGAACAGTGACAGACGCAGCTTTGCTCTTACAAAGTTTAACAACATGCGTGAGGGTGATTACCTTAAAAATGTTGTAATCAAAAACGTAAACGGAGCCGAGCCCGTGGAAACGG
Source organism: Oscillospiraceae bacterium (assembly GCA_015064635.1). Lineage (GTDB taxonomy): Bacteria > Bacillota > Clostridia > Oscillospirales > SIG627 > RGIG6353. The sequence goes on from SVRV01000008.1 coordinate 43,051, forward strand.
AGGGCATGAGGTATGAATAATTTTATTTTTGCATCCCGTGGGACAAGTGACCGTGAGGCTTTGCAGACAGCAATTCTTCAGGCAAAGGAATCGGGACACGACAAGGTAGTTATCCCCGAGGGAGAGTGGCAGATAGACGAGCCCATCCTCCTCCCGAGCAACATACATATAATCCTTGACGGTGCCACAGTTGTGGCAAAGGACGTTGCCTTCCGAAACGAAAACCTTTATTCCACCTTTGGTTGTATGAGAGAGGGCAAACAGAAAAGCATAGTAATAAACGGCAAAAATTCGGCAAAAATAAAGGGCGGAATATTGATACACAATGCTGACAATATCCGCATTGAGGACCTTGCATTTGAAGACGGGGGAGTAACACTTTCCTTCTGCCACGATGTAAGAGTACGCAATATTATCACCAATACTGTTGCACTTCATCTCATGAATGGGTGCCATCAGATAATCGCTCACTCTCTGATAGGTGAGACAGCACTTCAGGCAATTTCACGCCGTGCTGCAGTGGGAGATTTCATGAACTGGGATTATGACTATAATTTCGACGTTTTTGAGGATAGTCCCGAAATATGCTTCGGTGTATTTGAAGGCGTTTCGGGAAAGGTGACACTTTTCTCGGAGGGCGAGATGTACAATATCCGAGGTGAGGCGGAAATGACCGCTGAAAACGGCGAATTTTTCAATATTTACAATATGGTTATTGAGAGGTAGTTATGTCAAAAACCAATATTATACCGTCTCGTATTGCTGACGGTGTTACACTCTATTATATAGAGGACAGCAAATATAAAACCAACTATACAAACGTTTATTTCACTCTTCCCCTGACCTCGGAAAATGCTACCAAGGCAAGTCTTGCGGCAAAGCTTTTAAAAAGGGGAAGCAAGAGATATCCTTCCATGGCTGAACTGAATTCGGCACTGGATATGAATTATGCCTCAACCTTGAGCTTTTCATCCTTCAAGGAAGGAGAAAAGACGGTTTTCGCCATGTCTCTTGCCACAATGAAAAACTCCTTTGCACCAAACGGCGAGGATATTTATGCAGAGGCTATTGGTATTGCCTTTGATGCACTCCTTTGTCCTTTGACCGAAAACGGAGGCTTCAAGGAAGAGTATTTTGAAAGTGAAAAGAAGAATCTGAAGGATTCCATCCTTTCGCAGATAAATAACAAGGCATCCTATTCACGCACACGCTTTATCAGTGAAATGTGCGAGGGAGAAGCCTACGGAACCAACGGAGAAGGCGACCTTTCTGCACTTGAAGGGATAACCTCCGCCGACCTTTATGACTTCTTGAAAAATATGATCGAGACGGCGGTCTGTGATATTTATTTTGTCGGTACTGAGTCCGAGGAAAGAGTAAAGGAGCTCAATAAAAAGGCTTTTTCGGGCATTAAGAGAGCTTGCGGTGAGCGTATAAAAACAAGCCTTGTAACCGATATAAAGGGCAAAAACGTGACCGAGACACTTGATATTGCCCAGGCTCATCTTTGGATAGGCTTCAGGACTCCTGCCACATATTCAAGCCCCGATTATCTCAAGTTCGTGCTCTTCAACATGGTAATGGGCGGAGACGTTTCAAGTAAAATGTTTATGAACATCCGTGAAAAGCTCTCACTTTGCTATACCTGTTATTCCGCACTGGACGGAATGAAGGGAATATTCATGGCGTATGCCGGAATCGACCCCGAAAACAAGGAAAAGACCTTGAATGCCTTTTTTGAGGAGCTTGAAAATGTGAGAGCGGGTAAGGTCAGCGAAACCGAGCTTGAGGATGCAAAGAAGGCGTATATCAACCGTATGAAGGAGATTCAGGACAATCCATCCCTCCTTCCCGCATGGTTCCATATGCGACTTGAAAGCGATATCCCCCGTGACCCGTCAAGCGACGCCGAGGAGATAGCAAGGCTTACTCTTGAGGACGTGATTTGGGCGGCAGGTCAGATAGAAAAGGATACGGTGTATTTCCTTACAAAAACCGAAACCGAGTCTTACTCGGAGGTAATGGAGTAAATATGAATTTCACTAAATATACAAACGAGCTTTTAAAGGAGTCATATTACAAGGGCAAGCACAAAAGCGGTCTTGAGGTCATAGTGATTCCCAAGGACCAGATGACTCTTTACGCTACCTTTGCCACTCGCTATGGCTCTATGGATAACACCTTCAAGACGGGAAGTGACAGCGAATATATCACCGTACCCGACGGAATAGCTCATTTCTTGGAGCACAAGCTTTTTGAAAGTGATGACGGAACAGACACCTTTTCAAGATTCACAGCCCTCGGTGCTTCGGCAAATGCCTACACCTCAAACGAGGTGACCTCCTACCTTTTCTCGGCTACCGAGAATTATTACGAATCCCTTGAGGTACTTCTTGACTTTGTTACCCATCCCTATTTTTCAAAAGAAAACGTGGACAAGGAAATGGGCATCATCGAGCAAGAGCTGAGAATGTATGAGGACAACCCTTACCGTTGGATGTATCAGGAGCTGCTCAGGGGACTTTATCAAAAGAACACAGTCAACATTCCCGTTGGCGGAACTGTGGAGTCCATTCACGAAATTACGCCCGAAATACTCTACGATTGCTACAATACCTTCTACAACCTGAATAACATGGTACTCATCGTCTGCGGAAACGTATCTCTTGACGGCGTTGAGGCTGTAATGGACAAGGCTTTAAAGGAAAGCTGCGGTATTGCCATTGAGAAAAAAATTGCCGACGAGCCGAGAGCGGTTGCAAGAGAGTATACCGAGAAGAAGTTCCCCGTGGCACTGCCCGTGTTCAACATAGGACTCAAGGAAACCGATATAGGAGGAGACGGCAGAGCCTTTATAAAGCGTGAATTCGAGCATATGATAATAGCCGAGCTTATTTTCGGCAAGACCTCACAGTTTTACAATACCCTTTATTCCGAGGGGCTTATAAACCAAAAATTCGGCACAGCCTATTATTCCTCCGCTTCATGGGGCTTCTTTATTGCAAGCGGCGAAAGCCGTGACCCCATATCGGTACGTGACAGAATCAAAGAGGAAATAGAGCTTTGGAGAGCGGGCAAGAAGGAGATATCTTCCGATGACTTTGAAAGAGCAAAGAGAGTGCTTTATTCCGCTTCTGTTCAGGCGTGGAATTCTACCTCCGATATTGCCGAAGGCTTCCTTGATTACTATCTTGCGGGAGCCGATATGCTCGACCTTCCCGAGGTGCTTTCGGGAATCGGTATAGAGGACATTAAAAAGCGACTTGAGGTATCCTATGATACAAGTCTTGTTTCAATGACGGTTGCAAAACCCGAGGACAAAGAAGGAGAGTAAAAAATGAGTTCACATTGGATATCCTTCCCGGGACTGGGAATAGATGCCTTTAAGGTAGACCCGGTAGCTTTTTCTCTGTTTGGACGCAGTATAATGTGGTACGGCGTGATAATATGTCTTGGACTTCTCCTTGCCGTGATTTATACATGGCGTAGATTTATAAAAGAAGGCTTCACCGAGGACCAGTTTTTCAACTATGCTATCATTCTTATCCCTGTATCTGTGATTTGCGCAAGACTCTATTACGTAATATTCGACCCAACACCCGACTATCATTCCTTCCTTGACGTCATTGCCATATGGCGGGGAGGCATCGGAATATACGGCGGTATAATCGGCGGTGCAATTGTATCCATTGTTTATGCAAAGGTAATAAAAAAGCCGATTCTCCGTGTGCTTGATTGCGTTGCCCCCGCTGTTATGATAGGACAGATGATAGGCAGATGGGGAAACTTTGTCAATGCCGAGGCACACGGCGGTATTACAGACCTCCCTTGGAGGATGGGAATAGCACCCTATCACGAGAATATTCCTTACAGTGACGATTATGCGGTATTCTATCATCCCACATTCCTGTATGAATCTCTCTGGAACCTGATAGGCTTCCTCATAGTTCACTTTGTTATCGCAAAGAAAAAGAAATTCGAGGGACAGATAGCCTTCTTTTACCTTGCATGGTATGGACTCGGCAGAGGCTTTATAGAGCTTCTCAGAACCGACAGCCTTGAGATATTCGGATTCAGAGTTTCGGCACTTGTGGGTTTTGCTTCGGCATTGATTTTTGGAACGCTTTACCTTGTCAGACTCAAAAAATCTAAAGATAAACATGATAACACAGAAGAAAAAGCAGAGGAGGAAAAATAAATGGCAGTAATACTTGACGGTAAGCTGACATCACAGAATGTCAGAGAAAAAATAAGAGCAGAGGTTGACTTAATTCCCGAGGGTACAAGACGCCCCGGACTTGCGGTTATTATAGTAGGTGACGACTCTGCTTCACACGTATATGTAAGAAACAAAAAGAAAGGCTGTGAGGAGGTAGGATTTTTATCAAGAGAATATGCCCTTCCTGCCGAAACGACCGAGGAAGAGCTTATTTCCCTTGTGCGTGAGCTGAATCACGACAACGAAATTGACGGTATACTTGTACAGCTTCCTCTTCCTTCTCATCTTGACGATAAGAAAATAATAGAAAATATTGACCCGTCAAAGGACGTTGACGCATTTTCCTATCACAATGTGGGCAGAATCACAGTGGGAGATTATGATTTCCTTCCCTGTACACCCGCAGGTGTTATGGAGCTTCTTGATGCTTACGGAATTGACCCAAGCGGCAAGAGTGCGGTGGTTGTGGGCAGAAGCAATATTGTAGGAAAGCCGCAGGCACTTCTTCTTTTGCAGGCTAACGCTACCGTAACAGTTGCTCATTCCAGAACAAAGAATCTCGCCGAGGTAACAAGGGGTGCGGATATCCTTGTTGTCGCTATCGGAAAGGCGAAGTTTGTCACTGCCGATATGGTGAAGGACGGTGCCGTTGTCATTGACGTTGGAATGGACAGAGATGAAAACGGAAAGCTTTGCGGAGACGTTGACTTCGAGAGCGTTAAGGAAAAGGCATCCTACATTACACCCGTACCCGGCGGTGTTGGACCCATGACAATAACAGAGCTTTTGAAAAATACTCTTACTGCGTATAAGAGACACATGAAGGATTAAATAGATGCAGCACGTACTACATATTTTAGTGCATTCTTTTGAACACGCATTTTTTGATGCGCTGAAGCTTTTACCCTTCCTTTTCCTCACCTATCTGCTCATGGAAATGATGGAGCACACGGCGGGGGATAAGGCCACAAAAATAATATCACGCTCTGGAAAGGTTGGACCGCTTTTCGGAGGTTTTCTCGGTGCGGTGCCACAGTGTGGCTTTTCGGCATCTGGCGCGGGACTTTATTCGGGAAGAGTCATAACTCTCGGTACACTGTTTGCAATATTCCTTTCTACCTCCGATGAGATGATACCCGTTATGATTTCAAACGGAGTTGGCGCCTCAACACTTCTCAAGATTCTCGGAACAAAGGTGCTTTTGGGAATTGCGGTCGGCTTTGTTGTGGATTTGCTCATAAAAAGAAAAGACAATGTAAAAATAGGAGATATATGCGAGACCGAAGGCTGTCACTGCGAGGACGGAATCTTCCGCTCCGCCATAAGACATACCATTGGAGTGTTTATCTTCATACTTGCTGTAGGCTTCCTGCTTGAAGCGGTGATGGGCTTTGTAGGTGAGGACGTACTCTCGAGGATAATGTCCGATACCCCTTTCCTTTCAAACGTTGTAGCGGCAACAGTGGGACTTATCCCAAACTGTGCGGCATCCGTTGTAGTGACCGAGCTGTATATCGGCGGAGTTATATCTGCGGGAGCAATGCTTTCGGGTACACTCACAGGTGCGGGAGTCGGTCTCCTTGTCCTTTTCAGGACAAACAAGAGCCTTAAAGAGAATCTCCTTATAACTCTGTCTCTTTGGGTATTGGGTATTGCTTTGGGTATAGTACTTGACCTTGTTGGTTTTGGAGGACTCTTATGAATAACCCCGTAAAAAAAGTTATAGCCGTACACGACCTTTCGGGCTTTGGCAGATGCTCATTTTCTGTCATAATTCCCACAATGTCGGCTCTCGGTGTTCAGGTCTGCCCCCTTCCCACTGCGGTGCTTTCCACCCATACGGGAGGATATACGGGCTTTACCTTCCGTGACCTGACAGAGGATATAGTACCTTATTTTGACCACTTGATGTCACTGGGTACAACCTTTCATGCATTTTACAGCGGATTTTTGGGAAACGCTTCCCAAATTGAGCAGGTAGAATATATGATTGACCGTGTAAAGGATAAAATGACGGTTCTTGTTGACCCTGTGATGGGGGAGGACGGAGAGCTTTATTCTACATATAACGATGAAATGATGCACGGTATGAAAAAGCTTGTGGCAAACGCACATATCATCACTCCCAACGTGACGGAAGCCTGCTTCCTGATAGACGAAGAGCCAAAGGACTTTTACACCTCAGATGACATAAAGCGAATGGTGAGAGGGCTCACAAAGCTCACCGGCGGTAAGGTTGTTGTAACGGGAATTGAGGGTGACAGAAGTGTAAACTGTGCTTTTTCTGATGACGGCGGTGTCACGGTTAATTTCACCTCAAACAAAAGAGTTGGCAGACAGTACCCCGGTACGGGTGATATATTTGCATCTGTCCTTCTCGGCAGACTTTTGCAGGGAAAAACTCTTGAAGATGCAATAAAGAATTCATCAGCTTTCGTGAGAAGCGTTATGGAATATTCCGTTCAGTTCGACTATCCCGAAAGGGAGGGCGTTCTCCTGGAAGCAAAGCTTCACGAATTATTTGAAAACTCTTGAATATACTTACAAAAAGGAGGTTTTGCTATGATAAATTTTGACCCGTTTAAGAAAATAGGTGAAGAGTGGGCACTCTTTGGCGTTTCAGCCGAAGGTGACAGCAACGCCATGACTGTAAGCTGGGGCGAGGCAGGCGTGCTTTGGAATAAACCCATTTTCACTGTATTTATCCGTCCCACAAGACACACGTATACTCTTGCGGAAAAGACAGATATTGCAACTCTTTCATTCTTCCCCGAAGATTTTAAAAAGACACTGTCATATTTTGGAAGAACAAGCGGAAGGGACGAGGACAAGCTGGAAAAGCTCCCTCACAGCGTAAATGAAGGGGTGCTTACCTTTGATGATGCGACTATTACTCTTGTAGGTAAAAAGCTGTATTATTCCGACATTGACCCCAAGAATTTCATTGATTCATCTCTTGAATCAAATTATGACAACGACTATCACAGAGTCTATGTCTACGAAATCATTGAAGTGAAATAAATATAAAAGCAGGAGGACATACAAAATGATAAACGTTACAATTTACAATGAATTCTATCATGAAAAGGTAAATGAAAAGGTTGCCTCAATCTACCCCAACGGTATCCATAAGGCAATAGGTGAGCTCCTCAGCGTTGACCCTGAATTTAATATCAGATATGCAACACTTGATGATATTTCAGAGACACTCACGGACGAAATCCTTGACACAACCGACGTGCTTTTCTGGTGGGGACACGTAAGACATCACCTTGTACCCGATGAAATAGTTGAAAAGGTTTGTCAGAGAGTATATGACGGAATGGGATTCATTCCGGTGCATTCGGGACATTTTTCAAAGCCCTTCAAAAAGCTTATGGGTATGTCATGTAACCTTAAATGGCGTGAAACCGAGGACAAGGAGAGAATATGGTCGATTGAGCCTTATCATCCCATTGCCTACGGCGTGCCCGAATATTTTGATATTCCTCATGAGGAGACCTACGGTGAGAGATTTGATATTCCCACTCCCGAGGACGTAATTTTCATTGGCAACTTCTCGGGCGGAGAGGTGTTCAGAAGCGGTATTACATACCACAGAGGACTTGGAAAGATATTCTATTTCCAGCCCGGTCACGAAACCTACCCCATCTATCATATGCCCGTTGTTGGAACAATTTTACGCAATGCGGCTCATTGGTGCTATACACCAAAGACAGCAACTCCCTATACTCTCGGATTCTGGGAAAAGAGATAATAAGAATGCACAATGCATAATAATGGACAATTTCGGCATTAAAATGCCAAAATTTCCGAAAAGTAAAACGGTGTGGCAAATACTTGTCGCACCGTTGCTTTTTCTTAAATCCTTAATTCTACAAAAATTCTTAAAATTGTTTTTCAGGGAGGAGTAGAGGGATGCTTTTTTCAAAAAAGCATCCCTCCGCAATTATTAAAACTCTCTTTTCAATATATCCGCAAAATCCTTGGCGTATATGTCCGAGGCTTCTTTTATTTCCTTGGTGTACTCAGCCGAAGAGTCATCATAAACTGCGGCGGTGTACATTCCCGATTTTCTTGCCGTGCGGAGTGCGGTGAGGTTGTCATCAACAAAGACACAGTCACCAACTGTCACACCAAGCCTTTCTGCCGCTTCCTCATATATTATTACCTCGGATTTTGTATGACCGAAATCGTCAATGGTCCATACCTTTTCAAAAAGGTCGTACACACCGTTGTTTTGAAGACATTCGTCCACGTAGAGGTGCGGTGATGCTGTCAAAACACTGAGAGAGTGTCCACGTCTTATAAGCTCCTCGAGCGTCTCCTTCACATTCTCCTTAAGGCGCACATTTGTGGTGTATTCGTGATACAAGTGGCGGGACAGGTCGTCAAGATACTTTTCAAGGGTGATATCAAGTCCGAGAGATATGGTATACTCCGATGCTTTGTAATTGCCGAGAGGAGTTATGGTGTTTACAAAGCCGTCGGGTACGGGAATGCCTGCTTTTTCCAATGCCTTTATGTGTGCTCCTGCCCACGTTGGCATTGAATCCACAAGTGTTCCGTCAAAATCAAATATGTATTTCATGCTATACTCCTAAATCAAGGCTGTAAAAAGCCATTTCGACTTTTTACAGCCTTTGTGTTACAAAATCTTAAAGTCCGGGATTAACCCATTTTATCAAATACCTTTACAACCTTCTTGAAGTGGATTCTTGCATTGCCGTACTTCTTAGCGTAGTAGGATTCGAAGTTGTTGTTGTTCTGTCCGAACATACCGCTGAGCATGAATGCAAAGCCCTGGAAGCCGTCGTAGAGATAACCGAATTCATACATACGTCCGTCGATGATTATATCGAGTATCTCCTTGGATTCGTTGTCGCGGAGATATCTTGTCTTGAGAGCAATTTCATAAAGTGTGGGTGTTACCTGCTTGTAGGATTCAGCCGAGAGAGCCTCAATTACAGTTCCCACAAATTCAACGTCCTTAACGGTCTTGGGAACTGCAAGAACAGTGTGTTCACCGGGAGACATTGTGTAATAGTTTGTTTGGTTCTCATCCCACTTGGGAAGGGGAAGAAGACCGTATTCATCTTCAAAGTTACGAAGTCCCTCACCTGTGGGTGAGCCGATTGAAGCTATGCTGAACACAGCCTGCTTTGCAAGGAAGAGATCCATACCCTGACGGTCTTCGTTGTTATGTACATAGTGAACACCTGTTGTGTTGAATACCATGTCGTAGATAGATTTAACGATGTTGTTTATCTTGTCGGTCTTTACGGAAAGAGTGGGAATGCCCTCTTCATTCTTTGTAACTGTGGGGTTGTCAAATGCCCAAAGCCAAGGGTTGATTCCGCATCCGTATGAGTATGACTGAGCAAATCCGAAGAAGTCTCCGTCGGACTTGTCGCCTGAGCCGTCCTGGTCAATGTAAATGTCCTTAACGAGATTGTAGAAATAATCGAATGTCCAGTCACCGTTAAGCACTATCTCGTAAAGGTTGCCCATATCATAGGAGTTTGCAAGATTCTTGTTGAACACAAGACATGTTGCACCCGATGTGGCGGTGTAGTTAAAGTCTGAAATTGCAAGGATACACTTGCCGTCATAGGTCAAGTCGGTAGCACAGCTTGCAGCCCACCAAGGCTTTGAAAAGTCAATGTGGGGAATGTCATACCAGTTAAGAAATATATTCTTCAAAACCGTTGTACCTGCCGAAGCACTGTGTGAGCAGAAAAGGTCAAATTCGTCAGCACCCGAAAGCACGTTCTTTTCTACCCAAGACTGTACATCGTAGTAAATAGCCTGATATGCAACCTCAATTTCGCAGTTGAAACGGTCTTCAACTGACTTGTTTCTTGAATATTTAGCGTCTGCTATAAGGTTACCCTTGTTTCTGTCTTCTTCCTTGATAAAATATTCATCGGTTCTGTGACCGGCAATTCTGAATTTTCTTCCGCCGAAGTCGTTTTCGGGAAGTTCGTCAGCTATAGCCGCACGCTCTGCGAAAATATCACCTTCACCGGCAGGTGTAACTGTTCCGCTTGTCTTCTTGTCTGAAGTTTTCTTTTCTTCTTCGTTACTGCCGCATGATACTGCCATAACCAGCACAGAAAGAAGAAGAGCAAAAACTAAAAGTAAAGATAGAGTTCTTTTCATGTTTTTCTCCTCATTTAATATTTATCTACCCTATATAATACCATATTTATCACTTTTAGTAAACAAAATAAATGCACAAAAAATTCATGCGTTTTTTGTGCATTTAATCTTTTAAAGTCTGTCAAATACCTTCAGAATCTTCTTGTAGTGGATTTTTGCATTTCCGTATTTCTTTGAATAGTATGATTCAAAATTGTTGTTGTTCTGACCGAACATACTGCCGAGCATAAATCCAAATCCTTCAAATCCACCGTAAATATAGCCGAATTCATATACACGTCCGTCAACGACTATATCAAGAACATCCTTGGATTCGTTGTCGCGGAGATATCTTGTCTTGAGAGCAATTTCATAAAGCGTGGGAACTACCTGCTTGTATGACTCGGCTGAAAGTGCCTCGATTACGGTGCCTACAAATTCTGTATCCTTGACAGTTTTGGGAACCGCAAGAACTGTGTGCTCACCGGGAGTCATAGTGTAGTAATTTGTCTGATTTTCATCCCACTTGGGAAGAGGAAGCATTCCGTATTCGTCCTCAAAATTACGAAGTCCTTCACCTGTGGGAGCACCGATTGAACCGAGAGAGAAGATAGTCTGCTTGTTATAGAACAGTGTCATACCCTGAGGCTGTTCATTGTCGGGTCTGTAGTGAACTCCGTTTGAGTTGAAGAGGAAGTCGTAAAGGTCCTTGACAATGTTATTGATTTTGTCGGTTTTGATTGCAACCTGAGGAACACCATCTTCATCCTTCTTAACCGTGGGGTTGTCAAATGCCCAAAGCCATGAGGATATATCACATCCGTACCAGTGTGCCTGAGCAAATCCGAAGAAGTCTCCGTCAGACTTGTCGCCCGAGCCGTCCTGGTCGATGTAGATGTCCTTTGTAAGCTCTACAAAGTAGTCGAATGTCCAGTCACCGCTCAAAACTACATCGTAAAGGTTGCCCATGTCATAGGATGCGGCAAGGTTCTTGTTGAAGTACATACACATAGCACCCGAAACTGCTGTATAGTTGAAGTCGGATACTGCAAGAATGCTCTTGCCGTCATAGGTTAAGTCGGTAGCACAGCTTGATGACCACCAGGGCTTGGAGAAATCAACGTTGGGAATATCATACCAGTTGAGGAATACGTTTTTCAGTACCACACTTCCTGCCGAAGCACCGTGTGAACAGAAAAGATCGAATTCGTCAGTACCCGACATAACTGTCTTGTTTACCCACGCTGTTACATCGGTGTATGTAGATTTGTATGCAACAGTAATTTCAACGTTGAAACGGTCTTCAACCGCCTTATTTCTCGCATACTTGGCATCCTTGATAAGGTCGCCCTTGTTTCTGTCTTCTTCCGGAATGAAATACTCGTCGGTTCTGTGACCTACAATTCGGAAGGGTCTGCCACCGAAGTCAGCTTCGGGAAGCTCATCGGAAATTGCCGCACGCTCAGCGAAAATGTCGCCTTCCACAGCAGGTCCCGCATTAGTGGATGTTGAGGGCTTCGTGGTTTCTTTCTTTTCTTCCTTGCCGCATGATACCGCCATAAGTACCATTGAAAGAAGCATTGCAAGTACCAGAAGCGCTGAAATAATCTTTTTCATTTTTTCTCCTTTTCAACTTTATTGATATAATTATGATAACACATTTATATTGTTTAGTAAATAAAATAAATGCACAAAAAGCGTTTTCGCTTTTTGTGCATTTATTGAATATTGGCTTTTATCCGAGTTTATCGAATACCTTTACAATCTTCTTGTAGTGGATTCTTGCATTGCCGTACTTCTTTGCATAGTATGATTCGAAGTTGTTGTTTCCGCTTTCGAACATAGCACCAAGCATGAAGCCGAAGCCTTCAAATCCGCCGTAGATGTAACCGAAGTCGTACATACGTCCGTCGATTACTATGTCGAGAACCTCCTTGGACTCATCGTCTCTGAGATATCTGGTCTTGAGAGCGATTTCGTAAAGAGTGGGGATGACCTGCTTGTAGGATTCAGCTGAAAGAGCTTCCATAACTGTACCTACGAACTCTGTATCCTTAACAGTCTTGGGAACTGCAAGAACTGTGTGCTCACCGGGAGTCATAGTGTAGTACTTTGTCTGGTTTTCGTCCCATTTGGGAAGGGGAAGCATACCATATTCATCCTCAAAGTTACGAAGTCCTTCGCCGGTGGGAGAACCAACGCCGCCCATAGTAAAGATAGCCTGCTTATTGAGGAAGAGTGTCATACCCTGAGGGTCATCGTTGTCTGTTCTGTAGTGAACGCCGTTTGAGTTGAAGAGGTAGTCATAAAGATCTGAAACGATGTTGTTTATCTTGTCAGTCTTAACGGAGATCGTGGGAACACCCTCTTCGTTCTTTGTAACTGTGGGGTTATCAAATGCCCAAAGCCAGGTTGAAATAGCACACTGATATGCATGAGACTGTGCAAATCCGAAGAAGTCTCCGTCGGACTTGTCACCCGAGCCGTCCTGGTCTATGTAGATATCCTTTGTAAGCTCAACGAAGTAATCAAATGTCCAGTCGCCGCTCAAAACTACATCGTAAAGGTTGCCCATATCGTAGGATGCGGCAAGGTTCTTGTTGAAGAACATTGCTTCGGCACCGGATACTGCAGTGTAGTTGAAGTCGGAGATTGCAAGGATACACTTGCCGTCGTAGGTAAGCTCATTAGCACAGGATGATGACCACCAAGGCTTTGAAAAGTCGATGTGGGGGATGTCGTACCAGTTAAGGAATACGTTTTTAAGAACTGTACCGCCCGCTGATGCACCGTGTGAGCAGAAGAGGTCGAACTCGTCTGCACCCGACATAACTGTCTTTGCTACCCATGACTGTACATCATAGTAAATTGCCTGATATGCAACCTCGAGTTCACAGTTGAAGCGGTCTTCAACCGCCTTGTTTCTTGCATACTTTGCATCCGCGATAAGGTTACCCTTGTTTCTGTCTTCTTCCTCGATGAAATATTCATCGGTTCTGTGTCCGGCAATTCTGAACTTCTTTCCACCGAAGTCATGTTCGGGAAGCTCATCGGAAATTGCTGCACGCTCTGCAAAAATGTCGCCTTCAACAACCGGACCTGTATTTTTTGTACCTGTGGATGTTGGCGTTTTCTTTTCTTCTTCCTTGCTGCATGATACAGCCATAAGTGCGGCTGAAAGAACCATGGCAAGAACAAGAAGCATTGAAATTATTCTTTTCATTTTTTCCTCCTTAATAGAATATATGGTTATAATATAGTATACCAAATTATTGCGTAATAGTAAATAAAATAAATGCACAAAAAACAGCTGTGTCTTTTGTGCATTTAAATCATTTATTAACCGAGCTTGTCAAATACCTTTACAATCTTCTTATAGTGGATTCTTGCGTTACCGTATTTTGACTGGTAGTATGACTCGAAGTTGTTGTTGCCCTTTTCAAACATAGCACCAAGCATGAATCCAAAGCCCTGAAAACCGCCGTAGATATAACCGAAGTCGTACATACGTCCGTTGATGAGTATATCAAGAACATCCTTTGACTCGTTATCTCTGAGGTATCTTGTCTTGAGAGCGATTTCGTAAAGTGTGGGAATAACCTGCTTGTAAGACTCAGCAGAAAGAGCTTCCATAACGATGCCTACAAATTCTGTGTCTTTAACAGTTTTCGGAACTGCCAGACATGTGTGCTCACCTGATGCCATTGTATAATAGTTCTGCTGATTTTCATCCCACTTGGGAAGAGGAAGCATACCGTATTCATCTTCAAAGTTACGGAGTCCCTCGCCTGTGGGAGAGCCTACATTGCCCATTGCGAAAATTGCCTGCTTTGCAAGGAAGAGATCCATACCTTGACCTGCTTCATTGTCTCTTCTGTAGTGAACACCGTTTGAGTTGAAGAGGTAATCGTAAAGACTGTTTACGATGTTATTGATCTTGTCTGTCTTGACAGCGATTTGAGGAACGCCATCCTCGTCCTTCTTAACTGTGGGGTTGTCAAATGCCCAAAGCCAAGCGGATACGCCTATCTGCCAAGCGTGGGACTGTGCAAATCCGTAGAAGTCTCCGTCAGACTTGTCGCCCGAGCCGTCCTGGTCGATGTAGATGTCCTTTGTAAGCTCAACAAAGTAATCGAATGTCCACTCACCGTTGATTACGGCTTCATAGAGGTTGCCCATGTCGTAAGCTGCTGCAAGGTTCTTGTTGAAGAACATACACATAGCACCCGAAACCGCTGTGTAGTTGAAATCGGAAATAGCAAGGATACACTTGCCGTCGTAGGTAAGCTCATTTGCACAGGATGATGCCCACCAAGGCTTTGAAAAGTCAACGTGGGGGATGTCATACCAGTTGAGGAATACGTTTTTAAGAACTGTACCGCCTGCCGATGCAGTGTGTGAGCAGAAAAGGTCGAATTCATCAGCACCGGAGAGTACTGTTTTTGATACCCAGTTCTGAACGTCCGAATAAGCCGCTCTGTATGCAACCTCGATTTCGAAGTTGAAGCGGTCTTCAACCGCCTTGTTTCTTGAATATTTTGCATCTGCGATAAGGTCACCCTTATTTCTGTTTTCTTCATCGATGAAATATTCATCGGTTCTGTGGCTGGCAATTCTGAACTTTCTTCCGCCGAAGTCCTTTTCGGGAAGCTCGTCGGAAATTGCCGCACGCTCTGCGAAAATGTCGCCTTCAACAGCCGGACCTGTGTTTTGTGTACCTGTGGATGTTGACGTTTTCTTCTCTTCTTCCTTGCTACATGATACAGCCATAAGTGTGGCTGAAAGAACCATGGCAAGAACAAGAAGCATTGAAATTATTCTTTTCATGTTTTTCTCCTTAAATTAAAAAATAAAAGTACATGGTTACAACATAGTATAACAAATTGTTACGGAATAGTAAATTAATTAAATGCACAAAAAGAGCAACGTTTTTTTGTGCATTTAAACATTCAGCCTTCTATTGCTGCTTTTTTGTTCAAAATTCTGCTTACGAGTGGGGGGAAGCTATGACGTGATAATTCCAAAAAATCAATTGTATATCGAACTATTTAAGTTGACATATTGTGAAGTTTTTGATATCATAAACAAAAAGAACTGATAAGATGGAGAACAAAATGAAAGTAGCGCTTATTCAGCCCCCGTATTCTACGGATTACTCAAAAATTGACGAATACTTCAAAAAGGAAATAGAATATCTTGATTCATGCGACTCATCAATGGACATTATCGTCATGCCCGAGCTTTGCGATGTGCCCTGCCTTGCCTCCACCCGTGAGGACAATGAGGCGGCGGTGAGAAAATACAATAAAACATTTCTCGATAAATGCTCCGAGACCGCAAGGAGATGCGGTGCCATTATCTTTGCCAACGCAAGGGATAAAAGCGATAAAGGATATCTCAACACTACCTTTGCCTTTGACAGGCAGGGTAATATTGTGGGGAAATACTATAAACAGCACCTTGTTCAAAGTGAGGTTGATAAAATAAAGCTTGACAGTGACTATTCCTTTGAATTTTCAGAGCCTGTGGTCTTGGAAATCGAGGGAATGAGATTCGGCTTCCTTGTGTGCTATGATTTTTACTTCTATGAGGCTTTTGCCAACATGGCAAGATACAACCTCGATGCAGTTATCGGTTGTTCACACCAGAGAAGTGACACCCACCTTGCCCTTGAAATAATGTCACAGTTTCTTGCCTATAACACAAACGCATATGTCCTTCGCTCATCGGTTTCCATGGATGAAAGCTCGGATATCGGCGGCGGAAGCATGGTAGTTTCACCGAGAGGCGAGATACTTCTCAATATGAAGAGCAGAACGGGCATTGAATGTGTGGAAATAGATATAAAGGATAAATACTATAAGCCCGCAGGCTTCGGAAATCCTCCGTCATCCCACCACGAGTATATCGAGATAGGCAGACGTCCTTGGAAATACCGTCCCGGCGGCTCGGCAATAGTGAGAGATGACAAAAGGATGAAATACCCCAGAGTCTGTGCTCACCGAGGCTTTAATACAATTGCCCCCGAAAACAGCCTGCCCGCCTTTGGTGCGGCGGTTTCAATGGGTGCGGATGAGATAGAGTTCGACCTTTGGGAAACAGCCGACGGTGAGATAGTATCCATACATGACCAAAGCCTTGAGCGTGTGTCAAACGGCACGGGATATGTATGGGGGCACACCCTTGAGGAGCTTAAAGCACTTGATTTCGGCATAAAGCACGGCAAGGAATTCGAGGGACTCAGTATCCCCACATTTGAGGAAATACTCAAAAAATTCTCCTGTCACACCGTTATGAATATACATATCAAATTGAGGGAAAATCACAAGCCTTACAACGAGAGGGCGCTGAAGAAAATTGTTGACCTTATAGACAAGTACGATTGCCGTAAATATGTGTATTTCATGATATCAAATAACGAGCTTCTCGCCCGTCAATGCAAGGAGATAGCTCCTGACATTCCCCTTTGCGCAGGTGCGGGGGATGACCCTTGGGGAATGGTGGATTTTGCCATTCGTGAGGGATGCCAAAAGGTACAGCTTTTCAAACCTTATTTTGATAAGGCAATGATTGACAAGGCTCATGAAAACGGAATAATATGCAATGTCTTTTGGTCGGATGACCCGAAGGAGACAAAGGAATTCCTTGAAATGGGCATTGATACAATACTTACAAACGATTACAACCGCATCGCAAGAGCGGTAAACGAATTCAAAGAGGAGAAATAAGAAATGATTACTGAAAAGATTTTCGGAAAGACATCAAATGGCGAAGAGGTAAAGGAATATATACTTTCAAACGGTAGAGCCGAGGTTTCGATAATCAACTTCGGCGGTGCGATAAGATATATAAAGATGCCCGATAAAAACGGCGCGATTCAGGACGTTGTACTGGGTTGGGATGACGTTGAGGGCTATGAAAAGGGAAGTGGCTTCTACGGAGCATTTGTTGGCAGATACGGTAACAGAATCATAAATTCGGAGTTCACTCTCAACGGCAAAACCTATCACCTTACCCCAAACAATGGCAGAAACCACCTTCACGGAACATTTTCAAAGCGTGTGCTTGATTCACACATTGACGGGGACAGCGTAGTAATGACACTTGTAAGTCCTCCCGAAGAGGAAGGCTACCCCGGAAAGCTTGCCATAACCATCGTTTACACGCTCACCGATAAAAACGGATTGCAGATGGGATATACCGCAGCCACCGACGAGGACACCGTTATAAATCTTACAAACCACTCCTATTTCAATCTCAACGGACAGAACGGCAGAGGAGTCGAGACACTCCGGCTTCAGATGAACGCTGATTTTTATACACCCGTGAATGAGGAGGTAATTCCCACAGGTGAAATACTTTCGGTTGAAGGAACTCCCTTTGATTTGCGAGAGGGCTTGAAAGTCGGAGACGGTCTTGCAAGCAATCATCCGCAGATGGCGCTTATCGGTACATATGACCATAACTTTATTTTCCCAAAGGCTGACCGAGAGATTCCCTTTGCCACAGTTTATGCCGAAGACACGGGTATAAAAATGGAAGCCTTCACAACGGAGCCCGCTGTTCAGCTCTATGTCAAGAAAGCACAGGATGTTCCCGCAGCGGAAGAGGGCAAGAAGAACCCCAAGCAGTCAGCACTTTGCCTTGAAACCCAGCACTATCCCGCAAGCCCCAATTTTGCTCATTTCCCATCAACCGTTTTGAAGAAGGGTGACACATATCACCATTTCACCGAATACCGATTCAGTGTAGTTGAATGAGAACATTTAAAAAAGCATATGTGGAGATAACCAATGTATGCAATAAAAAGTGTTCCTTTTGCCACGGCACAAAAAGAGTGCCAAAGGAAATGTCCGAGGCTGAATTTGAAAGGGTACTTGATGAGCTGAAAGGTGTCACCGAGTACATCTACCTTCACGTTTTGGGTGAGCCTCTTTGCCACCCGCAGGCAATACCTTTTATAAATACGGCGACTGCAAGAGGCTTCAAGGTTACCGTCACCACCAACGGAACGCTCCTTCGTGACGAGCTCCTTGACAGCGGACTTTATAAATTTCAGGTATCACTTCACAGCTTTGAAGGGGATGACGAGGCAGAGAAAAAGGCATATCTCGACAGAATAACGGGGGTTTCAAAAAAAGCGGCAGAGCGTGGAATACTTGTATCTCTCCGTCTTTGGAATTTGAAGACTGATGTGTCAAATGCCTTTACCCTTGACGTATTGGAGAGCACTTTCCCAAAACCTTGGAAAGAGGGGAGAGATAATTCCTTCACCCTTGCAAAAAATGTATTTTTGAGCTTTGCCAACCGCTTTGAATGGCCTGACATGGAGGCAGAGGAAGGTGATGACACTCTCTTTTGCTACGGGCTTCGTGACCAGATAGGCATTTTGTCAAACGGTATCGTCGTTCCCTGCTGCCTTGATGCGGAGGGTGACATAGCACTCGGCAATATTTATACCGAAAGCCTTTCGTATATTCTGGAGGGTGACAGAGCAAAGGCAATTTATGACGGCTTTTCAAAAAGACGTGCCGTTGAAGAATTATGTCGCAAATGTGCATACGCAAAAAGATTCGGACTGTGATTACAGTCCGATTTTTTTGGGCGATATTCCGGTTATTCTCTTAAAGCTTTGAGAAAAGTATGCGGGGGAAGAAAAGCCGAGAATATCCGACACCTCGGACACTCTTTTTCCGTCTTGCAGAAGCTCCCTTGCACGATGTATCTTCATTTCGTTGAAATATGCCTTGATTCCGATACCCGAATAGACCGAAAATGCTTTTTTTAAGGTAGTGAGACACACTCCGCAATGCTTTGCTATTGTATTTGAACTCAAATCCTTATCCATATTGTCAGCCATGAAATTCACAGCATTGTGGTATATTTCCGATAGTGCCTCACGCTTCGTATGAGAGTTTTCATCACGCCCGGAAAGTCTTATGAAAAACGCCTCAATAAGCTTTACGAGGGCGTCACCCTCTGATTCATCAATTACAGAAACCAGTGCCATATCGGTTTTATTGAGCTCGAAAATTGCACTTTCCTCCACGGGAAAGGTATCGTCGGATAACTCAAAGCTTAAAGAAATCAGCTCCGCTCCGCCTTCTGAGGTGACACGGCTCATGTGGAATACACCCGGCTTCCAAATCGCAAAGCTTCCCCTTGAGAGAGAAAACACCTTGCTGTTACAGGTCAGCTCTATTGTCCCTTTTAGTATTATGTTAGCCTCGTACTTTCCGTGACGGTGACCTATGAAGCGAAAATCGGGGCTTTGATGCATGTGTCTTGCACCATAGAGATTCAAAATTTTCATATTCTTCACCAAATGACCAAAATATAAAATTTTGTGTCTAAAAGTGTATTTACTGTTATTTATTTATATTATAGTATATAATTAAATAAATTTCAAGATAAGGGAGAAAAAACATGGTAAGCTATTGTACTTACAGAAACCATCTTGCAAAATACGACGATGAAAGCTATACCTTGACACTTGTACATACACCTACGGGGGCGAAGTCTGAGCTTGTGATAGACGGACTTTATCTTGACGGCGAAAAATTCATAGATATGACAGAGTATGCAAAATGCTCTGTTGGACATACCTTTGACAGCGAAACCCCCGAGAGAAAAATGTCACTCACCTTCATCCCGAAGGAAAGCGAAAAGGACTTGCCCACATTCCAGATATTCGTGACCGTAAGTTCAAGACAGATAAAGGTTATGTTCTATGAGATGCAGCAATACAGAATAGTATTGAATGGCACTATGGTAAACGGTGACAGCGAGGATTGCTTCGCCGTGAACCTGAAGGACACAGCCACCGAGGCGATAAGATGTGCCATCGGTCCTGCGACATCCCTTTACGATAACGCCCTTTACAATAAAAAGACAGACTCCGCCTTCTGCGTGGAGGGCTGCCGTGATTTCAGAATGCACTATGATTGGAGCAAGAAGTCCTACGGCTTCAGAATGTCCACCATAAGCGAGGGTGTTGCAGAAATTATACTCTTCAAGATGAAGGAGCATATCCTATCCGATAAATATGATATTGACTTTGTTCCCCTTAAAAAGAGGGGCAAATACGATGCTCCTCCTGCGGGCTGGATGACTTGGTATGCTGTAAAATTCGACGCCTCCGAGGAAAAGGTGCTCTCCAACGCACGCTTTCAGTCGGAGCATCTGAAGGATTTCGGTGCGGACACCGTTTGGGTAGATTGGGAATGGTATCACAAAAAATACGAAAAGGAACGCTTTGACGGTGTTGACTGCTTCAATCCCGACCCCAAGAAATACCCCAACGGTCTTGGCTACGTGGCTGATGAAATAAAGAAGTGTGGCTTCATTCCCGCACTCTGGATGGGCTTTACAAATGACCCCGCAATGACGGAATACGAAAAGGAGCATCCTGAAATAAGCCTTGCTCACTATGAAACATGGAGCGGAAAGTATTACTACGACATAACTCATCCCGAGTACTTAAACGGCTTTCTTCCCAAGGCTGTACAGCAGATAAAGGACTGGGGGTATGAGGCGGTAAAATATGACACCCTTCCAAATTGCATATTTGCTCACGAAAGATTCCACCAAAATATGACAGACCCCGACATGACCACTCATGAAGCTTTTGTGGGAATGATAAAGAAAACAAGAGAGCTTTTAGGTGAGGACTTCTTCATGCTTGCCTGTGGCGGATACGTTTCCTCAATTCTTTGGAGTGCGGGCGTGTTTGATGCCTCCCGTATCGGCCCCGACCTCTTTACGTGGGAAAAATTTGTGCTGACCATTAAGAGACTTCGAATGTACTATCCCCTCCACAACATTGCACTTATCAATGACCCCGATAACGTGGTGCTTCGTGACGAGTACAGCAATATGAATCAGGCAATATCAAGGCTTTCAATCGTGTCTCTTCTCGGTCTTCCTCTTACCTTCGGAGATGACCTCCCATCCCTTCCAAAGGAGCGAGTTGACCTTTTAAAGCGTGCCCTTCCTGTAATGAAGGTGCATCCCACCGACTTCAACAATGCAATCTGCGACGGAAAGACACAAATCATTTGCCAGAAGATTGCGCTTCCCTTTGAGGAATATCTTGTAACGGGCATTATGAACCTTACAGAGGGCGAGCTTGTCCGTGATATCAGCTTCAAGGAAACCCTGAGACTTGACGTGGGTAAATACCTTGCCTATGACTATTTCAGAGACGAGTATCTCGGCATCGTGGAAGAGGGAATACAGCTTGACTTTACTCCATTTGAAACGAGAGTTCTCGCCCTTCGCCCACTCCTTGACCGCCCGCAGATAGTCAGCACCTCCCGTCACCTTTCCCAGGGTGCGGCAGAGCTGAAAAATGTTGAATGGAAGAATAACACTCTTAAAATCACATCAGCGCTTGTTAAGGGAGATGCATACAAGCTTACCCTTTATATCCCCGATGACTTCACCTTCAAATCAACAAGCCTTGGAGATGTAGAGGTGAAAGGAAATATCCTCACTCTCAAATTTACCCCCGATGACAACCGTGAATATACATTTGTAATAGAGCTTTAAAAAAATATGAGCTAAGATACCTTCTTTAAGGATATCTTAGCTCTTTTTCGGTTTAGACTTAATGATGCATCACTTTTTCGTTAGCATCTCTTTTGCTATTTCCGCAAATGCCTTTGCACTGTTTGACAGAGATGTATTTTTGTTATAAAGTATTTTTGCTTGACGGCAATTTTCCTGAAAATCGGTAATAAAGTAAAGCACGTCCTTGTTTTCGGGAATATTTTTTATCAGATAATCGGTGGTAATTACAGCGCCAAGTCCGTTTTCCATCATATAGTAGTGTTCTTCAAGAGTATTTGAGTTATATGTGTGACACGAGGAAACACTTGCATTTTCAATGAATTTGTGAACGTAGCTTTGAATACTGGAATTTTTGCTGACCCTCAAGAATTCCACGTTTTTAAAAAGTGAATAATCCGATATTATTCTTTCCTCTTTTACTGTATCGGTTACTATTTCACTGTATGGTACGGCAAAGGAAAAGAGCCTTTCGTCTGTTATACCGTCACGCCTTACAGCTACTACAAATTTCTCTTTATGCAGGGGTATGTAATCGAATTTGCTTTCATTACAAGTGTAATTTATCATAAGGTTAGCATTGCCACTTTCAAGCATTGAGTACAGCTCTTTTTTGGGATATCCGCTTCCGAAATTTGCAGTCATTTCCACATGGGGATATTTCTTGCGAAGTATGCCGAAAATTTTCGGTATTATTTTATATGACAGAAAATTTGTACCGATTACCACCAGCTTTTCGTGGGACAAATTCGAAAGGAGTTTGACGCGCCGCATCATATTTTTTTCATTTATCATAGCTTCGTCAAGATAATCAATATATATTTTTCCCTCACGTGTGAGTGAAAGAGGCGAGGTTCTTCTGTCAAAAATTTCAAACCCCAACTCGTTTTCACGCTTTTTTACCGTGGCACTGAGTGAGGGCTGTGATATGTACAGCTCCTTTGCTGCGAGGGAAAAGCTTTTTGTTTGGTATACCTTGTAAATGTATTTGTTTGCTCTTTCCATATATACCTCATAGATTTTTATTTATACTTTGAAAGGTTTATTTGTATTTGATTATAACATAAAAGTATGTTAAAATCAAGATATTAAAAAGGAGGTATTATAAATATGAAAAGAATAGTTACTCTTTTAATACTTTTGACTGCTTTGTTTTCTCTTTCCGTGACGGCATTTGCCGAGGAAAGCTACAGCAATGCGGATATAATCAAGGAGGTAGTGTATGCCTATGACAGACAAGGCGACACTATTCTTTACGACCAGCTCAATTCAAGGCGGCATGTAGTTGCATCACCAGAGGATGCAACCTCGCAGAATACAATCTACTTTGATTGCAGCAGCTTTGTAAACTCATGCTACATAGAGGCGTTTGGTATAAACATTTTGCCGTATCCAATTGCCGAAAAATCATGCTCTACTTCAAATTACAATGCTTATGCAAGGGATAACGAGGGAAATCCCGATGTTGTAGGATATTGGGAAAACACCGAGTGGTCAACAGCCGATGCCAAGCAGAGCATAGTTGATTTTATGAAAGAAAATCTGCAAGTGGGAGACATTTTAAACTATCGCCATTTAAAATCCTCGGGTAGCACTGCGGGACATGTGTATATCTATGTGGGAAATAACACCTTCTATCACTGTGCGGGTGCCGGTTCATATGTTGTAAATTCATCAAATCCCGCCAAGTCTTATGAGGAATCAGAGGGGGAGACAAACCGCATACAGTATATCTCGTTTGCAAACATATTCACCACAACAACAAGCTCAAGATATATTTTCAAGGAGACTGTTGAGGATACGGTTGTATCCTTCAGCCTTCACAGACCCCTTGCTCGTGGGAATGTGACTCCTACCGAGAATAGTCTTAAGAGAATGGCAATTGCGGGACTTGACAGCGAGAAAACTTCTTCTGTCGCTCCCAATACAGCTGTTTTTACGGGTGACACAATTACATATACCGTTGCAATGACGAATAGTGCAAGTCAGGCTCTTACCGGTGTTACACTTACCGATACAATTCCCACAGGCACAGAATTTGTATCCGGAAGCGAAGGGGTAGATGTAAACGGAAGAAACCTTTCGTGGACGGGGGACGTGGCGGCAAAAGCGACAGTAAGTGTCAGCTACACCGTCCGTGTTGTGTCAAAGCCCGAGGGTGCACGTATTGTAAGCGACAAGACCTCCGTGGGCGGCATAAAGCTTTTTACAATAATACACACTGTGTCCGAATACTCAAAGGAAGATATTTCATTGCTTGTTGATGCAGCAAAAGGATATATTTCAGGCTCTGAAAAATTCACAAACGGAGCAGAAATGGCATTTGGGCTTTACCGCAACGTGCTCGGAGTTGATTTGACAAAGTATATGTCAACCGATAAAACCCCTGAAAGCGGAATATACGCAGACAAAAACGGAAAACTCGTGGGACTTAAAGAGGGCGTTTCGTATGAATATGCAAACCTTAACGACACAAAAATTATAAAAGAGCTTTCCGATAACGGAAGTGTAACGTCGGAATTTTCATATTCTCCCGTAACAGACTCAACTGTCCTCACCTCGGGTATCTGGGGTGTAAGAGAGGTATCGAAAAACGAGGTATACACGGTTTATGTTAAGGGGGAGTCCACAGAAAATATTCTTCACACAACAACAATGACATGTAATGGTACTAACAACAGTGGCAAGGTTGTTGATGTTATTGACCAGGTAAATGTTGCGGGCTGGAACGAAACCAACCGTAAGTCACTCAGCTTTAATAAAGCAAAATGGACCGGTGTAAATATTAACTACAGATGTTATACATACTACAATCAGGGCGATCCTCTCAATCTGGGCGGTACAGCTCTCACAGTAGATTATACATCTGTCAAGAATGCTACGAACACTCTTTTGGCAGCTCAGGCAACAGGTGACCCTGATGCAATAGCAGAAGCACAGGCAGCTTTTGATGAGGCTAATGCAGAGAAGGTCGAAGAAATAAGCGACCGTTGGTTCACATATCAGTACACAAACGAGGAAATCATCCCCATGGGAGATTTTATAAGCCACACCTTCAAGGTATGGCCCAGACAGACGGGTCTTGCTGTAGATGAAGGCGGATTTATGACAACTTATACTTTTATTGTTGTAACGGAGGACGGCAAGCTTGAAGAGAGAACAGTTTACAAGGATATTGTATTTAAATCCGGTACAAGCGCTGTTCATACAGTAAATATTTCCGACTTTGAAAAGACAGACGGCTACATAATAGGTATTGTTATCCGTCCTTACGGTGCATCGAAGGAAGGTACAACCGTTAAACACGTAAAAGATATAATATCCGATCTTTGCGTACAGTTCTATACAGATGGCTATAAGACGATTGCAAGTGCAGATGCGGTTATTTTGAATTCTGCCATTGATACTGAAAAACTCACCCTTTCAACCGATTCAGAGTTTGCAGCTATTACAGCACCTTCTCTTTACGGCGGTATGACCATCAGAACCGGTATGTACAAGATTCCCGATAGTGTACGTTCACGTCTTGTGAAGGAAAGTGACCTTGCAGTAGGCGATATAATCATTGCGGATTGGTCGGGTGGTTGCATAACCTATCTTTATATTGGCGACTCTACTCTTATGGCAGTCAACGGCGGAAAGGTGATAACAAAGACTATCGGGGACGACATTTACGGAAGTGATGCCGATAACATTCTTGTTTCTCTTTATGCTTATGACAGATATATTGTTATCCGTCCGTCAATGAGTGATTTTGAATCAACTGTTTCGGTTGAATCCATTGAAGTTACAAAAATGCCCGATAAGACCGAGTATTTCAGTCACGAAGCCTTTGACCCCACGGGCATGGTGGTGACAGCAATACTTGACAATGGAAAAACAGTGGAAGTATCGGGATATACCGTTACAAACACCGCTTTTGAGTATCCTTCTGCAACAGTAACCGTTTCGTATCTCGGATTTACCGACACCTTTGATGTGAATATAGCCAGAATTGAGGGAATTGAAATTACTTCATTGCCCGAAAAAATGTCATATTACAACAAAGAGAGAATTGATATCACAGGAATGGTTGTCAAGGCACTCTTTTCAAATGGTGAATTAAAGGAAATTGTCGATTACACAGTTTCTCCAACAGAATTCACATATCCCGACAATACAGTTACAGTAACCTTCGGTGAATTTTCAAAAACCTTCGAGGTTGCACTTTCAAAGGATTATTACACCTTAGGTGTTGCAGCGGCGCACACACTTCCTGAAGGTGCTCTTGCAAACGTTGAGGGCTATTTTGTGGGTGTAGGTGACGATGGGACAAAGGAAATTCTCATAAAGGATATAAATTCTGACAGCCTTATTGCTGTCCGTAATGTACCGGGTACATATCCCGATTATTATTACGAATATGGTGACAAGGTTAAGTTTATTGTAAATGCTGCCATTAGCTCGGGTACATATGATTATGGCAGAAAGTATCTTGTGTACTCGGACGAAAACACAGATATTGCAGATACAGTTACTTCAAGGGGGAACAATATAACCTTCAACTTTGATAACGTCCTTGAAGTAAAGAGTCAGAGTGATTTTGTCTCAGTTCTCGGAACAAACGATAATTTCTACAGAATTATAAAGGTTTCGGGGACAACCTATTACAGCGGTTATAAATCATCATCTGCAACAAATCCCGAGCGCTTCAGAATACATAAGAATCCTAATGCAAAAAGCGTTGCAGATATCCGTACAAACGGCTCGCAGGTAGCAAACCTTACACTTTCAACACATGCGGCAAATCTTGGTGAAAATTGGTATTCCACCCTTTTCGGATTATCCTACAAGCATGGAATTTTCCCCGGTCCTTCAAGTGACAAGAGCTTCTATGCAGTATATGTAGGCGCAAACCAGTATTACGACAGAATTGCCATACTTGATGAAAGTTGGGTACTTGACCCGATAAGAACAATGGGCGTAAGTCTTCTTCTTGACGGCAGAATCGGTGTTAAGGTATACTTTGAGTATGACAGTGCGGTAATCAATACAGACACACTTACCTATTCAGCGACTGTTAAAAATACCGACCACGGTACAGAGGAAAATGTCATCCTTCCCATAACCCTTGACGAAAACGGAAGAACAGCTTATTCCATTGTATATGTAAGCCCCAAGGATGCGGGGAACACTGTTATAAATTCAGTTGTTTCTGCGGGAGATTATTCTGTTACGCTTCCACAGCTCACAATCCCTGATTATATCAATGAGTTCAAAAAGCACTCTGAATATGAAAAATATTCGAATCTCATAGATGCTCTTGAAAAATATATTTCAGCGGCAGATATTTACTTCGACAAGAATAAAAACTTTGAAGGTATGACAGAACTTACGGATGCTGAAAAGAATATCCTCCGGAATATCACAGCCTTTGCAAATATCACAAGCAAAACGGTAGGAAATCTTGAGCACGTATCCACCTCTCTTATTCTCAATGAAAGTGTTACACTCCGCCATTACTTCAAGGTAACAGGAGATATTGACCTTGATGCATATGCGGTGGAAGGTGCGACAGACCTCAAATATGCCAATGGCAGTGAGGAGTATGTATATGTTGATACCGAAGACATTCCCGCACAGGAGCTTGGAAAGCTTAAAAACGTGACTGTTGCATTCGGCGAAGAAAGCACAACAATCACATTCTCTGCATATAACTATGTAAGTCTTGCCCAGAGTATTAGTGATGCAAAGCTGAAGGAACTTACAAAGTGCCTTTTCAGATATGGCAATGCCGCAGCACGGATTGAAAATAGTTCAACTAACGTAATAGAAATAAAGATTGCACAGATGCCTGCAAAGACGGTTTATACACACCGTGATACAATCGAAACACTTGATTTGACGGGCGGTAAAATTACTGTTATATATTCCGATTACTCTTCGAAGACAGTTGATATAACAAAGGAAATGATTTCGGAAGAAAGTGAGCCTTGGAATATAGGCACAGTCAACTATGTGCTTGAGTATGAAGGCGAAACCGTGGTGCTTCCCATAGTGTACGAAAACACCGCTATGTCCGTAACCGAGCTCAAAAAGTGCGCAGTCGGAAGCACTTATGAGTTCACAGGCGTTGTTGTCGGTGCTGTTTCAACACACAAATACGCTGAGCTTCTTATCAAGGACAAAAACTCCGATGAATACATTGGTATAATCAATACAGGCGTTGCAGGTTCAATTTATGAACCGAGTCTTGACACGAGTGTGGTGAATATCGGAGACGAGATAATTGTGAGTGCAGCTTATTATCTTGAGCCTACTAACTCCTCAATCACCGGCAGCAGGGGAAGATATGGTGCAAATGCCACAAATAATGATACATTTGTATCGGGACTCATGATAGTATCCCATAATAATGAAGTGGAATTTGACCTCACCTCGGCAACCGAGATAAGTACTCAAACTGAGCTTGAAGCCTTCCTGGATGACACTTCCAACTTCTACAAGCTTGTGAAGTTTAAGGGAATGAAGGCAATTCAGTATAGGAACAGTTCAAGCAAGTTAGGATACAGAATATTCTTCGGAACAGGCGTGACCACACAGAGCAATCAAAATATAAATGGAATCAGCCCGTTTATTTTCCACCCCACGGTTGATCTCTATCTAACCAACGGAATAAAATCCTACTTCAGTAATTCAAGTTCAACATCCTACTCTTCACCCGCCACCACCGAATACGATGTTTATGCTATGCTTGTGGGAGGCAACAGCTATTACTACGATTTTGTAATATTTGATGACAACTTTATGGTAAAATAAGACTAAAGCCGTCTCA
This sequence comes from Oscillospiraceae bacterium, assembly GCA_015064635.1. Taxonomy (GTDB): domain Bacteria; phylum Bacillota; class Clostridia; order Oscillospirales; family SIG627; genus RGIG6353. Next base: position 71,793 of record SVRV01000008.1, read on the forward strand.
GGTTTTGACCTGAGACGGCTTCCTTTAATTATTTACATAATTCTATGAAATTCTCAAAAAGTCTGTTTTCAATTGGGTCATCCGCATGGTAGGAAAGCTCGGGATGCCACTGGGTAGCGAAAATCTTTTTGTCACAGCATTCAATAGCCTCGATTATTCCGTCCTCCGAAAAGGCAACCGCTTCAAAGCAAGGGGCAAGGCTATCAATATGCCAATAGTGGAAGGTGTTGACCGAGGCTTCAGTGCTTCCAAAAACATCGTACACAAAGGAATTTTCCCTGATGCTTATCTTATGCTTCAAAAGTCCGTTACTGCAATGTGGGACACCCGTTTCTATCTTTTTAATACTTCCGCCAAAATAGATATTCAGCTCCTGAAGTCCCGCACATATTCCGAGTATCGGTTTTTTCTTCTCAAGAAAGAAGTCAATAAGCCTTTTGTCCAAGGCGTATTCGTCGACCGGTGCATTGAATTCGGGAGACGGCTCTCCGTAGTAAGCGGGATTTATGTCGGTAGTGCTGCCGGGAATAATGAGTCCGTCGCAGTCACGGCAGACCTCCTCAATGTTGTCATCCGACATAACCGCCACAAGTCCAATGCCGTATTTGTCCGCCATGAGCTTGAAATCGTGGGGGATGCAGTAGCGGAAGTCCCAGGGGCGTCCTTTCTTTAAGTCAATGTATCTGAGTACCGTTGCAAGTACCATAGTGAGTTCAGCCTCCTATGAATATCTTCGCAAGCGGTGAGTCAATGGGAAGGAACACGGTTTTGTTGTCTCCCTTCATAGCCAGCTTCAAAGCGTCAAGTGCACGAAGGAATTCGTAGAACTCTTGTCTTTCGGGGCTGTTATACGCCTCGGCAATTATCTTCATGTATTCCGACTCACCCTGAGCACGGATTTCTTCGGCTTCGGCTTTTGCAGATGAAACGATTATGGAAACCTCTTTGTTTGTGTCGTTGAGAATGAGCTGATACTCCTCGTTACCTTGGGCAAGGAAGTCTGCCGCAATCTGGTTTCGCTCGGATATCATACGTGCGTAAACCGAACCCTTGTTGTCCTCGGGCAGGTCGAGACGTTTGATTTCATTATCAATTATTGTTATTCCGTATTCATCGAAGGAAGGTTGTACTGTCTTTACGATTCCGTCGCTGAGAGATTCGCCTCTGCCGTTGATAATGTCGGTCTGGTTGATATTACCCACGGCGTTTTTAATTGCGTTATATGTAACAGTACCTATTCTTCTTTCCGCTTCGGGAATGGTGTTGAGTGTCTGAACAAATTTGAGCGGGTCGGTTATCTTCCAAAGAACAAAGTTATCAATTACCATTGTTTTCTTATCCTTGGTAATAACGTCGGATTCCGCCTGGTCGAAAAGCATAATTGTTTTGGGGAGCTTTTCTGTTTGCTGAATAAAGGGGAGCTTGAAGGAAAGACCCGGCTCGGATACTATTCTTTCAACCTTTCCGAATTCCTTGATAAGGGTGTATTCGTTGCTCTTTGTTACAACCGTTGATGCAAAAATCAATACAGCTATAATAACTAAAATTACGGGTATTATAATCTTTTTCATTTTAGTTTGCTCCTCCTTCCGTAAAGGATTTTACAGGATAAATGCTCTGGGTTGAGCCGTCCTCTGCACCTATAATAAGCTCGATTTCGGGCATTATGGTTTCCATTGCTTCATAGAACATACGCTTCTTTGTAACTTCCTTGTTCTTTTCGTACTCGGCAAAAAGCTCGTTGAAGCGTGCAACCTCACCCTTCGCTTCATTTATTCTCGATTCCTTGTCGGCCTCTGCGTCACGAAGAAGCTTGTCGGCCTCTGCACGTGCTGCAGGAATTTGCTCGTTTTTATATTTATTGGCATCGTTTGTGTAGGTGTCCATCTTCTGTCTTGCATCCTCAACGGCATCAAAGGCTGTCATGATCTCAACCGTGGGTGGCTCGGCATCCTGAATTGTGATATTGTGAACCTGAACGCCTATATCCAGCTTTTCAAGTGCATCTGAAACATTAGCCTTAATGAGTGACTGTATTTCGCCCTTGCCCGTTGTAAGAACGCTGTCAACCTGGTTAACACCGATAACGCTTCTGGCAGAGCTCTGTACTATGTTGGAAAGTATTGCCTGGGGCGATTGTGAATTGTAGAGTGATTTAATTGGGTCTGTAACACTCCATTCCACAAAGAAGTCAACGTTAACGAAGTTATAGTCACTTGTAATCATTGTGGCATCGGGAGTGAATTTACTTGTAGTTTCGTCATAGCCTATGGCAAAGCCTTGAATGGTGGTATTTACCTTTTGCACCGACTGAATGAAGGGAATCTTGAAGCCAAGACCCGATTCCTTTACGTAGGTCGGATTTCCGAAGGTAAGCACGACAGCCTTTTCCTGCTCATTTACAGTGAATACGCAGTTAAAGGCAACGACTGCTATCAGCGCTATTACGACTAACGCAATGATAGCGGTTTTGACTTTTTTGTCGATTTCAAAATCAAACATGGTTTTTCTCCTTTACATTTACAAAGCTATCAATGGATAGCTCATTTTTACTTACGTTGCAGGTCATTGCAATGACTCGGACTCCTTTTTTCATTACTTCAAACAGAGTCCTTGCAAATTCGGGATGAGTCTTGTCATTAGGGGTGAAATAAAGGCATTCCTTCATTTGTATAACGAATATGACATATGCCTCATATCCGTCACGGACAGCCTCGGCAAGCTCTTTCAGATGCTTTACGCCTCTTTGTGTGGGAGCATCGGGAAAAAGTACAACACCGTTCTCTTCTAAAGTTACTCCTTTCACCTCGGCAAGGATTTTTCTCTCTCCCGATTCGATATAAAAATCAAACCGAGAATTACCGAAGGTGTATTCGGGCTTCACGAGGTGGGGCGTGCCAAAGTAATTTTTTTCCTTTATCCACTCTCCCACTACCTTGTTGGGTGCCTGACTGTCTATATTTATAAGCCTTTCGCCCTTGTATACGGCTATCAGGTCGTATTTGGTTTTTCTTGTCTCGATGGGCGTGTGTTCAACTATGACCTTTGTACCGGGAATAAGAAGCTCATGGCATCTGCCCGTATTTTTTACGTGACAAATTTGCTCTGCTCCGTCAATTTCCACGTGGGCAATGAAACGGTTTGGACGGGAAATAAAGATTCCCTCTTTTGTATTTTCGTACTTCATTTCAACGTGTTTTCCTGATTTCTGTAAACGAAGAATTTACAGAACAAAAACTCAAGAACAAAATTTGAAAGCATTGTGACAATAAGAACTATGTATTCATTGATTCCCGAGCCCTCGGCAATATGTCCAAGGTATGTTGACAGAGGAGTGAACACAAGATAAAAACCAAATACCTTTGCCATGGCAACAGGGACATTTGCCGCAGACTTGAAGGTGAAGCGTCGGTTTACGGTGAAGTTCCACAAAATTGAAAGCACAAGCGAAATAAGATAGGCGGGCCAATAGGGAAGGGTGGCAAGCTCATTCAAAAGAGCAAATGAGCCTATTTGTATCACTCCCGCCGATATGGAAAACAGCGTGAATTTTACAATCTGAATAAAAGTATCCTTTTTCATTTTCAGTCTTTCAGCTTTCCAAGCTTTGCCGTATCTGCAATAACAACAAGCTTCGTATTTTTCTCCAAGGGATGTGTGGGGTCTATGTTTATGACAATCCTTTCGTTCTTGTTAAGTGCCACAACGTTGACACCGTACTTTTTACGAAGATTTAAGTCAATCAGCGTTTTGCCTATCCAATCCTCTCTTACTTCAAGCTCTACAAGGGATATGTCGGCTGTCAGCTCTACCATATCCACAAAGCCGGAGGTGAGCAGATTCTTGGCAAGACGGATACCCGATTCCTTTTCGGGGAATATAACCTTATCAGCACCTACTCTCTCAAGTATTTTGGAGCGCATCTCGTCTCCGCATTTTACAATTACAGTACCGACTCCCGCTTCCTTGCAAAGCATGGTAGCCATAACACTCGCTTCAAAGCTTTCAGCCATGGCAATGATGACCACGTCCACACTTCCGATGTCAAGCTCACGTATTACGTCGGGGTCAGTAACGTTTGCACATTTGCACACGGGTATTTCACTTGCGAAGGCATTGACAGTGCTTATGTCTCGGTCTATGGCAATTACCTCTGCACCGCCCTCAACAAGCTCTTTTGCCACGGCTTTTCCGTAACGTCCGAGACCGAAAACGGCATATGTTTTCTTATTCATACTGTTCCTTTCTATCCCACACTTATGTCTTCGGTGGGATTTTTTATTATATTTGTGTTTGTGTTTTTTAATTTAAAGGCGACTGCCAGTGATATGGGACCTACACGGCCGAGATACATATTTGCGGTAATGATAAGCTTGCACGCTGTGTTAAAGGTTGAGGTCAGATTTCTCGAAAGACCTACCGTTGCTGTTGCACTCACTGTTTCGTATATTATATCAAGAAATGAGCCGTTTGAATATACAGACAGCAAAAGTGTTGACAGTGACATTATCGCAAAGGAAATACAAGTTACCGAAATTGCTTTTGTACACGTGATTTTCGGTATGTTTCTTCCAAAGAGTGTTACCTCATCACGGTTTTTGATTGAAGAGATGACAGTTGCGAAAAGCACGGCAAGGGTAACTGTTTTGATACCTCCCGCAGTACCCACGGGTGAGCCGCCTATAAACATCAAGAAAAGACATACAATAGCCGAAGAATCTGTTAAATATTCTTGAGGAATTGCGGCAAATCCTGCCGTTCTCGTGGTGACCGATTGGAAAAATGACATCATCAGCTTTTCGGGAGTCGTACAAGTTCCCATTGTCAGGGGATTGTCCTTTTCAAAAAGGAAAATCATGGCAGTGCCTGAAAAGAGCAAAATAAATGTAACCGAAAGCGCAATTTTTGAATGAAGGGTGAGTCCTTTGAACGCTTTGATACCCTGTTTTTTTATATTCCTTGTAACCCTTATAATATCCCACCAGACGATGAAACCGATACCGCTGATTATTATAAGAAGGGAAGTAGTGATATTTATTACGGGATTCGTGGCATAATCACAAAGACTGTTTTCGCCTATTATGTCAATTCCCGCATTACAGAAGGCGGATACAGAATTAAAAACCGATATCCATATGCCCTTAAGCCCGAACTCGGGAACAAAAACCGTCATATACAGCAGTGCACCTATTCCCTCAACTATGAAGGTTCCGATGACCACTTTCTTTACAAAGGAAGCTATTCCCGAAATATTGTTGAGATTAAAGGAATCCTGCAGAAGTATTCTGTCGGACAGCCCTATTTTCTTGTTCAAAAAAACAACAAATGCTGCCATTACAGTGATGAGTCCAAGACCTCCGATTTGTATGAGGAGGAGTATCACTATATGACCGAAGGTGCTCCACACTGTTGCTGTGGGGGCTACCACAAGTCCCGTTACGCAGGTGGAGGTTGTGGCTGTAAATAGAGCATCCTCAAAGGAAGCACTTTTGCCGTCTGCTGAGCTTATAGGGAGCATTAGGAGTAATGTACCCACAAGAATGACCAGGGCAAAGCTCATCATTATCATATGTGTGGTGGATAAACGTATTTTTTTCATATCAGCTCTTTCTTTTCAAGGCTTTCAGATATTCCTTTTGTTCAAGGGTGATTCGAAAGCTCTCAATTGCCTTTTGTACAGTTTTGTTGTGTACCCATACGGGCAAAAGGTTTTCTGTAATGTACGGCAGGGTATCCTCCCACTTTTTTGCAAGGGCGGTTGCGAAATACCACGCCGACATCATGTTGATGTAATACTCGTCACTTTCTATGGCAGCCACTCGTTCAAGGTGTGATTTGTCAAACTCACCGTCCAGAAAGTAAGTGAGAAGCAAGCCAATTCCGTATCTTACAGTATACACGTGCTTTGAAGAAAGGCAGAGGTCAACGAGAGGAGTAAGCTTTTGTACGTTCTTTTTAAAAGCCTTTGGACGTAAGCTGTCGCAGGTTGCCCAGTTGTCAATATAGGGCAAAAACCTCTTCGTTTCTTCAAGGCACCTGTCGAAGTCTTTTATATCGCAAATAATAAATGCGTGGAGATTGTTCTCTTCGTAGTATTCGTGTGGAAGCTTTTGCAAAAATAAAGTCTTTTCATCTTCCGCAAGCTCTTTTACAAGTTTTCTGAGTAACGGAGTCCTAACACCTATTACTTTGTCAGGGGGGACTGTGGGCATAAGAGAGGAATGAAATTTTTTATATTCCATATCCTGCATCGAAAAAAGTCTTTCCTTCAAGTTACCACCTCCGTATTATAACATTTTAACACAAATAAGTTATAAAAGCAATAATATAATGTAAATAATCGCTTATGACGGATTTTATCGTCATAAGCGATCTTTCAGTTTGCTTTTTCAAGTATTTTTTCAAGAAGGGATATAAATCTCTTGCCCGATGTTTTATAGGTATTGCCTTTGAGCTTTTCTATACAAGCCTTGACTTTTTCTTTATCAACTTCTTTTACATATGTGTAATAGAAGGTACTTCTCGGAGGGATGACCGAGCCCACACAGTCGAATACGTCGGTATACTCATCCGAACCGAAGATAAATTCGGACAAAGCAGCTCTGTACTCCTCGTTGCTGTAATCGGTTTCTCTGTGCGACCAGATTTTCTCGCCTAAAACAGCAATTGAAGGTACGGCTGTGTATGCATAATAAGGATATGCCGAGTAGTTTCCGAATTCCCAGGCACAGACTTCACTGCCAAGCACCTGATTTGCATAATCGGAATTCTGCCTTGGAGCATTGAGCGGTGTCCACGCCTTGAGGCTTGTGGGAACTGTCATACCGCTGTCGGGGTCACGGTAGCTCAAGTCAACGTAAGTAAAGTAAAACCATGAATTTATAACCTTGAAGCCTTGCTTTAAAAAGCTGTTGAAGTAGCAGCCGTCAACAGGACCTCTGCCTTTACCTGCAATTCTCCAGAAGTGTATTACGATATCACGGCTGAGGGGAACGTCCTTTGAAATGTCAATCTGGTCATTCCACATTATCATCTTTTTGCCGTTTGCTCTTACATAAGAGTGAATACGCTCTATCATATAGTAAAACTGTGCTTGCCTGTCTGCAAGACCTTCTTTTTCTCGAAGTGCACGACAGGTGGGACAGTCATCCCAATGGCATATACGGGGAGGGTTAAGGTCTAAAAACTCAAGCTCGTCCGAGCCGATGTGAATATACTTACTTTTTGGGAAGGTACTCGCAATTTCTTTGATAAGTGACTCAAAGAACGGATATACTTCCTCATTTCCAGAGCAAAGCGTCCAATTTTGTGCATCGTCAACGGCGCATTTAAACTCGGGATGCGCTGTGCAAAGTGCTCTTGCGTGGGCGGGTATTTCAATTTCGGGAATTACCTCAATCCCGTAAAAGTCGCAATACTCCTCAAGCTTTGTAAGATATTCAAGAGTGCATTGCTCACTGTCACCGGTATAAACAAATTCTGGGTGAACCATTGATTTGTAGCACGGACCTTTTGAGTCAATGAGATGTAAATGCAACTTGTTATACTTTGCAAGCACCATATGGAATATGGCGTTTTTTATGTCCTCATCGGTGGGAAGACCTCTTGCCATATCAATCATAAAGGAGCGGTAAACGGATGAGGGATAGTCCAATATCTCACACTCGGGGATTGCCTTTTTGCGAAGTAAAAGCGCAACCGTTGCCGCACCGTTAATTGCACCTCTGATATCCTTGAAGCTGACGGTAATTTTTTCATTTGTTGTTTTTACAGCGTATATTTCCGCTTTGTCCTCGAGGGTAGAGTCAAATACAAATTCGACAAATCCGTTATCGGAAATCTCAACATCGTCAACGAGAGTCGCAAACACCCTCGCACCCCTTTCGGCATATTCGCCCGAAAATGAACAGGTGATTTTTTGGGGCAGTGTTATAAACTTACCGCTTTCTTTTATATCCTTTACAGATGTAATCATATGCTTCTCCTTTTCTCCAAAACTTTTACACATAAAGTATAGCAGATACCTTTTATAAAAGCAAGGTAGTTTTAACGAAAAAGACGGATAAACGTCAGTCTATTTCAAATGCTCCGGGATAGGAATGTATAAAGCCACCGTCGAGATAATGCTTTTTCAAAGCTCTTTCGAGAGATGTATTTTCGGGGAGGTCATTGTATGAGTCAAATTTCCCTATGAATACAAAGCTAAATACTGCCATACCGCTATCCTTCATGGGGAAACGGATAAATCTGTCACCGAAGGCAAGGATGTTGGAGGTTGGCTTGAGTATCTTTTTGAGCTCGGGGGAGAGCAGCCATGAGCCGCAGGTCATAAATTTTATGTTTCTGTCGGGATAACGCTCTCTTATGTAGCGTGTACCGCTTTTGAAAACCTTGTCAAGATTCTCACGACTCAGGTCTGCACCCTTTGGTATATGAAAGGCTATAACATCGTCACCCGGCTTCAGCACAAGCTCCCATTCACTCTTTTTGAAGGTGCATTTTTCTTTTTGTATCAGTGCATTTTCGTCTGCTACACATCCGACATATTCGTCCTCGGTCTCAATGAATTCTCCATAGAATGAGCCATCCTCGTCTTCAAAACCTGCGCTGCCGAGAATGTTTCCGCTTCTGTGTACCATCTCGTTGTATACAAGTGCTTTTATCTCGCCTGTGTTTTTGTTTTTGAGATATGCACCCTTATAAGAAAAGCGTCTTACTTCAAAATTGTAGCCGTCAACCTTAACGATAAGAGCGGCAACGTAAATATAAAGCCATGGGCGGTAAAGCTCTGTCATTCCGATAATGCCTTCACGCTCGACACCTCTGATAAAACAGTTTCCATATGCCTTTACTGTTTCAAATGCTTCCTCAGGTGTGAATCCCATTCTTAGATATCTTTGCTCGGAGGGCTCTATCTGTGTCATGAGCATAACTGCCGAAAACATAGCAAGGGCATCCTTGTCCTTTGCTTTTTGAGGCATTGGGATTTCGTTAACCTTTTCGTAGCATCCGTCAATGCGATTTATGTATTCAACTATCAGATTTAGCATTTCGAGTAATGCCGCATCGTCCTTTATTTTACCTGCATTCTCTATTGCCTGACTTTCGTATTCTCCGAAATAGTTATATTTTCGGCTGACAGACAGCATGTAATCTCTATCGATCCATTTTGTACTTGTTGCATCAAAATCCTCGGAATTGAAAATTTCGACAGCCTGGTCGGGAAGTGCTTCAATGCCAAGCTCATTTAAAATATTTTCAAGCTTCATAATCATTCTCCAAAAAAGCGGCAGTAATTATCTGCCGCTTTAAAATTAATCAAAATTGTAGTTGGGAACTACCTTTTCGCCTGTCTTAGCCGATTCTGTGATAGCCATACAAGCAACAACTGATTTTGCACCCTCCTCAGCCGACATCATAAGGGGAGCACCGTTGATGCAGTCAACGAATACTGCAACCTCTTTTACTGCGTTGTGGTTGTTGATGTCGATGGGGATTATCTGTGCGGGGAAGATGGTATCGCCTTCATCTGTTACGGTGAAGAGCTGCATATGATCGGATGTGTTGTCGCAGATGATAGTACCCTTTGTACCGTAGAGAACTGTTCTCATGGTGTAGTCTCTCTTACAGCCGGTTGATACAAATATTTTACCGATAACGTTGTTCGGGAACTTCATAATTGAAATTGTTGCATCATCGTAGGGAACTGTGGGAAGAAGCTTATGTACACCATAGGAGAATATTTCATAAGGGTCACCCGCAATCCATCTGAGAAGGTCAACTGCGTGGCATCCGCCTCCGATAACGCCGTGTCTCTTGGGGTCACTTCTCCAGCCGTGCTTGCCCGAAACTATTCTCATATAGTCGTGAGCGTATTCGGACTCAACATAGTAAAGCTCACCGATAGTGCCCGATTCAACAAGCTCCTTTGCCTTGATAAATGCGGGAGTGAAGCGGCAGATCTGACCTACCATGCAGATCTTGTCGTTCTTCTTAGCTGTTCTGACAATTGCATCAAGGTCCTCTCGGTCAAGAGCAAGGGGCTTTTCGCACATAACATGCTTACCTGCGTTGAGGAATGCCTCTGTTAAAGGACGGTGAAGGGGGTCGGGAGTTGCAATGATAACCGCTGTGATTTCGGGGTTATTCAAAAGGTCATTGTAATCCGTAAAACGCTTTTCCTCGGGAATGTTATTCTCATCGCCTACTTTTTTAAGCATTTCGGGGTCTGAGTCACATATAGCTCCAACCTCAAAGCCGTTCTTTATGGCACCCGCAAGGTGGTTGCCTCCAAAATTAAGACCTATTATACCAAGTACTGTCTTTTCCATAATTTCCTCCAAAAATTTTACTGTAAAGCCATTATAACAGTACCTTTTCTTTTTTGCAACATAAAATAGATTAGATAATTTGAAAAATCGATAAAACGAACCTCTTTTTTTACTGAAAATCCATTGATTTTTACGTTTTTTATGGTAATATAATATCAGCTAAAAAGATAAGGATGTGAGAGAATGAATATTCCGGGACTTGAAAAGCTGATGCAGGATTTTTATGAAATTTCCAATATGGATATTGCTGTTGTGGATCTGCGCAACCGCATACTTGCCAGACGTTATCCCGGAAACCGTTTTTGCTCTCACATACATAAATGTGCCGATTGCCTGAAAAAATGCGAGGAATCGGATGATATCCATTATGAGGAGGCAAAAGAGAAGCGTGACACCGTAATGTATACCTGTCCCTTCGGAATATTTGAGGCGATAACCCCCATAATGGAAAAGGACGATGTTGTGGCATTTTTGTTTCTCGGAATGGCTATCGAGGATGATGCGGAGCATGAAGCCTTTGCGTATAACAGAGCCCTTGAGGTGACAGACAGCGGTGATGTGGAAAATCTTGATAAGGTGTTCCGTGAGATTCCCAGATACTCAAGAAAAAGACTTGAAGCCTTTGCATCCCTTCTTCCCATCCTTGCCCAGTATATAGAAAATAACAACCTTGTGTCGGACACCACAGAAACGCTGGGAATGATGATAAAAAGGTATATAAAAAATAACCTGACCGAAAAGATAACACTTTCGGATATCGCATGGCATCTCCATTGCTCCACTGTTACACTTACCGAGCATTTTAAAAAGGAATTCGGGCTTACCATTATGGAGTATGTAATGCAGAAGCGTATGCAGATGGCGGTGAGACTCCTGGAAAACAGCGATACATCCATCCGTGAAATTGCCGAAGCGTGCGGCTTTTCGGATATTGGGTATTTTTCCAAAAGCTTTAAAAAATTCCACGGAATATCCCCCAGCGAGTGGCGGAAGAGATTGGATAAGTGATTTATTTTTTTGTATTTATTTTATTATTTGTATTTATTTTTATGAGAGAGGATGCTTTTTTGAAAAAAGCACCCTCTCTCAAACTCTCTCCCGAAAAACAATGTGATGATGTTAATTATATAAAACCCTAAACATTATTTTTTCGGAGGAGGTTTTGGGAGGAACTACTTTTTTAAAAAAGAGGTTCCTCCCAATATAATTAAAAACAAATTTATTCTGCGTATATGTCCGCTGCGTACCAGTAGTTGTAAAGTGCAGTTACAAGGTTTGCGAGTTTGTCGTTATTAGAAAACGCAGTAGTTTTAACGTAATTCAACGCACTATAGTTTATACTCAAGGTGTCATTTACTGTGAGAGTGTAAACCTTGTCAAGGTCATGAGCCGCAATGTCGGCAATGTCAATATAGATGATACCATTGCCAAGCTCTTTGGCTTCAAGTACCTTGCCTCCTACCTTAAAGGTGTATGTGTCTGCTTCCGTCACTTCAAAGTAATGGCGTATTGTTGTTTTTCCTTCAAGCACAAGAGACGAGGATATGTGTCTGATTCCCGAAACAAAGCCTGTCTTTGAAGGCTCAGGAATAGCATTGATAGCATCGGGGTCAGCTATGATGCGTATGAGCATTTTGTCACCGCCAAAGTAGTTGTCTGCATACTCAATGTATGTTTCAAGTGCTTCAACAACATCAAGTGCATTTGCAAATTCTTCATTTGTTTTTGCCATTTCCTTGAAGTCTGCGATATAATTGGGTAACCGTATCAATATATATTCTTCAACTAAGTTTCCACGAATAACAACGTTTTTGACTTCAATTTTATTTGCATCTTTTGGGGCTATGTAAGTTGTAACATAGTAAAGCTTCGAGTTTGAATCATATTCGGGGATGAGCGTTTCTTGGGAAATAATTGTGTTGTTTTCTGTATTATACACTATAGCTTTGACTGTTATATCCGCTGAATATCCCTCTATATCAAAATATGTTTTAATACCTATTGCGTCATTGAGTTCAAGGCTTGTGCCAATAATGATACACTTTTTCCATACAGCGTAAAGCGTTGTGTGGGCATTTGCAGAAAAGCTATATCCCGGTTGATACGTTGCGCTGGTTGCAGAGGAGTTTGTAGCCCAACCAAGGAAAATATATCCACTTCGTGTGGGAACTGTGTCGCTCAAGGTAATGTTTGCGCCATAGTCTTTGTTTTGTGCAGAAGGTGCACCCGAACCCCCATTAGCATCAAAACTGATAGTGTATGTTGCAGCATTTTCAAATTCGCATACAAAGCCTTGAATGGTATTACTCATATACGCATCGTTCCATTTATGTCCGGATCTTGAGTCAAGTAATTGACCGTAATGTTCTATAGAGCTGTCATTATTAGGCTCTCCTACATCCCAAGCACTATAGTCGAACGTTTCGCCTGTAACCCATTTCCATTCACCTTCTTGGTCAAAATCGCTTGCACCAATCCAAACAACACCAATTTTTGAAGCATAATCCTTGATGGCATCATGTTCTTCTTTTGAAGTAATGGTTACAAGATGTCCACCTTGATGCTCGCAGAAAACCTTTGCGGCTTCCCAAGAAAGCCATTTGTCATAGAATACATATTTATTATTACCGTATGAAATTTCAGAGTGAGGGATAATTGACTCATCTAATTGCCACACAGCATACAAGGTCATTGATGATGAAGGGGAGATATATTGACCGGCATAGTATTCAACTTCTCCGTTACTTACCGTTGACCAACCAAGAAACGTGTAGTTGTCTCTTGTTGCGGTGCTAGGAACAAGATGACCACCTTTTTTAGGAATAATTTGCGGGGGATGAGGGAATGAACCGCCGTTAGCGTTATATGTTATTGTGTATGTTGCAGCATTTTCAAATTCGCACACAAAGCCTTGAATGGTATTACTCATATACGCATCGTTCCATTTATGTCCGGATCTTGAGTCAAGTAATTGACCGTAATGTTCTATAGAGCTGTTATTATTAGGCTCTCCTACATCCCAAGCACTATAGTCGAACGTTTCGCCTGTAACCCATTTCCATACGCCTTCTTGGTCAAAATCGCTTGCACCAATCCAAACAACACCAATTTTTGAAGCATAATCCTTGATGGCATCATGTTCTTCTTTTGAAGTAATGGTTACAAGATGTCCACCTTGATGCTCGCAGAAAA
>SVRV01000042.1 GCA_015064635.1 Oscillospiraceae bacterium
TAAGCCTTGCATGGAATCAGTAACTTGTTACTGAATGGAAGCATCCCGAAAGGGATGTATGGAATCAATCCGAAGGAAAATGCACATCTAAAGGTGTGATGCCATACACCTCAGGTGATGCCATGCACGACAGTGTCGTGATTCCATACCAATCCTTTGGATTGGATGAAAAAAGCACCGACGTAAGTCGATGCTTTTTTCTGGCGGAGGGGAAGGGATTCGAACCCTTGTGGGCTTGCACCCAAACGGTTTTCAAGACCGCCTCGTTATGACCACTTCGATACCCCTCCGTATGGAGTTATTAAGTTGTTACTTTGGAAAGGAAACCCATGGCAACGGTTTTCAAGACTCGTGCCCTTCCTGAAATCAGTTCGCATCGTGCACGAAGCACAGCTTCGTTTCGATACTCGCCATTTCAGTTAAGCACTCCCGAAAAACAATGCACAGCATTCTTTTTCGTTCGCTTACCCGTTATGACCACTTCGATACCCCTCCGTATGGAGTTATTAAATTGTTGTTTTGGAAAGGAAACCTATGGAAACGGTTTTCAAGACTCGTGCCCTTCCTGAAATCAGTTCGCATCGTTCATTGAGCATAGCTCAATTTCGATACTCGCGATTTCAGTTAAGCACTCCCGAAAAACAATGCACAGCATTCTTTTTCGTTCGCTTACCCGTTATGACCACTTCGATACCCCTCCGTATGGAGTTGCTTCAACAACACTGTCTAATTGACAGCTTGGTTATTATACTATGTTTTTGACGATTTGTCAATAGCTTTTTGAAAAAAATTATTATTTCTCAATTAAGTAAATATATTTTCATACAAGGCGAAAAAATTATTGTCAAAAACTTTATTTGTCATTCTTTACAGATTTGTATACCGGCTTTTGTTAAAGTTTTGTACCAAATCTTGTTTTTGTAAATAAACTTTTTGTATTCTCTTGCATTTTTGGAGGATTGTGATATACTAAAGTTAAGTACAATAGTATTATTATATACATTTTGAGAGGAGCAATGATATGAAGAAAGTTTTATACGTTGCATTTATGCTCATTACATTGGTTGCAGTACTTACGTTTACTGTAAGTGCAGAGGTGCAAACAGGTAGTTGCGGTACAAATGCTACGTACGAGTTTGACACCGAAACAGGTAAGCTTACTATTTCGGGAAGCGGCACGCTTAGCGCAAACTGGTCAGCTTTTGCTGCCGATGTTAAGTCTATTGAGGTAAAGGGCGGAATTTCAAATATTCCCAAAGGAACCTTTGCGACTTGCACCAACGTGGAAGAATTGACTCTTCCGTTTATTGGAATATCAGCAACTTCATATACTTACAATGCGACGGTTGGTGCAATTTTCGGGTACACCGTTTCCGAGCCTTACGGTGCTATGTCAGAAATTGAACTTGTACACGGAGTACAATATGTTGACTCATTTGAGCAATTCGTAGGTGGCGGTAATGGTGATGCTACCATAACATATTACCAGGCTTATACTTATAAGATTCCCAAAACCTTGCGCAAGGTTAACCTTACAGGCGGAATTGCGAGAGGCTTTGTGAGAAGTGGCGTTGAGGAGCTTGTTATCGGAAGTGCCGTAACAAAAATTGAACAGCTTCCCGAAACACTTGAAGCTATTACTATCGAAGATACTGTTTACATAAACAATGATGTATTTGTGGATACAGTTTTTTATAATGATTCAAGCAATTGGACAGATGGTGCTTTGTATGTAGACGGATGCTTTATTGAAGCAAGCGGTACTATGCCAGAATACATCGTTGCAGACGGAACCACCACTATTGCAGACAGTGCTTTTTCGGGGCTTACAGCTATTGAAAAGGTGTATATTCCCGACAGTGTAATATCTATTGCCAATAATGCTTTTAGCGGATGTACTACTTTGAAGGAAATCAGAACTTCAATGGCAGGCTCTTACATTCCGAAAACAGTTGAAAAGGTTACTGTTGCCGCAGGAAGACTTGGAAACAACGCTTTTAAGGACTACACAAACCTTCGTGAGGTTGAGCTTCTTGACGGGGTAAATGCTATTGGAAGTTATGCCTTCAGCGGATGTACTCTTCTTGAGCTTATTTATATTCCGTCGAGCGTTACTGCAATCGGTGTAGATGTATTTAACAGTGCAGTAACTATTTGCGGCACAGAAGGCTCTGTTGCGTATTATCATGCGGAAGAATACGGTATACCGTTTGTAACTTGCATTCACGAATACGGTGAATGGACAAGTGTTAACGGCGTTGATTTGAGAACATGTGCAAAGTGCTCCGAAACTCAAAATAAAATTCAGAGCGGCGTATGCGGTGATGAAGCAGAGTGGTCTCTTGATCTTGCTATGGGACATCTTTACCTTTCGGGTGTCGGAGAAGTATACGATTACGATACCATTTCTGCTCCCTGGTCGATTTATGCGAAATACATAAAGAGTGTTGATGTGTCGGATGGCATAACAGTACTTGGTGACGATGCACTTAAAAACTGCTCTCTCATTAAATCAATACAGATTGCAAGCACAGTAAAAAGAATAGGGGAAGGCGCCCTCTCGGATTGTCCAGATGCTGTGATTTCGGGTAATATAGGAGATTATTCCGAGGAATATGCACTCAGAAACAATTTTGTGTTTGAAGCACTTGATGTAGCGGATATGATAGGTGTGTGTGGAGATGCTGCATGGTATTGGTACGAATCCTTTGGTAAGCTTGTTATTTCAGGCGAAGGAAATGTTAAATATGACAGTAACTGGACAAGCATTGCCGAAAAAGTAAAATCAATTGAAGTAAAGGACAGCATAACAAGTATCAATTGCGGTGCTTTTGAAAAGTTTGTAAATCTGGAAGAAATAAGAATTCCTTTCGTTGGTAAGAGCAGAACTGCCGAGAATCACGAGGCTGTATTCGGATATATTTTCAATTATGTAGTTTTACCTTATGCAGGTGGCAGACCGACTCCGTTAGCTTATGCTGATTACATATGTCAGTACTATAAGCTCTATTATGACGATGGAGAAATATATGACCAGGATGAGTATTATTACCATATTCCCAAAAAAATAAACAAGGTTATTTTCACAGGTACAACAATTCCTTACCGTGCTTTTATGAAATGCAGCATGATAAAGGATATAGTCTTAACAAACGTCGAAAGCATTGATAAAGAGGCATTTTACGGCTACAAAATCACAGCTCATGCTCCTAAAGGAAGTGCTATTGAAACTTATGCAAAGAGCAACACCAACATAACATTTGAGCCGTTTTGTTCTTCAAGCAGCGGTCACGAATGTGTTGTTACGTCAACTATTGCTTCAACATGTACAACTGAAGGCTATTCGGTTTATTCGTGCTTACATTGCGACTATTCGTACAATGATGATTATCAGCCGTTGATTGATCACTCTTATGTGAAAACGGAAACAGCTCCCACTTGTACAGCGGCGGGGGTTATCAAATATACCTGTGAAGTCTGCGGAAAGAATTATACAGAAACAGGTGCCACTGCAACAGGACACTCCTACGGTGAATGGAAGCCTGTCGAAGGGTTAAATGAAAGTGAGAGAATTTGTAGTGTATGCGGAAATACTGTAAAGGTTGTTTCCTCTGGCACACACGGTACAAATATAACATGGTTTATAGATTATAACACAGGTGTTCTTTATATATCCGGAGAAGGGGAAATCGGTGCGGTTTCATCCACAACGTATGCTCCTTGGTATACATACCGAAATGCTTACAGTGAGGTTGTTGTCGGAGAGGGAATAACAGATATTGGTGCGTATGTCTTCCAAAATCATGCTAATATAAAGAAAATAACCTTTCCTTCTACTCTTACAAGTATAGCATCATATGCCTTCCATAACTGTACAGGGCTTGAAGCGGTTTGTGTTACAGATCTTGAGACATGGCTTTCCTACTCATTTGCGGGATATGTCCATACTCCTCTCTATTATGCGGGAAATTTGTATTGTAACGGCGAACTTGTTGAGAACATCGTTATACCCGACTCGTTTACAAAAATAGGTAAGTATGCGTTTACCGGTTGTACAAGCATCAAGAGTGTTGTTATGCATGACAATATCACAGAAATGGGAGATTATGCGTTTTACGGTTGTACTTCTCTTGAAGAAGTAACTTTCTCAAAAAAAATGACAACAGTCAGCATTAGAGGCTTTATGAACTGTGCCTCTCTTAAAGATATTGTATTTCCCGAGAGTGTTACAACAATAAAGCACCACGCATTTACCGGCTGTTCAGGGCTTGAGAATGTAGTCATGCCCAAAACGATTACAAGCATTGGAACAGATGCCTTTGCTGAATGCTCGACATTTACAGTTTACGGCGAAAAAGGTAGCAAAGCACAGTCTTTTGCAAGTAGCAGTTCACTTATCTTCAAGGATATAAGTGAATACAACGCATCCTCCGAGTCCAAAGAGTATTCGGGCTTTTGTGGGGAAAATATTACATGGGTTTTTGATAGCGAAGGCAAGCTTACTCTTGCGGGAAGCGGTGAAGTGCCCGATTATGCAGCAGCAACAGATGTTCCTTGGGCAGAGTATATTTCACTAATAAATAGCATTGTTATAGGAGAGGGTATTACAAGTATCGGAAGTAATATCTTTATGAATTGCACAGTCCTTGAAGAGATTACTATCAGCTCAACCGTTACAAGTATAGGCGAAAATGCATTTGACGGATGTACCGCTCTGAAGAAGGTGCATATTACAGACTTTGAATCATGGTGTAATATATCCTTCTCGAATATTCAGTCAAATCCCGTAATGTATGCCAAGTCCTTCTATATCAAGGGTGAACACATAACAGAAGCAGAACTTCCTGCAACCATTACCGAGATAAAAGCATACGTTTTCAGATATTCGAACCTTGAAAAGATAACCGTTTGGGGTGAGATAGCAAATGTTGGAAGCTCTGCATTTGAATATTGTGAAAGCCTTACAATTTACGGATATGAAGGCACTGCTCTTGAAACATATGCTATAGATTCTTCAATTCCCTTTGTTGCAATCAGATGTGAAGAGCATACCTTTAGTGAATGGATAACTACTACCGAGCCTACCGAAACAACAGAGGGCGAAAAGACAAGAAAATGTACTGTATGTAAGTTTATCGAAACCGAAACTCTTCCTGTTGTGCTCCCCGAGGTTAAGGGCAAGGCAACATATACATTATCGGGTATCGAAGCGATGCCCGGCGAAACGGTAAGCCTTACACTCAGCCTCAAGACAAACACTGAAGTTAACTCAATTGCCTTGTCGGAGTTTGAATATGACAGCGACGTGCTTGAGTTTATAGGATTTACAGATACCGAAGCAATAGAAGAGCTTTGTGCTTTGACACCTATATTCGACGATGAAAATGAATACATTCTCATTGCACTTTCGGAGGATATGATTTTTGACGGAACTATATGTACCTTAAACTTCAAGATTAAAGAAAACATAGAGGATACGGTAGCTTCAATTTCTGCAAATACAGTTGCGAAGCTCAACTCAATCGTTCTTGAATCAACGTTGGAAAGTGCCGGAATAACAGTATATAACTACGTTATAGGTGATATTGACGGTGACAGAGATGCAGACCTTGACGATGCAGTATATCTCTTTGGATATTCAATGCTCCCGAATCTTTATCCCGTAAGCTATCCCGGTACAATGGACTTTAACAAGGACGGAAACATCGACCTTCAGGATGCTATGATGCTCTTCCGTTATTCAATGCTTCCCGACCTTTATCCTTTGGAGTAAATTTAAAAAAGAAAAATCCCGATCTTGGGATTTTTCTTTTTTCTATTGTATATTTGCCTCGTTTGTGATACAATGATAAAAATAGCGGATTGGAGAATTGGATAAGGTCTGCATGAATTATAGAAAGAGGTATTTATATGTTTGAAACAAAAATAATGGACGTTATCCGTTCCTTTGACACTTGCGATTGCGGAAAGAAGCATTACACTGCCGTAAAGGATGTAGTTATAGAATCGGGAGCTGTGCACAGAGTGGGAGAAATTTTGAAAAAGAACAGCTTTTCAAAGAATTTGCTTCTTGTAGCAGATCAAAACACACTTAAAGCCTCCGAGGGGATCGTTGAAAGCCTTGACGGATTTAATATTACATACAAGATATACGACAACATCCGTGTTGCCGATATGACTCACGTAAAAGAGCTTGAGGAAATGATAAAGGATAAGGATATTGCAGTGCTCTCGGTTGGTTCGGGCTCTGTAAATGACCCTTGCCGTCTTGCCGCCGCAAATCAGAATAAACAGCTTTGCATTTTCGGTACAGCGCCCTCAATGGACGGATTTGCGTCCTACAGCTCACCCATCGTAAACAATGGCTTCAAGGAGAGCTTCCCTGCAAAGAGTCCCGAGGTTATTATCGGTGATACAAAAATACTCGCAAACGCTCCCACATATCTTAAATCATCCGGCTTCGGTGATATGATAGCAAAGTATATAGGTCTTGTTGATTGGCAGATATCCGCACTTCTTACGGGGGAATATTACTGTCCCAAGGTAGCAAAGCTTACCCGTGATGCCGTTGACATTCTCATGGGAATGGCAGATAAGGTAACTGTCAATGATGAGAACACTGCAGGAAGAATATTTGAAGCACTTCTTATGACGGGAATCGGAATGAGCTTTACACAGAATTCACGCCCCGCAAGCGGAAGTGAGCACATCGTGTCCCACCTTCTTGAATGTGTTGAACTTCGTGACGGTATTATCCCCAACTACCACGGAGAGGATGTGGGCGTTGCAACGCTTGAAATGTTAAAACTTTACAACAGCCTTGCAGACCGTGAAAGCATCAAGGGCGTGAGAGAAAACGTGGATTGGGATGATATTTATGCTTTCTACGGTTCAATGGCAGACGATGTGAGAAGACTTAATACTCCGGATACAATCACCGATTCGGTTGACCCCGCAAAGCTTGAGTCCCAGTGGCAGAAGATACGTGACATTATTCACGGTGTACCGTCATATGAGACTTGTCTTGATGCAATGAAGAAGGCGGGATGTAAGATAACAGTACAGGATATCGGCAAGGATGAAAAGCTCTTCCGTGATTGCGTGAAGTATTCACCCTATATGCGTCGCCGTTTGACACTTCTTCGTATGATTGATATGATAAAATAAAGAAAAGGGGCTGAGCCTTTCACTTTTTCAAGTGTTTTGACTCAGCCCCTTTTTTGTATTCTGAAGGACTTTTTCCGGTTTTTATTTTGAATAGTCTTGAAAAGTAATGGAGTGAGCTGAATCCGAGAGATTCTGCAATTTGTGTAAAATTCACATCCCCTTGTTTTATCATTTCACATGCGGCATTTATCTTTAAATCGTTAAAATGATTTATGACACCTCCGTCAAAAGTACGCTTCAGCATGGAGGTGCTCATAGACACGGCTTTTGCGATTTCGCCAAGACTTAAATTTTTGCTTATGTTTTTCTTTAAATATTCCGTCACCTTGTTTTTATCGTTCAAGGAATCTCTCTCATCCGCTTCCAAAAGGCTTAAAATAAAAAGTTCAAGATTGTTTTTTATTATTTGCAGGGAAGCATCATTTCCGTTGCCGTTGAAAAACATTCCCTTTTCCTTTGAGTTAGGTGGAATCTTGCTGAAAAGTGCTAACCCCGTTGAAAATATTTCGGATATAACGGAAGTCTGTTTTGCGGTAAGTGATAGCGCTTTGTTATAAAGCTCCGCAGGGAGAGGGGTATTCAAGTCGAAGCTTATAATGTGGAGCGTGAGTTCCTTATTCTTTTCAGAGCCGATGTGATAAGAAAGAGGAGCAAAGATTATTGCTTCGCCTTCACGCACCAAGCGACAAACTCCGTCGATTATAACGTTGTTTTCTCCCGATTCAACGTAAACAAGCTCGGGAAAATCATGTGCTTCACCTGTGCGATTGGGCGACGGCTTACATTCGGCACGGTGCAGAGTTACAATATTACTTATGCTTACCTTGGAGGGGACAGCTGTTTTTTTATATTCCATTTTTCGCTCCGATTGTGCAAACTTTTTATCTCTTTGTCTAAATACAAATGTGTGAAAAAGCTTTATTATAATTACAGTAACATTGTAATTCACCAAATAAAAAATGTCAAGTGGGAGGAATAAATAATGGAAAAATTAAGACTTGGACTTATAGGCTGCGGAGGTATGATGAAAAACCACGCAAGAGCAGTAAATTCTGTTGATACAGTTGAAATAGTGGCGGTATGCGACATTATCCGTGAGAGGGCAGAGGAGGTTGCAACGGTTCTCAACGCTCCTTTTATAACAACAGATTTCACTGAGATGACAGAATATGTTGATGCGGTTCTCGTAGCTCTTCCTCATGACCTGCACTATGAGTGCGGAATGTTCTTTGCAAGACACGGAAAGCACGTTTTAATGGAAAAGCCTCTTTGCAACACAGAGGAGGAGTGTCTCAGCCTTATTAAGACCTGCGAGGAGATGGGAGTAACACTTATGTGTGCATACCCTGTAAGATTCTGGCCGGGTATTATAAAGCTCAAAGAAATGGTTGACAGCGGAGAATACGGCAGAGTTATACAGATGTCAGTGTGGACAGAACAACTTACCGTAATAGGTGACGATGACGGCAGACCGAGATGGGGAGCAAGTGCAAGACTTGGTGGCGGTCAGTTTTTCAGCCACGGTTGTCATTATGTAGACCTGATGCTGTGGTTCCTTGGAAAGCCGATTAAAGGAATTCACTTCGGCACAAGAGTCGGTACGGAGTGGCTACTGAAGGAGGGCACAAGTGCGGCTATAATGTACTTTGAGAACGGAGCTATTGGTTATCACGGAGCTACTTGGGGCGCAAGAGGCACAAGAATGGGCTACGATTTCCAGATACAGACCGAAAAGGGAATGCTTGAATACGAGCACGCCGCCGGTGAGGTAAGACTTTATGACCAAAACACCGCCCACAATCCGGGTGACAGTGAAAATACAGCCTATAAAGTGATTTGGTCGAGAGGTACAGATGCTTCCAAGGAAACACAATATGAGATAGCACATTTTGTAAGCTGTGTAAAAACGGGCGAAACACCTCTTACAAACGGATATGAAACACTTCGGGGACTTCGTGCAATCTGGCGTATGTACGAGGCAGAAAAAACAGGTTTTGTAGCTGATTTATCCGATTTGTAATATTAAACCGTCATATTGTCCATAAAAACCGTCGAATTGTTCATTGAACTTTTTGACGGTTTGTTTTAATATATCCTTGAAAAGAATATTTTTTACAAGTGAGGTCATTATGAAAAAATTATCACTTATACTTATCGGCGGCGGAGACAGAGGAAGCTGTTATCTCAAGTATCTCAATACCTGCCCGGAGAAGTTTTCTCTTGTCGGTATTGCGGAGCCTGTCAAGGCGAAGAGGGACTATTTAAGGGATTTGTACGGAGTTCCAGACGAAAACTGTGTCGAGGATTACAAAGAGCTTCTCGGCCGTGAAAAGTTTGCGGACATAGTTATGATTTGCACTCAGGACAGAATGCATTACGAGCCTGCAATTATGGCAATCGAAAAGAAGTATCATATCCTTCTTGAAAAGCCTATGTCTATAACGGTTGAAGAATGCTACAATATATACAAAAAAGCAAATGAAAACGGTGTAAAGGGTGTAGTGTGCCACGTTTTGAGATATACACCTTTCTATAAGACCTTAAAAAAGTTTATCACCGACGGAAAGCTTGGTGATATCATCAATATCGTTCACACCGAGGGCGTGGGCAACGTACATATGAGTCACAGCTTTGTAAGAGGAAACTGGAGAAGAAGTGAGGAAGCCGCACCTATGATTCTTGCAAAGTGTTGTCACGACACAGACCTTCTTATGTGGCTGATAGGGGAAGAGTGTGTTAGGGTTCAGTCCTTTGGCGGACTTACTCATTTTTGCGAAAAGAATAAGCCGGAGGGCGCACCTATGCGCTGTACCGACGGATGTCCTCACAAGGATACCTGCTTCTATTATGCACCGTCTCTTTACAGAATAGATACCACCGAGGTGGGACATTTCAGAGCAATTGTTGCAAATAAATTCAATCCCACGGATGAAGAGGTTGACCGTGCACTTCTTACTTCCCAGTACGGCAGATGCGTGTACAGCTGTGACAACGATGTTGTTGACCATCAGGCGGTTACTATCGAATATAAGAACGGAACTGTTGCAACTCTTACCATGTCAGGCTTTAACAAGGGTGGAAGAGATACTGTCATTATGGGTACAAAGGGCGAGATTCACGCAAATATCGAAGAAGAGGTAATGAGCTTTTACGATTTTGCCACAAGAACCACAAGTACTATATATGAC
This sequence comes from Oscillospiraceae bacterium, assembly GCA_015064635.1. Lineage (GTDB taxonomy): Bacteria > Bacillota > Clostridia > Oscillospirales > SIG627 > RGIG6353. The sequence goes on from SVRV01000042.1 coordinate 10,356, forward strand.
CCCAATGACCTCAGCGCAATAGGCGGTCACCGTGGCGGAGATGAGGGAATAATGGCAGACCTTTACGACTATATCGCACTTGATAAACCCTCGGATTCAACGTCTGATCTCAGCGTATCTTGTATGAGCCACCTTGTGTGCTTTGCGGCGGAGGAGGCAAGAGTCAAGGGCACAACAGTTGATATGAAAGAATATGTAAACAGCTTATAAAGACAAAACACTTACAGCAATATTGTAAGTGTTTTTTGCCTTTATATAAATTTGTCAAAATCAAATTCAGCAAGGCGTATATGTTTTCTTGAAATTGTATAGGACATGGCAAGACTGTCTTTGTAGTACTGTACAAAGGGATAGAAGCAGCTTGTGTCCATTTTTGCTTGAAGGAGAATTGAGCTTTTTGCAATGTTGTCGGTGTCAATCTTTACGATTCCTATATGATTTCTGTTTATGGGAGCGTGAAAGAGGTAGAGTCCGCCTTTATAGTAAATGAAGTCGGAACGAGATTGCGAATCACCTATATGTACAGGTTTCTCCCAGGTATTGTCGATAAGGTTATAAGCGGTTAAAAATCCGTACTTGTTGCCGTCTTGCTGGCGCACAAAATAATAGCATTTGTTGCCGAGTACGTATGTTGCATTTTCCCATTTGGAATCATTTATAAAATCGGGTTGTGATACATATTCCCACGTAATGAGGTCACGACTCTTTATTACAGCTGTGAAATCACCGCTGTAAGTGCCGGTGTAATAGTAGGTTGTGCCGTCTTCCTTGCGAGAGGTAATCTTTTGCATGATTCCGATATCCGAAAACATTTTTTTACAAGGGATGGAGGCCTCGGCAAGGGCACTTCTGATCCCTGTTGCACTGAAATCATTTGTAACGTTGCCCGCTTTAAAACGGTTTATACTCACTTCTCCCGGAGTTTTTGTTGAAAGAGTGAAAGGGCAGTAAAAGCGATAATAGTTTTCCTCAACTCTTGCTGTCCACATAACATATATCGTGTCACTATCCTTTTGCATCATTATGGTGTCATATACCATTTCAACACGTTTGCCGAAAACAGTGTCTCCCGCTGTCTGAATATCGACATAGGTTTTATTCTCAATATCGTTTACCGGGGCATATACAAGGCGTGCGGTTTGATTATTAGGATCCTCCGAGGGCTCTTTTGTATTGGCGTAGTATGTCATATAAACAGTGCCGTCAACGAGCATGAAAGTGGAAACGTGTGCCATTTTGTCACCGGGCTTTTCAAAGTCAGAAACAAATCCTTTAGTTATTTCTTCAGCGAAAGCAGCTCCCTTTTTTATAGCTTCTTCATTTGCGTTGGTATTTAAGGTTGCCGCAAGGTCTGTTATAACTGCACCTTCACTGTAAAACAGCTTTTTTTCAGTTATAAAATCATTGGTGAACATTCTTTTTCTCCTTTAAAAAATAAATTATTATAGAACAGATCGCAATTGCTTCGTTGATGATTCCCACATAAGACAGGACAAAAATATCATAAACCATAAATGCAAGAGATACAGGGACAGAAATCATTTTTGTGAGTCTCGGCCTGTCTATCCACAAGGATATGGTAACAGCGGTAGAAGCGACAATTGGAAGGAGATTATAAACAGAGGCAGAGATTTTGAATCCCAGCACCCAGTTTATAATTATAAAGAGTATTGGAAATATAATATGGTTTGCCCATTTTTTATTTTTGCGTTGTATAAAAATTATCTCTCGTAATATTCCCACTCCGTTTGGAATCATTCCTGCATATGCACGGAGAAGAAAATAATGCATTACCCAAAAAATATCGGCAGAAAGCTTTGCAAACAGCATGCCTTTCCGTGTTTTTTGTTGATATATAAGGAATAGTGATACCATAGCACCCATTCCGAATAACTGTGCGGGAATATTCATAAGACTCCTTGATAAATTTTAGTTGTTGTGATATAATTATATTGATAAAATAGACGAAAATCAAGCGATATAATTGGCAAATATTAACACTATATTGGAGAATTATGATGAGTGGAACAAGATATGAGGATTACACCGGAAATTCGGAGCCGTTTGTTTTTCATCCATGTCTGAAGAGAACGCCTTTCTCGCAAAGCCGTGAGCAGAATTGGCATGATGATATTGAACTGCAATTGTGTCTTAACGGAGAAGGAAACGTGCTTCTCGACGGAAGGAGATATCCCTTCAAAAAGGGAGATATAGTAGTGGCAAATTCAAACGTTATCCACTACACCGCCACGGATGGAGAGCTTTACTATGCATGTATGATTGTCCGCCCAGAGTTTTTTAAGCGGTTGGGGATAGATATTGGTAAAATATCCTTTGAATCGCATATTAAAAGTGATGCAATACGTGAGCTGATGCAGAAATTTTCTAAAGTATATACGTCGGATATTTCTTTTAAATCGGCAAGGCTCATAGGGGTGCTTGTTGAAATACTTGTTGAGCTTTGTGAAAATCATAGCATTGAGCTGATTCGTGTCGGTGATTCAAAAATACTGGAAAAGGTGAAAAATGCTATAAATTGTATCCGTATGAATTATTCGAGTCTTACTCTTTGCGATATTGCCCAAAGGATTCAAACCGACAAATACGCCCTTTGCCGTGATTTTAAATGTGTAACCGGTCAGACGGTAACTGAATATCTCAATCGCTACAGGTGTAAGTCTGCCGCCGAACAAATGTCAGAAGGTAAAACTGTGGCAGAGGCGGCATATCTTTGCGGATTTTCAAATTTGTCTTATTTTTCAAAAACTTTTAAAAAATATATGGGAATATTACCGTCTGAGTTTAAAACAAAAATCGGTATGTGATTTTTATACAACAAAGCAAGCGACAGCTCAATACCTTTTCGGTATTTTGCTGTCGCTTTTTCTCTTCTTTGGAGCTTCTCTTAATGACTCAGCCCCCTGTATTTTTTACTAGGAAATTGCATAAAGCTTCGTCCGAGCCACCCAAATTCGCTTGATATAGTGTTGAGCAGCGGTGGCGAGCCATGTACCCCAAGAGTACTTCCTCGTACCCCAAGAGTATTTCCTCGCTTCGCTCACAGCGTCTTCGGTCACTGACCGCTTTTTTATTTTTTTCTGCTCTTATAGTCCTTATCTATATCATCTTTCCAATTATCAGTTATACCACTGCCTTTTCTTACAGCAGTGAACATTTTGCCGACTGCCATAAAGTTAGTGGCAGTACCAACTCCATCCGCATGATAATTCGCTGCACGACTTGCGTCTATGCCCATTCCGCTTGCAACAGAAATAGCATCAATATTAGCACCCATAAACACAAACTCCCAACCAAACTCATTTTTCTGTTTTTCTACCATAGATTTGATTGTAGAGAGGTTGTATTCCTTGCTTGAATTTTCCATTCCATCGGTAATAATAACTACAACGGTTTTTGCAGGAATTGCACTGTCAACCGCAGCTCTGTGTCTTGCCGAAACCTGATTGATTGTTTTACCGATTGCATCAAGGAGTGCTGTCATACCTCTTGCATAATATTCCTTTTCGGTAAGATCAGGAACCTTCTTGATATCGGCATTCTCAAAGAGAATGTCATACTTATCATCAAACAACACAGTTGTAACGGTAGCTTCACCTTCTTCGTTTCTTTGCCTATCAATCATACTGTTATAGCCACCGATTGTATCAGATACCAAGTTCTGCATTGAACCGCTTCTGTCCATTATAAAAATCATTTCAGTTAAATTCTTATTTATCTTTATTCGCCTTTCCATATTCAAAAACTTTCTCCATAAATACTTTTACATATTCCTCGCACACATCACCGTAATCGTGATGCTCATCCTTCAGCCAGCTCCCGATAATAACACCATCGGCAAACTGCAACTTTTCACAAACAT
>SVRV01000043.1 GCA_015064635.1 Oscillospiraceae bacterium
CCGCGTGTCCCATTGCCTTCGGGGAGGTTGGAGTAAAATCCAGAATCAAATCGGTTTTGAATTACAAAAAGCCGTCCTTCTGGCTGATAATAGTTGCTGTCATTACAGCAGTTGTAATTGCCGTAACTCTTATGACAAGTCCCAAAAAAGACACACCAAAGCCGACTCCCGATAAACAATCCGAGGAGAAGGTAGAGGAAGTAATCGAAGAAGAGCCCGAAGAAGAGCCCGAAGAAGAGCCTGAGGATACCAACAAAGACAAGTCGGAAGTTGCACCGGAGATAACCAATCCGTTTTTGTCGGTGCTCCAAGGGGAGAGATCTTTTTTCTTAAACTATGAAGATTGGATTTACATCGGGGATTTTGTGTTCCCATATTCGAGAAAAGGTCTGTCGGAAGATTCTTCTCTGCAATATACCTTTGCAGACTTTGAAGGTGATGGTAAAAACGAGCTTATAATACGAGGACAGCATGGAGATATGCTGGTGCTTATAGGTGATGGAGATAACTGTGACGGTTACTCCTATGACTTCAGAAGTATGCAGACACTTTATGATGACGGCACTTTTGCATGGAATTACACCGATGCCGAGGGTCTGCATTACGGAAGAGCTAAACTTGAATTGTCTAACAGAAGATACAAAACAGTAGAGCTTTGCCGCACAAATCAGTATTCCGAAACAGGTGAGGTTGACTATTACGTTGGTAACAAGAAAGTAGATTCCTATGAATTTCTTGTGTATGAAGGCACTTTCAGTAACCGAGAAGCTGTATTTTATCCCTTGAATTACAACGCACCCTCGGGTGATTACCTTAAACTGTCTGTCAAAAAGGACGGAGTTGTCTACGAAAAAGATTTGACCTTCCCCGAAGGGTATTTCCCTGACGAATATGAGCCGTCGGGATATACTGCAAATATTGTATCTGCGGATGAGTTCAATTTTGGAGACTACGGTATTATGGTGGGAACCGTAAGCGATACATACTCTGCAGCCGGATGCGCACTTCACTCCTACGGATTCATAACAGACAGCACATCGGATATTAACGAAGCAGAAAGTCTTTATGATAGGCTCAATCACAGTTACATAAAAGAATATCAAGTAGTGCCCAAATATTTCTGCGGATATGATATTTCCGCAAACAAGGATTCAAAGTACTATAAAACCCTTGGTGAAAGCAGAATTGTCTACGTCTCACAAGAAGTAGACCGCCTTTGGAATTTATCCATATTGGACAGCGGTGAATGGCTTGATGAGAGGCAGGAACAATATAATGATGTATGGGGAAGAAAATGGAATGCCCAATATGATATACTTGACAGGAACGAAAATATCATATCCTCTGTAAAAAGCGAGATCGATGACAACCAGTCGCTGGCAACAGGAGGCTTCTACGAAATACCTTATACATACAGTCGACGATATCTTGACGGAGGGAACTATTCTTATAGCATAAAAGATATCTTAAAGTCCTCCCATGATAACATTCAAAACAATATCAAGGTTATTTCGATACACCCCGCATCAAACAGAATTCCTGATGAAGGTACAACAGTGTTAGAGGTTAGCTGTCAATCCAATTCCGAGTGGGACGTTATAGATTATGTGGGAGAAAGGTATCTGATAATCGGCAATGATTTTACAGACCTGTTATATGACCTTGAAACAGGAGAGGTAAAAAAATTGCAAAATTATATGTCAGGAGCAACAATCTCCCCCGACGGTAAGTATATTGCATATATGTCGCCTCCCGATGATGCCTACATCGGTGCAAATATGGAGCGTGGCTTTTATATAGAGGAGCTTGCAACAGGTAAAACAATGTTTTTTACAGGCACATCGGAAATGTTTATAATCAACTGGGTGAACAACGAAAAGCTTATGAAGCTCATAGACAGAAACGAAGACGATGAAGCATTTCCTCTTGCAACCAAGCTTAAAGTAGAGGTTGGCAACAAAGAAATTATTCTCCCTGCCGAAGATACACACACAAAAAAGATAACTATACCTTTCCCCGAAGATTTTGCTTATGGCTATGAGCAACCAAGCACCGTCGCACCAAAGGATTTTAATTGGGGCAACTACCGTCCCTTTGTAAAATATGAAAACGGTTGGTACGGTGAATCAGAAGTACCGGTGTATTACTATGCACTTTTGGGTGAAAACGCCGCAACAGTAGAAGAAGGTCATGCCCTTTACAATAAGCTCAATGATAAGTACAAGAAAACCTTCAACTACACTTTAGATGACAAACTTCATTTTTATCCCTTATCCGAAGAACCTGACGCGATGAAGCTTGTCAACGAAAGCCGAATTATTTATATATCCGAAGACGGAAAAACAGTCGGAAATTTCTACATAAACAAGGCAGAAAACTACAGCGATGAAAATCCAAACTGGAGCGGTTATTATGAACTGCATACCGAAAAAGGGCAAACCGCCGTCTACCATACTCCGCTTTGTATCAACTACGACGATGGAGGATATCTGAATTGGTTCACAAGTGCATATATTCCGCCCGAACTGAAAACTGAACAAGAATCTCTTTCTAAATATGACATTCACATAAACACAAATACACTGATTTATCAACATGACTCCGCAATAAACATCTATTCTCTTGATAAAAACAGACTGTTATACCGCATTGCATTCGATTTCTTTAACACACCGTTAGGCAAGGGTTATGATTTGTTCCAGCTTCTGGATGAACGTTACCTTGTTATGATAATATACAACGAATATCTTGATGAGGAAGGAGGATACTGTCACAACGTTTACCTTTTTGACCTTGAAACCGAAGAAATGACAAGAATAAACGGTTATTCCTACAATCCGCTCCTTTCTCCTGACAGAAAGTATTTGATTTATACAGATGCTCCATTTGCATCAACCCCAGTAAACGATATCGTTAACTATAGCTATAATATGCTTCCCGGTTTCTATGTCAAAAACCTTGAAACCGGTGAAACTACCTTCTATGAAGAAGGCTTTTGCGCGCCGCTGTCATGGATTGAAAAAGACGCTCTCAACAACCTTTTGAAGCCTGTTGAGCTCAAAGGGGAGCCGGAGGTGCCCTTCATCTCGGAGCAAGAGATAAAGTTTGATGATGAAGTCCGTATACTTCCCGCAGAGGATGAGAATACAAAAACTCTCGTGGTGGAATTCCCCGAAATCATCTTAGGCTACACAGAACCCGAGCTTGTGTCACCCGAGGATTTTGAATGGGGAGACTACCGTCCTTTTGTGAGATATATGATTGATGATTATGGTGAGCTTGGCAGTACACCTATTTACTCGTATGCGTTTTTGGGAAGTGGAATAAAAAGTCTGACCGAGGGAAATGCCCTTTATGAAAAGCTCAACAGCAAATACAAAAAGACTTTTGAGCATAGCGAAGAAGAACTTTCGCTTTTTAAACCCTATGAAAAAAACGCCGCACCATTAACTAAGGAAAGCCGCGTAATATACGTTTCTGAGGATTGCAGTGAAATAGGAAACTTCTATCTTGAAAAAGCTGAGCCTGTTCTCTATGATTATACAGATGAATACAATTATAACGTATGGAACGGATTATACGAGTGTTACAAAGACGGAAAGCTTTCCTATTCCTTCACTCTGCCCCACAAAGAAAACGGTTATATAGATTACTCTGACGGTGGAGCACAGGATTACTATACCGGATGGTATTTCCCACACGAATATCTGATGCATGAATACGAAGGAATCAACCCCGTCATTTGCCACAACGACGGAAGCACCGAAATATATTCCATAGATTATGACAATTACGCCAAAGATCTTATCCTGGTATATTCCACAAAAGACAATAAACTCAAATACAAGGTTGCCATGGATTTTAAAGTAGGAGCTATCGGACCTTATAAGGTAATACACCAGTCCTTGAGCGAGAGATATCTGCTTATTTCATTCTATGATTTTTACCAAAAGCTCGGTCCGTGCAACAATCTGTTTTTACTGGATCTGGAAACCGAGGAAATGACAAGAATAAACGGTTATTCCTTCAATCATATGCTTTCTCCCGACGGCAAATATCTCATATACACCAACTATTACGAATTCGGACAGGGAGTGAACAGCCCTGACAACGAAGACTACAAAATGGGATATGGATTTTATGTCAAGAATCTTAAAAATGGAGAGACAACGTTTTTCAAAAATCCTTACAAAAACAATTGGATGACCTGCAACCAACCGCTGATGTGGGTTAGCATTGATGGGCTTGACAAAGCAATCAGGAAATAAATTAGCATATATTTTCCAAAAACGATAAAAAAACTCTTGACATTATCAAAAATATGTATTATAATCTCATATGTGTAATAAATTCTTTTTGAGAATAATGTTCTCTTTGGAATGACAAAGGGAGGGATATAAAGTGGCAGAAGTAAAAATCAAAGAAAACGAATCTCTTGACAGTGCTATCCGCAGATTTAAGAGACAGTGCGCAAGAAGTGGAGTTTTGTCAGAGCTTCGCAAACGTGAGTGCTATGAAAAGCCCAGCGTAAAGCGTAAGAAGAAAGCAGAAGCTGCACGTAAGCGCAAGTTCAAATAAGAACACACAAGGTTTTGCCAAGCCTGTTTCACAGGCTTGGCTTTACTAAATTTTTAGGATAATTTGGAGGCAATAATGAGTAAACTCAGAGTCGGTGTAGTTGGCTGTACCGGTATGGTTGGTCAGCGTTTTATCACCTTGCTTGACGGACACCCCTATTTTGACGTAACTGCAATCGCGGCAAGCAGCCGTTCTGCAGGAAAGACATATGAAGAAGCTGTTGCGGGCAGATGGGCAATGAAGACTCCCGTTCCCGAAATGGTAAAGAAAATGGTTATCAAGGACGCATCAGACATTCCCGCAATGAAGGAATGTGTTGATTTCATACTTTGCGCCGTTGATATGAAAAAAGAAGAAATCATGGCACTTGAGGAAGCTTATGCAAAGGCTGAGATCCCCGTTGTTTCAAACAACTCAGCTCACCGTAAAACTCCCGACGTTCCCATGGTTATTCCCGAAATCAACAATGCTCACATTGAAATAATCAAGGACCAGAAGAAGAGACTTGGAACTACAAAGGGCTTTATCGCAGTTAAGCCCAACTGTTCAATCCAGAGCTACGTTCCCCTCCTCACTCCCCTTATGGAGTTTGGACCTAAGCAGGTTGTTGTATCAACCTATCAGGCAATTTCAGGCGCAGGTAAGACCTTTGAAAGCTGGCCCGAGATGATCGACAACGTTATCCCCTACATCGGTGGCGAAGAAGAGAAGAGTGAAAAGGAACCTCTCAAGGTTTGGGGACATATTGAAGACGGTGTTATCAAGGATAACACAGATATTCAAATTACATCTCAGTGTATCCGTGTACCCGTAACAGACGGACACCTTGCAACTACCTTTGTTACCTTCGAAAAGAAGCCTACAAAGGAACAGATTCTTGAGGCTTGGAAGAACTACAAGGGCAGACCTCAGGAGCTCGGACTCCACTCAGCTCCCAAGCAGTTCATTACATATTTTGAAGAGGATAATCGTCCTCAGACAGGTATCGACCGTGACATTGAACACGGTATGGGCATCACAGCAGGCAGACTCCGTGAGGATTCAATGTTTGACTACAAGTTTGTAGGTCTTTCACACAATACTCTCAGAGGTGCTGCAGGCGGCTCACTTCTTCTTGCAGAGCTTCTCTACAAGGAAGGCTATCTCTATTAAAAATACGGGATGTAAAAACAGCACGTTTTTACATCCCTTTCTTTGGAAAATATTATGACAAATATAATTTTAAAACGTTACAAAAAAGACGGTATAATTTCACCCGAAGGGAAAGCAGCAATCGGTAAAATATCGGGATTCGTGGGAATACTTGCGAACATAATTCTTGCAGTGGCAAAATTCATTATAGGAACTCTCACCGCATCAATGTCAATAACAGCCGATGCTTTGAACAACTTAACGGATGCGGCAAGCTCGGTAATTACCCTCATTGGCTTTAAGCTATCCGAACAGCCTGCCGACAAGGAACACCCCTACGGTCATGCACGCTTTGAATACCTTTCGGCACTTGCGGTTTCTGTACTTATAATTTTCATCGGATATGAGCTTGGTAAAAGCTCGGTAATTAAAATATTGAATCCTGCAGACACTTCACTCACGCTCATCTCGGTAATAGTTCTCCTTCTTTCCATCATTACAAAGCTTTGGCTGTCATTTTTCAACAAAAAATTGGGACGTGCCATAAACTCCCCTGCACTCATCGCAACATCCACCGACAGCCGAAACGATGTCATCGCAACCGCGGCGGTTCTTATTGCGGCTGTTATTGAATACTTTACAAAATTCCGTACTGACGGATTTATGGGACTTGCGGTAGCAATATTCATCCTTTACAGCGGAGTGACTTTAGCTCGTGAAACTGTATCTCCCCTCCTTGGAGAGAATGCTTCCCCCGAGCTTAAAGAAAACATCGTTGACTACATAAGCTCCTGCCCGAAGGTGCTGGGATACCACGACCTAATGGTTCACGACTATGGAATGGGCAGACGTTTCGCAAGTCTCCACGTTGAAATGGACAGAAGTGAGGATCCCTTCGTTTGTCACGAGCTTATCGACGATATGGAAAGAGAGTGTAAACGAAGCCACGGAGTTGAGCTTGTAATTCACTATGACCCCGTCATTACTGGTGATGCGGTGCTCGACAGTCTCAAGGCAGAGGTGTGCGGAATACTCACGGCTATCGACAGCCGTATAACCATACACGATTTCAGAGCCGTGCTTGGCGATAGTCACACCAATATTATCTTTGATGCGGTACTTCCGTCGGATATTAAAGTCACCCCTGCGGAGATAACCGAGGAAATAGAAAACAGCCTCTCAAAGCACTGCAACAAAAAATACTATGCCGTAATCACCTTCGATTCGGCAGATTTCAACTGATTGTTTATTCATCCGAGGACGCAAAAAGCATTGCATCCTCGGATATATTTTTATAAAAGCCATTGAAATATTTCAAAATTGTTATATAATTATATTATAAAAGAATTTTGCAAACGGAGAATTGTTATGAAAAAGCCAAGCTTATCAGATTTAACTCTGCGTGAAAAAATAGGACAGACCTATATTATCGGAACACATTTCTGGGCGAGATTAAAGGATAGAAAAGCATTCCTTGAACGCAACCCGGTAGGTGGTTTATGGAGCTGCAGCGGGCCACCCAGTAAGGCGAAAATCCAAGTTGTTGACTTTACTGATGCGGACATCTCCGAAGACAGCAGTACCTATGCCAAGCCCATTGCCGCTGATGTTGCTCAATATTTGAAAATTCCCGCCGTTATCGGTGCTGATACAGTGACCGGCTTTTGCGACCTTTCAAACGCATTTAATGCGGTAACCTTCGGTGCAACAGGCGACGTTAGCTTTGCCGAGCGTCACGGCAGAGCCATTGCAAATGAATTCAGATGTGCAGGCGTACATTGGCGTTGGTCACCCGTTGCCGACCTTGCCCACAGAGAATGTGCTTCCCATATCGGAAGAGCTTATTCGGATGATCCCGACACTCTTGCCGATATGTGCTCAGCTTATGTGAAAGGCTCTCAGGAAAACGGAGTTGCTGCTTGTATGAAGCATTTTCCCGGATGCGGTATTTACGCAAAACGTGATACCCACCTTGTAGCCGAAGCAAACACCATGACTCTTGAGAAATGGGAAAACACTCAAGGCGCAATATACCAAAAAATTATAGACAGCGGTGTATGGTCGGTTATGATAAGTCATACCGCATTTCCTGCGGTTGACGATACAAAGATTGGCAAGAGATACATTCCCTCTACCTTCTCGAAAAAAGTAATCACCGACCTTCTGAAGGGTAAAATGCATTTTGACGGTGTTGTTATTTCCGACGATATGCATATGAGAGCATGTCATGGATTCTTCTCCCCTGAGGATATGGTAATAAACGCAATAAATGCGGGAATTGATATGTATCTCGGCTATCACGCAGATAACGTGGAAGATTCTGAAAATTATATTAACATTTTAGAAAAAGCGGTTCTTGACGGGCGCATCCCAATGGCAAGAATTGACGATGCGTGTCAAAGAATACTTGATTTCAAAGAAAAAATCGGACTCTTCAACGACGGATTTTTTGGCAAGGAAGAATGCCCCGAAAAAGCTGTTGCCGAAACTCAAGCACTTTTCAAAGAAACCTGTGAAAAAGCCATAACTCTTGTGGCAAACGACTTAAACCTTCTTCCCTTGAACAAAGACAAGATAAAAAACATTTCACTTATTACCTTTGCTCATTCACCGGGCTTTTTCACTGCGATGGATAAGCTCAAAACAAAGCTTGAAGCAAGGGGCTATAATGTGAAAACATATGATGTACTGACTATACAGATTATGCGTGAAATAGACCGCACCAGCGATTTGATAATCTACGCCATGCACCTCGGAGCGCACGCACCCTACGGTGCGTCAAGCTTCTACGGAGACGTAATGAAATCCTTCTTCAACGTACTCTCCTTTGGTGCGGAAAAGTCAATTTGCGTGTCCTTCGGCTCGACAAACATCTACTATGATTATTTTGAAAACTGCGATACCTTCATAAATGCTTACACCTATAACGAATATATGATTGACGCATTTGTGAAAGCAATTTTCGGTGAAATCCCCTTCGAGGGAGTTTCACCTATAAAGCTCATACCGTAACAAACAAAGGAAGATTTTCGACATTTTGAAAATCTTCCTTTTTTTCTTCATTATATTTTTGAAACCACTTGAAATATTTCACATTTTCTGTATAATTACATTGTAATCGTTTACAACCAAAGGAGAAAAAACATGGCAAAGAAAAAAGTTGATGTGTTTAATGGTCATTATACTTCAAAAAACGAAGACCCGTTTTTTCATGACCAGCCCCCCCTTGAATTTATCGAGGATTTAAAAAGCCCTGTTCACGAAAAAGCACCTTTAAACTTCGGTACACGCAAAGAAAAACGTGACGGCGAGGTTTCGGCTAAGGGTATATACATAAAAGAAAGGTTTCCCGAAAGCGAAGGACTCCTCGACACCGCCTATGCCGATTTTGAAGAATTCCGCAAGGTTTGCAAAATTGAAGGCGAAGGATACCCTGTCATCATAGAAAAGGGTATCACCGAATGCTTTGAAGCATGGCGCATGACCGTCACCGAGGAATGCTGTCGCATTGTATCCGCTGATACCGAAGGTGCAAGACGTGCCATATTCTACCTTGAAGGAGAACTGACAAAGCGCGAGGGAGAATTTCTTCCCATTGGCACTGTTGAGCGCCGTCCCTACATCAAGGCAAGAATAACAAGAGGATTTTTCAGTCCCACAAACCGTCCTCCAAAGAATGGCGACGAGCTTTCGGATGATATAGACTATTATCCCGACGAGTACCTCAACAGTCTTCAGCATAACGGCACCAACGGACTCTGGATATACACAAGCTTTAAGGCACTCCTCACCTCTTCTTACATTAAGGAATTCGGTGAAGGCGGTGAAGCAAGACTTGAAAAGCTTGAGCGTGTTATAAACAAATGCCGTCGCTACGGTGTCAAGGTATATGTCTTTGCAATTGAGCCTATGGGCTTCTATGTAAAGGAAGAATTATACAAAAGCTATCCCGAATTACTTGGCGCTGACCCTGCAATGGGACAGCAGTATCCAATCTGTCTAAGAACTGAGGCAGGAAAGGGATATATGATAGAAGCAGTTGAAAAGCTCTTCCGCAGACTTCCTCTTCTTGGCGGTTATATTGACATTACCGATGGTGAGAGATTCACCACTTGTTCATCAAGCCGTGCCACATGGCATACCTGTCCCAGATGCGGAAAGTATCACAGAGGAGAGAACCTTGCCTACAATATTGATATAATCAAAGAAGGTATCCGCCGTGCAGGTACGGGCGCTGAATTTGTAAGCTGGACCTACGGACACAGGGGCTGGGATTTTGACGATATTGTAGAATATGTAAAGAACGCTCCCGACGATGTTGCTCTCATGCAGAACTTTGATGACAAGGGATACGAGGAGCAGCTTGGCAAAACAAGAGAGGCTATCGACTATTGGCTGTCCTATGTGGGACCTTCCATACTTTTTGAAACCACGGCAAAAGCGGCAAAGAAATACGGCAAGACAATGTGGGCAAAGATGCAGATATGCTGCTCTCATGAACTTGCAACAGTTCCCTACATCCCCGCACCCGGACTTGTTTTTGATAAATACAAGGGCGCAAGAGAGTATGGCGTAACAGGTGTTATGGAATGCTGGTACTTCGGCAACTACCCATCAATTATGAGCCGTGCATCGGGAGAATTTGCATTCCTTGAGGACTTTTCGGACAAGGACGGAGTACTCCTTGACCTCACTGCACGCATATGGGGTGAAACCTATGCTAAGGGTATATTCAATGCCTTCAAATATTTTGAAGAAGGCTACAAGAACTATCCTATAAACATCATGTTCTCCTACTATGGACCAATGCACGACGGTGTTGTATGGCAGCTGGCTCTCAAGCCCGTAAACCGTCCCCTTCCCCGTACATGGCTGTTAATGGACGGTCCTGTGGGCGACAGAATAGGCGAGTGTCTCTGGAGAGGACATACCCTTGACGAGGCAATTGAATTATCCGAAAGAATAGCCGAAAATTGGGATAAAGGACTGGAATGTCTTACAATCCCCGAAAACAGCGAGCTTTACACACTCTCTCACGCACTTGGACTCCTATTTGACAGCGGATGTAATATACTTAATTTCTACAAGCTCCGTTCAATGCTCGGACGTGGCGAAGGCGATGCAAGAGAAATTCTCGACATGATGGAAACCCTCGTTGAAGCGGAAATTGAAAACTCAAAGGAAATGATTCCTCTTTGCGAGACCGACAAGAGACTTGGCTATCATTCCGAGGCGGAGGGCTTCAAGTTCTTCCCCAAGAAGCTGAATTACAGAATAGAATACCTTGAAAACCTGCTTGAAAAGGATTTCCCCGAGGTGCGTGAGCGTGTTGAAAAGGGACTTTTGCCCCTTGAATACTATCTCGGCGAGGGCGGATACATAATGAAGAAGGGCGACATCAAGGATGCCGAAAGAGTAAAGCTTCAAAACGGCGACTTTGCCCTCAGCTACGATAATGACTCAATATACCTTTCAATGAGAGGAAAGAACGATGCAATGTTCAAATTCGGATTTGAGTATGAACTCTTTATCCCCGACACAAACATGAATCTTAAAAACGGCGTGCTCTCTCCCGAATATGATGCGGGAAGTCATCAGGAGGTATTCGGTGAAAAAATACAGGAGGTGCTGTCAATGTATGATGTCACAACAGTCTTTGACGGTGACAATGTTGACTACCTTGTGAAAATAGACCGAAGAAAAACAGGCTGGACACGAGAGCTTACAATGAAGCTACGACTTGAAATCGGAGGAGAAACCTGGATACACGAGGAAAACCCAATCTATACGCTTGGTAAATTCCCCTCGTCACCCGGTCAGTTTGGATTTGTTGTACCTGAAATTTAAGAGAAAAATCAAATCGATAATCAGAAAACACAAGGAGAAAAGAAAAATGAAAACACCTCTTCAGCATAATCTTGATATAATGGACTCAATTACCCCCTCTCTCCGCTATGACGGAAAGAAGGATTTCAACGAGTGGAAAAAGGAGCTTCGTGCAAAGCTTGTTGAACTCACCGGTATTGATACCTTCAAAAAATGTGACCCCCAATTTACTATTGAGCATGATAAGACCACCGACACCTACCGTGAGATTCGTTTCACACTTCAAAGTGAGGAGGGCTATGTATTCCCCTCTGTTCTGAGAGTTCCTCTCGGAGCAGAAGGAAAGATACCCGTTGTGATCTGTCTCCAGGGACATTCCACAGGCTTCCACATCTCTCTCGGTGAGCCCAAGTATCCAAGAGATGAAATATCCATAAATAACGGTGACCGTGATTTTGCTGTACAAATCATAAAAGAAGGCTATGCGGCACTTGCTATCGAGCAGAGAAACTTCGGAGAAGCAGGCGGAGCGGGCGAAAAAGGACCCGACTGCTATGTTTCTACCATGACAGCGCTCATGCTGGGCAGAACCACAATTGCAGAGCGTGTATGGGATATCAGCTGTGCAATTGACGCTGTTGAAGAGCACTTTGATTTCCTTGATGCCGACAAGATATACTGCATGGGTAACTCGGGCGGCGGTACTACCACCTTCTATGCCGCATGTCTTGAGGAGCGTATCAAGATGGCAATGCCCTCCTGCTCGGTTTGTACCTACAGACATTCCATCATGCCTCAGAATCATTGCTCATGTAACTTTATCCCTCATTCGGCAAAATACTTCGACATGGGTGACCTCACAGCCCTCATTGCCCCCAGAAAGCTCATTATCGTAAATGGCAAAGAGGACGTAATATTCCCCGACAACGGAGTAAAAGAAACCTTTGAAATAACAAAGAAAATGTATAAGCTTGCAGGTGCAGAGGATAACTGTGCGCTTGTAACAGGCGAAGAAGGTCACAGATTCTATGCTGATGCTTCGTGGCCGGTGTTCAAGAAGCTGGAGAATAAATAATGTTTTTCAAAGGTTTTCCCCTTCCCTCAGACCCAATCATACCTACATACACAGTCAACATTAAAGATTTCGGTGCAAAGGTAAATGAAAAAACTAATGCCATAAGCCTTGCAATTGAACACGCTTCAAAAAACGGAGGCGGTAAGGTTGTTATTCCGAAGGGCGAATGGCTGACGGGTCAGATACATTTGAAAAGCAACATCGAGCTTCATCTTGAGGATGGCGCAAAGGTAAGCTTTTCAAAAAATCCTGAGGACTTTCTCCCTGTTGTGCTTACAATGTACGAAGGAATGCGTTGTTACAATTACTCTCCATTGATTTATGCAAATGAAGTAGAGAATGTAGCTGTAACAGGCAATGGTGTTTTTGACGGAAACGGTGCGGAATGGTGGAAATGGTCGAAAAATATGACCGCACGCGATATTCTGTACAAAGGTGATTTGCCCCTTGAAAAGAGAATATTCGGCACTCCCGAATATGGACTCCGTCCGATGATGCTTCAGATTCTGAACGGTAAAAATGTCCTCATTGACGGAATAACTCTGTGTAATTCTCCATGCTGGACGTTAAATCTTGTGTGGTGTAAGGATTCAATTGTGCGAAACGTAACAATAAACAATCCTACCGCCTCTCCAAATACCGACGGGATAAACATCGAGTCGTGTAACAGAGTAATTGTAGAGGACTGCACTGTAATTACGACGGGTGATGATATGTACTGCCTCAAGGCAGGCAGGAATGAAGATGCCCGGGAAGTAGGAATACCTTGTGAAAACGTAATAATCCGCAGATGCAAATCTCTTGGTCCATCCAGAAGCGGAAGTATTGTAATAGGCAGTGAAATGTCGGCGGGAGTGAGAAATATTCTTGCCGAGGATTGCACCTTTGCTTACAACGTAAACTGTGTCCGTATAAAATCCAAGGACGGCAGAGGCGGGGTTGTGGAAAATGTGGATTTTCGAAACCTTTACATGGAAAAAGGAATGCGTGGCATAAATTTAAGCTACCGATACAGCTGTGAAGCAAGAGACGATGCCAAAGAGCCCGGTAAATATATGCCAACCATCCGCAATATTTCTTTTGAGAATATTGTGTGCGACAGCGTACAGACAGGTATAACCTTGGATAATCTCCCGAATGGTGTCATGGAGAATCTCCATTTCAAGGATATCACTATGACAGCAGACAAATGCATGACATCAGACAGTGTCAAAGGACTTTACATGGAAAATGTAAATCTTATCGAAGTGCCCGGAGCGGGTGCAAATCTGTATGACGAGTAAAACACAAATTAAGACGGCAGGAGTAATCTCCTGCCGTCTTCAGACTGTCGAAAAAGTCACTCTAAGGAGTGGCTTTTTTGTATTAAATATGGTATAATGGAGGTAGAAAAAAGTGAGGTAAAAGATATGCTGAGTAAGGGACAAAACGGAAGAGACCAAATGGAA
>SVRV01000009.1 GCA_015064635.1 Oscillospiraceae bacterium
TACCGCTCCTTTGAATATGGAAATAACGGTAATGACCTTGTAGCCGAAACAGATGCAAGAGGTAACAAGGTAACATATACCGTTGACCCCGTGACCTCACGCAATACCGCCGTGACCGACAGAATGGGTAACAAAACAACCTATGAATATGACAGCCTTGGCAGAGTCACAAAGGTTAATAGCCTGAACAGTAATTCAAGTGTGGAATACGCATATAATACCCTTGACAACATGACCGAGATTGTCCGCGGTGACGGCATGAAGTATGTACTCGGCTATGACTATTACGGTAATTTACAATCAATAGGCATAAACGGCAAGAGCGATAAGCTTATCAAGTATACCTACCGTGACAGAAACGGCAGACTCAAAAAGATTACCTACGCAAACGGTGATTATATAAGACTCGGTTATGACAGACTTGGTAATATGTCATTTGAAAAATGGTTTGATGCAGAGGATAACCCCACTCATGAATATGTCTACGTATACAGCTGTGACGGTCACATTGTAAAAACCATTGACAAGACAGGGCTAAAAGAGTATAATTATACATACGATGAGGGTAATCTTGTAAGAGCTGTTGAGTATGACGTGACCTTTACAGGTGATGTTGTAACCTCTAAAACAAGAGTTGTAACTATCTCATATGTCTACACCGACGAAGGTGAGCTTCTCAAAAAGAGAGCCATTTTCGACAACGGAAGTGAGAGCACAAGAGTTCCCGCAAGGGACACCGACTCATCACAGTTCTACTCCAATGCATCGGGCACAGCAGATTTTGTAACAAGTGCAACTACAGATGACTTGGGAAGAAAGGTGTCAGATTCGGTAAAGGGACTCACCCGCACCTTCACCTACCATGACGGTGAGGTAACACCCGAGCACGTAAGATATGGCAAGGTTAAAGGAAATGCCACAACCGAGCTTGTTGACAAGATAACATATTCCGACGGCCGTACAATCTCATATGAGTATGATGCGGAAGAACGTATAACCAAGGTTATTGACTCAGTTGACGGTACAACAGAGTATACCTACGATTCCCTGGGACAGCTACTCACAGAAAAGCGTAACGGTGTTGTCATAAACTCCATGACTTATGACGGTTATGGCAATATCAAATCTAAGAACGGAAGTATCTACACCTACGGCAATTCGACTTGGAAAGACCTGCTCACCTATTGTAAGGGTAAGGCAATCACCTACGATGCACAGGGCAACCCCACAAGCTACATGGGTAATACCCTTGTGTGGGAAAAGGGACGTCAGCTCAAGTCATTTGGCACAAATTCCTACACCTACAACGCCAACGGAATCAGAACATCAAAGACTGTAAGCGGTGTAAAGCACTCATACATCCTTGACGGCACAAAGGTGCTCAAGGAAACTTGGGACACAAACACCATTGTTCCCTTGTATGACAATGAGGACAGCGTTTGCGGAATCTCCTTCAACTGCAATGCATACTACTTCATCAAGAATCTCCAGGGTGACGTTATTGCACTTGCAGCGGCAAACAAAACAATTGTCGCACGCTACTCCTACGATGCATGGGGTGTTTGTACCGTAACAGATGCCGAGGGCAACGAGAATACAACATCAAGCTTCATTGGTAATATCAATCCTTACCGCTACCGTAGCTATTACTACGATGTTGAGACGGGATTGTACTATCTCCAGAGCAGATACTATAACCCGAGTGTGGGTAGGTTTATCAATGGGGATGGATTGGTTGACAATCGTGGACTAAACACGCAAAATATGTTCCAGTATTGTGGAAATAATCCAGTGATGTATACTGATCCGTTGGGACAATTATTTGGGTTGATTTCATTGGGAGTCCTTGGCATTGGATTGATTATTGGTTTTTCTGGTTGCTCGCCCACTCCCGCCCCCGCACCTTCAACATCTGCCTTGGCTCCAGCCCCCTCAAAGCCAGCTCCAGCCCCCTCAAAGCCAGTACCAATTCCATCACAACCTGCTCAAAAACAGTTAACAACAGATCAAAAAGTATTGATAGCGACAATTGCGGCAGAAGCAACTGTAACAGCACAAGGAAATCCTGTGAGTTCAGCAGGGCGGCAAGCAATGGCAAATGTTGCAATAAACCGTGTGGGTAGCCGAGAATGGTCTAAGTATACGACGGTTGCCGAAATCTGTCAGTTTACAGGATTTGATGGATATGGGAGTAAAAATTATCAGGCTTGCATGACATATCTAAATTCGCGAGATGGAAGTAATGCTACTTATGAAGCGATAATTTTGGATGTTATGGCAGCATATGATAATGATATTACAGGGGGTGCGCAATTGTATTACACTCCGGCCGCGATGAAACCTGCCGGTAGTACTCCGAACTGGAATTTTAGTGTTTTAACCGAGGTATCTATTCCGGGTGTTGATCCATATTATGAAGGCCGATTTTATAAATATAAGTAGGAAATTAAAGATGAGTAACAAAAAAATATTTACATGCATTCTTTTACCATTTCTGTTCATATTGTCGGCATGCTCGACTTCTTCAAATCTATCAGACACTTCGTCAATGCAGAGTTTAGACGAAGGAAACAGCCCCTACATTTCTGTTAATGATATTAAGAACTTTGAAACGATTGAAGAAACTGAATATTACAAAATCGTTCATTCTGATTTCATGTTTTACTATTATATTTTTGACGAAAATCATAATGTTGTGAAATCAGGTGGTCCGTTAAACAGAGAACCGCATATTTCAATGGTAAATAATCATCTTATAAGATTCACATTGCAAACAGGCACAGGAATAGGAACACAGTGGGGATACTATTATGATGCAAAAGCTGATGTATTTTCTCGGATATTTCAAAGCATTTATGATCAATGTGATAGCAAAGTAGCATATGGAAAAGCGAAAAAGGTCATTGTGAGGGACATATTTGACAAGACCGAATATTATAAAGAAATTTCGTCATTCCAAAAACCTTTTTCCGATGTGGTTGAACCAATAACAGATGTTAAGTTTGTAAATGATGGAACCGGAATCGAAGTGTCATATTTAACAGGGGTAGACTACAAAGAAGTAACAGAAATAATTAAATTAAACTGAAACAACCTCTGGTGACAGGATGATGGTCATATCTTTGATGTTTACGAAAAGCGAAACCTTTACGAAAAAGACGTAGCAGAACAAACTTTTTTCTCAACGAATAAATATGCAAACTAATAGAACTCCTCATGTAACAATTTAATTTGTTTCGTGAGGAGTTTCTTTATCCTCCCCCTCAACCCGTGAAACTCTCACCCTTTCGGGCTGGTGCAAGGCGACAAGTTACAGAAAGGAAAACGAAGACAGCCTTTGCCGTCTCCGTGCCGAGATTTACTACAATGACGGCACCGAGCCGGAAGAATACACAGCTGATTTCCAGCCGAATGTAGCCGATTGGCAGTACACAGAGGTAACCTTTAGTAAATCACGTTTTGCCGAGGTTTCAAAGATTCGTGTATGGTGTGAGCTTGGCAATACTACGGGTATCGCCTACTTTGATGCAATATCACTTACCCGTGAATACCTTGAAACAGGTCTTACAAGAGAGGACTTTGAAGGCTATGAGGTAAATGAGAATGAGTCAACAGAGGATGAAACAGAGGCTGAGGACACCTTCTCCGAAGCCGTTGACATCTACGGTAACAGAGTTACCGAAACCGATATATCCGAGGAGGGCACAATATACCGCTCCTTTGAATATGGAAATAACGGTAATGACCTTGTAGCCGAAACAGATGCAAGAGGTAACAAGGTAACATATACCGTTGACCCCGTGACCTCACGCAATACCGCCGTGACCGACAGAATGGGTAACAAAACAACCTATGAATATGACAGCCTTGGCAGAGTCACAAAGGTTAAGAGCCTGAACAGTAATTCAAGTGTGGAATACGCATATAATACACTTGACAACATGACCGAGATTGTCCGCGGGGACGGCATGAAGTATGTACTCGGCTATGACTATTACGGTAATTTGCAGTCAATAGGAATTGACGGTAAAAGCGATAAGCTTATCAAGTATACCTACCGTGACAAAAACGGCAGACTCAAAAAGATTATCTACGCAAACGGTGACTATATCCGTCTCGGCTATGACAGACTTGGTAATATGTCATTTGAAAAATGGTTTGATGCAGAGGATAACCCCACTCATGAATATGTCTACGTATACAGCTGTGACGGTCACATTGTAAAAACCATTGACAAGACAGGGTTGAAGGAGTATAATTATACATACGACGAGGGTAATCTTGTAAGAGCTGTTGAGTATGACGTGACCTTTACAAGTGACGTTGTAACCTCTAAAACAAGAGTTGTAACTATCTCATATGTCTACACCGACGAAGGTGAGCTTCTTAAAAAGAGAGCCATTTTCGACAACGGAAGTGAGAGCACAAGAGTTCCCGCAAGGGACGCCGACTCATCACAGTTCTACTCCAATGCATCGGGAACAGCCGACTTTGTAACATCAAGTGAAACCGACGGTCTTGGCAGAAAGACCAAGGACTATTTTGTCACCACTTCGGGCAGAATAGAGCGAAGCTTCACCTATCATGACGGTGAGGTAACACCCGAGCACGTAAGATATGGCAAGGTCAAGAGTGGTGCTACAACCGAGCTTGTTGACAAGATAACCTACTTAGACGGCCGTACAACAGAGTATGAGTATGATGCGGAAGAACGTATAACCAAGGTAACGGATAGTATAGACGGCATAACCGAATATACCTACGATTCCCTGGGACAGCTACTCACCGAAAAGCGTAACGGTGTTGTCATAAACTCCATGACATATGACGGTTATGGCAATATCAAGTCTAAGAACGGAAGTATCTACACCTACGGCAATTCGACTTGGAAAGACCTTCTCACCTATTGCAAGGGTAAGGCAATCACCTACGATGCACAGGGCAATCCCACAAGCTACATGGGTAATACCCTTGTGTGGGAAAAGGGACGTCAGCTCAAGTCATTTGGCACAAATTCCTACACCTACAACGCCAACGGTATACGTACAAGCAAGACCGTAAACGGAGTAAAGCACACCTATATTCTCGATGGCACAAAGATACTCAAAGAGACATGGGACACAAACACCATTGTTCCCTTGTATGACAACGAGGACAGCGTTTGCGGAATCTCCTTCAACTGCAATGCATACTACTTCATCAAGAATCTCCAGGGTGACGTTATTGCACTTGCAGCGGCAAACAAAACAATCGTCGCACGTTATACCTACGATGCATGGGGTGTTTGTACCGTAACAGATGCCGAGGGCAACGAGAATACAACATCAAGCTTCATTGGTAATGTCAACCCCTTCCGCTACCGTGGCTACTACTACGATGTTGAGACGGGGCTGTATTATCTCCAGAGCAGATACTACGATGCTGAAGTTGGTAGGTTTGTTAGTGGGGATGAGGCAGTATTCTCTGTGTATGGGTGTTATATACTTGAACACAATTTGTACTCCTACTGTGCAAACGATCCTATTCGACATTTTGATCCATCCGGACGCTTCTGGCTCGTTATAACAATAATTACCATAGCATATGTAGCAAATAATCACTCCCATAAAGCGCATAATAAAGCTAATTCACCCAGTGGATTCATTTACGATCAGAATTCACCTCCGGCAGCAAATCTAAAGTTTGGCTTTTATGATAGCAGTAAAAACGGATGCGGTTGGATAGCAACTTACAACGCACTTATTCTTTTGGGGGAGAAGCCTAAAGCGGAAGACATTATTTCAGAGTATGAAAAATGCGGCGCTATATTGTATGGAACATTTGGAGTAGATCCGCTTGCAATAACTAAGTATTTCCTCAAAAGAGGATACAAGGTATCCATAACTTTCGATCCCGACAAAATAGACAGTGTCGCAAAGAAACATACTTGTAACATATTGTTTTATGCATATTGGGTAGGCGGACATTATGTCGCACTTCATTGGGACGGAGAAAATTATCTTGTGTATAATTACAAAGAACCTGAACGTGCGTATAAATTTAACCACAAACTTTCTGAAGAGTTTAATAACAAAAAACGTGCATTTGGTACAATGATTTCAATATCAAAAAAATAACATATAAGGAGACAAAATGAAGAAAGCGTTGTTTTGTATTGTATTAACTGTTATACTTTGCAATATATGTTCTTGTACGTTTCCGATTCCCCCTCATGTACCGGATGAAGGAATATGGTATTGTAAAGAGTTGGGAATAGCTGTTGAATTTGACACAGAAACAGCAAACGAGATTTTGTACAGAGATTGTCAAGCAAGAGGATATATATCAAGTGTAGAATATATTGATATGAAGGCATCTTTTCTTACTCGTGAAAACTTGTTTAATTTGACTCTGCGTGAGGATAAGTCTGCTTGTCTTGTAGGATATTACAATTATAACAAAGGTAAATTCGAAATTATAACGTCTAATATTTCCATTTATGATGATTTCAATAATTCATATGAACAAATTGACTTAGGCGATAAGGCATACTCCTTCGTGGAAATTGACAGCTACGATGATGTTAAAACGCCAAACGAAAACAATATAATCACACATTTTTTCAACAAAAAATCTCTTCATGTTTCCCCTGCACTTCGGTGCAGGGGTTTCCTTTTGCGGTGACGGTCACATTGTAAAAGCCGTTGACAAGACAAAGCTAAAAGAGTATAATTGAGTCACTGGCAGCTACTCCTACGATGCATGGGGTGTTTGTACCGTAACAGATGCCGAGGGCAACGAGAATACAACATCAAGCTTCATTGGTAATATCAATCCCTACCGTTACCGTGGTTACTACTACGATGTTGAGACGGGGCTGTATTACGTATCCAGCCGTTATTACGATCCTGAAATTGGGCGTTGGTTGAATAGTGATAATTCTTCGTTTTTGGGTGCAAACGGTAGTATTATAGGTTGTAATTTATTAGCATATTGTGAAAACAATCCAATTAATTATTCTGACGAAAACGGAAGTTTATCTCTCAAAAAAATAGGAGAAACTTTCAAAAAAATATTTTCTTGGGGTGAAAAAATTTGTGATTTCTTGCTTGGTCAATTTGGTATATCAAAAAGGAAATATGCAAAAATGAAGTACAAAGACAAAAAAGAATTGTATGATTTTGTACTCAAAAATAAAGCAAAAATAAAATCAATAAGCAATAAAACTTCCAGTATTTCTAACTTTCTTGAGATTTTACTGGTTGTTTCAGAATCTGTATCTTGTATAAAAAAGCATAAAAAAGAAGCTTTGGCAATTGCTGAAATTCTTTTTGACGGACTAATAAGATTCATCGGATATGTTGTTGGAAAAATTATTAGTTGGATTATAAAAAAGATCAGCATATTGCTTTTTTGGTTAAAATTTGCAATTGAATGGTTGTTTGAATATATTGTTGATAAATTTTTGGAAGGAAAACTTGTACAAAAAGTAAAAGCTAAATATTTAAACCATGTTGATGCATCGAAATTAACTTTTGTAGGATTATTTATTGCGCTCTTTAAAGGAGTTAAATCAGCAATGTAATTGGAGTGATTATGTATCTTAAAAAATCAAAATCGCAAAAAGAAAGTGTAATAAAAGAAATCAAAGATATAATAGACGGTTACGTGCCACGCTTTAGAGATTTCGGAATAAAAGTTACTTGTTATGAAAAGACAATAACAACAGCAAGAATAAAAGCGGGTTCTGTTATGGTTGTGAAATTTTCATGCATATCGAACAAAGAATACACCAAAGAGTATGCTTTTTGGTTCACAAAAAAATCTGTTTTTTGCAAAAAAGATTGTTTTCTTCAAAATACAAAAATTCTTGGAAACATAAAAAAAGTACTTGAAAAAACATTGCGAAAAGCAAGCTCTAAATGCTCTCATACTATATGTAAACCAAATATATTTGATTTTATAAGATACCTCGGAACAAAATACTTTTACAAAGACAGTATAGGAAAATTAAACTTAAACATCGTTAGATTTATACTTGTTGCAGTTGTTTTGCTTGTTTTTATGATATTAAGATTGATATATGAGTTTAACTATTATGACAAATATGGTCATTTCCCTATTTCTTCTTTTTACCATTAAAAACACTAAAGACAGAAATTTGTATAATCAAAGAAAGGCTGAGTTAAAACACTTGAAAAAGTGAAAGGCTCAGCCTTTTGTTGGAATAAGAGTAAGAGTAAAAATAAAAAAACCTCAACCCGTGAAACTCTCACCCTTTCGGGCTGGTGCAAGGCGACAAGTTACAGAAAGGAAAACGAAGACAGCCTTTGCCGTCTCCGTGCCGAGATTTACTACAATGACGGCACCGAGCCGGAAGAATACACAACTGATTTCCAGCCGAATGTAGCCGATTGGCAGTACACAGAGGTAACCTTTAGTAAATCACGTTTTGCAGAAGTCTCAAAGATTCGTGTATGGTGTGAGCTTGGCAATACTACGGGTATCGCCTACTTTGATTCAATCTCCCTTACCCGTGAATATCTTGAAACAGGTCTTACAAGAGAGGACTTTGAAGGCTATGAAGTAAATGAGAATACAACGAATAGTGAAGAAACAGAGGCTGAGGACACCTCCTCCGAAGCCGTTGACATCTACGGTAACAGAGTTACCGAAACCGATATATCCGAGGAGGGTACTGTTTACCGCTCCTTTGAATATGGAAATAACGGTAATGACCTTGTAGCCGAAACAGATGCAAGAGGTAACAAGGTAACATATACCGTTGACCCCGTGACCTCACGCAATACCGCCGTGACCGACAGAATGGGTAACAAAACAACCTATGAATATGACAGCCTTGGCAGAGTCACAAAGGTTAATAGCCTGAACAGTAATTCAAGTGTGGAATACGCATATAATACCCTTGACAACATGACCGAGATTGTCCGCGGTGACGGCATGAAGTATGTACTCGGCTATGACTATTACGGTAATTTACAATCAATAGGCATAAACGGCAAGAGCGATAAGCTTATCAAGTATACCTACCGTGACAGAAACGGCAGACTCAAAAAGATTACCTACGCAAACGGTGATTATATAAGACTCGGTTATGACAGACTTGGTAATATGTCATTTGAAAAATGGTTTGATGCAGAGGATAACCCCACTCATGAATATGTCTACGTATACAGCTGTGACGGTCACATTGTAAAAACCATTGACAAGACAGGGCTAAAAGAGTATAATTGAGTCACAGACAGAATTGTTAGATTTAATGACAAAATTTTTATATAGCTTTGGAGGAAATCATGAATCCAAAACTTAAAAAAATACTTTCCATATGTAGATTTATTGGACTGCTTTTGTCCATGTATCTTTGTGTTTTATTTGGAATATCAGGCTATAGTCTTGGATATACAACAGGTCTTGGTATTTTCCTAACCGCAATTGGATTAGTTATTGTTGCATACTATTTTACTCATAAAATGTGGGAATTGCTATTTCTGTATGCTAATCTTTTGGTTTCGGTATTTATTGGTTCAAACTGTGTAACGCAGCTCTATTATACAAATATCAGTTCCGATCAAGCGACTTTGCTTGTAGGTGAATTTTTACTGTATATAGCTTTAGCTGTTACTTTTATATCAATGTGTATTTGTATAATTTTAAAAGCATTTGCTTTGAGAAAGCAAAAACGTCAAAAAATATCCTCATAACGCAAAACTCCTCATACGGCATTTGTTGTAGAGTATAATTGTAATACACGGATGAATATTAATGAAAAAATTTTTTTGGATATTTATAGTATTAATCTTTGTTGTAGTTGCTTTGGCAGTGATTTTGTTTTTGATAGTTAATAGAGTAAATATGGATTTTGCAAAAAAAGCCGAAACATGTTTTGTATATGACAATATCAATTCCAAAAATCTTTTAAACGACAAAGAATTAAAAGAATTAAAAACTATTTTTGACGGGAAAATAATGTATTCAGATAATCCTTCATGCGGTTTTACCGAAGATATTTCTGTTAAATTTAACAACAACCAAACCTTTTGTATCGCCCGCGATCATTGCCCAATTGTATATTGGAAAGAAAAAAATAAATATATAAGGCTTTCAGAAAACGAAAAAACAAAGCTATATGATTTATTAAGTCCTTATGGTTTTTTCTTCCCTTGCGTATAAGCTAATATAAACAAATCAGGGTTGAGACTTTCACTTTTAAGCGTTTAAGTTTCAACCCTTTTTCCGTATGATCTATATGATCCGTTGTAACGGTCACGTTGTAAAAACCATTGACAAGATAGAAGGCAAGGAGTATAATTTTAATACACGGAGAAAGGTAACAGAAAGATAGGTGAGAAGCTATGACAGCGGAGCGTAAATTTTGTATATTCAGCGTTATTCTAATTGTTGTTTTGGTTCTTTTCTTGGTGATTTGTCTCTTTTTTGGAACAGAAATAGAAAGATGGTTTGCAGCACTTAAATTCGATGAAGATTGGATAATCGGTAAGAATTCATCTGAAATAGAGGAGAAATACGGGAAATTTGATTTTTTGTCGGTTGACAGAGAATCAGACGGTAAAATTTACAGAGGAAAAGCCGGATACCTAACAAAAGAAAAATATGTTGGATATTTAGGAACTGATCCGGAAGAATTTTATGTGATATACTTTGACTCTGATGGTATAGCTTACAAAACACAAAAAAACTATATGAGACCCGGTGGATAAAACGTTTAAAATCGGCACTTTTCCTTTTTGAAAATGTGCTGATTTTTTTATTGTATTCGATACAAAAAAATTAAAGCGTTTTTCCTTCTTTTTTTGTGACATTATTGAGGAAAAACTCTTGCAAAAATATATTTTTTATGCTATAATACAATAGTTAAAATATATATATTATGTAGAAAATTTTCGAAGGGGAAAATAATGGATTCATTGAATGAGATATGGGCTTGTGTCTTATCTAATATCGCAAGCAGCGGCGAATTTTCGGAGCCTACATACAATCTCTGGTTCAGAGACCTTGAGCTTTTGAGCCTTACAAATAATTATGCCATTGTAGACACAAAAACTCAACTGAAAAAAGATATAATTTCATCAAGATACATTTACACACTTGAAAAATATCTTGCCGACGTAATCGGTTTTGAAGTTCCTATCACACTTGAGGTATACGAGGAAACAAAATACGGCAAGGTAAAAATAATTGAAGAGCCTAAAAGACCTTCGTTCATTCTTGATGACGAAATTCCCGAAGAGGAAAGAGGAATAAAGGGTAACGTTGATGAGGACGGACTTACACACGTTGCATATAATCCTCTCTATACCTTTGATAACTTCATTGTAGGCAATACAAATAAATTTGCACATGCGGCGTGTAAAGCAATTGCCGCCGATGCTGAGCATTCATACAATCCTTTGTTTATCTACGGCAGCTCAGGACTTGGAAAGACACATTTGCTTTACGCCATAACAAATGAGATAATACTTCGCCGTAAGAATACAAATGCGGTATATGTTCGAGGTGAGGATTTTGCAAACGAAATGATTACCTCACTTTCAAAGAAGGTACCCATGCAGTACTTCAGAGACAAGTACAGAAAAGCCGATGTACTTCTGGTTGACGACGTGCAATTTATTGCGGGTAAGCCTTCGACACAGGAAGAATTTTTCCACACCTTCAATACACTCTATGAGGATAAAAAGCAAATCATTCTTGCCTGCGACCGTCCTGTAAAGGAAATACCCTCCCTTGAAGAAAGACTCAAGGCACGCTTTGAATGGGGACTTACGGTAGATATACAGCCGCCGGATTATGAACTGAGATTTGCAATTTTAAAGAGCAAGGCAATAAAATTCGGACTTAATCTTTCGGACAATATTCTGATGTTTCTTGCAGACAACATAAAGGGAAATATCAGACGTCTTGAGGGTGCAATAAAGAGACTCCACGCAACATCCCTTTTAATTGAAACACAGCTCACCTTTGACAAGGTTAAGGAGTGTCTTCAGGATATGTTCTCGGATTCCGTGCCGTCGGGTGTCACAATTGATGAAATATTTGAAATAGTATCAAAGAAATATTCTGTTGCCGTTGAGGATATCAAGGGCAAGAAGAGAACAAAAGAGCTTTCAAACGCAAGACATATAACCATTTACATCCTGCGTACCATTACAAATCTCTCTCTTTCGGATATCGGCGGATATTTCAGCATGCATCACACCTCTGTTTTATCTGCTTATTCAAAGATAAGCGAGGACATAAAGGTTGACCCGGCACTTGAGCACAACATAAACGAAATGATAAGAACAATAACAGGGCAGTGAAAAAGATGTTGAAAACATTGTGGAAAATTTTGATTTTCCCACAGCCTCCAAAAAGCTTACAAAAAATTTCAAAAAAGCACATTTTACGACAATGTTCAAAGCTTTTAAAATAATAACATTTTTCCCACAGCAAAAAAATCGTAAAATTGCTATAATGAAAGGCTTTTCGGACTTTTCCACATTTTCGACAGACACTACTGCTAATACTTAATATATTTATATATTATATAGCCTTTCCCATCCCAGACAAAAAGAGAAAAATCATTCATCTGTCAGTTAGAAAAAAACTGTTACAAATTTTTTACGGTAAGGAGTTTACTATGAAAATAAAGGCTGAAAAGAAAGTACTGCTTGAGGCTGTCACACCGACACTTTGCGCACTTTCCTCAAAAGCACTTATTCCTGCATTGGAATGTATCTATGTAAAAGCTGAAAACGGAGTTCTTACAATTACCGGATATGACCTTTCAAAGGGTGTCAGAACCGAAAACAACGTAAATATCGAAGAAGAGGGTTCACTTCTTCTCAATGCACAGAAGCTTAACTCAATAATAAGAACACTTCCCGAGGGTATGGTTGAAATAACCACAGATAAAGACTATAAGGTTACTATCGTTTCGGGAAAAATCAAGTTTGAAATAATAGGTCTTCCCACAGACGGATATCCCTCCATTCCCGAGCTTGCAGGTGACAGAAGCTTTGATATACCAAAGGGAATACTCAAGAAGCTTTGTCAGCAGCTTTTGTTCTCGGTTTCTGTTGATGAAAAGAGACCTCAGCTCACAGGTATCAACTTCGAAATAAACGAGGATAAAATGACTCTTGTTTCCTGCGACGGCTTCAGACTTTCCATAAGACACGAAAAGGTTAAGTCAAATGAGCTGATGCAATTTATTGTACCCGGAAGAACACTTTCCGAGCTTATGAAGCTTCTTGACGACAGTGACGATATAATCACGGTTGAGCTTACAAATAAGCATATGATAATGCATTTTGATAACCTCTATTTCTTCTCAAGACTTGTAGAGGGTGAATATATTGATTATCTCAAGCCCATTCCCAAGGATACAACAATTGAAGTAAAAGTAAAGCTTGACGATATTATTGCAAGCTGCGAAAGAGCAAGTCTTGTAATTGATGAAAGAGTAAAGAGCCCCGTAAAAATAACGGTTGCTCCCGGCGGACTTCTTCTTTCCTGCGACAGTGTAAACGGAAAAGTAAGAGACGAAATTCCCGCAAGTACAACGGGTGAGCTTGATATAGGCTTCAACAACAAGTATTTACTTGATGCCTTGAGAGCGGCTGCAATGTGCGGTGAGGAAGAGGTTGTGCTCAGAATGAAATCTCCTCTTGTGGGAATGAGTATTCAGCCCATTGATCACGATTCATTTTTCTATCTTGTACTCCCTGTGAGACTTAACGATGAGAATAATTGAGCTGAAAGCAGAAAATTTCAGAAATATTGAAAACGAAACCTTAAGTTTTGATATCGGAACAAATTTGATTTTCGGTAACAATGCCGAGGGCAAAACAAATATTGTGGAAGCAATATATTATTTTGCAAATTCCAAGAGCTTCAGGACGTCAAGTGACAAGGAGCTTATAAGATTTGGATGTGACGAGGCACGTCTTACGGCAATTTTTGAAGACGGCGGAAGAAAATATCAATATGACGTTGTGATATCAAAGGCAAATAAAAGAGCTTTTTACTACAACAAAATAAAAATCACAAAGATGAGCGAGTTCTTTGGAAACTTCAGAGCAGTTTTATTTGTACCCGAGCACTTAAAAATAGTCAAAAACGGTCCGGGTGAAAGACGTGCACTCATTGATTCATCCTTGTGTCAGCTTAAAAAATCATATATCTCCGAGCTTTACAGATATACAAAGCTTGCCTCGGAAAAAAACGCACTTTTGCGTGATTATAAGGGCGGGGAATATGAAAACACAATGTTGGATATTTATGATGAAAATCTGATTATCAGCTCGGCAAAAATCAGCGAGACCCGAAAAGAGTATTCATCAGAGCTTTTTGAAAGAGCAAAGAAGCATCTTTTTGACATGTCGGGTGACAGACTTGAGTTTTCTTATAAAATGTCTGGTCTGTCCGGTGACAGAGATGCCATGACCTTTTATAAAGAGTTGATTCCCGCCTCAAGAAAGAGAGATATTGCGTATCATTCCATAACCGCAGGTGCGGGAAGAGATGATATTGAAATATTTGTAAACGGTACTAATCTCAGGCAATACGGCTCCCAGGGACAGCAAAGGTCGGCTGTGGTTGCCATGAAGCTTGCAGAGGGCGAGCTTGCCGAAGAAAAGACGAAAAGTGCACCGATTTATCTCTTTGACGATATACTGTCGGAGCTTGACGAGCACAGAAGAGAATATATTCTTTCAAAGCTTCGTGACAAGCAGGTAATTGTAACCTCCTGTCTGGGAGATGAGGAAGGAATTTACAGCGGAAAAAGGATATTTGTTGAAAAAGGCAAATACCGTTAGGAGTTATTTTATGTCGGTTTTTTTACACGTCGGACATAACAAAAGTCTCAGAGCCGATGATATAGTGGGTATATTTGATATGGATACGTCCACGGTATCGAAGGTTTCAAGAGATTTTCTTGCAAAATCACAAAAAAACGGTGAAGTTATAAATGTAACCGATGAAATACCAAAGTCATATATATTGACCTGCAAAAAGAAAGAAAGGAAGCCAAAGGTTATAATTTCACAGCTTGCTGTGCAAACACTGAACGAAAGGCTGAAAAGGAAAATATAGTGGAAGAGAATAAGAACATAACAGAAGAATACGGCGCCGGTCAGATCCAGGTACTTGAAGGACTTGAAGCTGTAAGAAAAAGACCGGGTATGTACATTGGTTCGACTTCACAAAGAGGTTTACACCATCTCATTTATGAAATAGTGGATAACTCTATTGACGAAGCGCTTGCAGGTCACTGTAACCATATTATAGTTACTCTTGAAAATGACGGCAGTGTAAAGGTAGAGGACAACGGACGAGGTGTACCTACCGGAATTAATGAAAAGACCGGTACTTCTACCGTAGAGGTTGTATTTACAGTGCTCCACGCAGGAGGAAAATTCGGTGGCGGCGGATATCAGATATCCGGCGGTCTTCACGGTGTTGGTGCCTCGGTTGTTAACGCACTTTCCGAATGGGTTGAAATTGTCAACTGCTATAACGGTGAGGAATATACCGAGCGTTTTGAAAGAGGTGCCGTTGCAAGACCTCTTAAAATGACGTGTAAAACCGAAAAGCACGGTCTTACAGTAAGATTCAAGCCTGACCCCCTTATTTTTGAAACTGTTGAGTTTGACTATACAACGGTTTTGAACCGACTCAGAGAGCAGGCATTCCTTAATGCTGGACTTCGGATTGACCTTATTGATAATCGCTCCGAAGAGGATAAAATAGCAGGCTCAGAGGCAAAGGACAATGCAGATGCAATTCTCAATGAGGCAAAGGGCGAAGAATACAACGAATTTGAAGAAAACGTTCACTACAAGAAGGAAGAATCCGTAAAGGTAAACGAATTCTGCTATGAAGGCGGTATTTCCAGCTTTGTAGAGTTCTTGAATTCCAAAAAATCCAGTGAAGTAATTCATCCCGATGTAATATATCTTTGTGCAAAGAAGGATATTATTACCGCCGAGGTTGCATTGCAGTACAATGACGGATATGCAGAGCACCTTATGACCTTCGCAAACAATATCAACACAATTGAAGGCGGTACACACGAAACAGGCTTTAAATCGGGTATAACAAAGGTATTTGTAGAGTACGGAAAGAAATACGGATATCTCAAGGACGGTGACAAGTCCTTTACGGGCGAAGATGTAAGAGAAGGTCTTACAGCGGTAATCAGCGTAAAGCTTCCCG
The DNA here is from genome assembly GCA_015064635.1 of Oscillospiraceae bacterium. GTDB lineage: Bacteria > Bacillota > Clostridia > Oscillospirales > SIG627 > RGIG6353. The sequence goes on from SVRV01000009.1 coordinate 16,219, forward strand.
AGGCACAGTTTGAAGGACAGACAAAGGGTAAGCTGGGAAATTCCGAAATAAGACCCATGGTGGACAAGCTTGTTACCGAAAAGCTTGGCGAATTCTTTGAAGAAAACCCCTCGGTTGCAAAAATACTTATCGACAAGGCACTTTCGGCAAGCCGTGCAAGAGAAGCCGCAAAGAAGGCAAGAGAGGCAACACGACGCAAAACAGCGCTCAGTTCAACAGTACTTCCGGGTAAGCTTGCGGACTGTCAGGATAAATCTGTTGCAAATACAGAAGTATTCTTGGTAGAGGGAGATTCTGCGGGTGGTACCGCAAAGGACGGACGTGACTCGAAATATCAGGCAATCCTTCCTCTCAGAGGTAAGATACTCAACGTTGAAAAATCACGTCTTGACAAGGTTTATGCAAATACCTCAATAATTCCCATTATTCAGGCACTCGGTACGGGAATAGGCGACGAATTTGATATAACAAAGCTCAGATACGGAAAAATAATTCTCATGGCGGATGCCGACGTTGACGGTTCACACATTAAAACACTTCTTTTAACATTCTTCTTCCGTCATATGAGACCTCTCATTGAGCAGGGACATATTTTCTGTGCAATGCCTCCTCTTTTCAGAGTGCATAAAGGTAAAGAGCAAAGATATGCGTATACCGAGGAGGAAAGAGATAAGATCCTTGAAGAAATGGGAACAACCGCAAAGGCTGACAGATATAAAGGTCTTGGCGAAATGAATGCAGAACAGTTGTGGGAAACCACAATGTCACCCGAAACAAGAACACTCATTCAGGTGTCAATCGAGGATGCTTATGCGGCAGACGAAACCTTTGAGCTTTTGATGGGTGATAAGGTTGAGCCGAGACGAGAATTTATCGAGCAAAACGCAAAATACGTTACTAATCTTGATATTTAACTTGAAAATATAAGTTGATGAAATGTGGAAAAATGAATTATAAACAAAGTTTTCCACAGGCTGTGGAAAACTTTGTTTGAAACTTTTGTGGAAAAAATAATACACAAAAGAAAATTGTCAATTTTTGTCAAATAAGAAAAACACTTTATATAAGAGACTTTTGAATTTCAGATTTAAATTTTGAATTTTCCAAAAGAAAATATAAAATATAATACACTAAAATTTTCCACATAATACTTAACAAAAAAGTTATCCACAATCACTGTGTGAATAACTTCGGGAATTACCCGATAACGAAAGGGAACAGCTAATGGATATCAATCTTGAGGGACAGTCAATACAAAATGTTGAAATAAACAAGGAAGTAAAGAAATCCTATATTGAATATGCGATGTCTGTCATTGTGTCGCGTGCTCTTCCTGATGTAAGGGACGGTCTTAAGCCCGTACACAGAAGAATACTCTTCTCAATGTATGAAGATAATCTTACCCATGACAAGGATTACCGTAAATCGGCTATGACCGTAGGTAACGTGCTCGGTCACTACCATCCTCACGGAGACTCCTCCGTATACGATGCGATGGTAAGACTTGCACAGCCCTTCTCCATGCGTTATACTCTTGTAGACGGTCAGGGTAACTTCGGTAACGTGGACGGAGACGGTGCTGCTGCATACCGTTACACAGAGGCAAGAATGACAAAAATTGCCTCCGAAATGCTTACAGATATTGAAAAGAACGTTGTGGACTTCATGCCCAACTTCGATAACAAGCTTGAAGAACCGGTTGTTCTTCCGGCAGGTTTTCCCAACCTTCTTGTAAACGGTTCGGTAGGTATAGCCGTAGGTATGGCGACCTATATTCCTCCTCATAACCTGGGTGAGGTAATTGACGGTACTATTTACTTAATGGAAAACCCCGATTGTGAGATACTTGATATCATGGAATATATCAAGGGTCCCGATTTCCCCACAAATGCCATGATTTACGGTACGTCGGGAATAAAGCAGGCATATCTCACAGGTAAGGGACACGTAATGGTACGTGCTGTCTACCACATAGAAGAAAAGGCTCAGCATAAGAGCATTGTATATACAGAGATTCCCTATCAGGTAAATAAATCAAGACTTGTTGAATCTATCGCAAATCTCGTAAATGAGAAGAGAATAGAGGGAATTTCGGACGTAAGAGACGAATCCGGCAGAAACGGAATGAGAATCGTTGTTGAACTCAAGCGTGAAGCAAACGAGATGGTGGTTGTAAATCAGCTCTTCAAGTTTACACAGCTTCAGGACACCTGCGCTATGAATATGCTCGCTCTTGTTGACAACGAGCCCAAAACTTTAAATCTCAAGCAGATTCTGTCCTACTACATCAAGCACAGAGAAGAGGTTATAACAAGACGAGTTGAATTTGACCTTGATAAAGCGAGAACAAAGGCACATATTTACGAGGGCTACAAGATAGCCATTGACAATATTGACGAGGTTATCAAGATTATAAGAGCCAGCCGCTCCTCTCAGGATGCCAAGGACAACCTGGTTGCATCTCCCTTTGGATTTACCGAGGCTCAGGCTCAGGCAATTGTAAAAATGCCTCTCGGAAGCCTTGCTTCTTTGGAAGTCGATGCCATTCTTCAAGAGCTGGACAGACTTCACGCTCTTATTGCCGATTATGAGGATATCCTTGCAAACAGCTGGCGTATAAGAGAAATTATGAAGGAGGAAATGCTTGAAATCAAGCGTAAGTTCTCCGACGACAGAAGAACAAAGATTGAGGAAGCCGAGGATGACATCGTTCTTGAGGACCTCATAGAGCGTCATAAGTGTGTAATTACAATCACACACGACGGATACATCAAGAGAATCTCGGCCGATGAATATTCGGCGCAGAACAGAGGCGGTAAGGGTCTTTCGGCAATGAAGACAAAGGAAGAGGACTCTGTGAAGTCAATGTTTATTTCACACAGCCACAACTACCTCTTCATGTTCTCAAATCTCGGAAGACTTTATATCAAAAAGTGCTACCAGATACCCGAGGCGTCAAGAACAGCCAAGGGAAGTCATATAAATAATATCATTACACTTTTCGAGGGCGAGGTAATAACCACATTTATTTCCATTTCCAAGATAAACACAGACGAAACTCTTGTAATGGTTACCGAAAAGGGACTTATCAAGAGAACACCTCTCAATCTGTTCCGCCATATAAGAAAGGGCGGTATCAATGCCATTCGTCTTGACGAGGGAGATAAGCTCCTTGCGGTTAAGAAAACAGAGGGCAATTCCGAAATAATTGTTGCCACAAACGAAGGACTTGCAGTTAAGTTTGCCGAATCAAAGGTAAGAGTTATGGGAAGAACCGCAAGAGGTGTAAGAGCCGTAAGACTCCCCGAGGGCGGAAAGGTTGTAGGCTGTATAACAGCGACACCCAACGAGTCGGGTGAATATGAAAGCCTGATATTGACCGTTACCGAAAACGGTATGGGTAAGTGCTCGGATATCGGAAGCTTCAGACTTTCAGGCAGAGGCGGTAAGGGCGTAAGATGCCAGAAGATAACCGAAAAGACAGGTTCACTTGTGGGAATCACCGAAATTGCCAAGGAAGACGATATAATGCTTATTACAAACGAAGGTATTCTTATACGTGTTCCCGCTGAACAAATCTCGGTAAGCGGACGTGCGGCTGCCGGTGTTATTCTTATGAGACTCAATGAAGGTCAGTCAATAGTGGGACTTCAGAGAGTTATGGCAGAGGCAGAAGAGACCGAGGAGGGTAACGAGGTTCTTGATGAGAACGAAGAGGTTGAGGACCTTCCCGACACTGCGGAGCCCGATGATGCAGAGGAAGATGCATCTGACAGCGAAGATGAAGAATAAAACGGTAATATACCTTGAAAAAGGTAACAAAGACAATTCCGCCCTCCTGAAAAGGAGGGCGGTACAAGATTATTTCGGCAGTGCCACGCTTGACACAAAAGAAAACGGCAAGCCTGTCATAACTCAACCCGAAGGATACGGGATAAGTGTATCTCACAGCGGAGGAATAATAGCTGTTGTGATAACAAGGGGAGAGGTAGGTATAGATATAGAGGAAAGGGTAGACCGAGACAATTCAAGACTCTTTTCTTTTTTTCATGAAAGCGAAAAAAACTGTGATTTTTATGACCTTTGGGTGAAAAAGGAAGCCTTTGGTAAAATGACGGGCGAAGGAATTTTCAAGCAAAAGGGAAAAAAGCTTGACACCGACTCTTGTTTTATTGACATATCAAGGGAAATAAGCCTTTTTTCGGGAAAGGAATTCTCGGCGGTGCTCTGCCTCCCGAAGGACACGGAAACACTTGAATATATTATTGATAACGGTACTTTATGAAAGCAAATATTTTATTTTCGGGCTCAAAAGGAAATTGTACATACATTTCCGACGGAGAGACCTCACTCCTTGTAGATGCGGGCGGAAATCTTAAAAGAATAAGAGAAAGCCTTGAGCAGCTTGGTGAGAGTCTTGATAACATCAAGGGTATTTTTGTTACTCATGAGCATACAGACCATATAAACGCACTTTACAATATTACAAAAAAATATAATTTGAATATTTACACCACAGAAGAGACGGCGAGAGCATTTTGTACTCCTACGCCTTCAAGGGATATAGATGTTTGCAGAAATGTGGCGGGCTGCGTAATGACAGTCAAACCGAGTAAAACATATGAGATAGGCTCAATATATGTGAAGACATTTTCTACCCCCCATGATACGGAGGGCAGTCTCGGTTTTGTTTTTAAATCAACAAAGGACGAAAAGAGTATCGGTTACGCCACGGATATAGGATATGTAACCGATGATATGAAACAACTGTTCAGAGGTGTTAAAAACATAATAATCGAAGCAAATCATGATATAGAAATGCTTAAAAACGGTCCGTACCCCGAATATTTAAAGGAAAGAATTCTATCTGACAGGGGACACCTGTCAAATATGTCATGTGCAGAGTTTGTGCGTGAGCTTGCCAAAGAAGGAAGCTGCAGCTTCACTCTTGCACATTTGTCGGAGGAAAACAACAGACCCGATATTGCGTATGATACTGTAAAAAGTGCCATAGAGGATATTGACGGTGCTGTTGTAAAGGTTGCCTCGGCATATAGCACAACAGAAGTTGAAATATTTTAAGCGGAGAAAATATGATAGGTATAACAGTAATACATGTAGGTGATTTCAAGGAAAAATATCTTGATGAAGCCTACAAAGAGTATTCAAAAAGAATAGGCGGGTACGCAAAATTCGAGGACATTTGCATAAAGGAAGAAAATCTTCCCGAATCTCCCTCTGATACGCAGATAGAAAAAGCTCTTTCTGCCGAAGGAAAGCAAATACTTGCAAAGCTTGACCCAAGGTCGAAAAAAATAGCTCTTTGCGTTGAAGGCAAACAGCTTTCCTCCGAGGAGCTTTCCGCCCTTATGGAAAAAAGTGCGGCGGAATATTCCAAAATAACATTTATTATAGGTTCATCTCACGGACTGTCCGAAGAAGTGAAAAATGCGGCGGATATGAAGCTCTCCTTTTCAAAAATGACATTTCCTCATCAGCTCATGCGTGTGATACTTGCTGAGCAGATTTACCGAGGAGAAACAATCATAGCAGGAAAAAAATACCATAAATAAAGGGCAAGACGCCCATTTATTTATGGTATTTTTGTTATTCATTTGTTTTTTTGACTTTTTTAAGATAGCTGCCGGGAGTGATGCCCATATGCTTTTTAAAGACACGCTGGAAATAAAGTCTGTCGGTGTATCCCACGGCTATTGCAGCCTCTTCAATTGTAACCTCGCCTCCGGAGAGAAGCTCGGCTGCCTGTCTTATACGAAGAAGAGTAATATATTCCACGGGTGAGTGTCCCGTTACCTTGCGGAAAACTTCTCTGTAACGGCTGGGACTCAAAAACTCCATAGCAGAAAGCTCTTCCACAGATATTGAGGAGGAGAGATGTGTGTGAATGTGACGGATAGAAAGGTCAAGCTTACGTCCACCGTCACCGCTTTCCATCTTTGTTTTTCCCACCTTGAGAAGAATATAGGGCAGAATAATTGCGGCTGAGGTATCCACATTTGCAGTGTTGTTTCTGAATTCATAGAAAAGGTCTTCCCAGAGAGAATATACCTCTTCACGCACTTCCACACGTGTTATTTCATTGGGTATTATTTCGCAGGCATTGAGAATTGCGTCTACATTATTGCCGGTGAAATGTATCCAGCGATATCTTACATAGTCGGAAGAGTCAGCATTGTTGGAATAAAAATAAGGAGTTCCGGGCGTGATACAAACTACCGTTCCTCGCTCGAGAATGCCTTTTTTACCGTTGATGACAGCTTCCATCCTTCCGCCCAAAACGTACATAAGATAATAGTCGCGTCTGCCTGCTTCCATTCTTGTCTGGAATCGGTTTTTTTCAATTTGTTCTCCGCAGGAATTAACAAGTATATTGACACTTCTGTCGGCAATATTGTCTATTCTGAAATACGCCTGCGCCACATATTTAATATTTTCAGCCATAATAAACTCCGAAAAACCAAAAATCGTTGATTTGTCCATAAAAATCGTCATTTTGGTCATTGTATTTCTCACAAAAATGGTATACTATAAAATTAGGAAAAAGTCAAGTGTTTTTGACTAAAAAAACAAAAATTTAAAAGGTGGTAAACGATTATGTTAAAAATGGGACTTGTAGGCCTCGGCGGAATGGGCAGAGGACATCTCACACAGCTTGAAAAACTTATGGCAGACGGTGTTGGCATCGAGCTTGTAGCTCTTTGCGATATCGACCCCAAGGCTTTCGGTAAGGTTAAGACATCACTCAACCTTGAAGGTATGGAAAAGTCTGATTATGACTTCTCAAAGTATCACTGCTATGACAACGTAGACGAAATGCTTGCAAACGAAAAGCTTGACCTTGTAAACGTTGTTGTTCCCACATATGAGCACAGCACAGTTGCTTGTAAGGTTATGAACGCAGGTGTTAACTGTCTTTGCGAAAAGCCCATGGCTATTTCAATTTCACAGTGTCAGCTCATGATCGACACAGCTAAGAAGAACAATGTTCGTCTCATGATCGGTCAGTGCCTCAGATTCTGGGGTGAGTGGGTTGTTCTTAAGGACTTCTTCACATCAGGAAGACTTGGTGCTCCCATCGGTGGTTTCTACTACCGTAACGGCGGTACACCCACTAAGGACTGGTATCTCTGCCGTGAAAAGGGTGGCGGTGCGCTCTTCGATCAGCACATTCATGACGTAGATATGGTTAACTATCTCTACGGTGTTCCCAAGGCTGTTTCTACAGTTGGTAAGATAGTTATCCCCGGTTCAGGCTACGATACATGTGCTACAAACTACATTTATGATGAAAACTACTGTGTACATACAGAAAACCTTTGGGTAAACCACGAGTCAGGCTTCCGTCACGGCTTCAGAGCAGACTTTGAAGAAGGTACTGTTGTATTCGACGAAAAGGGCTTCAGAGCATTCTCTAAGGGTTATAAGGCTATTGACCTTCCCGCTGTTCCTCAGCTTGGCGGTCACTATCCCGAAATCAAGTATTTCGTTGAGCTTATCGAAAACAACGGAATCAACACAATCAACCCCCCCGAATCATCTCTCGACACTATCCGCATAGCTCTTGCGGAAGCAAAGTCAGCTGACCTCGGCGGCGCAATAGTTGAGCTTTAATGCTTCGCATTAAGTAATGCACAATGCAAAATGCACAGTGCATAATTATTGTTGATTTGCCAAAGCAAATCTTCCATTAAAAAATAAAAAAGGCGAAAATTGATTTACATCGAAATATCGTAACAAATACGATATACTGATGTTGATTCCCAAACATTTGTTTGAAAACCTTTGGTTTTCTTCCTTAATTGTGCACTGTGCATTATGCATTGTGCACTGTTTGGGTTTTCACCCAAAAGACACACCGTAAGATAACACTAAAGGAGAATAAATTATGGCAATCAGAATGGGACTTGTAGGCCTCGGCGGAATGGGCAGAGGTCATCTCTCTACAATAGAAAAACTTATGGCTGACGGAGCAGATATCGAGCTTGTAGCTCTTTGCGATATCGACCCCAAGGCTTTCGGTGCCGTAAAGGCATCACTCAACCTTGAAGGTATGGAAAAGGCAGACTATGACTTCTCAAAGTATCACTGCTATGACAACGTAGACGAAATGCTTGCTAACGAAAAGCTTGACCTTGTAAACGTTGTTGTTCCCACATATGAGCACAGCACAGTTACATGCAAGGTACTCAACGCAGGTGTTAACTGTCTTTGCGAAAAGCCCATGGCTATTTCGGTTGCACAGTGTCAGCTTATGATCGACACAGCTAAGAAGAACAATGTTCGTCTTATGATCGGTCAGTGTGAGCGTTTCGACGGACAGTATCTCACTCTCAAGGAAATTATTGACAACGGCACACTCGGTAAGCCTATCGGCGGTCACTACTACAGAGGTGGCGCTGCTCCCACTAAGGAGTGGTACTTCTGCCGTGAAAAGGGTGGCGGAGGACTCTTCGACCAGCATATTCACGACGTTGATATGGTTCAGTATCTCTACGGTATGCCCAAGGCTGTTTCAACAGTTGGAAGAATTGTTCGTCCCGGCTCAGGCTATGACACAAGTGCTACCAACTATGTTTATGATGGTCTTTGCGTACATACATCAAACAACTGGGTACAGAATCAGCCCGGCTTCAAGTGGGGCTTCAGAGCTGACTTTGAGGAAGGTACCGTTGTAAGCGACCACAAGGGATTCAAGGCATATGACAAGGATTACAACGAAATCGAAATCAAGTCAAAGCACGAAAACGGCGGTCACTATGCTGAAATCAAGTATTTCGCAGAGCTCATTGCTAACGGCGGAGAGAATACAATCAATCCTCCCGAAGATTCAATGAATACTATCCGCATCGCTCTTGCGGAAATGGAATCTGCAGACAACAAGGGACAGCTTGTAGAGCTTTAATATTTGAGTTTTTTGCGGGGAGGAGACTTTTTTGAAAAAAGTTTCCTAAGCCGGAGACGGCACCCCTTTTGTCAGCTACGCTGACATTTCCCCCTCTGGGGGAATAAACCTCTCAGGCTCTCCCGAAAAACAAAAAGTAAAGAATTTTTTATTATTAAAGTTTTTGAAGATTCCAAAGAAACTTTTTTCAAAAAGTTTCTTTGGCAGGTTCAAGGACATAGTCCTTGATAAAAAGGAGATATAAACTATGGCAATCAGAATGGGACTTATAGGCCTCGGCGGAATGGGCAGAGGTCACCTTACAATGATAGAACAGCTTATCGAGGGCGGAGCAGATATCGAGCTTGTAGCTCTTTGCGATACTGACCCCAAGGCTTTCGGTTCTGTTAAGGCATCACTTAATCTTGAAGGTATGGAAAAGTCAAATTATGACTTTGGAAAATACCATTGCTACCTTTCTGTAGACGAAATGCTTGCAAACGAAAAGGAGCTTGACCTTGTAAACGTTGTTGTTCCCACATATGAGCACAGCACAGTTGCTTGTAAGGTTATGAATGCAGGTATCAACTGTCTTTGCGAAAAGCCCATGGCTATTTCGGTTTCTCAGTGTCAGCTCATGCTTGATACAGCAAAGAAGAACAATGTTCGTCTTATGATTGGTCAGTGCCTCAGATTCGGTGGCGAGTATTCAACACTCAAGGAAATAATCGACAACGGAACACTTGGCGCACCTATCGGCGGTCACTTCTACAGAGGTGGAGATGCACCTAAAAAGGATTGGTATTTCTGCCGTGAAAAGGGCGGCGGAGGACTTTTCGACCAGCATATCCATGACGTTGATATGGTTAATTACCTCTACGGTATGCCCAAGGCTGTTTCAACAGTGGGTAGAGTAATTATCCCCGGTTCAGGCTATGACACAAGTGCTACCAACTATATTTATGACGGTCTTTGCGTACATACATCAAATAACTGGGCACAGCACGAAAGAGGCTTCAGACGCGGTTTCAGAGCAGACTTTGAGGAAGGTACTGTTATTTTTGATAATGACGGCTTCAGAGTTTTTGACAAGGACGGTACACTTCTCGATATCAAGCCCAAGCATAAGATCAGAGCTCACATGGTTGAGATCAAGTATCTGGTAGACCTTATTGCTAACGGCGGAGAGAATACAATCAATCCTCCCGAAGACTCAATGAACACCATCCGTATCGCTCTTGCCGAGATGGCATCAGCTGACCTCGGTGGACAGCTTGTAGAGCTTTAATATTTGAATTTATAACAGGGGAGAATGCTTTTGAAGTCAAAAGCACCCTCCCCTGTACCCCTTCCGAAAAACAAATTTTTAAAGAACCACCGTAACCCACGTTGCAAAAGGTGGGAGTTTTGGAGGGAGATTTGTTCATCCCGATGCCTTACGACTCGCTTTAGTCTCGCACATTGCTCGGCTACGCTCCCTGTATGGCTTGAATTTTTGTAAGTTACGCTAACGCTACACTACAAAAATCCCCCGCTCAGCCGTACCTATGTACGCCAGTGCGAGGGAGGGACAAAAGAAAAGGCAATTAATAAAATCCGAAGGATTTTTACCTTGAAAAATTGTCAAAGGGGAAGATAACATATATTTTAAGTCAAATGCTTTTGAGGATTGATTTATACTATATTTTACCCCTTGCCTTTTCGGTCTCACCCAAAAGAACCACCGTACGATAACATAACTTAAAGGAGATATTATAATTATGGCTATAAAGATAGGCTCAATCGTATACCTCAGTCCTTCAACTATTGAAAAGAAGTTCATTCAGATGAAGGAGCTTGGCATGTGCAGCTTACAGCTCAGCTCATGGCAGGTAACTGAGAGAACAGATGAAACAGCAGAAATAATCAAGAACCTTTGCAAGAAGTATGATATGGAGATTTCCGCTCTCTGGTGCGGATGGACTCCCACATGCTACTGGAACTTCTACGAAGGACAGGAAACACTCGGTCTTGTTCCTGTTGCAACTCGTAACCACAGACTCGCAGAGCTTATGCAGGGCGCTGACTGGGCAGCGAAGATCGGTACACCCGACATCACAACACACGTTGGTTACATGCCCGAAAACCCCTACGACCCCAACTACATCGGTACAATAGTTGCTCTTAAGACTCTTTGTACCAAGGCTAAGAATCTCGGTCTCCACTTCAATTTCGAGACAGGACAAGAAACACCCACTACCATTGCCCGTGCAATCGAGGACATCGGAACAGGCAATATCGGTATCAACCTTGACCCCTCAAACCTTATCACCTACGGTAAGGCTAACCCCTGCGACGCTATGGACACTATCGGTGACTTTGTAAGAGGTGTACACGTTAAGGACGGTCTTTACCCCACAAGCGGTAAGAAGTGCGGCGTAGAGGTAAGAGTTGGTGACGGTAAGGTTAACTTCCCCAGACTTATCGGACTTCTCAATGAGCACAAGTACACAGGTCACTACACAATCGAGAGAGAAATCCCCGAGGGTGCAGAACAGCTTGCTGATATCAAGCACGCTATCGACCTTATCACAACAGAGTACAACAAGTACAACTGGGAGTTTTAATAAAAAATTACAGCCATCGCATTTTTGCGATGGCTGATTTTCAGTATAAAATACGGGCGGAAATAAATCCGCCCGTATACTTTTCAATTAAAATTCAAGCTTCTTATTGATGTAATCAACAAGCTCTGTAATGGGAAGTCTTACCTGCTCCATTGTGTCACGGTCACGAACTGTTACGCAGCCGTCTGTTTCTGAATCGAAGTCATATGTGATACAGAAGGGTGTACCGATCTCGTCCTCACGGCGATAACGCTTACCGATTGAGCCTGCCTCGTCAAAGTCAACCATGAAGTGCTTGGAGAGCATCTGATGTACCTCGGAAGCCTTTTCGGAAAGCTTCTTTGAAAGGGGAAGAACTGCAGCCTTGAAGGGTGCAAGTGCGGGATGGAAGTGCATAACCACACGGGTATCGCCTTCGCCGATGGTCTCCTCGTCATACGCCTCAACAAGGAAGGCAAGAGCAACACGGTCAGCACCGAGTGAGGGCTCAACAACGTAAGGAATGTACTTCTCGTTTGTCTCGGGATCGAAGTATTCAAGAGACTGTCCGCTGTGATTCTGATGCTGTGTAAGGTCGTAGTCTGTTCTGTCCGCAATGCCCCAAAGCTCGCCCCATCCGAAGGGGAAGAGGTACTCGAAGTCTGTTGTAGCCTTTGAGTAGAAGCTGAGCTCCTCGGGAGAGTGGTCACGAAGCTTGAGATTTTCCTTCTTCATGCCGAGGTTGTAAAGGAAGTTTGCACAATAATCCTTCCAGAAAGCAAACCACTCAAGGTCTGTGTCGGGCTTACAGAAGAATTCAAGCTCCATCTGCTCAAACTCACGGGTACGGAATGTGAAGTTACCGGGTGTGATCTCGTTACGGAAGGATTTACCAATCTGTGCAACACCGAAGGGTACCTTCTTACGAGAGGTTCTCTGTATATTAGCAAAGTTTACGAAAATTCCCTGTGCTGTCTCGGGACGGAGATAAAGCTCAGCCTTTGCATCCTCTGTAACACCCTGGAAGGTCTTGAACATAAGGTTGAACTTACGGATATCTGTAAAGTTATGTGCGCCACACTCGGGACAAGCAATGTTGTTCTCCTTGATGTAGTTCATCATCTCTTCGTTTGACCAACCGTCAGCAGGTGCGCCCGAATGCTCCTCGATGAGCTTGTCGGCGCGGTGTCTTGCCTTACATTCCTTACAGTCCATAAGGGGGTCGGAGAAGCCTCCAACGTGACCGGATGCAACCCATGTCTGAGGATTCATAAGGATAGCAGAGTCAAGTCCTACGTTGTAGGGAGATTCCTGAACGAACTTCTTCCACCAAGCACGCTTAACGTTGTTCTTGAATTCAACTCCGAGCGGTCCGTAGTCCCAAGTGTTTGCAAGACCGCCGTAAATCTCGGAGCCCGAGTATATAAAACCGCGGTTCTTACAAAGGGAAACGATTTTTTCCATTGTCTTTTCGCTGTTAATCATTTTATTAGTTCCTTTTTTGTATAAAATATTTTTTCACCCTACATTTTACCAAATAAAACGCATTTCGTCAATAGCTTTTGGGGTTTTATTTATTATATTCTGTTTTTGATTTAATTGAATCTTTCAATACAACAAAAAAGCAAAAATAGGGAAGTCAAAACAACCCTATTTTTACTTCATAAAATTTATTTAATATATTTTGCAGCTATTTCGTCAATTTTACCGTTTGCCTTTAGTGCAAGTATAGCCTCGTTGATTTTATCAAGCAGCTTGGTGTTTCCCTTTGCAACGTAGACAACGTAATCCTCTTCGGCATAAGAAGTACTGAGAATTTTTATTCCTTTATTTGCCGCTACAAGCTCCTTAGCAAGCTTGTTGTCAATAATAACACAGTGAATGTCGTCATTGATAAGGGCGGATATTGCATCATTTCCATTGATGTAGCTGCTGACTCTATCGGGTCCAAAATCGTCAAGCGCATAAATAGCACTTGTTGACCCCGTTTGTACGCCTATCTTTTGGTTTGCAGTTTCGGCATAAAGGTAATCTACTGAAGTGATGTCTGAACCCTCTTTGACGATAATTGACATATTGTTTGTGATGTAGCTAATAGAGTAGTTTGCCTTTTGGCGTCGTTCCTCTGTAACAGTTACACCCGCCATAGCAAAGCTTGCATTTCCATTTGTAACGGCGTCAATGACGTATTCGAAAGCCATATCCGAAATTTTAAGCTCTACTCCGATATACTCTGCAATAGCCGAAGCAATTTCTACATCAATGCCTACAATTTTCTCTCCTTCGTAGTATTCAAAAGGGCGGAAGTAAGCATTTGTTGCCATTATGAGAGTTCCTTCTATTTCAGGCTCTTCCTCCGTTACCTCTGTACTTTTTTCGTAATGTATTTTTGCATTACAGTCTCTATTCCAGTTTTTGTCCCATCCGTCCGTGGTGCCTTTAATATAGATGCTTTGAGCATTTGTCCAATATGCGAAAGCAGCATCGCCCACATTTGTAACACTTGCGGGAACAGTAATTTCCGAAAGGCTTGTGCAACCGGAGAAAGCCCACCAATCTATAGTTGTTACGCCGTCAGGGATAGTAATGCTTTCAAGACTTGTACAGCCGCCAAAGAATTCTCTGGGAATTTTTGTTATGCCTTTCGGGAGAGTAACGCTTTTAAGATTTGTGCATCCTTGGAAGGTAGCCTCATATATATCTGTTGCTTTATCGGGGAGATGGATACTTGTGAGGCTTGTGCAACCGCAGAATGACCAGTCACCGATACCCGTCACGCTGTCGGGAATAGTGATGCTTGTGAGACTTTCGCAAGTACCAAAGGCACCATATCCGATGTGGATAAGTGTACTTGGTAAAGTGATGCTTGTCATTTTGGTAAAGGCTTGGAAGGAATCCATACCCAGCGATGTTATACCCTCTTGCACTATGACCTTTTTGGTTTTGTCGGCATTATCAAACCATTTGTCATCAAGATAATTATAACGGTTACTTACATAAATCGCACCTGTTCCCGAAACAATGAGTGTTCCGTCTTCATCAAGTGTCCAGGTGATATTATCGTCACATTTGCCCGAAGAGATAATTTTAGATTTCGGTTCTTCCACCTTGGGTTCTTCCGCCTTAGGTTCTTCCGCCTTAGGTTCTTCCACCTTAGGTTCTTCCACCTTGGGTTCTTCCACCTTAGGTTCTTCCACCTTGGGTTCTTCCACCTTGGGTTCTTCCGCCTTAGGTTCTTCCACCTCGGGCTCTTCCTCAGGAAGTGAAGGAATGGGCTCAACCTTTGGTTCTTCGGGTGTTTCTGTGGGGGGGTCAATCGGTTCTTCTTCGGGCTCTGTCGGCTCATTGGGAGTTACAACCTCGGGGAGCTCTTCGGGCACTTTCGGCTCGGTTATTTCGCCGGGGGTTACAATCTCCGGAATTTCTCCGGGTGAGGCAACACTCGGCTCTTCGTCTTTTGGCTCAACCCTTGGTTTTTCGGGAGCTTCTACGGGATTGTTTTCGTTAACACTTGTTTCTGCTGTTTCATCAGAGCAGGAGACCATCATAAAAATTGCTGTGAAAAGTGACAAAATGAGAATAAGGGACAATCTTTTTGTGTTGATTCTTTTCATTTTAAAGTCCTTTCTAATACGGAGATAGCTCTCGCAAAAATCTATATTTATTTTATAACAAAAAAACAATAATGTCAACAAAAGTACTCATATATTTTCGGCATTTGAGCATATACTTGACATTCTGACCTTATTTATGGTATAGTTTAGTATAAATTTGTAAGGAGATTTATTATGAGATATATACCCGAAGAAAGTGGAGTTATCATATATTGGGACCTGCCCGAGGGCTTTACCGATGGTGAAATGTACAGTGTTACCCTTAACGGAAACACTGTTGAAACAGAGAAATGCCATGTACATTTCACGGGGCTTGAGCCTGAAACGGAGTACATTGCGGTATGGTCATACAAGGGAACAAGGGAAGAAATCACTGTCCGCACACTGCCCGTAAGAAAAAGAGTAAATGTACTTGACTTCGGTGCGGTGGGAGACGGTGTGACACTTAACACGGCGGCTTTGCAGAAGGCTATTGACAGCTGTGAAAACGGAGTTGTTTATATCCCCGAGGGCGACTATATGACAGGCTCTCTCTTTTTGCATTCGGATATGGAGCTTTATCTTGAAAAGGGTGCCATTCTTCATGGAACAACCGAGGTCAACGACTATTCTCCCAAGATAAAGAGCCGTTTTGAGGGCAAGGAAATGATGTGCTATTCTGCACTTATAAATATAGGAAGCCTTAACAGAGATGCGGTTACCTGTCGCAATGTGCGTATTTGCGGAGAGGGTACGGTTTACGGCGGAGGCAGAACTCTTGCGGATAATGTGGTAAGTGTTGAAACAGAGCTGATGAAGGCGGAGCTTGAGGCAATCGGAGAGGGAATAAAGGAATACGAGCTTCCCCAAACCATACCCGGCAGAGCGAGACCGAGGCTTATTAATATAAGCTCATCGGAGAACATTGTCATCAGCGGTATAACTGTTGCCAACGGACCTTGCTGGAATGTGCATATGATATATTCAAGGAACATTGAGACCTGCGGCGTTACCTTCCGTTCGAGCGGAGTGTGGAACGGTGACGGATGGGACCCCGATTCTTCAACAGATTGTACCATTTTCGGATGCGAGTTTTACACGGGCGACGATGCTGTTGCCATTAAATCGGGTAAGAATCCCGAGGGCAATGTGATAAACCGTCCCTCCGAGAGAATAAGAATATTCGATTGTAAGAGTAATTACGGACACGGAGTGACTATCGGCAGCGAAATGTCGGGCGGAATCAACGATGTGCGCATATGGAATTGCGATATGTCAACATCTGTTTACGGAGTTGAGATAAAGGCTACCAAAAAAAGAGGCGGATATGTAAGAAACGTACATGTCAGCAATACCAAGGCTTGCAGAATCCTTCTCCATTCGGTAGGCTACAACGATGACGGCGAGGGTGCGCCCACAGCCCCTGTTTTTGAGGACTGTACCTTTGAGAACATAGAGCTTACCGCAAGAATGCATACTCAGGAAAATGAGGACGTGGACTGCGAGGCAATCGAGGTGTCAGGCTTCGATATTCCGGGTCATTACGCAAAAAATATCAAATTTAAAAATATAACCATAGGCACAGGCGACGGAAGAAAGCACACGGTTTTGCTGTCCTGCTGCGACGGAATAAGCTTTGAAGGTATAAAGGCGAAATAAAACAAAGGCTCAAGTGCTGAATATTACCAAAAATATCCCGACAGAAATCTGTCGGGATAAAATTTTAATTTGGAGCTTCTGTGGGATTGTTTTCGTTAACGCTTGCTTCTGCTGTTTCATTAGAGCAGGAGACCATCATAAAAATTGCTGTGAAAAGTGATAAAGTAAGGGATAATCTTTTGGCATGGATTTTCTTCATTTGTCTGTGTCCTTTCTCTTTTTGTTTTTACCACTTTTAATGCGTGCTTTTTCTATTCCGAATTTGGTCGACTTTTCCACTAAATTCGGAATAGATTACATATCAAGACTGTTTTCGTTCAAAAGAAAATCAAAAATTCCTATGGTAGTAATTCCGTAGTCATCGCGTTTTGGCTTAATATCATCCTTAACGACTATAATTTTTTTGAAAGAGTCCTGAACTTTTAAAAGAGAGCGCTTTTCTTGTTTTTCCTTTGCATCATTTGGCATATCAAATGCCGATTGAATATAGTATTTATTGTTTCCTTTTGTGGCTATAAAATCAATTTCAAGTCTTTTTTGAGTTTTTTTGCCATTATTGTCAGCTTCGTAGGTTTCCACGACTCCCACATCTACGGAAAAACCGCGAATTTTCAATTCGTTAAAGATAATATTTTCCATGATGTGGTTTTCTTCCTGCTGTCTAAAATTGAGAAGTGCATTTCTTATTCCAACATCGGTAAAATAATACTTTGAAGGTGTTTCTATATATTTTCTTCCTTTGACATCGTATCTTTTTGCTTTGTCGGTAAGGAAGGCATCATTCAGGAAATCCAAATATTTTTTTATTGTTTTTTCCGTGATTTTACTGTTTTTTATGCTGTGGAAAGTGTTTGCCAGCTTTGTTGGATTGGTGAGTGAGCCCACAGACGAGGCAAGAATATTTATAAGCTCCTCAAGCTCTTCCATGTTGCGTATTTTGTTTCTTTCAAGTATGTCGCTTATATAAACCTTTTTCAAAAGAGAGGTAAGATATTCCACCTTCATTTCGTCATCGCTTCTCATAAGTATCTGAGGGAGTCCGCCATAGGTATAGTAATCCTTCCATGCCATTGTTACACTTCCGTTGTATGCACTGAAATATTCGGAAAATGACAGGGGATTAACATGAATTTCATCCCCTCTTCCGCGAAACTCGGTTAGAATATCACTTGACAAAAACTTCGAATTACTTCCTGTAACATATACATCAAGGTTTCTGATATGCGAAAGTCCGTTGACCAAATCGGTGAAGTCTCCCACATATTGTATCTCGTCTAAAAAAAGATAGTATTGCTCTTTGTCATTCAGTTGCTCTCTTATATGATAGTATAGTGCTTTTGGATCTCTTAATTCCTCATTTATTATGTCGTCAAGAGCAATTTCTATAATATGGTCTTCCTTTATTCCTTTTTCTACCAGATAATCATGATATAAATTAAAAAGCAAATATGATTTTCCGCAACGACGTATACCTGTAACAACCTTTACAAGTCCGTTACATTCCCTCTTTATGAGTTTATTCAAATATAAATCACGCTTAATTACCATATTTTTCCCCCGCAACTTAAAATTTCTGTCCTTTTGATTTGATTATATCATATCATAGACACGAAGTCAACATCCTATTCCGAATTTGGTCGACTTTTCCACTAAATTCGGAATAGATTATGCATGTTTTTTGTCAACCTCATCACCTCTTGTATTTTTTTGCCCGCTTTGTAAATAATAAGGGCGAAAACAAATATACAAAGAGGTATTATGAAAACTATATTCTTATTTTTAATAACGGGACTTTCTGCCGGGTTTATCAACGGACTTTTCGGGACGGGGGGAGCGTTGCCGCTGCTTGCGCTTTTCGCTTATCTGGCACTGAAATCCGAGAAGGTTTTTGCAACCGCCAGCTTTGCGGTGCTCCTTTTGTCGGCGGTCAGCTTGGTTTTGTATTTGAAAAACGGAACGCTCACTCTTGACTCCTTCAAGTCACATCTTGGTGATACGGTAGTGCCTGCAGTGCTGGGCGGTGCTGTGGGAAGTCTGCTGCTTGCAAAAATTGCACCGAAGCTTCTTAAAAAGGTCTTTTTTGCCCTTGTAATAATAGGCGGTGCGGGAATGATGTTCAAATGACATTTCTTGTAGCGGTACTGACGGGATTAGGGGTTGGCTCGGGCGGTATTTATATTCTCTATCTTACCTTAATAAAAGACATCCCCCAAGCCGAGGCTCAGGGGATGAATCTTATCTTTTTTATTACGGCAACCCTTGCCGCCGCTACCGTCAATTTAATAAAGAAGCGAATATCATTTGTTTGTATCGCATTTACCGTGCCGCTTGGAATACTTGGCGCCGTTGGCGGAAGCTATGTTGCCTCTGTGGTAAAGTCCGAAACGCTCGGCATAATGTTCGGTGTTCTTTTAATGGTTATCGGCATTTCGGGATTTATAAAGCTTCGGAAAAAAGGTAAATCAGACGGTTAAAATCATTCCGTCAAACGCCGTTACCATGTCAAGGGCTGCGAAAATCTCTACACATTCCTCGTGGGAGGGGTGAAGGGTGCGGGCAAGGTGGGAGGCTACCATAACACCGTTTTCTTTCATCATTTCAAGTCTTTTCATTTCTGCGGTCATCTTACGAAGCATGGGCACTGTGTTATGCTCAAAGAGACGCCAGTCATCAAAGTCACCTACAGTGCAATCCAGTATTGCCATGTCAAAGCGGTGTGCCTTCATTTCCTCCCACGTGGGACGTAAAAACCATGCACCGTCAAGACCGTAGAATATCTCCTTGCCGTCGGCAGTTTTTATTATGTAGTGGAAGGAGTTCAGTACATCGTCATGATTTGCGAGAAGAGGCAAAACGGTGTATGTACCGAGAGTTACGCTCTTGTATATTTCGGGGGTGATAAAGGTCACGTTTGGAGTATCCCCGATTCTTTCTCTCACGGGATTTGAGCAGAAAACCGTTATATTGCAATTTTTTGCAAGTCTTTTCACCGAGTCTGCATTTACATGGTCACCGTGATTGTGGGTGACCAATACATATTTAACTCCGTCAAGAATTGCAGAGTCGTTTTTTTCGGCATAATCGAAGATATGCGCTCCCGGGTCAACCAGAAGGTCACGGTTTATGAGAGTTGATGAATTGCGGCGGAAAAATTCGCCCTCTTTTCTGTCATTGATATTCCAATCTGCGGCACCTGTGCCAAGAAAAAGTATGCTGTTCATAATTGTTCTCCTAATTATTTTTAAGAAAGTTTTCTCCGAAGGCTTTTAATTCTTCGGGCTTCAAATATTTGTATATTCCGTACTCTGAGCCTTTTTTGTAGAGTATAGCATCAATGTCGGACAAGAAATAAATGCCGCATTCAACATACGCCTTTATTTTCATGGTGTCGAGGCTTACCAGGACACTCTTTCCGCTGTATTGATACTCTGTTATGAAAAGGGTGTTACTGTCTGCAAAGGCTATTTCTGATGCTTCGCAAAGCTCAAAGCCTATATCAATGGTACAGCCTGTGCTGTCCGTTATGCTTCCGTCAGGATTCAGCGTCACCTTTTTGTCTCCGTGGATGAATTCTTTTCCGACAGAGGGGACATTCTTTTCGGTGTAGCTTTCATCCGCTCCGTCAAAGGCAGTTATCTTACCTTCGCCCAAAGCGAGCCAACCGCCGTTGTAAACTATTTTTTCAACAGCGTGAGAAACCTCTCTCTTTGTTGTTTCCTTTGTGGAAATATCATACTCAACGAGGTAGTTTTTGCGCTCGCTTCCCACATATTCATATGTGCCGAGGGCAATTACATCTCCCATTGACGAAATGGCTGTGGGATACGGCTCGTTTATATCAAGCTTTTGGTGAACATCGTAGGAAACCTTGTATAAAAGCTCAACGGTGTCCGAGCTTTCCGCAACCGTTGCAATTCTGCCGCCATTACAGTCGGCGGACTTGCGTGGAGTAGCAAATCTGTAAGAATCGCCGAGTCGGAGAGTGTCCTCTTCGGGGAAGAGGGGACTTTTCGGCTTGTTTGAAAAAAGCTCTGCCTTGGTGGACAAAAAATCCTTCGTTGCGATTTGGACTGTACCGTCACCCGCTCGGCACATGAGAATTTCGCTGCCCGCCTCTGTGTCAAAGACGGTTTTGCCCGAATTCGCATCAAGTGCCGAGAGCCTTGACCCATTTGCTACAATAATGCTGTGATAGGGGACAACCTCGCCGCTTTCGTTATACATTTCGTGGGTGAGAGGGAATATGTTCAAATATCCGTCGGTTATTTCAATGTCGGATATCCATTCACCGTTTGTCACTCTGCCGTTTTCAACCTTGTACTCCACCCCGTCATAAACAAAGGGAGTGCTGTCGGGAATTTCGGCATCTGCCTCATCGCCTTTCATGTCAAAAGCCTTGTTTTCTATGAAAAGCAGGTCGCCTTCAAAGTGAAAATTGCCCTTGGGAAGTGTTTTTATTATACCGGCTTCTTTGTAATCAATGAGATACACCGCCGTACTGTCTGAGGCGGCAAGAAAAGCACCGTTGGGTGAAAGACAAAGGCTTTCCGCTTCTGATGGAAGTGTAACGTATTTTGTCAGAACTCTTGTCTTGTTACTGTAAGTCCCCGAAATATCTGCAATAATGCGCTCGGCATCGGGGTGAGTGTAGACCGAAAGCGCTGCTTCAAGTGAGGGGAGGAGCTTGCCTTCCTCAAAAAGAGACAATGCCTTGGCAACGGCTTCGGGGCTTGGTATATCGTCTACAGGCTTTTCTACTTCGGTTTTATCTGAACAGGATGCAAGTATAAGTAAAGTCAAAACCAGTAAAATCAGTTTTTTCATTTTTACCTCTTATATACCGCAGATTTTTACTTTAACGCCAAGCTCTCTTTCTAAAGTGAGCACGTTTTCTCTTTTTTGCCCTATATATTGGGAAATGATTCTTGACGGAACATGGAATATGGCACATCCGTCCTTTATTTCAAGGTTTTTTGCTCTTTCTCTCAGCTCGTCAAGGCGTACTCTTGAAAGTATCATTTCCCCGATGGCGTCATGATATTCGCCCGCCAAAACCTCGGAGGAGTGAAGTCCTTCGGTGGATTGAAGTCCGATGCGTATAACGTCAACGCCATTTCCTTCAAATACCTTGTAAACCGCCGCACCTCTCTCTACTGTCTCCTCAAGGGAGGGAGGTACATATTCTCCGCTTTCCCAAAGATTGGCAAGAGCTGTTTTTTTAAAGGTGACGGTGGGATAAATACGTGCCGAGGAGGCGTACTTGCTTATTTCATGGGCGGTGTTCACCTCGTCCTCTGCGTTTGCTCCGTACATGCCCGTCATCATCTGCCCCGTCAGCTCAAAGCCTTTTTCAACTATTTTCTTCATGGCAAGGCGTGAAGTTTCGGCATTATGTCCACGTCGGTTAAGAGAAAGCACTCGGTCATTCATTGACTGAATACCAAGCTCTATGTTTTTTACGTTGTACTTTTCAAGTATGTCAAGTATTTCATCGCTGATATAGTCGGGACGGGTGGAAAGTCTGACAGACGAAGCTTTACCTGCCGTTATGTATTTATTCGCCGTTTCGAGAAGTCTTATCATAAGTCCTCTCTCTATTCCCGTGAAGCTTCCGCCGAAAAAGGCTATCTGAGGCACTCTTGACGAAAGTGTCGTGAGTGCTTCTTCGATTTCTTTTTCTACATTTTCGATTCGGAATTCTTCTTTTCCCGAAATGGTGCGTTGGTTACAGAAAACGCAATCATTGGGACAGCCTACATGGGGAACAAAGATGGGGATGTTTGCGTGACGCTTCATGCCCTCTTCCACTTAGTGCCTGCGGGAGTGTCTTCAAGGATAATGCCCTTTGATTTAAGCTCCTCGCGGATTTCATCGGCTCTTGCGTAGTTCTTCGCCTTCTTAGCCTGAAGTCTTTCTTCGATAAGCTCGTCGATCCATGCGCTGTCCTCTTCCTCTTCGGGGATAAGGAAGCCCATAAGTCCTACAAGCTCACGGTAAATGGAGTATATTGCTTCAAGGTCAGCCTTTGAAAGCTCTCCTGCAACAAGAGTGTTTATCGCTCTTATCATTTCGAATATTGCGGAAATACCATCGGCTGTATTGAAGTCATCGTCCATTGCTTCAATGAATTTATCTCTGTACTGACAGAGTGCATTTATGTCCTCTGTCTTTGTGAGCTCGTCACCCGATGCATTTTTGAGAGCATACTTGATTGCGTTTTCGCAGTTGTACATTCTCTCAAGAGATGCCTTTGACTGTTCAAGGATTTCAGCCGAGAAGTTGATGGGGCTTCTGTACTGAGCAGACACAAGGAAGAAACGGATTGCGGGGTATCCGTATTTAGCTGCCGCATCTCTTACTGTGAAGAAGTTACCGAGAGACTTTGACATCTTCTTGTTGTCAACGTTGATATATCCGTTGTGGATAAAGGTACGGCAGAAGGGTACGCCGAATGCCGCCTCGGACTGTGCAACCTCGTTTTCGTGGTGAGGGAAGGTAAGGTCCTGTCCGCCGCCGTGAAGGTCTATTGTCTTGCCGAGGAATTTATCTACCATTGCCGAGCATTCGATATGCCAGCCGGGTCTGCCCTTGCCCCAGGGAGAATCCCACCAGGGCTCACCCTCTTTATATGCCTTCCAGAGAGCGAAGTCAAGTGGGTCACGCTTAACATCGTTTACGTCAATTCTCGCTCCGCTTTCAAGGTCGTCTACGTCAAATCCGCCAAGCTTACCGTAGCCTTTAAATTTACGAGCGGCAAAATATACGTCTCCGTTATCTGCGGCATAAGCAAAGCCCTTGTCAACAAGTATCTTGATTATTTCAATAATCTCAGCCATGTTGTCGGTAGCTCTGGGGTGGAAGGTAGCGGGAGTGATGCCGAGGCCCTTTGCATCTGTGAAGTACTCTGCAATGTACTTGTCGGCAACTTCCTTTACAGTTGTGCCTTCCTCGTTGGCTCTCTTTATCATTTTGTCGTCAATGTCGGTGAAGTTCTGAACGAATGTAACCTTGTTTCCTCTGTACTCAAGGTAACGTCTGAGAAGGTCAAACACAACAAAGCATCTTGCGTTTCCTACATGGAAAAAGTTGTATACTGTGGGACCGCAGGCGTACATTCTGACGGTGTTGTCCTTAAATTCCATTTCTTCTTTTCTTTTGGTCATTGAGTTATAAAATTTCATATATATCCTCCGTTATATTTATTTTTTATTATATTAGGGTTTCACCCTTGAAGCGACTCGCATTATCCTCGCACATTGTTCGGATATGCTCCCTGCACGGCTTGAATTTTTGCTCGCTTTGGCTAATTCGCTCGCGGCAAAAATCCCCCGCACGCCCACCAAGAAAC
Organism: Oscillospiraceae bacterium; assembly: GCA_015064635.1. Taxonomy (GTDB): domain Bacteria; phylum Bacillota; class Clostridia; order Oscillospirales; family SIG627; genus RGIG6353. The sequence goes on from SVRV01000009.1 coordinate 40,306, forward strand.
TTTTTGAAAAAATTTTCTTGGAACTTCAAAAACTTTTATTATGAATAAAAGTTATATTTTTAAAAGTAATGTTTATGCTCACTTATTTTCCAGCTCTTCGATTTTAGCTTTCAGCTTATCCAGCTCTGCGTGAAGCTTGCAAAGCTCCTGGGATATGGGGTCGGGAATGTGCACCTGGTCAAGGTCTGCGGGGCGTTCTCCGTTTCGTCTTACAACTCTTGCAGGTGAGCCTACTGCTGTACAATCTGGGGGTATTTCCGAAAGTACAATTGAGCCTGCTGCAATTTTGGCACGGTCGCCCACCTTAAAGGGGCCAAGCACCTTGGCGCCTGCACCTACCAGCACGCCGTTTCCGAGTGTGGGATGTCTTTTTCCCGTGTCCTTACCTGTACCGCCCAAGGTAACTCCCTGATAGAGAGTACATTCGTCACCTATTTCAGCAGTCTCACCGATAACCACTCCCGAGCCGTGGTCAATAAAGAGTCCACGTCCGATTGTTGCACCCGGATGTATTTCGATTCCCGTGAAAAATCGTCCCAGCTGGGAGATGAGTCTTGCGATGAAAAACAAGTGTATTTTATAAAAGAAGTGGGATATTCTGTAGTATATCAAAGCGTGAAAGCCCGAGTAAAGAAAGAAAATCTCAAAAACGTTTCTTGCCGCAGGGTCACGCTTTTTTATTGATTTAAGGTCATCGATTATTTTCATGAAATACTCCATAGCAGGGCTTTGCCCTGCACTCGCCAAAGAATCTTTTTAAAAAAGTTTCTTTGGGATCTTCAAAAATTTTTATTGTGAAAAATAAAAAAACAGCGCCTCTTTGCAAGAGGCGCTGCTTAGCGCGGTTCCACTCTTATTTATAACTTTTTCATGGCTTCGGCTTTAAAGCGGACGCACCTTCACGAAATATTACCCGAATGCTCGCACCAACCGCATCTTCTCTGAGGGCTTTTCTTCCGTTACTCTTTCCGCACCGAAAAAATATTCTGTTAATTTAGCTTATTGTATCATAGTTTTCCCAAAAGGTCAAGAAAAAAATACATCTTTGATGATTTTCTCGGCGGTCTCGGGCTTCCTGTGCTTTGCCGCAACCGTGAGATTTGAAAGGGAGAAAATCTTTTTTGCCGTTTCGCATACTTCTTTTGCCGTGACATCGAAGTATGCTTTTTTTCTTGCCTCAAGGGTAGTATATTCAAATCCTAAAATATGTGATTCCCAAGCCTTGTTCCAATTGAGGGCTTCGGCATCGTCTAAAATGAATTCCGAGTTTTCTGTATAGGGCACCTTTGCAAGGGATAGCTTTTCCTCGTCAACCTTTTCGGTGATATTCTTAAATATCTTCCACACAGCTCTAAGGGCGGGCTCAAAGTCTGCCGCACTTGTTTCAAAGGAAAGGGAGAGAGAGCCTAAATTTCTGTACTCGTCAAGGTTTGCATCAAAGCTGTATACATAGCCGTTTTTCTCGGACAGTTCAAGGAATACCTCGGAGGTGTCGCCCTGAAAAAGTATGTCGTACACAAGGTCACGTGCAGGTTTTCTTGTCTTTTCGCAATCAATATCGAAGGCAAGCTTTACCTTACAGAAATCGTCTCGCTTTACGGTAATATCGGGGGAACGCTTAAAGAAACGCTTGGGCTTTTCGGCTGTGTTGCTCCTTGTCTTGCCGTCGGGAAGTGATATTTTATCAAGCCTTTCAACAAGCCCCGAAAGATTTTTTTCTTCAAAAGCACCTGTAAGGTAGAAGAAAATATTGTTTTTACAAAAAAGCTCTTCCGAAAATTTATGAAGTTTTGACAGTGTAACGGCGGATATCTTGCCGACCGTACCCGTTATTGTTTCCGCAAGTCCCGTACCGACCCAGACAGCCTTTTGGCTCATTGCATCAACCGATGAACGGTAGGTGTCCTCTCTTATTTCTCTCTTGACTCTTTCCTTTTCGGCATTGAGCTCGGACAGAGTTATTTCGAGAGGGGAGAGTGCAAGAAGCAGAATATCGGCGGCTTTATCAAAATGCTTCGGTGAGCCCTGTACGGATATCTGTATCAGCTCGTTATAGGTTGCGCCCGACAGAGTAAGACCGTAGCGGTCAAGCTCTCGGTATAGTGTGCCCCCCATAATATGATTGATATTCCTGAAAAGGCTGTGCTCAAGAAGATGAGACATTCCCACGTTATCGCTTCCGTCATAAAGGGGACCTGCAGGAATATAAAGGGATAAAACAAAGCTGTGTAGGGGAGTATAAAGGGAATACAAACGTATTCCCGATTTTGTGATTGACTTTTTTTCTTGCATTATTAAAACCTTTTTGGAGTTTTATTTTGTGGGGTCAATGTATTTCCAGTAAGCATTGATGTAGTTTATACCCGACCAGAGTGTAAGAACGGCGGTTGCAGCCATACCTACATAGGAAAGGTAGTGATAATCCCATATAATGTGCTCTACGAGGAACACAACAATGGATATTGACTGTGTCATAGTCTTACATTTGCCAAGCCAGTTTGCGGGCACAACAACGCCGTCACCCGCTACGATAAGACGTATTGAGGTAATGGCAAGCTCACGGAAAATAACGATTATTGTAACCCATACCATATAGGGCTGAAGGGCAACATTTGTAACTGTGATTGCCATAAGGGTACCGATTACCATAAATTTATCGGCAACGGGGTCCATAAACTTTCCGAAATTGGTTATGAGGTTGTATTTTCTCGCTATTTTGCCGTCGATGAAGTCGGTGATTGCCGTAACTATAAAAAGAACAGTGGGAATAATTCCGTACAGCAATTCATTGTTACCCGAGAGTGAGGGATAGAGAATGAAAACCATTACTATGGGAACAAGTAACATTCTTAAGATGGTCAGTTTGTTTGGAATATTTATTTTAGCCATTATATAACTCCTTTTCTTCAATATAAAGCTGAAATATATTATACTTGTTTTCCAACCAGATCGTAATCTAAAGTGGATGTTATTTCGACCTCTGCAAACTCACCGTCTCGAAGTCTTCTCTTGGCACTGAAATAAACCTTGCCGTCTATTTCGGGAGCATCCGCTTCACTTCTGCCATAATAGGTCTCTCCCACCGGGTCATAGCCTTCGCAAAGGACGGTAAGAGTTTTTCCTATTTGCTTTTCGTTGTTTTCTGCATGTATTCTGTATTGTGCCTCCATAATGGCGTCACAGCGTTTTTGCTTTTGCTTTTCTGAAACCTGCTTCATGCTATATGCGGGAGTGTCCTCTTCTCTTGAATAAGTAAAGGCACCCAGTCGCTCAAAGCGTGTTTCCTTGATATAATCGAGGAGCTCCAGCCATTCGTCCGAGGTTTCTGTGGGGAAGCCTGCGATAACAGTGGTGCGTATGGTGATTTCGGGCATTGCCTCACGAAGTCGTTTTACAGCGCTCTTGATTACCTCGGAGCCGCCGTGTCGGTTCATTGCGCCCAGCACTCTGTCATTTATATGCTGTATGGGCATATCAATATACTTTGCGATATTCTTATATTTTGCCATAACGGCTACAAGCTCATCTGTAATCTTGTCGGGATAGCAATAGAGGAGTCTTATCCACTTGAAGTCAAGTCCCTCCTCGTTGCAAAGGCGCTCAAGGAGATCGGAGAGCATATATCTGCCCGTCAGGTCAAAGCCGTAGCGTGTGGTGTCCTGGGCAACCAAGCACAGCTCTCTTACACCAAGGTCATAAAGCGTGTGCGCTTCAGCTACGATATCCTCCATATCACGGCTTCTGAACCGTCCGCGTATATCGGGGATAGAGCAATAAGCACAGCGGTTGTCACATCCCTCCGCAATTTTCAGATATGCCGTGTATTCGGGAGTGGTCACAACTCTGTCTCCACCGAAGGCAAGATTTTCGGTGGGTGCGGTTGAAATGTACTTTTCACCTCTGAAAGCGGCTTCTACCGCTTCACATATCTTTCCTTCGTCCCCTGCCGACAGTATGGCATCAACCTCGGGAAGAGATTTTTCTATATCTGCGGCATATCTTGTGGCAAGACAGCCTGTAACAACAATTCCCTTTAAGTTGTGGTGCTCTTTTAAATATGCTACGTCAAGTATTGACTCAATTGCTTCTTCTTTTGCACTTTGAATGAAAGCACAGGTATTTATTATCATTACGTCGGCATATATATCCTCTGCCACGAGCTCATAGCCCTTTTCATTCAAAAGTCCGAGCATTACCTCGGTGTCGCAGGTGTTTTTGGGACAGCCCAGCGACAAAAAGCCTACTTTTATATTTGGCATTTGCCATACTCCTTTTTAGTTTTCTATGTTGAGAGCGTCGATTGCTTCTATTATTTCCTCGGAGATATAGCCTCTTTGGTACATTTTCTTGTAAACTGTGTTTCTGTCACAGCCGTTTAAATTTTTTTCGATATATTCCTTTGCCATGCCAACGAAATCGGGGGACAGCTTTTCAAGGGCACCGTCTATATGCTCATCGGTAAAGCCCTTTTCACGCATTGCGGCACGTATTCTCATAATGCCCCAGAATTTGTCAAGGCTCTTTTCCATAAAGCGCAGTGCATATCCGTTATCGTCGATGTATCCTGCGTTTTCAAGCTTCGCCAAAAGCTCTTCCACCCATTCGGGGTCGGCATTCCCGCCGTACACCTTTTCACGGAGCAGCTTCCTTGTAAGCTCACGCCTTGTTATATCCCCTGCGGCAAGACGGCGTATCGCTTTTTTCTTGATTTCACGCCTTATGGCAAGGGTGACAAGAAGCTCTGAATTTTCAATTTCCTCTCCTTTTTCAAGGTTTTGGAAATGCTTTTCAAAGTCACGTATCCAGATGGGGAATTCTCCCTCGTCTGTAACTATGACAGCTTCCTTGTTTTTTTCAATTATATAGTGTCTTAAATATATCATTTTTGTCGCTTTCCGTATTATTCGTCAAAGCTCTCGTCGAGAATGTCATCCTCGTCATCTTCGTCAAGACCGTTGATGCCTCCAAATGACAGCTTGCCCTGAAGGTCATTTGCCTGAGCAAGTATCTTTGCCTTGATTTCGTCACGGATATCGGGGTTTTCCTTGAGGTAAATCTTGGAGTTATCCTTGCCCTGACCAAGTCTGAGTCCGCCGTAGCCGTACCATGAGCCGCTCTTTTGTACGATTCCAAGAGTTTCACCAAGGTCAAGAAGCTCGCCGTCGGAGGAGATGCCCTCTCCGTACATAATATCAAATTCAGCAGATTTGAAGGGTGCGGCACACTTGTTCTTTACAACCTTACACTTTGTATGGTTACCTACAACGTCGCTCTTATTCTTTATCTGCTGTCCGCGGCGAACATCAATTCTTACCGATGCATAGAACTTCAGCGCCTTACCGCCGGTGGTTACCTCGGGGTTACCGTAAACGATACCAACCTTTTCACGGAGCTGATTTATGAATATAAGAACACACTGGCTCTTTGCGATAGCACCCGAGAGCTTACGGAGTGCCTGAGACATAAGTCTTGCGTGTGCACCTACCATCGCCTGTCCCATGTCGCCTTCTATTTCGGCCTTGGGAACGAGTGCGGCAACAGAGTCTACGATTATTACGTCGATTGCATCCGAGCGGATAAGAGCTTCGGCAATTTCAAGCGCCTGCTCACCGTTGTCGGGCTGTGCAACAAGCAAATCCTGAATATCAACGCCGATACACTGTGCGTATGCGGGGTCAAGAGCGTGCTCTGCATCAATAAACGCCGCCGAGCCGCCAAGCTTCTGTGCCTCTGCCGCAATGTGAAGGGCAAGTGTGGTTTTACCCGAGCTTTCGGGACCGTATATTTCAACGATTCTTCCCTTGGGAACACCGCCGATACCGAGAGCAAAGTCAAGTGAAAGTGAGCCTGTGGGTATTGCACTTACCTGCATCTGTGTATTGTCGCCAAGTCTCATGATAGAGCCCTGACCGTATCTTTTTGTTATTTGTGCTATGGCTTTCTTCTTCGCCGCTTCTCTGCCGTCGTCCTTTGCTTCGGCTTCTGCGGCGCCTTTTTTCTTTTTCTCGTCCATTTTTCTTCTCCTTTAAAGAGGTTTATTTCAAATTTTCGTAATATCTCTTACACCAAGCTATGTTCAAAAGCTTTTCGGTGAGGTCCTGTCTTGTGAAGCAGTAATGGTTTGCCGCCTCAAAGCCGAGTCTTGATTCTCTGCTCTGGAGCTTTATTGTCTCAACTACGTTCTTTTCTTCACAGTCAATGACATCAAGCAAATATTTGATATCCTCTGCCTCAAAGCCTCTTTCAAAGCACTCGTTTCTTCTGCGGTTGAATCTTATAAGGTTGAGGTTTGTCATAAAGTGCACGTATGAGCCAAGCATCATGTCATAAAGCTCGTTGAAGGCATCATTTTTCTCGCCCTTGTAGCCTTCCATAATGTCAAGAGCCTCACGCCATCCGTCGGTAACTATCTTGAACTGATTTTCGAATATGTCAACGGGGTAGTTAGCTCTCCAGTTGTCTACCGCATCGTAGGGGAAGCAGGTCATTGTTGCGTTAAGACCTGTTTTTTCCACAAAGAAGGGACTCTTGGGACCCGATGTCTGGGGTGCTGTGTAAAGTACGGATATGTGGAAGGGGAACTGATTGAAGGCTTTTGAGAAAATGTCCTGAGCCTTATATACTACATCCGACATCTCGCCCGGATATGTTCTTTCAACAAAATCTCTTACTTCATTGCCGTCAAGCTCCTTCTTGAGGAGTATTTCACTTGCCACGGCAATGTTGGGAGAGGGTGAGCCGCCAAGTGTCCAGGACAGCATAACGTGCTGTACACCTGCACGGTTGAGGTTTGCGGCGTGCTCTGCCACAAGAGAGTAAGCGGGAACAAAGGGTACACCGGGGAGCTCCCATGAACAGTTAAACTGACATTTTGCCGAGCACTGTATATCATTCTCTCTTGCTGCCGCCCACTGCTTCTTTGCTAAATCGCTGGGACCGGGGTTTGACAGTGAATAGTCGTGAATTTCGTTTTCGATTCCGCCCTTGACAAGCTTCATTCTTGTTTCCGATACGCACTGGAATATAATATCACGGTCAAGGCGCTTGATAACCTCGTCTATATACTTGTCAGGCCATGCCCATGACCATACAATGCCTCGGGCGTTGGGGTTTGCTCTCTTTGCACCGCGTGACATGATGTTGTTTACTTCGGCGAGAACCTCGTAGCTCTTTCTGTTCTTACATCTGGGACAGGTGCAGTTTTCCTCATTTGAGTGTGAATAGCAGTTGGTTTGATTTTCACTTGCTGTGATGGTGATAAATCCCGCAAGACCTTCTGCTCTCTTGAAGAGCTCATACATTGCACTGTCAAGATATTCCTGTACCTCGGGAGTGGAGGTGCATATGGAGTACATATCCTTTTCGTTTGGTCTCTGGTGTCCCTTGATTTGAGGATACTTTTCAAATACTCTTGAGGGCATCATACGGGGCTCATTTATATAAAGGTAGATACCGATACCGTATCTTGCTGCCTTTTTAACGATTTTTGCAAGGTTGGCAATTCTCTTTTCCCAGCCCTTGGAAAGCTCGGGTGCAAAGGGGTAGGGTACAAGCTGATAAAGTACGCCCTGCATCCATATTCCGTTGATTCCGTACTGTGCATATTCTTCAAGAAGCTTGTCGGGGAATGGGTCGCAGTCATCCTCCATAAGAGGGTCTCCGAAAAGTGCAAAATAAGAATATATAACACGAATGTCTCCGTTGATGTCGCTGACATATTTCGGCTCACCTTCAACGGGTGTATAATAGTCCTTGACAAAGCGGAAAGCATCGTCGGGATATTCGCTTACAAGAGAATGATACTTGGAATAGGTGTCCTTTATAAAGGCAACCTCCTTTTCCTCCTCTTGGGTAAGCTCTCTCCACACGGTTTTTGTCATTTTGGGGAAGAAGCTTCCCATCTTGATATAAAGGAAGTCATCCTCCTTGAGCGTTGTATCAAGCTCTGCATCGGTAACGCCCAGCAGGTCACGAAGCTGGTCGAAGGGAAGAAGATGCCACATATTTCTGATAAGTGTTATGTAGCCTCTCTTTTTCCAAAGAGCTTCATCGGCGGTAACATCTGGGTCAAGTCCCATATCAGCCGCTGACTTCTTTATATTTTCGGGTGTGGTTTCAAGCACCTTTGCCAGTGTTTCGGGTGTTATCTGCCCCCAAGTACGCCAAATAACGCCGAGAAAGCGTGCGGGAAAGTGGGGCAACTTTAAAACTTCTATATCTTCTCTGGAAACAAGTGATGAAGGCATGGTGAAACTCCTTTTCTTATGTCTTATTGTAGTATAAAAACTCTGTCATTTCCACTAAGGTCGGGAACAATGTCTCCTCCTCCGAACAGCTCTCTCAAAGCAATTCCTTGCATATAGCCTATCTCAAATATGAGAAGCTTGTTTTTGAAATCCTTTGAGCTTGCGGCATAGCGGTAAAAATCAAGTCCGTCTTCTCCTCCGTCAAGGGCGAGAGCGGGCTCACGCATAACGTTTCGGGGGAGTTTTTTCATTTCTTCCTTTGTGATATAGGGAGGATTCATAAGTATTGCCGAGCACTGCGGAAGCGTATCGTTAAACAAATCGAACTGTATAAAGCTGCATCGGTCTGCAACGCCGAGGCTTGAGATATTCTTTTCACACACCCGCTTGGCGATGGGGGAAATGTCAAGAAGTATAGCCTTGAGGTCGGGACGCTCTTTCAGAACGGATATTCCAAGACAGCCGCTTCCCGTACATATATCGGCAAAAACTGCATTTTTGGGGATAAGCTCTATTGCCTTTTCTACAAGCACCTCACTGTCACAGCGAGGTATTAGCACTCCCTCTTCAACAAAGAAATTCTCTTTAAAAAAGGGTACCTTTCCCAGGATATATCCGAAAGGCTCGCCTTTTACGGCTTCTTCAAAATCCGATATCAGCTCGGGACAGCTTATCTCCTTGCCAAGAAGAAGCGTGTCTCTGTCATAGCCGTATTTTTCAAGAAGCAATCCCACAGTCTCACGGAAGTTTAAATTTTCACGGGCAAAGTCGGAGCTCTGCCACAGCTCTTTTAATTTTCCGAGCATTCTTCTTCGCCTTTGTCTGTCTCTCCGGCTTCATCGTCCGGCTTTCCGTCGATTCCGTCATATACGGTTTCGGGGTCAAATTCCTCGGGGAGAGAAGCCTTGAGCGCAACAATTGCTACCTCTATTTCCTTATCGTCCGGCTCTCTTGTAGTGATTCTCTGAAACCAAAGTCCGGGAGCTGTCAGAATGCGGAGAAGGAAATTGTCGTGTGTTCCCGAGAAAATGGTGATTTCGTATCCGATTCCCACAACAATGGGAAGGATTGAAAGCTTAACAAGGAATCTGAGCCATATATTGCTCCAAAGAGAATTGGGAAGCAGTGTGGATATGACGATTCCCAAAAGAAGCATCATAAACATCATACTTGTTCCGCATCTCGGATGGAAACGGGATTGCTTTTTGATATTCTCTACCGTAAGGGGTAATCCTGCCTCATGGCAGAATATGGATTTATGCTCTGCGCCGTGGTACTCATAGGTTCTGCGTATGTCTGGCATAAATGCTACCAACCATATATACAGAAGGAATATTATCATTTTTACAACGCCTTCCACAATTGCTTTTACAATGGGGGGCATGGTTACAAAATGTGATATAAGCTTGGATATTGCCATGGGCAGAAAAAAGAAAAGTCCAAGTGCCAACAGTATACCGAGAGCACCGCCTATGATGGCGGCTATCGCCATAAGGCTCTTGCCGAATTTCTTTTCAAGCCACTTTTCAAATTTTGTGGGTTCTTCTTCAATGCCTTGCATCTCTGCTGAAAGTGTAAGGGTGGACATGGAAAGCTTCATGGATTCGATGAAGCTTACAACACCTCTGAGAATGGGTATCTTGAAGAATGGTATCTTTTCTCTTATTGATTTTACTTCCCTTTTGTCAAGCCTTATCTTTCCGTCGGGACATCTGACTGCTGTTGCACAAAAGCTCTTGTGCTTCATCATAATGCCTTCGAGAACAGCTTGACCGCCCACACGGTTAGAAGCGACGGGGCAGGAACGCTTTTTCTTTGACATAAAAACTCCTATTATTTGAACTTGAATTCTTTTACTATCTTGTTAACTTCGTCTGTATGCTTGTCAAATCCCTCAAGAGTTGAAGTGTAGGTCATAATGTAAATATAATCGAAACGGAAGGTAATAATCTGACGGAATTTGTAGGTTTCACCGCCAACATTTGCGGTAAATACAAACTGTCTTGCAAGTGCGTCGTGAAGCTTTGTCTCCTCACCGTCAGAGAGTATTTCCACGTCAAGGAAGGTGGACTTCAGCTTTTCCGTGTAGGTTGTGCCGTCCATTGCAAGATATTCGTCAAGAGAGGTTACCTCCTGGTTGCTGTTGAAAGCGGTAATTGATACGCTTGAGCTGTCCTTTTCGGATACATAGGCGCTTATCATTCCGTCATTTCGGCTGAGTGACCAGGTTTCGGGATAGTAGAAATAATAATCTACGATATCATTTTCGGGTAATTTCATTCCTTCGGGTATGGACGAATCCTTCTCCCCGCAGGCTGTCATTGTTATTACAAGCAAAAATGCTGATAGCAACACTAAAAATTTTTTCATATTCTCCTCCAAACATAAATATTCATATTAAATTATATCACAAAAAAAATAAAAGTAAATAGATATTTGTGATTTTGAGCCTAAAAAATAACAAATCCGGGCACAATTTACCCGGATTTGAAACTTTGTTTAAATACAGTTAATTATTGAGGCAATTCTCTTTGCGGACTGTGCAAGAGAGTCAAGATACATAAATTCGTTTACCGAATGAACTCCGCCTCCATAAGTGCCCAGTCCCTCCATACAAGGGATGCCTGCGGCAGTCACGTCTGCGGCGTCACTTCCTCCCAGTCCATGCTTTTCACCAAGGGTTGGCAAGCCGTTTTCGCGGTATATTTCATTGACTCTTTCAAGCAGCTTTATGTTTCTCTCCTCATAGGTCATGGCAATACGCCAGCTTATCCTTTCAAAGGTGCAGCTACAGCCGTCAATAACCGTCTTTTCGGCTATTTCCTTAACCGTTTTTTCTATTTTATCTATTTCTTCGTTTGTCTTGTGCCTGAAATCGGCAACAAAGGTGCATACCTCGGCAACGGTATTTGGTACCGTACCGCCCGAAATCACACCGCAGTTGCAGGTTATGCTTTTGCCATCCTTGAATTTTTCAAGCTCCTGAATTTTGTAGGTAGCTTCAAGTATGGCGTTTGCCCCGTTGAAGCACCTTGACGAATGAGCCGCCTTACCGGTTACAGTGAATTTATAACGCTGGATTCCCTTCGTGGTCACACACGCCATATTGGCTGTGTGCCCCTCAAGGTTTAAGAATATTTCGGAGTTCTTTGACCTTTCACATATAGTGCCTATTGTTGTTTTGCCGCTTGGCATACTGCCTTTTTCTTCATCGGTTTGCAAAAGAAGCATTACGGGGCGACTGTCAAAGCCGATTTGCTCCAGAGCGTCCATTGCCATAAAGCCTGCAACGGCACCGCCCTTGCAGTCAACCACTCCCGGACCGTACATCTTTTCGCTGTCACGATGCACTGCGGGAGAGGGGAAAAGCCCTATGGGGTGAACAGTGTCAAGATGTCCGGATATGCTTATGGCTTTTCCTTTTGCAGTGGGATTCATAGTAATCACCACTACATCGCCCGAAACTGCCTGAGGGAAAAGCTCAACCTGCCAACCCTTTTCCTCTGCCTTTTTTATAAAATACGCCCCGACTCTGTCTACACCTTCCTTGAAATCTGTGGGACTTTCAATATTGCAGACATCCTCGAGAAAATTCAGATACTTTTCATTTAAGCTGTCAATTTTGTCAAACAGTTTATCGCAAATCATATTTTCACCTCCAAAAAGTAAAAAGATGCTACACCGAAGCATAGCACCTTTGTGAGCTTACTTTACCTTATCTTTAACCTTTGCAGCCTTACCTACGCGGTCACGAAGATAATAAAGCTTTGCACGGCGTACCTTACCCTCACGGATAATATCAACCGCAACAACATTAGGCGAATGAAGAGGGAATGTCTTCTCAACACCAACACCGTTAGAAATTCTTCTTACAGTGAATGTCTCGGAGATACCGCCATTCTTCTTGGCGATAACAGTACCGTCGAAGTACTGAATTCTTTCTCTTGCACCTTCCTTGATTCTGTTGTGAACACGAACTGTGTCACCGATGTTGAACTTAGGTGCTTCTGCCTTGATTTGCTCGTTTGTGAAAGCCTTAATAAGATCCATCTTGAGGCTCCTCCTTCCATTATTTGGAAAGTCAAGGAATGTTCATGCCGAGTCCAGCAGAGGACTATTCCTATAAATCCATAATTAGCAAGGCGTATTATATCACACCTTTTTCAAAAAAGCAACCCCTTTTTTGATTTTTTTAATTTTTTTGCTGTATATATTGATTTTTATCTCAATGTATGATAGAATTACCACACAATGTGCACCTGTGGCGGAATTGGCAGACGCGCCAGACTTAGGATCTGGTGTCTTTGATGTGCAGGTTCAAGTCCTGTCAGGTGCACCAACAAAAAGATACCCCATCGGGGTATTTTTTTGTTGGTTATATAATTGGGAAGGACTTGAACCTCATGGAGGGACAAAGCGTGAAGAAAACAGTCCAGTGGACTGTTTTTAGCTTTGTGTCCGAGGGCTATGCCCGAGGAGAGAGCAGGCAAAGCCTGCGTCAAGTCCTGTCAGGTGCACCAAAGTATAACCTCAACTTTAATAAAAAGTTGGGGTTATTGTTTTTTGGCTTAAAATAAGGCTTTTCGGAACTTTTACAACAATAAACAAACCGCTTCGATTAATTTCCGAAGCGGTTTTTCATGTTTTTAGATGCTATTGGTAAAAGTAATGGGGTTCAGATGGTTGAAAAGGGGTTCAGATGACACAAAAAGGGTTCATGTGGCGGAAAGATACTTATTGTATGTAGACTTTTTGTATTCGTTTTTGCTAATATATTATTATGGGGGGTGCAGATATGGATATCATAAAGGTGTTTGGTACAAATTTAAAGAAATATCGTACTGCTATGGGAATATCCCAAGAAGCATTTGCAGAAAAATGTGGGATGCATCGTACTTATATCAGTGCAATAGAATGTTACCGCCGCAGTATAGCTTTGGAGAATGTTCAGAGAATCGCCGATGCGCTTGAAATTGACGCATACAAATTGTTCATAGATAAAAAAATTTAGATAAGATAGAAAGGAATTAGACTATGCCGAGAGCCGAAAAAGAATTTATTTTAAATTACGCCACCAATAGATGGCAACTTAATTTCAAAAAGAACGTTGGACCTACTTCCGATTCCATCAGACTTTGTAACCCCACATCTTATGATGATTGGAAAAACTATTATTATAGCAACGTAAGATCTCGCGAACATATAGATAACTTGGGGCATTCGTTGTATCAGCATATTCGAGACGATCTTCCTGGCGAAATGCGTTTCCATCCCACACTAATCACATCTATCAATTTACAAGATTGTGTTGATTATATGCACAAACTTGTGATTGACAGAGTATACAATGGTTATATGAAGGAGCACGGAAAACTATGACACCTTCCCTTGTGATAGCTGGTATTCCATTTTATGATGCTCCAAGTGAGGTAGAGGGTTCTCCTTATTGGGTAGATTTGTGGACTGATGTCAATGGTTATAAAATTGGTTTGCAGATCAAACCCTCAACTTACAAAGCTGCCAGCATTTCGATTTATATGGGCAAATCACGATCTTCTGAAGAAAGAGGTCACAAAGCTTTTCAGCGTGATTATGGTGGAAAGGTTTTTATCGTAATGCCTGAAAACGGAGTGGTTTCCAAAGATGTTGAGAAGAAAATAATTGCAGAACGTGATCTCTTACTGAAAATGCCACCTAAGAATGTCTAAAACGAAGACTGCGAGACAATTCAAAATGAGTTGTCTCGCAGTTGTTTATTTAGGTAATGAATTCAAGAATTTTTTTTGACAAGCATAGTCGAAAGTAGTATCAACATCTACAAATCCGGTGCGAATCAAGTGATTGTTGATAAATGTCTTATTATCAAGGTATACATAGCACATCAATACGTTATCAGAATCGTATTTTTCGCTATCATACTTTAAAAAAACTTTTCTCTTATTGAATTTATTCTGCAAAAAAACTATCGCTTGACTGCTATGTTCCGGCTTTTCTTTTATGCCGAGTAATTTTATAATCAAACCATTACTTAATTCAATTTTGTCTGGAGATATTATTCTTTTTACGGTAAATAAATCTTCTCGTTTTGCTTCACTTGAATCTATTTTTGAGCCAAACTGAAGCTTCTTTACATCAACTTTCTTATCCATTCGATGCGGGTCAACGAATATGTACGGAAGATCATCAAAAGTTTGGTTTATTCCAAGTGTATCCTCGTAGAATTTCAGCTCAAAATCATCGAATATCAAGCGAGAACCGTTAATCTTTTCGTTAATTATCGGTGCAAACTCTTTGTTGATTTCGTACCCAATTGAGTTTCGTCCGAGATTCTTCGCCGCCAAAGATGTTGTTCCGCTCCCAGCGAATGGATCAAATACAGTTTCCCCAGCGAATGAGAACATCTTAATTAAGCGTTTCGGCAATTCTTCTGGGAACATAGCTATATGTCCCATCTGTTTAACACCGTTGAAATTCCAATGTGAAGAAAAATACTGTCCCCATTCTTCTTTTGTCATAGCAGACTGTTCTTTTTGTTGTTGAGTAGGCTTAGGTGCGTTTCCTAACTTTTTGAACAGCAGTATAAACTCGTAATCCATTTTGAGAATTCCGTTACGTGGATAAGGAAAACTTCCCATAATTGCTCCACCGCCAGAGGTATTCATCGTAGTTGTTTTCTGCCAAATGATCGCTCCCATATAGTCCATACCGAGAGATTCGCAGAAACGTATAATTTCCGTTCTGATTGGAATAACTTTGTATCTTCCGTAATACACGGAACGAGCAAATTGGTCTCCTATGTTAATACATAATCTACAGCCATCCGAAAGGACACGATGGCATTCTTTCCATACTAAGTTCAAGTTATTTATGTATTCTTCGTAACTATCATTAAAACCAATTTGATCTTCTGTGCCGTAGTCCTTTAACTGCCAGTACGGAGGAGAGGTTATGATTAACTGTACTGATTTATCCTTAATTTGATTGAGCGAACGACTGTCGCCAAATACTATTTTATGTTCAGTCATAATTAATACCTTTCTTATTTGACTTGTTCACCATTTGACAAAACGAAGTATTGTTCATATCTCGCATCAAGTACTTTTGCGATTAGATTAAGTTCTTCTTGGGTAACAGTATTCCGTTTAAGTTTTGCATTGAAATTTTGAGGGGTTTGGTTAATTCTTCGAGCAAGTTCAGATAAACTTATACCTGTTCTAACACATAAAACTCTTATTTGTTCAGAAGTAGTCATAAATAGCCTCCATAAACATTATCTAATTGATATTATAAATCATTTGTTTGATAATGTCAACTACAAATTGTGAATACACAAAATAATCAACCAACTTCCTTTTCTGAGTATACAGTTATTAACAATTTCTGTGTCAATGAAACTTTTGATACAAGGGGGTACAAAATTCCTTATAGGGTGTGCATTTTATCAAAATTAGAGTTATTTCCCAACAAAAAGATACCCCATCGGGGTATTTTTTTGTTGGTTATATAATTGGGAAGGACTTGAACCTCATGGAGGGACAAAGCCTGCGTCAAGTCCTGTCAGGTGCACCACATAATAACCCCAACTTTGATAAAAAGTTGGGGTTATTGATTGTATAAATCAGCAACAACTTGAACGTTTATGACATTTGTTTCAAAAACGTCTATTTTAATCTTATATAGTAAGTGGATTTTCCGACACCGTCGCGTTTAATTTCTCCTGCATTAATCAGCTTTCGCAATGATGCCTCAACGGAGCTTACACTTAACGACGGGCATAATTCACGTATATCCTGTTTCGTGAATTTTCCGATTTTGTTTTGAATGGCTTTTCTGACCATATCTACTGCAGGAAGCTTTTCTTCAATTATCGCAAATCTATCCTCAAAATCCTTGTATGCAGCAAGAATCGTACCGAGAACGTATTTAATAAATGGTGTGACATCTTCGGTTCCTTCGTGCCAGCCGTTTTGGGAAGCACCAAGTGCATCATAATATAAATCCTTGTTTTTTGCAATTTTTGCTTCCAGTGAAATATATTTTCCTACATAAAAATTGTTGCGGTACAAAAGCAGTGTTGTAAGAAGTCTTGACATTCTTCCGTTGCCGTCATTAAAAGGATGTATACACAAAAAATCATGAATAAATAACGGTATTGCAATTAAAGGCTCCAGTTCAAAATTACCTATGACCTTATTATATTCTTCGCAGATTCTATCAAGAGCTTCGGGCGTTTCAAAGGGGGCAAGCGGAGTGAACAGTATTTCCGAATGACCGTCGGGATAGCTTGCACTTATATAGTTTTGAACGTTTTTTGTTTTGCCCGCCATAGGATTATTCATGTGACTGTACATGATCTTATGAAGCTGCAGAATATAGTTTTGAGTTATCGGAATGGCATCAAAGCTTTCGTGAATGATATTTAACGCATCACGGTATCCGGCGATTTCCTGCTCATCACGGTTACGAGGGGCGGTTTTTTCTTTGACAAGCTGTTTGATACGGGAGTTTGTTGTAGCAATTCCCTCGATGGCATTGGATGCCTCGGTGCTCTGTATTTTTGCGATTTCTACAAGCTTTTCAAGCTCTTCCGGTCTTTGCTTAAGGTATAATTCCTGCTTTCCTGCTTCTTTGTATATTGCGGCAATATATCCGAGAATTTCAGAATCCCATTTTTGCTGTCTTATCAGCGAATAATTAAATACTCTCATTCCCTTATTCCCTTTTCTTTCCCTTAAATCTTAACACAAATAAAGGTAAAAGTCAAGGAGATATTAAGATTACCCTTGTTTTTGTCGTGGATTTAAGGTTAAATACCGGTTTAATTGTTTGCAAAAAAACAATAAATATACATTTTTATATGATGTGCGAAAATTTTAGGTGCAGCATTTCTGTTACACCTTTTGTTTTGAATAATACCTTTCGATAAAGGATTCACACTCTTCTGTGGGGAGGGGCTTTGAATAATACCACCCCTGGATGTAATCGCAGTCGGAGGATGACACGAGGGTATTTTGCTCCTCGGTTTCAACGCCCTCACAGATAACCTTGATGTTCAGGCTGTGAGCCAATGCGATAACGCCGGCAAACAGGTCTTTTCCTCTTGGCGTATCGCTTTTCAAAAGAACATCACGGTCAATTTTCACAACGTCTATGGGATAGTCACAAAGATTGACAAGAGAGGTGTAGCCGCTTCCCAGGTCATCAAGATAAACCTTGAAGCCAAGCTCCTTGCAAAGCATAACGTTTTTCGTTGCGGTCTCTCTGTTCTTTTCCATTGCATCCTCGGTTATTTCGATTGCAAGCTTTGATTTATCGAAGTTGTAACCGTTTGAAATCATTGTCAGCTTATCAATGAAGGTATCCTCGGAGAGTGTAATTCTTGTGAAGTTGCAGGAAACGGAAATGTCACGGTATTCTGTATTGCTCCATTGCTCAAGCTGTCTGCATGCAAGAGAGAACATGTGAAAGTCGTGACGGCTTATAAGTCCTGCGTGTTCCATGCTTTCTATATACTTACCGGGCCCCATAAGTCCCTTTTCGGCGTTGTCCCATCTTGACAGAGCCTCTGCAGAGGTGATTTTTTTCGTTTTTCTGTCTACAACAAACTGCAGATACATCTTAAATTCGTTTTTGTCAAAGCCCTTTAAGATGCTTTCGGTAAGTTTCTTTTCCTCCTGAACCATATTCATCGAATGAATGTCACAAAATACGATTTGCTTATCGGTGCCGAAAATATTATTACAGTTTTTTCTCAGATTGAAAAGCAGAATCTCACAGTTTTTGTCGGAGGCGGAAAGATGATAAGCGGCGGCGTGAAATACCAGCTTATTGTTTTTCTCCTTCATGTTCTCAAAATCATTGAGCTTTTTCATTACCTCCTCAAGTCTTGCCTTGGCATCCTCGTTGCTTGTTGCCTGAAAAGCGAAGGCAAAGCCATTTTCGGTAATTCTTGCCGATATCTCTCTGTCACCTGTATATTCCGACAGAACAGAGGCGGTATACTTCAGTACTTCCTCAAAGGAGCTGTCTCCGTGGTATGAGCGAAGGTAGCTTATATCCAAGATGATATATGCGATGTGGTACAGACTTCTGGACATGTCGCCCAGAGTGTATCTGAAATGATACTTGAAAAATTGAAGATTTCCCATTCCCGTTTCGGCATCTGTCATTTTATCCACACGGATTTCTTCCTTCATACGCTTGATACGTCGGAGCAATCGAGTGATATAAATGGCAAGAATTAAAAGGAGGAGAACACCTGCCAATATCCACCAAAAGCTTAAATTTGTTTCCTTTGAGGCGTAGGACAAAAGTATACCGTTTTTTTCTGTGACGGAAATTTTGTCGGCGGTCTCCTTTACCGTAGCTATCATATCGCTTTCGGCTATCTTTGTAAAGGCAATTCCGCATTTTATGCTTTTGCCGTCTTCGGTGTAGGAAAGGAGCTCAAAATAGTCTGATGCATAGGCTTCATCTCCCTTCGCCGACGATATAATGTCAGCTTGAAGGTTCTTGCCCAAGGTCTCGCGACTTTCTTTATTTCCGTTTATATAAACAAAGTTTATGCCGGAGCTTGCAGAGATTTTCTCGAGCATGTCGGGGATAACTCCCTTGTAGCAGTCGGCGTCATCGTCGTAGTACTCAATCGGATAATTGTCGGGGTTTCCCGCAACGTACACATAGTCTGCATATCCTTCGGTTTTTTCGGTGGTTATAACCTTTGCAAAGGCGGTTTGTGCAAAAAATGCAAACAGAACCGCAAAAAGCAAAATAATCTTTTTCATTTTTGCAAAACCTCCTTAGATGTTCATTTTCTTTCTCTCTATGCGTCCCCAGTCAAGCTTTTTCTTTTTATATCCCTTAAAGGCTGTGAGACGGACGAAAGCCATAATAAATCTTAAAGTTGTAACCTCAAAAAAGCAAAGCATAATCGCTTTCAGGCAATCCATGGGTTTAATGGTCAGGTCAATTGTCTGTATTCTTGAAAAGAATGCGGTCAGAGTCAAAATTGAGTTGTAGCCTGCGTAGACCAACAGGAATAAAAGCATAAAGGGCAGATTCAAAAGACCGATAAAATATGCCGCAACCATTGTGAATACGCCGAACACCTCTATAAAGGGGGAGAGCAGCTCGTAAAGAAGGAAATACATATACGAAATAAAGCCGACGGGGCCGTATTTTGGATTTGCCATCATTTCACGGTGCTTCCACAAGGTCTGGAAAAGTCCCAAATGCCAACGCTTTCTCTGCTTTTTCAGGTCACGGAGCTTTTCGGGTACCTGTGTCCAGCAGACAGCATCGGTTGCGTATTTGATAGAGTAGGGAATATTGTTTGTAAGACAGTAGGAATGAAGCTTTACCACAAGCTCCATATCCTCTCCCATTGTTCCGTGGTCATATCCTCCTGCCGCAATAACGGTTTCCTTTTTAAACATACCGAAAGCACCCGATATGATAAGAGAGCCGTTGAATTTATCAAAGAGAATTCGTGATGCAAGGAAGGAACGGTCATATTCTAAAAGCTGCATACAAGCAAGAATGTTATTCGGAAGCTGGTATCTCTTTACCTTGCCCTCAAAAAGCTCAACGTCATTGGAGGGTCTTACCGTTCCGCCTACCGCTACAATATTTCCTTCCTCCAGAACGGGTACGACCAGCTTGCGGAGGGAATCGTACTGCAGAACCGAGTCTGCATCCATGCAGATGAAGTAGGGGTATTGAGAAGCGTTGATTCCCATATTGAGGGCGTCCGCCTTACCGCCGTTTTTCTTTCTTATAAGAGTAAGGGGAACCTTTTGCTCGTGGGATTCGTAAATGAATTCCTCGGGCTGACATTCAATGCTTCTGTGGAGGGGACGTCTCACGGGGTGCATGTTGTATGCATCAATGAGCTGCTTTGAGGTGGTGTCCTTGGAGCCGTCATCAACTACCACAATTTCATAAAGCTTATAGTCGAGAGTTAGCAGTGATTTGACCGTCTGTACAACGGTTACTTCTTCGTTATAGGCGGGAACAACGATTGAAATCGGTATGAAATAGTTCTCGGTGAACTTATTCATAAGTCGGTCTTGCATTTTCTTTTTGTAAAGAGTGGTTGCGCCGATTATTACCGACAAAAACAGAAAAACAGAATAGCCTATAAGATATATAACGAAGCCTATACTTATAATGTCGAAGATAAGCTTTAAGGTTTCCATTTCCATTATACCTTCACAGCCTCCTTTTCCGCTTTTCTTCTGTCCAGATGATAACGCATCATTTCCTTTGCGTATCTGTCGTCACCGTCGAAAACGTTTATCAAATCATGGTATGTATAACCTAACTTCTCGCAGGAAATTGCACTGTTTTGACGGACATGCCAGTTGGAGTTTGAAAGGTTTTGAACCAAAATTCTGAAGGTTTTGTCATCGGGATAGGATTTTAAAGCCGATGTGGAAATTGCCTGATATTCCCAGGTTCTTTCCTCGAGATTCTCCGCAAGATTTTGTAAAATTTCTCTCGCATCCTCGCTTGGGAATTTTTCAAAGTATCTTATCGCGGAAAATCTGATTTCTTTGTCTTCCTTTTCGTTTTTGAGAAATTCCAGCATTTCTCTGTCACAGCGGACGTTTCCGAATCTGAAGTAGTTTAAAATGTTGACTCTCATCTGTACGGAAAAATCGCCGAAGGCACCAAGCAGAGCATCCTTCAGAGCGCTTTTGTCACCCTTGTAGTTCAAAAGCCCGTCGCATATGAGCTTCGGGTGGTGGAAGGATAAAATTTTGTCGATTATTTTCAATGCCTGAAGTGTAATTTCGGGAGAGCCCATGCTGTAAAGTGCCTTTATTGTGTTTTCACGGCAATAAACGTTGGGAGACCGTAAAAGATCAAACAATATGTCTGTAAGCTCACGGCTTTTATACTCTTTTAAGATGTTGTACTTGTGTAATATGTAGGGGAAATATGCGATTTTCAAGGTGTCCTTGGTTATGTAGCGGTGTGTGAGATATTCAAATACCGAAAAGGTTTCAAAAAGATACTTGTCCACCGCTTTCGGGTCTGTTTCGTATATTTTCTCCAGCGCCTTGTCAAAGGCAGTGATGCCTGCGGTTTTGTCAAGCTTCTTTTTAAGAAACTTCTTGTGATTTTCGTCAACCTCTTTGCCTCTTTTGATTCGCTTTATTTGTTTGTTTATTATATCCTCAAGCTTTTTGGAATTGGAGGAGAGCGCCTTTTCTCTGTGTCTCAAAATGAAAATGTATACGATGTTATATGCAATCATGCTCACGCATACGGCAATAAAAACATAAATCATCATTTCAATGTTCATTTTATTTTTTCCTCCTTCCACAGATTTTGCATTATATAATATGAGCTTTTAAGTCTCTCGTGATAGGTTACTTTATTTCCCCAGCCGTCAAGCTCAATTTCGCCAAGCTTTATTCTTTCGCTTCCGCTTCCTATACCCGCATACATTTCGTCAATGCTGATATACTCAATGCCGTAATTTCCGTCATAATAATCGTCGTGTACATGCATTTTTGACGGGTCTGCAAAGTTCATAAGCTGCCAGGGAAGCTTGATTTCCACGTAGTCTCCGCTTGCACAAAAATCTGCAAGGGAATTGAAGTCGGGACTTTTGGGGTTTGCGTTTCCGTAAAGAAGCTTACCCGTTTCATAGCTTTCTGCAACAGTGTCCTTTGTTTCGGGTGAAAGGGCAACGGCTGTACGGAGAATAAGCTCAACGGTTACAAAAAGGGGAGAATTTTTTTCGGGAATGTTCTTTTTCAAATACGTGTCGAATTTATAAATATCCTGCGAATAGGTGGAGCGGAGTGCGTCGTAACGCTCCTGAACCATAATTCTGCTGTTATCTTTTCCGTTTAATACAATTACAAAATCCGCATCTCTGTCGAATTTAACGTCAAAGTTCTCACAGTAATTGCTTCCGCTTTTCGGCGCTATATCAAGGGGTATGTACAGCGTATCCTTTTCAAAGTCGAGTCCCTTTTTCTTTACGAGGAAGTACATAAACCTTTCGTCATATTTCACCGAAAGCTCATGTGTGCCCGATATTATTTTGTCTTCCGCCTTCCACTCGGACACATCTCCGTCAACGTAGCATACGGATTCCTTTTCTCCGGGGTCAAAGGACAAAAGACCAAAGTACTGCTCATTTGTCTGATAGTCAGACCAATATGCCGTTCTGGAAAGGTTTACCGAGTGCATGGTGTTCCAGGTACGCTTGAACCATTCGTCCTGCCAGGTGAATACACAGCCGCCGTTACAGCCGGTCGCCTTTATATCCGCCCAACATTCAATGAGCGCCTGTCCCTGAGCGCCCTCTGAGGTGTTACCCTGATTACGCCCCGTGTCCTTGTCAACCTGCGCCATACCTCTGCCGGTGGATACGCCGAATTCCGAAATTACAACGGGCATTGTGTGATGGTTGTTGAGCATCTGCAAATATGCTCTGTATGCGTTGACTCTGCCTTGCTCGTCACGGAAGGCCTCTTTTGATTCTATTCCGAATACAGACCAATCCTCGGCAAAGCTAAGATAGTAGGGATAGTAGGGATAAACGTGGTAGGAGGCAAACTGACCCGGAATAAAAGCGGCGGTCGTTTTTATGTGTTCGGTATCAACACGGGCACATTTAAGGAAGAAATCCTTGATAATTTTGGGATATTCAAAGGGATCGGTGGTAGGCCAGTTGGAAAAGGCAACAAGTCTTTGTGTGTTGTAACGCTGGGTTTCGTATTCAATCATTTTGTCGCCAACCATGGTCAGCATTGTTTCAAAGGGGGAGGCATCCTCCGAGGTGTACATATATTTCCCCTTGTAAGAGGAATATCCCTCTTTATCTTTATACAAATCGTCTGTATATGCAACGGTGGAGTCATCCCATTCAACACCTACAATGTAGCCGATAACCCATTTTGAGATATCTTTTTTGTAAGAGCCGTGTCCCGCACTGGCAACACGTCCTATATTGAGCTTTCTCTTTCCGTGAATAACGTCAACCGTTATTTTGGAGTTTTCCAGGAAGGTGTCATAAAACTCATCGTCGTAGGCGTCTCTGTGCGAGTTGAGTACGTAATCGTTTACCCAAACGCCGTGAAGCAAATAAAGGGGGGTGGGATTGTTTATATTATAATCGTAAAAGGCGTTGTAAAAGGTGTCGTTTTGTATGGTGTAAATACGTATGGTGTTTGCGCCCATCTCCTGAATGTACCCAAACCATCTGAGATAGGTTTCTTCGTCTGCGGCAAAGGAGGTTGCCCATTCGCCCGGGATGCCCGAGCCCATATTTACTCCCTTTATTTCAAAAGGCTGAAATTCTTCGCCTTTTTTCATATATATTTCTTCGCCTTCTACCTTCATGAAGTATTCCGTCGGCTTTTCGTCACCGAAATCCAGGTAAAAGCCTTCATAAAAATGAAGCCAGTCAAATACAAGGAGTACAAGTATAACAGATACTACTACAATCAGAAATTTTTTCAAAACCTGTACCTCCTTTTTTCTTAATCAGATACTTCGTTATATTTTTTGGTTTTTGATTCTGCGCTGTGCTGTCTTAATGTTTCTATATTTTCATCCAGAAAGGCAAGTCGCTTTGCAAGGAAATCCTTCAGCTGTGAAATTGCTTCCTCATAGCTTCTGGGGTTTCTCTCGGTGGGATGAAGCAGGTCATAATCCTTTTCAAAGGTGTGACCCCATTTGTCATAGTTTCGGTCAACAGCCTCTCCCAAATACTCAACCGTGTCGTCAATAAAGCCGTAAAGGTATTCGTCGCTGAAAACTGTTTCTCTCAGCTCATAGTATCTCTCGATTACTCTTTCGGTGAAGTCCGAATCCTTAAAGAGCATTTGAAACCAGATACAGTTGTTTACAGAAAAGCTGTCCGTTGGCATTGCCTGCTCCTGATAGGCATCGCAGGCGGAATTGAAGTCCCACACGCACATTTTGTATTTTCCCGAGGTGTCCTTGTAAACATAGGTAGAAAGTGAGCCTGCGTCATAATTGCAGGTAAGCTCGTTTATAAGGAAGAAATCCACAAAGGAATCTACGTCAATGTAGGTTTTATAGCCGTATTTTACGTTGTTGTAATCATATGAATAAAGAGCTTTTTCAAATTGAGAAAACTCGTTTTTGATAGCTTCCTTCAGCTCGGGCGTCATATTTTTTGAGCCGGGATATACAAGCTCGTGCTGTGTTTTTGCTCTGGTAGTGTAGTTTGTAAAGGGATAAAGCTTGTTTTCCTCTTCCGTATCTCCCCAGTCAAGCCTCAGGGCATATCCCGAGAAGGAGTTGTCCTTTTTGTTCACCGCAAGACTGAGTCTTGCTCCTTCTTTTCCTGCGGTAATCGTTTCGAGAGCAAGGTAGAGACCTCTGTATTCACCGTTTATGTACAGCTCGGTAAAACGCACATTGGGGCTGTACTCCATTATTTCTCCCGCAATGTTATACCACATATAGTTGCGGATGAGGGTTTTGTCAAGGAAAGGGCCGTGAAGAGCCCACTCGTGATGGGCGTCCATACCGAGAAAGCCTTGCTCGTTGTTTGTGCCGTCGGCATTTGTAAATCTTATAAAATAATTTGCTTTGTCAAATCTTCTTGATGAATGACCTCTGACTCTTATTTGAGCCTCGCCCATATCAAGAGCGGTATCTGTGGGGTGATTGTAGGCTTTCTCATTATTTACAACCTTTACGGTTGCTTTGACGGTGGTGGTTCCGTCCTCGGCAAGAGTGTAGTCGATAACGTTGTAATCTTCATCGTATATGGGTTTTCCCGGAATCTCCACACCGTTTGTATCAATACTTACAATGGGTAAATGTGTGCAAAGCACTTCTTCTGTATGTGACTCGCAGGGCACTTTTTCCTCTGCCGAAATGTGCTCAATGTACCTTTTGCCGTTATCTGTGGGGTGACTTTGACTTATAAAGATTATCGCAATCAGCGTAAGGGCGAGTGCGGATAATCCTATTAACTTGTACTTCAACCCTTTCGCCTCCCGAAAATCAGTTTGAAATCTCGTCGTTCTGCATTACAGTGTTTACGTATTCGATGCCTGCAATTTTGTACATTTCGTCGCAGATGCCGATGTTATTCTTTCTTTCTGCCTGTGTGAGCATTTTTGCTGTTATTTCGTAAATGAATTCAATTGATTCACTTGTGGAGTTTTTTACTCTCAAAACGGCGCCGGCTCCGAAGAACTTATACATTACTGCCTGAATTGCTGTTTCTGCAGTTCTGCCTCCTCGCACGATTACCAGCATACGGTTGTTGTTCTTTATTGCTCCGAAGAGGAGAAGAAGGAGGAAAACAACTCCGCTTCCCATGCCTGCAACAATATAGTCACCGACACCGCAACAGATACCCACGATTATTGTCCAGAATATGTAGACTGTGTCACGGGAGTCCTTGATAGCCGTTCTGAAACGGACGATGGAGAGGGCACCCACCATACCGAGTGAGAGTGCCACGTTATTTCCGATAACCGTCATAACCATAGAGGTAAGTACAGTGAGTATTACCAGCGAAACATTGAATTTTCTGCTGTAAATCGTGCCCTTGTGTGATATCATATAGGATATGAATATCAAAAAGCCAAGAATAGCGGCAGCCAGAATATTTGCGGCTATTTCTTGAAATGTGAGCGCCGATTGGTCTTTTATTAGATTAAAAATCTGATTCTTCATTTTCTCGATTCTCCTGTTTGGTTGTTTATATTAACACCGTTTTTCGCATCTTTTGCTACGATGTTTTCAAGATAGACACGAATTGGAGTGCCGTCCATTCTGCAAGGTCTGCTCATAAGCATAAGCTGACTTGAAATATCACAGCCCTTTACAAAATAGTTTCCCGCCGTGCCTCTCGCATCCGCTCCCGCCATCAAAATCTTATATCCGGTGCTTTCAAAAATGATTTTGTCGCTCATATCACTTCTTTTTGAGTACGGATATGCTACGGTAGTCGGCTTTTTGCCCGTCCATCCTTCAATGCACTTTACGGATAAATCGTAATCGTTTTTAACTGCAGAAGCAAAGCTTTCGGCGTCTTCGTTTTCCTTCATGCTCATACCCACACGGTTTTCTTTGTCATAAACGTGCAAGCCGTAGGTGTGTGAGCAAATATTTATTTCTCCGCTTTCGGACATTTCGCAAAGCTCCTCCCAGGTACAATAGGGGGCGGACTGTCCATCTCTTGTTCCGCCGTTGGAAAGGGAATCCCAGGTTGCATCTATTTGTGCACCGATTACATTGAAATCCGCTTTCATCCCATGCTTTTTTAAAAGCGGCCACGCATTTGTGTACACACCAAGGGAGCCGTCATCAATTGAAAGAATCACTGCTTTTTCGGGAATATCACTTTTTTCTTCCAGAATACTCAGCAGCTCATCGGAGGTTATTGTAGTGTAGCCATTTTCCTTTAACCATACAAGGTCTTCTTCAAACGCCTCGGGAGTTATGGAATATTCGTCAAATTCAATTCCGCTGTCCACGTCTTCCTCGGTTACAAAATTGTGATACATGATTACACTGACAAGCGAAAGCTTATCAGGGTCAGTCACAGCCTCAAAGGAGTGTGAAGTGTAAATCTTGCGGCTTCTTTTGTTGCAGCTTTGAATTTTATAAAAGTAAGTATTTGGGAAGCTTACGTCACTGTCACGGAAAGAGCCGCTGTCCGATGTGCCTATGCTCAAAAACTCTCCGTCGGGGGAGCTGCTCCTCAACACCTCATATTCGTAGCCGTCGGTATACTCCCACATTATCACAACGTTACCGGGGTCCTGCCATACCGCAGTCTCGCCCGTTACCGATTCTTTTGGGTCTGTCTCCATTTTGTTTTCCGCAGGTGTGTTGTCAGTGGGGGATGGCGCTTGAGTCGTTGCGCACGAACAAAGAGATGCAATAAGCAAAGCTGTTATTAAGAACAAAAATCTTTTCATATTTCACCTATAATTCCGCATAGCTCTGTTGTCTTGCCAGGGCGTATTTGCTCACCGACAGCTCGCTTTTGTTTATGCTGTTGATAAATTGTCTGATATAGTCCAGCAAAAAGCCGTTAAACTTTACCTCAAGCACTACGTTGAACTTATCAAGCACGGGGTACATCACGAGATTTTCGGAAAACAGGTCGAAATTTGCTTCGGTTGCCACAATGTTGTTGTCAAAGGTTACTCTTATTTTGTTTTCCTTTGCAATGTATGCCTTTCGGTTGTACTGAACTATGGTTTTGGGACGGTAGCATTTGCAGTTCATAAGCCCCCAGCATTCTCTCGCAAAATCCTCTTCGTAGTTCAAAAGCACGTCATACCTGCCTTGTATTAAAGCCTCGGCATCTGCTTTTGGCAGACGAAGTGAGCGTTTCCTTTGGGATGCACCTTGCTTTTGCTTCATTTCAAGCATGGCAAAATTGTGCTTGGGGTCATAAACCCTCAATCTTATTTTTCGCCTTGTTTCCACACCCTCCAGCTTTTCGAAAAAATCGTCATCGTAAACAGTGTCAAAATACAGTGAGCGTATGCAGTATCCGTCCGCTCCGTTGTGCTCATCCTGTATCATAAGTCCGTCAAGATAATGAGATTTTGTCCGAAATTCCTCAAGACTTATAAGAAACTTTTTTTCTTCTCTTGTAACTACATTCATAATATCTCCCGAAAATAAAAAGCCGCAACAATAGGGAGCCTTTTTTCAAGGCCCTCATTATTGCAGCTGGACTGGCATAGTATAAAACCTTAGCCTCTTGGCTTTGCGTCACCGACTTTCGCCGATTTTGCTAAATATTAAGTTTTGACTTCGATAATTCTAACACATTTTTATATGTTTGTCAAAGGTTTTTTGAAAAAACCCAAAGAGTTTCCTTTGCGGAGTCTTTATCACTGCCAAGATTATACACGCTGAGGACAACGTTTTCTCCGTTGGCTTTTTTATAGGTTACCTTGGGAACAATGTCTTCGGAGATTTGTCTCTTTATGGTATCGTAGTTCAAAAAGCTTATAACGGCTCTGTGATAATCGGGATCAACCGAATCGTCAACGTATTTTGTGAAGAGCATTGAGAAATCGTTCTCATCCTCGTTGTAGCCGAGATAGGATGGCATAAGGATGCGGTGTGCCTTGTCGGTTTCCAGATTTACTCTGTAAATGCCGTTGTAATGTTCCTTGAGAACGGAAAGCAGGGTATCAATCTCTCTTATTCCCGTCTTGGACATTATGTAGTTTTTCTCGTTGTCACTTGTTATACTTGCTTTTTCCTTGTTCTGGTAATAGCTTGCCTTTGCATCATACATTCTGATTTCGGCTTCTCTTACCAGCTCCTCGGTATTTGTATTCTGTGTTCTGTGGGAAACACCGATGGCAACATGATAATTCTTGAGAGTGAGCTGCTCTGTGAATAACTCGAGGCAGTGCTTAACAGTTGCTTGCTCTGTGTTGCTCACGAAAACCAAGAACTCGTCACCGCCCATACGGTAAACCTTTTGGTCAAAGAACAGATTCTTCAGGGCGTTTGCTATGTATATGAGCATTTCGTCGCCTGCAGCATGTCCGTAACGGTTGTTCCTGATATGAAGCTCGTTGACGTCAATGTATATGCAGGTGAACAGGGGCGATTTTTCTTCGTCATAGAGAAGAAGGTCTTTTTTGTAGGCAACACGGTTTAAAGCGCCCGTAAGAGAATCGGTTGTTGCAGCGGTGTAGGTCTTGTTAAGATGGTTTTTATTGTGAATGGCAATAGAGAAGCAAACGGCGATTTTTTCTACAATACCTTTGGCGCAAATGATATTTTTGGGATTTATCAGTCCCAAAACGCTTACATTGTCATTGTTGGTTTGTGATATTGCACTGAATATTACGGATTTTATACCGTGCTTGTTTAAAAAGTCATAGAATTCGGGATTTATTTTGCGAAGATGCTCATCGGGTCTGATGTTTGCTACGGACATTTCGGTCATAGCGGTCGTTTTGAGCTGAATCGCATAACGAAAAATTTCCGACTTGAAGTATTTTCTGTCCTCCTCCGAAAGAATATACTTTTCATTCTTTGGGGAGGTGTAGTGGTGATCCTCTCCCTCTGTATCAAAAAACATAGCCGAGCAAGCGGAGGAAACGTCCATTACCTTTTTGAGAGAGTTTTTGATGTTTTCCGGTTTTTCGTTTATTTCAAGGAGCTGTTTTCGTATGTCAGAAGCTTTTTTTGTAATTAACGCGAGAAGCTTTTCGTTTTTAATAATAATGAGGAAATAGATAACGATGATTAAAACAATCACAAGAAATGTAAGAGTCAGGAAATTTGTGATTTTATGTGTTTTTGCAAACACTTGGGTTTCGTATCTGGCAAGCATAATGCCCCAGTCAAATTCCTCCAAAGTGGAGAAGTGAACGTATAAATCCTCATCTCTGTATATGGATCTGAAGGAGGAATAACCCTTGTCGGAGTTTGCTATATCCTCGTATGAATAGCCTTCGTTGTACTTTCTTGTTTTAAGCTGTGAGAGCTCTCCCGGGTTTTTGTTTATGGTATCAATTACAAATTTTCCCGTCTCTTTATCGTACACAAAAAGCTGAGCATCCAGCTCTTTTGCCATATTGTTGTACTTGTTTCCGATGTTTTCAAGGAGAATTACACCATATAGAACACCGACAGTCTTACCGTCACTTACAATGGGCACGGAGCTTCGTATAATTTCCTTTCCCTCTCTTGTAAGGTCTTCTACTCTGCCACTTACGTATTCGCCTTTTGCGACTTCCTCTTCAAAGGAAATCTTACCGTCCAAGTCTATTGAACCCATTTTTGTGACAAAGGTATTGTCGGGATTTAAGACACCTATGTTGGAGAATAGACCTATGGGCTCGAAGGATTCGAACATTATATCGTAGCTTTCTCCGTCGGCATACAGCTTTGCGGCAAAATTTGCCATTGTAACAAGGTTCTCACGGTCGGATTTAAGCTGAAGAGTAAGGTCATCCTTAATCTGCTTTGTCTGGAGGTGAAGCATCTCATTTGCTTCTTCCTCGGCGTTTTTATAGAAATAGCTTATTACCGACAAAAATACTGTGAATATCAAAATCGCTGTGATAACGGTGGAAATAATATTACTTTGTCTGCGGTTTTTCTGCTTATAGGTTGTGGGCATTTCGTATATATCTTCTTTCTGAAAAAAGTTGATTATTAATATTTGTTTCGCAACTTACATTATATCATATAAGTTTTGTAAAATCAATGCTTTTGTGCATTATATTGCCAATAAAAGCAAAAAAGAAGACAGCTGCAATGCAACTGCCTTCATTTTTGCTTTTGTTTTATTCCATTCCAAGAACGATGGGGTCGCTTGTGGCGATTGTTTCCCATGTTTCGGCATCTGTTATTGAAAGAACGAATTCAATATTTTCGATGTTTTCAATGCCGTTATCCTCAAGGTCGGATGTAGCAATATCAATTGAGCCGATAACCTTTTTACCTGCCGAAACGTCTTCATAGAAGAGAGGTTCAATCATAAAGCCGTTCAAAGAGAAGCTGTCTGTACCGAGTGTAACGTTTTTGTCCGATGTGTTTTCGATGTACAGGCAGATGCTCTTACCGAGAATTGTGTCTTCCATGCCGAGAGTTACAACCTTGATGCCGTTTGCATTGTAAAGCTCTGTACCCTCTGCTGTGATTTCGGTATCCATTACCTCATATGCGTTTGTTTTTACAGCAACGAGGTCGGAGAGTGCGTATGTATCGTATGTTTCGGGGTCATAGATTTCAAAAACAAGCTCAATCAGACCGAGAGTCTTGATTCCAACCTTTTCAAGCTCTTCAAAAGAAAGCGTAAGTTCTGCATTTGCTTTCTTGCCTGCCGCTACGTCTTCGGCGAAGAGGGGGAACATTTCAAAGCCGTTTAAAATCATAGAGTCAACACCAACGGAAATGTTCTTGTCGCTGTTGTTTTCTATGAGAAGCTTGAGGGTTGTTCCAAAGAGTATATCCTCTGCGAGCCCTTTTGCTGTAATAACAACGCCGTCGTTATCGTAAATGACCTGTTCGTCAACGGTGATTACGTCGGGTACTGTGGGCTCTTCAACCTTTTGGTCGGGTGTTTCTTCTTTATTTTCGTCGGGTGTGGTATCGGGTGTTTCTACGGGAGTGTTTTCTGCAGGCGTTTTTGCTGACTCTTCCTTGTTGTCACCGCAGGATACAAGCCAAAATGCCGCAGTCATAAGGGATAAAACGAGAATTACGGATAAAAGTTTTTTCATAATGATTCTCCTTGTATTATTTTGATACTTCAATAATACACCTTTTTGTTCTAAAAGTCAATAGAGATTATTCTATCACAGTCGACCAATCTTCATCCCAAGGGTATTTCATACGAAGCACCTTACCGCCACGCTTTGCAGATTCCTCGGCGTAAATACCGGGAAGTGTCATTGCAAGACCTGCACGAAGGTCAATGGGGGCGGGCTTACCGTTAAGCACTGCATCAAAGAAAATATCCAGCATTGCATAGTCCATACCGCCGTGACCGTTGGGGCCTGTGGCTTTTGGATTGTTTGCATATGCGGGAGGCATATTTTCACCGCTGATTTCTTTAAGGCTTGTGTCAAGCTCCTTCATGGAATTGTAACGGATTACGGGCTTGTCGAATCTGTTTTGCATTTCAATATAGCCCTCCGTGCCAAACACTCGGTAGTTGTGGTGTCCTATCTTTGCTCGGCATCTTCCGTTACGCATGAGTCGGATAATAACGCCAGAATCGGTTTGGAATTGAGCGCACATCATATCGTCTTTGGTGCTGTCGGGTGCTTGCTTGCCCGTACCGAAGCAGGAGACAAGACGAAGCTCCTCCTCAAGGATTGCAAGGAGAGGACCGAGGGAGTGTGTACAGTAGCGAATGGGGATAAGAAGGCGTCTCCAATCTCCATTTTCGTTAAGGTGGATACTCATTTCACTTCCGGGGAGCGACCAGTGAATGTACTCTGCCTCCATACAGTAAGGCTTGCCGAGCAGTCCCTTTTCGTGGAATTCACGGAGAAGATAGGAAAATTTGCGATAGTTGGGGTTTGCTCCCGTTGAAAATATTGCCTTTGACTCAAGGGAAGCCTTCCAAAGTGTTTCGGCTTCATGGAGATTTGCTACCACGGGAATATCAGAGAGCACATTTATGTCCTTTTTCAGCGCCTTTGCGCAGAACTCCGCATGAATGTCCGCACCGGTTTCAACAATAACTACGTCAAGCGCCCCCTTTTCAAGCATTTCGTCATAGCTTTCATAAAACCTTGCACCGGGAAACATATCCGCAAGAGGTGCGGGGGAAAGCCATTGCTGTTCATACCAATTGTTTGGGCGAATGTCACAAGCGGCGGCAATTTCGACCGAGTCAAATTCTGAGGCAACGGTTATCATGGCACGGCCTCTGTGACCGAGTCCAACAACTCCGAGACGTATTTTTTTCATATCGTTACTCCTTTTTAAGCAAGTTTAAATAGTACCAAAGCAAAAACGCCGATGAAGGCACTTACAAGCTGACGTGCTGTGAATTTTTCCTTGTAAATTATGCGGGAAACCACGAAGGACAGAAGAAGCGCACCACCCGATTTGATGGGAGACACAATTGAAATTGGTACATAGAGCAGAGTAATAATGGAGAGAAGATTTGTAGCTCCGTTGAACATACCTGCCAACGCACCGAACAGTGTTCCGCTTTTCAAGGCGGGGCGAAGAGCTTTTTTGTCATTTACAAGACCGTGGGCGAATAGAAAGAGAAAAGCGCCGAGCAAAGAGAGTATCAGGAATTCGTTGTCACATTTTCCGTCAAAGCGAAGCTGTTGCTCACGCTTTACCACTGTTATAACAAAATTTCCCAAAACCGACAGCATTACATATATAAACCATTTTATGTTGAAGGGGTAAGTATCGTCGCCTTTTTTTCTCATATTCATCAAGGCTGCCGACAAGAGAATAAGCACCACCGCAAGCCATGTAACGGCGTTTGATTCTTCCTTTAAAAAGATTGTGCCGTATAAGACGGTAAGTACTGTTCCCACCGAGGAGAGCAGCTTTGTGTTTGCGTATGACCCGCATTTGAAGGCGAGATATGTAAAGTAAAATCCTGCGGCATATCCAAGGCAGCTTATTACTCCGTATATAAAAAGAGGAGCGGGGAAATAAAATCCGCCTTTATCCGTTATGATGAAAAACAGCATTGAAAAGAAGCAGATTATTGCGTTGAAAAACGAACCGCCCGGCTTATTTTTGTCACCGTAGGATTTTACGACTATTACTTCTAACTGGTGTGTCAGAAGTGATGCTATAATCAAGAATGTTCCCATATTTACCTCGATGTGCTTTGTTGTCATCATTTTATCACAATGCCTGATATATTGAAATGGAAAAAAGCCTTTTTTTACGGTAAATTTTCCCGAAATCTTGATTTTTTCTTGCTTTATTCAAAACTTTGTGTTACTATTCTTGAAAGGGGTGAGATGACGTGGAGGATATTTGTAATTTTATACCGCCAAAAACCAATTCGGGTAATATAGAATACCGTCACTTTGTTTACGAATCAAATTATAAAAAGCTGAAACAACCATTCTTTTTGACGACACACCGTATTTTTCTTGTTTTTAAGGGAGAGGGCGTTTTCAAGACCGGCGGAAGAAAATATAAGCTGAAGCCGGGCACTGTGTTCTTCACCTTTCCGAAGGCTGCCTTTGAGCTTGAGGGCACGGGAATTTTTACATATCTGTATATAAGCTTTGAGGGCGACGGTGTCAAGTCATTGCTTGACGGCTTTAAAATAAGCGACGGAAACTGCGTTTTTGACGGGTTTGAACAGCTTAAGGATTTTTGGATGACCTCCATACGCCGTGTAAATCCCACCAATGCCACAACACTCACCGAGAGTGTGTTGCTTTATTCGCTGTCCTTTATCGGCTCGGCAGATACTTCCGCACAGCAGAAAAATAAATTTGACAGCATTTTATCCTATATTGACGATAATTTTACCGACCCTACTCTTTCGGTAAAAAAGCTTGCGGACATCTATTTTTACAGTGAAAAATATCTTTCCTCTCTGTTTGTAAAGAAAAAGGGAGTTAAGCTAACCGAGTATCTTAACAAAAAGCGTATTTCCTATGCTGAAAAGCTTATATTGGAGGAGTCGGATTCGGTTTCACGAGTTGCCTTGAAATGCGGCTTCACCGACCCGCTTTATTTTTCAAAGGTGTTCAAAAAATACACGGGAGTGTCACCCTGTGAGTACAGGCATAACAGCTCTGCTGTTATGCCGTGAAATCTGTCCCTTGGGGACAGGTGAAATCCGTCTCCAACGGGTGAAATTCGCCTTTGGCGAGTGAAATGTTGCCCTTCAGGGCAACGTTATGGTTGAAAACCTTCCGGTTTTCTTTCGTTAAGATAACAAAGATAACTGTAGGGGACGATTTACCCCAAGAGTATTTCCTCGCTTCGCTCACAGCACCATCGTCCCGCAAATCAAGACGTTATAACGGGCGGATATGGTAACAAATGGTAGAAAAATGGCTTCCCCTTGAGGGGAAGCTGTCACCGAAGGTGACTGATGAGGTGGCACATAACAAATTTGCACTCTGTTGAAATAAGTCATATTCCCCAATGCTCCACCTCATCCGAGTTGCTCCGCAACCCACCTTCCCCTCGAGGGGAAGGCAAATTCCTACCAACATAACAATGACAACCGTAGGGGAGCGGTCTCCGCTCCCGTTAATATTTTTTATAAATGCGGGAGGGGTCACCCCTCCCGCATATGATATTGAATCCGCTCTACAACATGTCAAAATGCCTCGCAGATTTCTGCGAGGCGTTTCATTTATTCTTCTATTTCCG
Organism: Oscillospiraceae bacterium; assembly: GCA_015064635.1. GTDB lineage: Bacteria > Bacillota > Clostridia > Oscillospirales > SIG627 > RGIG6353. The sequence goes on from SVRV01000009.1 coordinate 75,384, forward strand.
TTGTCCAGTCCTCATCCCAAGGATATTTCATACGAAGCACCTTGCCGCCTCTCTTTGCAGACTCCTCGGCGTAAATTCCGGGAAGAGTCATTGCAAGTCCTGCACGAAGGTCGATGGGCGCAGGCTTACCGTTCAAAAGGGCATCAAAGAAGTGGTCGAGAAGGGCATAGTCCATGCCGCCGTGTCCCACAGCTTTGGGATTGTTGGCATAGGCGGGAGGCATAAATTCACCGCTTATCTCCTTGAGATTTGTGTCAAGCTCCTTCATGGAGTTGTAGCGAATGACGGGTTTGTCAAATCTGTCTATTCGCTCCATATAGCCTTCTGTACCGAATACTCGGTAATTGTGATGTCCGATTTTTGCTCGGCATCTTCCGTTACGCATAAGTCGGATAATAACGCCCGAGTCGGTTTGGAACTGAGCGCACATCATATCGTCCTTGGTGCTGTCGGGTGCTTGCTTGCCCGTACCGAAGCAGGAAACAAGACGAAGCTCCTCTTCAAGAATTGCAAGAAGCGGGCCGAGGGAGTGAGTGCAGTAGCGGATGGGGATAAGAAGCTTTCTCCAGTCTCCGTTTTCGTTGAGGTGGATACTTGATTCACTCTTTGGAAGATTCCAATGGATGTACTCGGCTTCCATGCAATAGGGCTTGCCGAGGAGTCCCTTTTCGTGGAATTCCTTGAGAAGCACCGCGAATTTCTGCTCGTTGGGGTTTGCGCCCGTGGAAATCATGGCTTTTGATTTGAGGGATGCTTTCCAAAGGTCCTCTGCTTCCTTCAGGCTTGCAACGTTGGGGATGTCCGAGAAAACGTTGATGTCCTTTTCCAGTGCTTTTGCGCAAAATTCCGCATGAATGTCAGCACCCGTCTCAACTATCACAACGTCGAGATTTGCTTTTTCCAGCATCTCGTCATAGCTTTCATAAAAATCGGTGTTGGGGAACATTTCCGAAAAAGCTGCATTCGAAAGCCACTGCTTTTCATACCAGTTCTGAGGTCTTATGTCACATGCCGCCGCAGGAATAACACATTCAAAGCTGTCACATGCCAGCTTGAACATTCCACGTCCTCTGTGACCAAGTCCTACGACACCTACACGAAGTTGTTTCATTTTCTTTTTCCTCTCTTGTTGAATTATCAAATTATTTGTAACACAAAAGCTCTGACATGTCAATGAAAAAAAGAATCATTTTGCGCAGATTTGCACTTGATAGTGGGATTTTTCCATGGATTCCAATTAAAACAAATTTTCCGGCTTGTCTTTAAGTCCCAAAAGATAATCTACCGAAACATTATAGTGCTTTGCAAGAACAATGTATTTATCTACTCCCATCATTTGAGCACCGGTTTCCCATTTGCTTATTTGCTGGCGTGTAGTATTCAAAATTTTTGCTATATCTTCCTGTGTAAGGTTATTATCCTCACGTATATCCTTTAATCTTTTATAGTAATTCATTAGCAGAACCTCCTTTTTTTATAAATTATGATGTTTTAAATTACTTTACGCCGTCAAGGATGGTGTATCGTCTTTGCGGTAACCATTCTTTCCCTTGAAATTTTTATGCTCTGTACACCGCTTTTCATGATGATATATCTTAATATCGGTGAACAAAGGATACGTCTTTTCCATATTTTTGTATAAAGCTTTACCCTAAGCTTCAATGTCTTTTTGCGGTATGCTTTTATTACGTTTTCTTCGCAAAAACTTTGTGCAAGAAGCTGTCCGCTGATCATAGCCGAGCTGATGCCCTCAAAGGAGGAAGCACTGATGAAGCCCGCCGCCTCACCCACGAGATAAATGTCTTTTTTCCCAAGCACGAAATCTCTGAATTTTCTCGGACTTGAAACAAGGCATGCCTCAGTCTTTATTGGCTTACCAAAGCTTTTTCCCACAAAGCGCTCTAATCTGCTCTTTTGCCTTTCAAAGGCGTTTCGGCAATTCTTTTTTTCAAAAGCCCCACCGAAAATAAACTGCCCTTCCTTGCGGACAGTCCACGAACAGCTGTCGCTTGTTTTTTTGTCAAATATGCAGGAATAAGGCATAATGTCAATAGGTTGAAAGGTTTGCTGTATGGATACATACTGATAGAGAGGCTTGAAAAAGCTACGTCTTACAAGCGACCCTGCGCCGTCAGCCCCTACGAGTATATTAGCTTTGTATTCTCCGCAGTCGGTCTTTAACGTGAACCCTTCATTTTTCTCAACAGCCGTGCATTTTCCCGAAATAATATCAACACAATCGGGGACGAGAGACAAAAGCCACTTGTCAAAGGCAAACCTGTTCATGTTGAGATAGTGCCTCTGATAGTGACGTACCTCACCTGAGCAAATGTCGGCGGTTTCCACAGAAAATATCTGCGGGTCGGCAAGAACACTTTTCGGCAGAGTGAGGCCCATTTCAGACAGTACTCGCTGTGCATCGGGAGCAAGGAGACCTCCGCACATTTTGGGGTTCTTTTCGCTCTGTCCGTCAATTAATAGTATTTTAAGGTTTGTGTGCTTTGCAAGATATGAGGCAAAAACACTCCCCGCAGGTCCGGCTCCGATTACGGCAACATCATAAGTTATCATTATTATACTCCAAAAGGTCTCCCGGCTGACATTCCAACACCTCGCAAAGCTTGTCGAGAGTTGATATTTTCAGCGCTTTTATCTTTCCGTTTTTCAAAAGGGATACATTTGCCATGGTGAAACCCACTTTTTCGGCAAGCTCGCTCACAGTCATTTTTCTCTTTGCAAGCATAACATCTATATTTATGACTATCATAACGTACCTTCTACCTCCTCTTTTAACTCAGAGGCTTGGTTAACATGGTCTGCAAGAATAAAAAGCATTGCCGAGACGGTTATTCCTATCATTGCCACAAAAATAAAAAGCAAAGACAGTACTTTTTCGCCAAGTACAAAAATACAACCGCTCAAGACTCCGAACAAAAGACAGTCACAGAGGATAATAACGGCTATTTTTTTAATAAGCGCCGCTGTTTTCTTGTCGAATATACTGTCCCTCGTAAAAGCCGGAACAAAGGCAAACGCCATAAAGAATATAGCAAATAAGGGAATTATAACCACCAAAAATCCCAAATACAAAAGCTCGGTGTTTCCTGCAAGAGCATCACAGGAATCTTCCAAATATGATATCGCAGAGGGCATCCAGAAAACACACATTGCTACCCCCGACAACAGCATGATTATCAAAATACATTGTACAAGTTTCGGTAAATATTTCTTCATAATCTAACCTCCTTTTTTTCATTATACAACTGTATTTTGATTTTGTCAATAATTTTTTATTGTGTTACGATAAATTTTTATTGTGCGAATATTGACGTATAAGATACGATTGCGGAAGAAAACCGCAGGTTTTCAACAATAATTCTCAATTTTCAATTCTTCATGTCCGGTGCGTTTAATTTGCAAAAAAAGGATTGCATCAAACGATGCAATCCTCAGACTGTCGAAAAAGTCACTCTAAGGAGTGGCTTTTTTGTATTAAATATGGTATAATGGAGGTAGAAAGAAGTGAGGTAAAAGATATGCTGAGTAAGGGACAAAACGGAAGAGACCAAATGGAAA
>SVRV01000044.1 GCA_015064635.1 Oscillospiraceae bacterium
ATATGCGACAGCTGCCGATGATTCTGATAGGGAAAATACTGTTTATCGCTTTACAAGTCCTTTTCTCAATCAACTGGAATATAATCCTGATAATTTTTGGAGAACTGGCGGGACAAAATATGTGGAAAATTTTTATGAAGCTATAAAACGTAGTCCATTTGATAAGTTACACGACAGAGAAGATTTTCAAAAACATTTTAATATCTGATCCTCGCCCCGCCTTGCGCGGGGCTTCGCTTTTGTGTTCACAAAAGCAGTGCTTGTCAGGAAAAGAAGACGGACTTTCGGGGCGCACAAACTAAAGGCTCCTTTGTGTAAAGGGAGGCTTATCACCGCCCGACAGTACACCAAAAAGGTGTAACACACTATACCTTGCAGAGCAAGGCGTGTGAAAAGGAGTACGAACAAATTGTCCGTACTCCTTTTGTAGTAGGGCGGGGGTTTATCTCCCGCCGTTTTCTTTGCATATATCGTTTGTTTTCGGCGGCAGCAAGCCATCGCCCTACAAGGTTGCGGTAGGTAAAACCTGTTTTATGGAAAGCACCCCTTTGACGGCTTTTTGTGTTGACAAAAATAAAAATTCCCTTTATAATAAATAGGAAAGTTATTTAAAGTAAATTTAATACATTGTTGATTTTGTGTTGATTCCTTGTTGTTATTTTTCTTATATAATATTGTAAGAAAGGAGTAACGCTATGTCGGATAAAATTGATATTGTAAAGTTTGAATCGATAAAAAGCAGGCTTCAGGAGGCTGCACAGCCGTACCGGGAGCTTATGTCATGCTATAAATGTGCCATGATGGAGGTTGAGACAAAGTTTCGTGTTCTTGACGAAGAATTGTCTTTGGAATATGACAGAAACCCCATTGAGTCGATAAAAACGAGACTTAAATCCCACGAGAGTATTATAGATAAGCTGTACACAAGAAATATTCAGCCGATTCCCGAAAATATTGAATCCCAGATTTATGATATTGCGGGAGTCAGAGTCATATGTACCTTTCCTTCCGACATATATATGTTGTCGAAGGCTTTTTTGGGGCAGGATGATGTGAAGCTTGTGGAAATAAAGGATTACATAAAGAACCCGAAGCCAAGCGGATACAGAAGCCTTCATCTCATTGTTGAAGTGCCTATTTTTTTGCACGATGAGAAAAAATTCGTGAAGGTTGAGGTTCAGCTCAGGACTATGTCTATGGACTGGTGGGCAAGTCAGGAGCATAAGATAAAGTATAAAAAGAACGTATCTCTTTCTCCCGAGGCGGAAAATGAGCTTCGTCAGTGTGCGGAGATTGCTGCGGAGCTTGATTTAAAAATGGAAAAAATTGCAAAAAACATATAGATTTGAGGAGAACTTGTTTTGAACGAAAAGCTCAAAGAAAAAATTAACGAGTCACTGTCAAGCGTACTTCCCATTACGCTGATAGTGTTGGTGCTCAGCATAATCGTCGATATGCAAATAGGTACGCTCGCATTGTTTTTGGTGGGAGCCGTATTGCTTATTGTAGGCATGGGACTTTTTCAGTTGGGTGCCGAAATGTCAATATCTCCCCTTGGTAAAAGTATCGGTTCGTCAATGATAAAGACCGGAAAGCTTGCCTTTATCTTGATTTTGTGTCTTTTGATGGGTGTAATTATCACCATTGCCGAGCCCGATTTGCAGGTTTTGGCAGAACAGGTTGCCAATGTTCCCAACAGCACGATTATATATACCGTTGCCGTGGGTGTGGGAATCTTTTTGATGATTGCATTCCTTAGAATATACCTTAGAGTAAGTCTTGCGAAAATGCTGGCAGTATTTTATCTCTTGGTATTTGTGCTGTCGTTTTTTGCTCCCGACAACTTCCGCCCCGTTGCTTTTGACTCGGGCGGTGTAACTACAGGTCCTATGACAGTCCCCTTCATTATGACTCTCGGTGTCGGCTTTGCCTCTGTCAGAGGTGACAAGGAGGGTGCAAATGACAGTTTCGGTCTCATAGCACTTTGCTCGGTAGGCCCAATACTCTCGGTATTGCTGCTGGGAATTTTCAATGACCCGGGAAATGCAATTTATCACAGTATTGAGATTAATGCTGTTGAATCCACAAGTGACGTTACAAAATATTTTATCAAAGAGCTTCCTCGCTATGCCAAAGAGGTTTGCATGAGCGTTTTGCCCGTTGTGGGTGTTTTTGCTGTTTACCAGATGTTCTCAAGAGCGTACAGACCTATGCAGGCAGGAAGAATACTCATTGGTTTTGCATATACCATCCTCGGACTTATCCTTTTCCTTACAGGCGTAAACGTAGGGTTTGCTCCAGTGGGTAACTTTATGGGTGAGACACTTGGAAGCGGACATTATAAGCTGCTTTTAATTCCTATCGGTGCATTGGTGGGTTACTTTATCGTAAAAGCCGAGCCTGCTGTTCAGGTATTGAATGCTCAGGTGGACGAGATAACCGGTGGTATAGTATCTCACAAAATGATGAACACAGCGCTTTCTATCGGTGTAGCGGGAGCGGTAGTGCTCTCTATGGTAAGAGTAATCACCGGACTCCACATATATTATATAGTTATCCCCGGATATTTGATTGCACTTCTTCTCACAAGGTTCGTACCCACAGTGTTTGTAGGTATTGCCTTTGACTCGGGCGGAGTTGCCAGCGGTCCCATGACCTCTACCTTCCTTTTGCCCCTTGCAATGGGAGCTTGTAACGGTGTGGGCGGGAACGTACTTACAGATGCCTTCGGCGTTGTTGCACTCGTTGCTCTTTCGCCGCTTCTTACCATCCAGCTTATGGGACTGATATATGCACACAAGTCCAAGGCTGCACCTGCACCCGTACAGAACGTGCCCGATGAACTTGTTGATTTGGAGGGTTGAAAATGAGTGAACTTAAAAATTCTCCCCGATTTGCCATAACGGTAACAAATGCGGGTAACGATAAAAAAATAAAAGAAGCCTTTGAGCAGGCGGGAATCTCTGTGGTATTTACCTGCCACGGTCAGGGAACGGCTCCCTCTGCCATAATGGACCTTTTCGGACTCAGCGGACGTGAAAAGCTGATAACCGCAGGCTTTGTTGACAGGTCTGAAACTCCGCGTCTTTTTAAGACTCTTGACGAAAAGATGTCATTTTCACAAAAAGGGCACGGAATAGCATTTACTATGTCACCGATATGTATGCAAAAGTGTATGATGTCGGTAATTAACAAAGAAACACCCAAGGGAGATGAAAGCAAAATGAATGAACAAACTTCATATATAGCTATCCTTGCCGCAGTAGCAGGCGGCTTCAGCGAAGAAGTGGTAGAAGCGGCACGCAGTGCAGGCGCAAGAGGCGGAACGATAATGAAGGGTATGCGTGACTGTAATCATGAGGTTTCAAAAACGCTCGGCGTACCCCTTGTAGAGGAGCAGGATTTTGTATTGATATTGGTTCCCAAGGATACTAAAAATGCTGTAATGGATGCCATTACGGCGAAATGCGGAATAAACACCGAGGCACACGGAATTGTATCGGCATTCCCTCTTGATGAGGTATTCGGTCTTTAATAAAAGGTATAAGCAAAGGGCTGTCTCAAATGCGGAATAAACGCATTCGAGACAGCCCTGTTTTGGTTTGTCTATTTATATGGAATAAATCTGTAAGCATAATCAAATGCCGTATAGGTGTAATAGTAGGTGTTTTCCCATGCTTTTACAATCTTTGTCAGAAGGTGGTAGGTGTCAAGATCAAGTGCTCCGGTTGCTTCGAGTTTGTACCCGAGCTGCAAAGCTTTAATGGCACGTGCGGTAGCATCTGCCCACACACCGTCAACCTCGCTCTCGGAAAGGAAGCCTATTGCTTCAAGTCTTATTTCAAGTCCCAGCACAGAACTGTTTTCGGCGCCGTCCACAGCCTTTGTGAAGTTCAAAGCAGTGAGAGCGGGTGTTCCCGCAGGGAGTGCGTTACGTTCAATCTTTGCGGTAACTTTGGCATCGGGTATGATACCCACTTCATTGTAGGTCTTGCCGTATATGTCGTATGCTACGTAGGTGGTGACACCTACTGCGGCACCATCCTCAAATGAGAAAACCGATTGAGCAACGCCCTTTCCGTAGGTCTGCTCTCCCACAATGCGTGCTCCTGCTATATTGCCCAGTGTTTGAGCAAATATTTCCGCAGAGGATGCCGTGGAGGAATCCACAAGTATGGTTATGTTATCAAATACATATCCGCTTCCGTCGGATATAAAGGGAATCGAGTTGGTCTTTCCGTCTCTTCCCATATAGAATAGCGGCTGTTTGTAGGGAGTGAATTTGGAAAGTATGCTTGCCGCAACGTAAACGTCACCGCCGGAGTTTCCCTGAAGGTCAATGATGACATTTCTGTAGCCTTCACTGTAAGCACGGTCCAGCTCCGCAGATATGTCAAGTGCGGTGTCATCGTTCATAAAGCTGTTTATATCAAGGCTTATGAGAGCCTTTTCGGGGTAAAGAGTAATTGCATAATCGGAAAAATTGTTTGTTTTTCTTGTTATAACGTATTCCTTTTCCTCACCGTTTCTTTCAAGCTTTACGGTGAGAGTTTCCATGTCTTGAGGCACCATGGAATTGTAAACTGCCAAGGCTTCAAAGCCAAGTCCACGCACGTTTGTTCCGTTGAATTCCACAATTCTGTCCCCTACGGCAATTCCTGCCTCCTCGGCGGGAGAAGCCTTAGCTACCTCGTCTACGTAAATTCCGGGGGACGCACCGTCATCGGAGTCCTTCCACAGCATTTTTATTCCGATACCCTTTGCCGAATTGGGAGAGAAAAATTGCTCTGCCTCGGCGGGGGTGAGATAGTAGCTGAACTTGTCAAGCACTGAAAACAGTGTTTTATACGCTGTGTCCATATCATTTATATCCACCGACTCGGTCTCACTCTTGAACTTCTCAAATATTTCATCTCTCGAGAGGTTCCCGTAGTGATAGTATTCGATGAGATAAACGAAGGTTTCAAATTTTGATGTAAGCATCTTGTTATCGGACTCATCAATAATACTCAGATATGAAATAAAATCATCATAGGTTGTGGAAGGAGTTAGTGGAACTATTCCCTTCACAAGGCTTTCCATGAGCGCCTTGTATTCGTCCTCGGTAAGTGTCTGTCCGTTTTCTTGTGTATCCGAGGTTACAACATTATTCTCGGCGAATACAGATATTGTGAATATCGCCAGAATCAGCAATGTCGCAAACAGTATTTTCTTCATTTAGTTCTCCTTTGCGTAATCAATCAGTTTGTCTATAAGCTCGCTGTAGGGTATTCCGTACTCGTTCATGAGCTTGGGATACATACTTATTTTTGTAAATCCGGGAAGGGTGTTTATTTCATTGAAAATAATACCCTTTTCACTTGCAAAGAAATCAACTCTGGAGAGTCCTCGGCAATCCAATGCAAGGAATATCTTTATCGCCAATCCTCTCACTTCCTCAAGAGTTTCCTTAGGAAGTCTTGCGGGGAGATAGTATTTTGTGGTGTCATTTACATATTTTGTGTCATAGTCATAGAATTCGCTTCCGGGATCTATTTCACCGGGTCTTGATGCAACGGTTACACGCTCTCCGTTCACGAGAGTATCAAGCACCGCCGTTTCAATTTCGGCACCCTTGATATATTCCTCCACAAGTACCTTCGGGTCATAGCGAAGGGCAGACTTAACTGCGCAAATCAGCTCTTCACGGTTTGCAACCTTTGAAACGCCAACCGATGAGCCTGTGCCTGCAGGCTTAACAAACATGGGATATCCAAGCTTTTCCTCGCAGAAGGCAATATCCTCGTCGGTGTAATCCTCCTTGAAGAGTCTCCAATCCGCCATAGGAATTCCCACTGTTTCAAGTATCGTCTTTGTTATAGCCTTGTCCATGCAAACCGCTGAACCACGGTTGTCCGAGCCTACAAATGGCACTCCCGAGAGCTTCAAAAGTCCCTGAAGGTTTCCGTCCTCGCAGTTTTCTCCGTGTACCACGGGGAAGAAGCAGTCAATAGTCTGTATTTTAAATGTTCCCTCTGCTTTGTTGAGTATCATGATACCGTGATGTGCGGGGCAGGGACTTATAATTGCGGGGACAAGGTGCTCTGTGTCCTCTGCAAAGCTTGAATCGTTTATTTTTTCTGTATCTCCGTTATATAAAAACTGTCTTCCGTCTTTAAGTATGCCGAGACAAAAGAGCTCGTATTTTTCAGCATTTAAATTTTTTATAACCGACGCGGCAGACATGCAGGAAACCTCATGCTCACTGGATGCTCCTCCGAATATTATACAAAGTCTGGTTTTAGTCATATAAATCACTCCCGAAAATTATTCTATTATATAATATCATATATTCGTAAAAAAGACAATAATTTTTATTGTGAATAATCCGAAAAAAGTTTTTGACGATATTACTTTACAAATATGGAAATAGGTGATAAAATAATATAGATGATACACTGTGTAAGGAGCAATGACTATGAAAAAGGTGTTTATTTTGCTTTGCATTGTAATAAGTATACTTTCGGTTACCGCTATGGCAGAAGCTCAGGTGGAATTTTCTTTGACGTCCGCAAATGCAAATCCGGGGGACGAAATAGAGCTTGTTCTGTCTGTGAATGGTAACACAGCATTTAACTCGATAGCGCTTTCAAATTTTGTTTATGACGAGGACAGCCTTGAATTTGTTGCCTTTGAGAATTATGACAGTATTAAGTCTCTTGCGGCACTGACTCCATTTTTTGATACGGAAAAAATGGCAATAGTTATCGGCTTTAAGAAGAAGGCGACACATTCTGTTGATATTTGTACTCTTCGCTTTAAGGTTAAGGACGGTGCGGCATCGAGTGTTACGGTGAGCGCAACTCCTCTTGCCAAAAACAGCTCAACGGCGCTTACTTCCTCTTTTGCCCCCGCAACCGTTACTGTTAACAGGGAGGCTGTCAGCGTACAAGGGGCTTCTCTTGTACTGGATGGCTCAATTGGTGTAAAAACATATTTTGCCGTTAACACCGAGACTGTGGATATTTCATCTGTGACATTTTCCTCCGAGATATATGACACCGAGCTCGGCGAAGTTCTTGAAACTGTTATCTCGACTGTTGGCAACGGAATTTTTTACGATGAGGAGAAATCCCTTTACTATACCGTAGCTTATGTTGCGCCCAAAGATTCGGATAACACGGAGATAAGGTCTGTGCTTAATTATAAGGCAGACGGCAAAAACGCATCTCTTGATATTCCCACAGTTACGGTTCCGTCTTACATCGAAGATTTCAAGAAGCTTGCAAAAGAGAACCCCACCTCCGAATACGGCAAGGGCATTCAGCTTGTGGAAGCACTTGACTCATACACGAAGTATGCAGATAACTTTTTCTCAAACGATGAAGGTCTCGAATCCGTTACCGCCGACATCGAGGCGATAAATGCTACTCCCGACCCGGTAACAAGCGGAAAGATTACAGGTGTTGAGCTTTACGCCACATCTCTTATCCTTGAGGACAAAACCACTATCAGACATTATTTCAAGGTGTCAAGCGGTGTGAATATCAACTCGCTTGCGTTCAAGCTTGGTGACAAGTCTCTCGCTCCGCAAAGAAAACAGGGCACCGATTATATCTATGTAGATATTCCGAACATTCTTGCTCACGATATGGATAAAACCTTTGACCTTGTGGTGTGCGACAGTATAACGGTAAGCTACTCGGTACTCAATTATGTTAAGCTTGCCGTAGGCTCAAGCGATACGAAAATAGCAAACCTTGTAAAAGCGCTTTACAACTATCACAGCGAAGCCAAGGCATATTTTGAAAAATAGCAAAAAATCGAAAGCGGTAATACCGTTTTCGATTTTTTTCTACAAAAAGTGTTGACAGATATATCTTTTTGTATTAACATTTTAGTAACAAATATAAAGGAGGACGTTTTATGTTCACAAACATCGGGAAAAAGATTAAAGTTTTGGCAGTTGTTATTTTTTGTATAATGGCGGGTCTTTCTGCCATAGGCGGTTTGATTATGATTGTTGAAGGTCTTGATTATGGATACGAAGATTTTGTTATCGGCGGTATTATTATTGCGGGACTTGGTTTCCTTTTCTCGTGGATTTCAAGCTTCGTCCTCTACGCATACGGCGAAATTGCAGACAAGGTAAGTGCTATTGAGTATAATACACGCGGTCTTAACGGAGCACAGCCTACTTTTCATCAGCCTCCCGTACAGCCTCAGTATGGCCAGGCTCCTTTCGGACAGCCTCAATACGGTCAGGCACCCTTTGGACAGCCTCAATACGGACAGCCTTCCTTTGCACAGACACCCGCACAGCCTGAACCCTCACAGGTTGCACCCGATGTGAGAGCTCAGAGAATAGCTTCTATCGAAAACCTCAAGGCACAAGGTGTTATCTCCGAAGAGGAATATCGAAACCTTTTGGCACAGGAGCAGTAAAGATGCAGAACGGTTATTACAATAATCAAGGAATAAACAAGCGAGTGCTTGCGATAGTGTTTCTTGGAATATCAATTCTTTGGTATGTGTATGCTTCTGTACTTAGTGTTTCGGGCTTTATTTCTTTGCGGGATTTAATTCAGCAGGTTTTAATGATTGTTTCGGCAGTTATTATGATTGTTTATATGGCAATGAATCATAAGAGCAATTCGGGACGGATTTTGTTTTGCGTTGCTTCGGCGATTGCGGCATTTAGCTCGATTATGAGCTTGCCCTTAATATTGGAGACAATTTCGTACTATTTCGAAACATTCTTCTTTTGGGACGATGATTACTTTGATGATTATTTTGTGTTGCAATTGATTTATATGATTTTCACTGCTGTAAAGTATATTTTCGGAGCAGTGACCTTTGCGGTTTTGGCAATTTTATCTTTTGTAAAAAAGCCGCTCAGAGGGTTGAAGATATCTCTTTGCATAGCTTTTGCGGTTCTTGTGATTGCTTCTTTTGCTGTGCGCTTTGCTATGTATATTACCCTTGACGCTCCCTACTTTGGAATCACTATAATACAAACTCTTGCATGGTATATACCCGATTTGTTTCTTGCCGCGGCACTTATTGTATACTTTGCCGCCAATCGTACATACGGTCCCGAGAAGAACGCTGCTGTTCACACTATGCCATATGCGGTGTACTCTCCCGCAAGTATTGAGCAAAGCATTTTTGCCCTCAAGGCAAGCTTTGAAAGAGGAGAGATTCCCGAAGCGGAATATCAAATCCGCAGACAGGAGTTGCTTAAAAAATTGTAAATTAAAACGGCAGATTTTTTCTGCCGTTTAATTTTTCTTGACTATCGGTGGTTTATGCGATATAATTTAGAGGATAGCAGGAAATAATTGACTGACACAACGTTTTTATAAAGAGGAACAAAAATGGCAGAAAAAAAGGACAATGGTATAAGGCTTATCGCCTCCAACAAAAAAGCCTACCATGACTATTTTGTTGAAGAAAAGTACGAGGCGGGAATACAGCTTGTGGGAACAGAGGTCAAGGCGCTTCGTATGGGGCAGGTGAATCTGAAGGATTCATGGTGCTCTGTTGACGGAGGAGAGCTCTTTGTTTACGGAATGCATATCAGCCCATATGAAAAGGGAAACATTTTCAACCGTGACCCCTTGCGTCCCAGAAAGCTTCTTATGCACAAGAAGGAAATAATGAAGCTTTTCGGTCTTGTGGGCAGAGAGGGTTACAGTATAATTCCCTTGCAGATATATTTTTCAAAGTCCAGAGCGAAGCTGGAAATCGGTCTTTGCAAGGGTAAAAAGCTTTATGACAAGCGTGATTCGGCGGCGGCAAAGGACATGGACAGACAGAGTATGCGAAACGTGAAGCTGTCGGGAAGAATGGACGATTAAAAACAGATGGAAAAGAGACTTGACAAAATAAACGAGGATATATCCATATATCAATATACCGAAGGCTTTTTGTATGGTACCGATGCGGTTTTACTTGCCGCCTACGTAAAGCCAAAAAAAGGTGCGGTCATGGTTGAACTCGGTACGGGTACGGGAATCATTCCGATTCTCATAGCGCATCGCAAACAGCCGTCAAGGATATTCGCCTTCGAGATACAGGAGGACTACGCACGTCTTGCGGCGGAAAACGTGGAGCTTTGCGGCATGTCTGACAGAATTGAGATTGTGCATGACGACCTGAAGAACATTACACCTTATTATTTCCGTGACAAGGGCGTGGAGAGTGTGGATGCGGTGTTTACAAATCCCCCATACATGAAAATGACCTCGGGCTATCTTAACGAAAGCGAAAGAAAGCTCACGGCACGTCACGAGCTCAAGTGTAACATAGATGATATTTGCATATCGGCGGCAAAAATACTTAAAAACGGCGGAGACTTCTTTATCATTTACCGCCCTGACAGACTTTGTGACCTGTTTTGTGCAATGAGAGGTGCGGGAATTGAGCCAAAGGAAATGACCGAGGTGGTCTCTCACGTGGGCGAAGCACCCACGCTGATATTGGTGCGTGGAAAGAAATCGGCATTGCCGTCTATGAAGATAACAAAACCGTTTGTGATTTATGACGGCAAAGAATACAGTAAGGAAATGACCGAAGTGTACGAAAAAGGAAGTATGTAACAGAATATGTCAAATGAAATAATGAAGGGTGTGCTTTACGTTGTAGCAACACCTATAGGAAATTTAAGCGATTTATCCGAGCGTGCCAAGAAGGTGCTTTCGGAGGTGGATTTCATCGCCGCCGAGGATACGAGAGTGACGGGAAAGCTCCTTATGTGTATCGGAACCAAGAAGCCGCTTATCAGCTATCACGAGCACAACAAACGTGAAAAAGGCGAGGAAATAATAAAGAGAATAAAGGACGGCGAGTCCTGCGCTATTGTAAGTGATGCGGGAACACCTGCAATTTCCGACCCCGGCGAGGATCTTGTGCGTCTTTGTGCCGAGGATAATATTCCCGTATACGCCATCCCCGGACCTTGTGCGGTGATATCGGCACTTTCCATATCGGGACTGCCCACGGGGCGCTTTTCCTTTGAGGGATTTTTGTCCACCAACAAGGGTGAGAGAAAACGCCATTTGGAGGAGGTAAAGGCTTCCCCTTATACGCTCATTTTTTATGAAGCGCCTCATAAGCTTCGTGACGCTCTTTCGGCAATGCTTGATGTGTTGGGCGACAGACGTATATCTCTGGTAAGGGAGCTTACCAAAATCAATGAAGAGGTGTTTCGCACAACTCTTTCTGGTGCTGTCAGCCATTATGCCGAGAATAATCCAAAAGGTGAATTCGTCCTTGTGCTTGAGGGCGCAAAGAAAGAGGAGACCGAGGTTTTCTGGGAGAGCATGGACGAAAGAGAGCATGTGGAATATTACATGGCTCAAGGGATGGAAAAAATGGATGCCATAAAAGCTACCGCCAAGGACAGAGGCGTGGCAAAGAGCGTTATATATAAGAAGGTATTGTAAAATGAAGATAGGACTTTCAAGCTGCGGAAAAGCCTTGACGAAGGAGCTTTTTGAGGAATATAAAAATTCGGGCATTGATGCCATGGAGCTGAGTGTGGGAAACAAGGCTCAGTGTGATGCTTTTGATATAATGAGCGTTGTACCCCTTGCAAAGGAGTACGGAATTGAGCTGTGGAGCTATCATCTGCCCTTCGGACCCTTTGAGGAAATTGATATATCAAATCCCGACATTGCCGACTTTACTGTAGAGTATTACAAGGGACTGATGGCGAAGGGTGTGGAAGCGGGTATCCGTATTTTTGTAATTCACCCAAGCGGCGAGCCTATTGACGAAGGCGACCGTTCCGCAAGAATGGCAAGAGCAAAGAAGAGCCTTTTGACACTTGGAGAATACGGTGACAGCATAGGTGCTGTTGTGGCGGTCGAGGACCTTCCCCGCACCTGCCTCGGAAATTCGTCGGACGAAATACTTGAGCTTATAAGTGTGCACGAAAGCCTTCGTGTCTGCTTTGACACAAATCATCTGTTGGGAGAAGATAACCTTTCCTTTGTTGAAAAGGTCGGAAACAGGATTATTACCACCCATGTGTCCGACTATGATTTTGTCGATGAAAAGCATTGGCTTCCCGGAGAGGGTGGAATAGACTGGCACAGCCTTTATACGGCTTTGAAAGGCAAGGGCTATGACGGACCGTGGCTCTATGAGTTGGGCTTTGGTATTCCCAAAACTATGAGCCGCCCCAGAAAGCTTAACTGTGCCGATTTTGCAAGAAATGCAAATGAGATATTTGACGGGGAGAAAATTACCGTGATTAAGAAAGATATTGGGACAATTGTATTTTCCATAGATGACGGTTGCAGTGATACTGCCCGTCTGGCGTCTGAGTTAAAAAAGAGAAATCTCACCGCAACCTTTAATATTGTAACCTCTTGGGTTGACGGAAGTGTGGAAACAAAGTCTCCACATGTAACTGTTGATGAGCTGAAGGCGATATATGCCAACGGCTTTGAAATAGCGGGACACGGAGATACTCATCAAAACGATAATGTAGATGTTATGCGTGGCAACGATAAGCTCATGGAATGGTGCGGTATGAGTGAAATAGGCTTCGCATCTCCCGGTAGCGGCATGACAGCTGAGTATATCAGAGAAAGCGGAGCTAAATACACCGATATGGATATTACATATATAAGAACAGGAAGCTATGCTTCCCGTGACCCTCGTATAGCAGAGCTTACTGAAAAAGCAAAGGCTGACGGACGCTCGGGATATGTGGTATCACAGATTCCGTTTACCGAATATGAATATGACAGCTTTGCTGTTCCGTCGGTGGTTGTTGTTCACGAAACTCTTTTGCAGTGTATTAAGGATTTGGCTACCTTTACGGCAGATGAAGGTATATGTACCGTTTTTATGTTTCACGCTGTACGTAAAGAGGGTGAAAAGAATTGGGAAAGCACCTGGTCTTATGATTTTGATAAGTTCTGCGAATTTGCTGACCACGTTTGTGAGCTTCGTGACAGCGGAAGAGTGGAAGTGCTGACCAATATGGATGCATTTAAAAAGAGAAGGATTTGACATAGTTTCTATATATTGTGTACTTTTTTGACTTTTTACACAAGATGTATGATATGCACAAAAAAGTTGCAAAAAATATTAAAAATCTTCCAAAACCCCCTTGACAAAGGGAGAAAAAAGTGATAAGATAGTCACACTTCCCAAGCGGGGAGGGCACAGATCGAGCTTGGAAAAAACTTTCAAAAAAACTTAAAAAAGTTTTAAAAAAGGTATTGACAAGCGAAAAGAGATGTGATATAATAACCAAGCTGTCCACGAGAGACGGCAAGAAATCGGACATTGAAAATTAAACAACGAGACATGTACAAAGTAAGGTTTAGAAAAGAACTGAACAAAGTGAAAGGTCTCGGAAATTCCTAAAGAAATACAAAC
>SVRV01000010.1 GCA_015064635.1 Oscillospiraceae bacterium
GAGACAATCTCCACTTTGAATCCCTTGATTATTTAACTCATTTTTTACTTTTCTTTCATTCTTTCTTGTTTCAACATAAAAACGCTCATCTTGCTTTCGCTTGATGAGCGTTTTTCGACAGTCTGAAAACGCATTGACGTTTTGTCAATGCGTTTTACTGAATTTTTTCTGCATATTTTTGTGCCAACTTTGTTATTCCTTCAAAATTATCGCTTTGTATCATGTCCTTGTTCACAATGCCGCTTCCTACACCGACACCCGATGCACCCGCATCAAGGTATTCTCGTATGTTACTGTCGCTGATTCCGTTAACGGCAAGCAGCTTTACGTTTGAAAGGGGAGCTTTCAGTGTTTTGATATACTTGCTTCCAAAGAGGTCAACAGGGAAGACCTTAATGAAATCGGCACCGTATCTGTGTGCCATGGCAACCTCGCTTGGAGTCAGTGCACCCGGAATTGAAACGAGTCCGAGTTCTACGGTCTTCTCTATTATCTCCTTGTTTGTATCGGGAGATATTATAAAGCTTCCGCCTGCTTTTTTGGTAAGCTCTACTTGCTTTTCGGTCATAACAGTACCGGCACCGATTGCCATTTTATCACCGAATGTGTCAGCAAGTGCTTTTATATCTGAGGCAACCGCTTCGTCACTTTTCTTGCCGCTTGCGTCATATGTGCATTCCACAAGTCTGATGCCGCCGTCATACATAGCCTTGACAAGAGGAATCAGCTTATCGGAAGCAACACCTCTCACAATTGTTATTATCTTTGCTTCTTCTATCAGTGATATTACCTTTTCTCTCATAATTAACCCCTCTCCCAAAGATATCGAAGTGCATCCTTAAATCGTTTGCACTCTTCCTCGTCTTTTTCATTTACTGCACTGCTGCCACATATCTTTTTGTAGTATTTGTCAAAGCTTTCTTCGGTTAAAGCTACTCCTATTTCAGATACCTTGCTTGGCATATTGTATTTATTCATTAGATTTAAGATAAAGTTATTGTTTTCCGGTTCGTTGTTGAATTTGTTTTGCAAAAGAAGTCCAATGCCGACTATTTCACCGTGAAGATACGGGCGAGCACTGTCGGGAAATAAAAAGCGTGTTGTCTCATAAAACTTATGTCCGAGAGCAGTCTGGTTTGAGCCACGTGCGATTCCGCTTATAACACCCGTTTCGGCAATTGCGGAAAATATTACCTTTTCCACATCATCCGTGACTTCGCCTTTTTCCATATCGGAAAGACATTTTTCAATTCTTTCGGTCAACACTCGATAGCTGTGCTTTGCAAGTACGTATGCACAGTCAAGACCGATAGGATAATCGGTTGTATTTTCGTTAAATCTTTGCTTTATTTCAACAAATTTTGCTATTGCATCAAATACTCCCGCAATGAATAGTCGCATAGGCTGATTTACCATTATTTTGGTGTCAACGATAACACAGTTCACTTCATATTCATAATGCAGTGAGCCTACTGTTTTTCCGTCTTTTGTGTATCTGACACTGAGCGGTGTATATGCCGCACAGGTTGCGCTGGAGGTGGGAATATTTATCACAGGAAGCTTTGCATAGTATCCGCACAGCTTTGCAAAATCGCAAATTACACCGCCACCGACTCCGACTATTACATCAAGGCCTTCGGTTGTTGCATTTTCGGCTATTTCCTTTGCGTCCTCTTCATTACATGTACCCGTGTGAGTCACAAATTTATATTTATTGCACTTTTTCTTTATGGAATTTTCCAAGCTTTCCCTTGTTAGTTCAAGTGCAGTCTTGCCTCCTACAATAAGTGGTGCTTTTCCCAGTCTTTGTACCTCATCACCTGCTTTTTCCAGATATCCCGCGCCTTGCAGGTATCTTCCGCACCCAATTCTGAAGGATTCTTCGCGTATCGGCATTTTTTATTCTCCTTATTTTGTATTGACACAGCTATATTGTAGTGCTAAAATAATAAAAAGTCATTACGAATAATTGACTTGTAATTTAGATTTATTGCTGATATGGAGTTTATATATGTTATACAATGCTTACCAAAGGGGAAACGACGGAATTAACGGAATATCGGTTGTCAGCAGCGGTCATATTTTCGCCGAGTATGGCAGAACAATAAACCGCCCCGAAGGGCGGGAGGATTATTTGCTTTTTTACGTAGAAAGCGGCAGAGAGCTTTTTCATCTTTCATCCGACACTGTTGCCGAAAGGGGAGGCTTTGTAATATTCAGACCTCACGAAAAACAGCAGCACGTTTATATCAACGGCGAAAAGGGCGAATTCTATTACGTTCATTTCAATGCACCCGCTGACTTTGATTTGTTCGGGTTTGAAAGCTCAACTGTTTATTTTTCCCGCCCCGATGCAAGAGTTCGGGATCTGTTTGAGGAAATTTTAAACGAGCTTACCCTGAAACGTCCCTCTTATGAAAAGCTTTGTGTTTCATATCTTTTTACCGTTATGGCTTTACTCAGGCGTAATACTGATATCAAAACCGCCACCACCGAAAGGTATTTCGATAAGATTTCTCACGTTATCAGTATAATTAACAATGAGTACTTTGTAAACTGTCCTCTTGAGGAATATGCGGATATTTGTAATATGAGCAAATATCATTTTTTGAGAGTTTTCAAGAGTATTACAGGTTGCTCTCCCATTGAGTACAAGAATCAAATTCGCCTTGAGCACGCAAAGGAGCTTTTGGAAAACACTACATATTCGGTAAGCGAAATAGGCAAGAGGACGGGCTTTATGTCGGATGCTTACTTTTGCGATGCTTTTAAAAGAAAGACGGGTATGTCACCCGGACAGTACAGAAAAAGATAATGCTTTTATGACGGTAAATGCTTCCTATATGATAGGGGAGTATATCCCGTTTGTTTTTTGAAAAGTCTTGAAAAATAGTTGTACTCAACGATTCCAACAGCACCGCATATTTCGGAGATGGGCATGTCCGAGGTGCTGAGCAAAAATTTTGCTCTCTCAATACGCTGTGATGAAATGTATTCTCCGACGGTCATGTTTCGGCTTTCTTTAAAAAGAGAGTAAAGCTTATTTTTTGAAATACCGAACTCACGGCATATCTCTTCGATGGTTATTTTTTCCGAAATGTTTTTTCTTACGTATTCGTCTATTTTTTCCATCAAGCCTTCACTGCTTATTTTAATCATATCCGAAAGCCAAAGATAACGTGTTGCCAGCTTTAAAATGTTAGCCGCCGATTGCACTATGTCAGGCTCGTATTTTGTCAACGCCCCATGGGATTCAAGCAGCTCCTTCTCGCTTATATCAAGCTCTTGACTGAGCTTTTTGATTCTGCGAAGGAGTTCTTTTTTGTTCTCCTCAGGGCTTGCCTGACCGAACATGATATAGCCGAGTATGTTGTCGTTAAATTTTATTGGGATTGCCGTATCAATAAGTCCTGCGTGACATACGTGTGTCTGTGCTTCTCCCGTTATCTTACATGCCATACATATTTTTTTATCACTTTCAAGGCAACGACTGCTACCTGATTTTGTCTCTTTTATCATACGGCAAAAAACGGGCATATCCGAAGGCTGGAAGGAAAGCTGGTTTAAATCCTTGTCCCAGACACTTATGGTCAGCTTTGTAAGCTTGTAAAAATCCGATAACAATATGTTTAATTTATCAGTATTGAAGTTTATTGTCATTATATCACCTCAAGCGATTTTAACATAACTATAACGAAATTGCAATACAAAAATTTAGTAACTTGGGAAGATATTATCATAAAATCGGTCAACTTATAACTATAATATTCAGTAAAATACAGTTATAATTGAATCAGAGGTGATAAATTTATGAAAACAACGTTTGCATTATATTTCGGGAACCGAGGCTTTTTCCCCGGAGAGCTCATAGCTTCCGCAAGAGAGGAAATGGTAAAGGCTTGTGAGATTAACGGCTATGACTACATAATTATGGATGAAGCTCTCACTCGTTACGGAGCCGTGGAAACACTTACCGAAGGAAAGGCTTATGCTAAATTTCTCGATGAGCACAGAGGAAAATATGATGGTATAATTCTCTGCCTTCCCAACTTTGGTGACGAAAACGGAGCATCGGCTGCATTTGCCGATATAGACGTACCCGTACTTGTTCAAGCATATCCCGACGAGGACGGAAAGATGGATTTCGACCACAGAAGAGATGCTTTCTGCGGTAAATTTGCCATGTGCAATGTGCTCCGTCAGTTAAATATTAAATATACTCTCACAAAAGAATTTTGTGTAAGTCCTCTTTCTGATTCTTTTGCAGAGGATTTGAGACTCTTTGCAGGTACTTGCCGTGTTGTCAAGGGAATGAGACGTGTGAATATTGGTGCAATCGGAGCAAGAACCACAGCATTCAAGACAGTGCGCTGTGATGAAATTGCTTTCCAGAACAGAAGAATCAATATAGAAACCATTGATATGTCTCTTGTTTTTGACAGAATGGATAGAGTTGACCCTGTTTTGCTGGAAGCGAAGAAAAAGGTATATTCTGACCTTTCCGATTTTGGGAAATATCCCCCCGAAAAGCTTGAGAACATTTCAAGACTCGGTGTGGTAATTGACGGTCTTATAGAAGAATTTGACCTTCACGCAATTGCTATCCGCTGTTGGAATGAGCTTCAGACAAAATACGGTATTGCTCCCTGTCTTATTCTCGGGGAGCTCAATGAGCGTGGCATACACGCTGCCTGCGAGCTTGACATTACAAATGCGGTTATGATGCGTGCTATCGGTCTTGCCGCAAATTACCCCGTAATGCTCCTTGACGTAAACAACAATTACGGCGATGCAGATGACAAGATAATACTCTTCCACTGCGGTCCCGCACCTATTTCTCTTATGCGTGACAAGGGCAGGATAATCGAGCACCTTATGTTCAAAAAATCATACGGTGAAGGAAGTGGAGTCGGTGTAAACAAGGGCAGCTTTATTGTTGACGATGTAACAATCGGCAGCTTTAAGACAGAAAACGGAGAGCTTTGTGCATTTGCCGCAGAGGGGAAGCTTACAGATGATCCCATCCAGAAGGAATTTTTTGGAAGCGGTGCGGTTTTCTGCAAGGAAAACATCGGAAATCTTCTCAATTTTATGGCATCAAACGGCTACCGTCATCACGTAGCGGTTACAAGAGGTCATTTTGCAGAGTCTGTTCGTGAAGCATTCGATAAGTATCTCGGTTATAAAATAGATATCATTTAAGTGAGGTAAAGAAAATGAATAAGCTTGGTATTTTTGTAAACTTCTGGGAGCAGTCCTGGACAATAAATTATAAATATTACATTGACAAGGTAAAGAAGCTTGGTTTTGATATTCTTGAGTTTCAGGCACAGCCACTCCTTGAAATGTCGGATGCGGAGTGTCGTGACATCAAGAAATACGCAGATGAAATGGGGGTAAAGCTTTCTTACAGCCTCGGTCTCAATCCCAAGTATGATGTGTCAAATCCCGATAAGGCAGTTCGTGATGGCGGTGTTGAATATCTTTCTGACATCGTAAGAAAGATTGCGGTTATGGAAGGAGAGCTTTTCTCAGGCGTTACCTATGCAGGTTGGGGTGTGCCCTCGTATTTTATTGACGAGAAAGAAAAGGAAGCAATCACAGCACGAAGCGTTGACAGTATGCAGAAGGTAATGAAGGTTGCTGAAAGGGAAGGGGTTACGGTTTGTGTTGAGGCTGTTAACCGTTTTGAGTCTCCTGTCATCAATACCGCCAAGGAAGCAATTGCGTATGCCGATATGGTAAACAGTCCCAACATCGGCATTCATCTTGACACCTATCATATGGGAATAGAAGAGGATAATATAGGAGACGCCATCCGTCTTGTGGGAAAGAGACTGCGTCATTTCCACACAGGCGAAAACAACCGAAATGTACCCGGAAGAGGACACCTTGATTGGGATGATATATTCAAGGCTCTCAGCGACATAGACTATAAGAACGATATTGTATCCGAGCCATTCCTCAGAATGGGTAACGAGGTAGGCTACGATATTCGCACATGGCGTAATCTCCAGGAAGGACTTGATGAGGAAAAGCTTGACAGCGAGGCGCTTTTCCTTCTTGAATTCACCAAAACAATGCTTAAAAAATATCGCATGGCATAAAGTAAACCGCAAGACTTCACGAGAGGCCTTGCGGTTATTTGTTGTTGATATGTGTTCCCGAATAAATATTCAAAAACTCGGTGGGCGTCATCTTGGTGTGATATTTAAAAAACTTCAAAAAGTACTTATACTCGTCAAATCCGCAGGATGCTGATATGTCATTCAGAGGAAGAGATGTATTAAGAAGCATATTTTTTATATGGTTTGCTTTAGCTTCGTCAATATATTCCTTCAGCGTTTTTTTGTACGCTTTTTTGAAAAGACGGCTTATATAGTCACTGTTGTATCCAAAGTGGTGGGAGACATCTGACACCTTTATCGGAAGGTCTTGATTTGACATTATCCAGTCTGCAACGGTATTTGCAATACGGCTTTCCGCTGACCCGGTGTTTCTTAAATATATTTCACCGAGAATCAGCCTTGCAGTATAATCAAGCATTTCCAAAGGTGATTTTTCAAATGAGTAATTCAAAAGCTGAGAGAATAAAACGGAAAGGCTGTAAGGCTTTGTCAGTTTAAAGCTTTTGACATCAGGCAGCAGTTTTTTGTTAGAGGTCCAATGCATCCAGTAAAAGGAAGTGTCATTACTTTCTCTGCATCCGAAATGTCTGACGTCCGGCTCTAAAATAAGAATCTCATTTTCCTTTAGGTGGTATTCTTTTCCGTTTTCGTTTATATAAACATTCCCCTTTATAACAAAAATAACCTCGTATGAATCTATTATTCTGTCGGGATGTATCCATTGACCGCAGGAGACAAACTTTCCGGAGCTTACGTATTTAACACTTTCAAACATAGTCGGATTTTAACTCCTATTATACAAGTTTTTGCGTTGAAAAATACAAATGCTTTTGCTATACTGATAATAGCATAACAGCGATAAAAAGTCAATAACGGAGGAAATAATGAAAAATTTATATTTTGCAAATACCGAAATAAAGAGCGGATTTTGGAAGTATTATACCGACCTTGTAAGAAACGTTACCGTTCGAGCAGTGTATGACAGATTTAAGGAAACTGGCAGATTTGATGCTTTTTCCTGCTCCTGGCGTGAAGGCGACGATGAAAACAAAAAGCCTCATATATTTTGGGATTCTGATGTTGCAAAATGGATAGAGGGTGTTGCATATCTCACAGAGACAAGGCGTGAGGAAGAGCTTGAAGCGCTTGTTGACGCAACCGTTGATGAAATTGAAAAGAACCAAAGAGCCGACGGATATTTCAATTCCTATTTCCTTACAGTTTCTCCTTCTAAAATATACAGCGACAGAAGCTGTCATGAGCTTTATTGCACAGGTCACCTTATCGAGGCGGCAATCGCTTATCATAAGGCGACGGGTAAGGACAAGCTTCTCACATGTATGCTGAAGAACGTTGATTTCATTCGCCGTATTTTCATGGAGGAGGGCAGAGCAAGCTTTACAACCCCCGGGCATGAGGAAATAGAAATAGCACTGCTCAAGCTCTATGAATATACGGGTGATGAAAGACATCTTGAGCTTGCAAGA
Organism: Oscillospiraceae bacterium; assembly: GCA_015064635.1. GTDB lineage: Bacteria > Bacillota > Clostridia > Oscillospirales > SIG627 > RGIG6353. The sequence continues at coordinate 7,616 of SVRV01000010.1, forward strand.
TTTTTTATAAATAAAAGAGGAACATGCGAAAACGACGATATGCACTGGGAAGGCGAAGTATGGGACGAGTATTTTCAATCCGAGATGCCTGTCCGTGAGATGAGCGAGGCAAAGGGACATGCAGTGCGTGCGGGGTATCTCTATACGTCAATGGCGATGCTTTCGAAAATTGACGGAGATAAAGAACTCAAGGCTGCCGCTGACAGACTCTTTGACAATATAATTAACAAAAAAATGAGCATTACGGGTGGAGTGGGTGTGCAAAAACATGGGGAATCCTATTCCTACGATTATAATTTGCCTAACCGTGATGTCTATAACGAAACCTGCGCTGCTGTGTCTCTTGCCATGCTTGCAGGTGCCCTTCAGGAGTCTGAGCCAAATTCTCTTTACGGTGATATAATAGAAAAAATATACTACAACGGTTTCCTGTCGGGTGTGTCATTGAGCGGTGATGAGTTTTTCTATACAAATCCTCTTGAGCTTGACCTGAAAAAATACAAACACAAGGGTACATATCAGCCAATTTCTCAACGAGTAAAGGTGTTTGGCTGCTCCTGCTGTCCTCCCAATGTTGTGAGAATTCTCGGCTCACTCCCGAGATATATGTATACGGTGGAGGGCGACACGGTTTGGTGCAATCAGTTCGCTCACGCCGAAACCAAGCTTACAGTAGGCGGAAAGGATGCAATTCTCTTGCAAAAGACCGCATATCCCTCCGACGGCAATATAACATTTGAGTACAAGGGAGAGCCTTTAACACTCTTTGTAAGAATTCCCGAGTGGTGCGTGGAATACGAGGGCGAGACAGAAAACGGATTTGCAAGATTTGAACTCAAGGACGGAGATTCTCTTACACTTAATCTGCCTATGAACATTCATTTTATGGAGGCAAATCCCAATGTTCAGGACGATTCGGGCAGATATGCTGTAATGCGAGGTCCTATTGTTTACTGTATGGAGAGCGTGGATAACGGTGACAATCTCAGGGATATAACCCTTATTGATAACGGAAATTACAGACTTGTAGAGGAAAAAGGAATACCTGCACCTGCTATTATTCTTGATGCCGAGCGCCGTGAAAATACTGGTAAGCTTTATTACATTAAGAATTCTGCCAGAGTTTCTTTCTCCGCAAAGCTGATTCCTTATTTTGCATTTGCCAACCGTGGTGCGTGTGATCTGATAGTATGGACACAGGTGAGGTAGTATTCATTTTATGATTTTGACTGAATGTAACTTTTGTGTACAAAAATGTAACATTTGACTCTTGAAAAATTTTAAAAACGGATATATACTTTTTACAGTACGAAAAATAAATTTCAGGAGTAAAAAATGAAGCGAGTATTATTGTTTTTTTTAGCGACTGTTATGTGCATCTTTGCTGTGTCCACTGTGGCGTTGGCGGAAAGAGACACATCGAACGAAGAAGCACTTGCTCAAGAGCTTAAAGAGCTCAAGCTTTTCTACGGTGTTTCACTGACTGATTTCGACCTTGACAGAGAACCTACAAGAACAGAAGCGGTTGTAATGCTTATAAGACTTCTCGGCAAAGAGGAAGAAGCGTTGGGACGTTCGTGGACCTGTCACTTTACAGATGTTCCCGGATGGGCACGTAACTATGTCGGTTATGCCTATGCAACAGGACTTGCTAACGGTGTGTCACTTACCGAATTCGGTACGGGTAAGGCAACCTCCGCAATGTATATAACCTTTGTGTTGAGAGCGCTTGGGTACTCTGACGAAGGTGGCAAGGATTTTGTATGGGACAATCCATATGAGCTTGCAAGGGCGGTTGGAATTCTTACCGATGATGTTGATGTCAAAAACTTCTGGCGTGCCGATGTTGTAACAATTTCTCACCGTGCCCTTTCCACAAAGCTTAAAGGTACAGATATGTATCTCAACGAAAAGCTCACTAATCTCAATGTCTTCTCGTTTGAAACCTTTGTGACGGTTTATACCCAGTGGACAGACGCAAAAAAGGTGCTTGATGCTGAAGAGGTATATGCCCTTTGTTCACCCGGTGTTTTCTACATAGAAGTGTACGATAAAAGTGGTAAAGCATTTGCAACCGGAAGCGGCTTTTTTATAGATGACAAGGGTACTGCCGTTACCAATTACCATGTTATCGAAGGTGCATATTCTGCAAATGCGCAGCTTCCCGGCAGTGATACAATGCTGAAAATAGAAGGCGTATACGATTACAATAAAGAAAATGACTGGGCAGTGATAAAGGTCAACAGCACGGGTAATAAATACCTTACCCTTGGTGATGCATCGACCATTGTCGGTGGAGGCAAGGTATATGCCATAGGAAGCCCGGAAGGCTTGCAGAATTCTATTTCCGATGGTATTATTTCAAATCCCAACCGTGAAATCGATGGTGTGAATTATATTCAGTTCTCAACACCGATATCTCACGGAAGCAGTGGCGGCGCTCTTATAAATAAGTTCGGAGAGGTTATAGGAATTACCAGTGCTACTCATAACGAAGGACAGAACCTTAATTTTGCAATCCCTGTAATTACCTTTAACAGCTACAGGACAGACGATTTGACCTCTATTGCATCCGCAAGTCAGGAGAATATGAATTATGAGCTCAGTAGCACCGGCGTTACTGTGAAGGTAGGTGAATCGGCTCTCGTATCCTTTAAGTGTGACGGAATCGGCGCAACATTTGGACTTAAAAGCGAGGATAGCACAATTGCAAAGGTGAAGTGGGAGACAATGGATGACGAGCCCATGCCTTGGAATATTCAAATTGACGGTGTTTCCGAAGGCAGAACAACTGTTATAGTTTACAACGACAAGAATGCGCAAAGCGTAAAAATAAATGTAAATGTTATAGCCGCAAATCAGTTTGATACAAATGAAATTGACAGCTATTACGATTATTTGAAATATTTTGTGCAGGTAGCAGGCAAACAGGTTGATGATGATATAGTTTGGGCTGTGGATTTTGAAGGCGGAACATTCACTCTCGGTTATTCAATAGAATACGATTATCTTTATGCAGAACTTGAGAGCGAGGGGGACGGCGTATATAGCGACACAGTGATTGCACTTGATGACTTTATGTACGGAGTTCAGTTATCCGACGATAACGAATCACTTCAAATAATCGGATATCTTGACAGCGATTTTGAAAGAGGTGACATTCCCGAATATCTCCAGTATTTAGGTGACGAGCGTCTTAAAAAAGACTTTATTAAATACTCTGCAAATGAAATTTGTCTGGTTTTGGATTACCTCAACGCATTCTTTAGTGCCCAGAAGGAAGTACTTGGCATAGAGATTACAATGCAAGATATAGGCTTTACATTATACAAATAATCATGACGGGGCTGCTTCATTATGACTCAGCTCCGTTTTTATGTTTTACTTGTCAATTTTTAATTTACATCTTGCCAAAAAGTGAAGTTTCGTATATAATAAAAACATTGGATAAAGCAGTAGAAGTTTTTATGCAAAGGAGAAAGACATGAAAAGAATTTTAACAATGATTTTCGCTTTATTCCTGGTTTCTTTTCTTCTCACAGCCACGTCGTTTGCAAAAACGAGTGTTCTTGAAGAGGATTATGCCAAAGAAGGCGATATTGTAGTTGCAACCTTTAACGGAACAAAGCCGTTTTTTGCCAATTCCAAGAATCTCACTCCCGTTGAGGATGCTTGCTATTGGCTTGGCGACCTTGTTTCAACTGTGGGGCTAAAATATGTGAGCTTCCTTGGAGATATGTCCTCAGGACCTAATTTTATGCACGCAGAATATGTTGCAAAGCAAGGACATACCGAAAGAGAGCTTGTAGAAGCAAATGTAGCCGATGAAGAATGGATGCAGGACTTCGAAGCCTTGAAAAAGACTGCATCTCTCCTTACCGATATGGAGATAGCATACGGTGTTTCCATTGGTCAGGGCGACTATTGCGGAGCAGGCTTTGAAAGAAATAATCACCTGGAGACAGTTTTCGAAGCAAGTGATTACATCGGTGTTTCGGGTTACAAATACGAAACATATGACAGTAATAACAGAGCGGTTTTCGTGAAAAACGGTGACAGTACCTACATCATGTATCAGCTTGAAGCATACCCCAGAGAGGCAGTGCTCAATTGGTTTAATGCACTTCAGGCAGAACACCCCGATAAGAGAGCAATAGTGTTTACTACCGCCTTTCTTGACCCCAAGGGTGAGATGTATACCCAGCATGATTGGTCACTTTCACAGTCGGAATGGCTTGCCGTATATTCAAGCTATTCAACAACTGTCAGAACAAGAATTCTCCACAATAATAAACCCAGAGACGGCGTAAACCTTTGGAACTACGCTTTTGCGCAGTGGGACAATATTGTGTGTATTGTTTCAGCTACAGGTGCATCGGGTACAAATATTGTAGCAAATACATTCAAAAATAATAACGGATATGACGTTGCCGCTGTTATGGCAAATCTTAACGGCGGTTACGCAAGTACAAATAACGCTTATCCTCTTCTTATCAAGTTTTCTGAGGAGGATGGAACCGTAGACGTGAGATGGGGTGTTCCTTATCACGAAAAGGTAGGCGGCTACGTTGAAGACAGTCACGTTGTCTTAAAGCTCAATACAGCTACTTTGCCCGATCCCGATCCCGTTACCGTGCTTCCCAAGGTGGAAATGCAGTCTAACGGTAACAACAAGGCTTACATCAACGGTTACGCAGGTAATCTGTTCAAACCTAATGACAATATGACAAAGGCAGAGGCTTGTACAATATTTGCAAGACTTCTTCTCGGCGTGCAGACCATTCCTGATGGTTATACAACAAGATTCACCGATGTAAAGCCGGGCGATTGGTTCTACAATGCTATTGCATATCTTGATGAAACAGGCTATTTCTTTACTAATACATCGGATAAATACAATCCCAACGCAAAGATTACAAGAGCGGAATTTGTAGAGCTTGCATATTTTGCATCCAACCTTTCCGCAAGTACGAGCATAACCTTCACTGATGTTGATAAAACCAACAAGTATTACGATGCTATAGTTGCTGCTGCGGCTTCCGGACTTGTAAACGGCTACGGAGACGGCTCCTTCAAGCCTGATGCAACAATCACAAGAGCTGAGGTTGTAACGGTTATTAACCGTCTCATCTCTGTACTTGCCAACAAGGACACCGTCAGCAAGACAAAGCTTTCGACGGTATTTAATGACATTGGCGGACACTGGGCAGAATATCAAATACTTATGGCATCCAACAACAAGGTTCACGGCGATTACTATTACAACGCCGACCTCACTCAGCTCAAAAAGACATCAAGCGATGTTTATTTTGAAAACGACTACATAAAGGTAACCATTGCTAAAAAGGGCGGTAAGGTTACATCGGTTATCAATAAGGTAACAGGAGAGGAAATGAACCTTGCAACAACTTCTCCTTGGTTTACCTGGCTCATAAATGATACCGGCGCAACCGTACAGCCTTCAACCGTGGACGTAGAAGAGGGAAGGCTCAAGGTTGAGTATAAGGACGGAAACGTTGCTTACTACATCATAGATGTTAAAAAGGATTACTTCACTGTAACTCTCGATACCAACCTTCCCGCATCACTCAACGGTGTGGTAATTTGTAACATCAACATTAATGCTCCATGGGAACTTGACAGCGAGAGTGCATTCGGTCTCTCGGGAATCCCTATGACCACTACGGTCAATAACCACTATTATCCCGGAGGAAAATCAAAGGCTGCCAAGGGTACTACCTATACATATCTCGGCGTTCCCACCCTCGGCGCAAAGCTTGGTGTAGCGTTCTCACCCATGACACTTCACCGTGACCACCTGAAGAGAGTTACGGATGAAATCGACCCGGCAAAGGGTATTACATCTACACACGGCGGTGCATACGCTCTTGATAATACCGATATATTCGGTGACTATGTCATTATAAACAATGGCCTTTATCCCGATAATGCGACAGAAACAGCAAAGCTTGCGAAAAAGTACAGTATTGAACAGATGGACCTCCATCAGGGCTCTAACTTTATTACCGCAGATTTTAACTTTATAACCGCAAGAACTGAGCAGGAAAAGAAGGACGAGACCTTTATTACAGCTTCTGTATTCAAAGAAAGAATCGCAGACAAGGTAAAGGCAGAGGGAATACAGCTTGGTCTTCACACATATTCATCACTCGTCCCCTCAAACGCAAAGAACATCCTAACAAACCCCAAATGGCAACAGCAGCTTGTTTTTGATGAGGTAACCTATACTCTCAGAGGTAAGCTTTCCAAATTCAAGACAAACATTAAAACAAACGAGGACGCATCAAAGGTTGAACTGACAGGTTCAAGTATTCCTTGGAACAACGTTCACACAAGATACTTCCTTATCGACGAAGAAATTATCTATGTTTCCTCGGGTTCATCCTCCGGATTTCTTAACGTAAAGCGTGCACAGCTCGGTACAAAACCTGCGGAGCACGCCGACGGAGCGGTTGTACGTCAGCTTCTCGGCTGGTATGGAATGTTCCAGTCAAAGCCTCTGTCGGAGCTCTTCTACAAGATAGCTGAGGACACAGCAAAGGCGTATAACGAGGGCGGATTTGAGATGATTTATCTCGATGGTCTCGAGTCCTTTGCACACAACGGTCTTTACGATTCAAGACAGGGCTATTACATCTATGCGGAATTTGTTCGTGCAGTAGTATCCAACTGTAAGGTTAAGCCTCTTATTGAGTTCTCTTCATTTGCCACATATCTTTGGGGCGCAAGAGCACGTGCAGGTGCTACCGACTACGCATACCGTTCATATAAAAACCACAAGGAAGGTCATTTGAACGCAACTCTCAAGAGCTACCCCGACATGTTCTATACTGCAACCCTCGGTTGGTTTAACTACTGTCCCGATATGGATTCACAGTATAAGGATACAACCACACGTACAATGTACCGTGATGACCTTGATCATATGGGTTCAATTGGTATTGCATATAACTTCTCAACCGTATGCCAGCCATTCTCCATCAGCTCGTTTAACGATAAGACCAGACTTTCTCACAACTTTATGTACTACGGTCTTTACACAAGACTTCGTGAAGCAAATTACTTCTCACCCGAGGTAAGAGAGCAGATAAAGAACTCACAGTACGAGCACAAGGTTGTAAAGCTTTCCGACGGTACCTTTGCATTCCGTGAAATGCAGTACTTCAAGCACAAGATTTATGATATATCAGAACCAAACTTTGTAAAGGGAAGCGCAGTGAATCCCTTTGATGCTCAGACTCCTTTCATCAGAATTGAGCAGAGATATTCTACAAAGGGTGAGAACGGAACCGTTATACGTGAATTCGATGAGAATAAGTTTGTAACCGAGGTAAAGGGCAAGTACACAGTTTCAAATCTTGCTATCCCCGGAAAGACAGCACTCAAGATAAAGGTACTCGGTAACAATTCAACAACCGATGCCATTCTTATCACTCTTAAGGGTGTTCCCACAGCAGAGCAGGGAAGAAATGATTACTTCATTCCTCTCAACTTCGAAGGCTGGAAGGAAATAATTCTCCTTGAAGCCAACAACGACGATTACGAGGGATACTCATTCAGCGGTGTTTCCACAGGCGGTATCAACTACGAAACCTATCGTGCACATGCAAACTTTAATGCAATCAACTCTGTTGCCGTTACTCTTTGCGGTAGCTGTACGGGTGTTAAGATTGATGACCTTGTAGCCTTTGAGCCTGCTGATGCACCTGTTAAGAATCCTTCGCTTACAATCGGAGCTACAACAATCACCTTTGATGCCGAGCTTCACGGCGGTGATTTCATCGAGTATTACCCCGATGAAAACAAGGCATATCTCAACTACTATACACAGATTTACGATGAAGAAGGCAAGTGGATTGATGACGAGGCACACGTTAAGGAAATAACCTTCTCCGGTAAGGCGGAGGTACCCGGCGGAAGCTTCAGCTTCTCCTATAAAGCAGAGCCTTTGACAGACCTTGTTACAAGAGCACAGGTTGTCATTGGTGTAGCAGGAAAGACTATTAAGAATCCTTCCTCATGGACAGCCCCCAAGGTTGACATGCCTGAAAATATCGAAAAAGTAACACTTTACTAAAAAAATCACCGCAGACGGAACACTTCTGTCTGCGGTGATTTTTTGTTAATGCTTTTTTGAATAAATGTATGAATATATCATCGGTACAAATGCTGCTAATGCAATGACACAAAGTTGTACAATAGGAATTACGGCAGTTGGGAGAAGGACTGAGAGCATCAGCAAAATGCCTGATATTACCCACATTTTCCCACCAAAGCGATGTGTTGCAAACCAGTTTTCCTCACTGTTGAGTGTCCACTTTATTTTTATACCAAGGGTACGGTTTTGTGTGATTTTGGGCAGATAGTTTCCAAGTATCACAAAGAAAAATCCGAGCAGGAGGGGGATAGTACGCTGAATTTCAAAGGTTTTGTGTCCCAAAGCGTTCATGTAGATATAAGCATTTGCGATTATTGATATAACGGGAACTGCCCAGATAACTAATTCTAAAACCTTTTTGTTTTGCTCCGTATTGCGGGAGACAGTATATTCAATCACGGAACAAATTATTTGTATTACCATCAATATAAGCGGTAATCCGAAAACAGCAAATCCCTTGGAAGCCCATCCGTCAGGCTCACCGTTGATTCCCCAGTGAACCGGCATTCTGTCGGGAAGCTTATCCCACAGAATCAATCCCGCAATTATGGGAAGAAGAGTGATGATTGATGTTAATATAATGCTTCTTAAATTCTTTTTATTCATTTTCGTTGTCTCCTTTCAAATCGCTCACCCAGAGCATGATTTCTTCAAGCACAGATGCGTTCAGCTCGTAGAATATAAACTGTCCCTCTCTCATATCTCTCACCAAACCCGCATCCTTAAGCACAGACAGATGTCTCGAAATTGATGCACCCGTAATTGTGAAATGGTCAACTATTTCGCCGGCTGACAGTCTTCCGCTTTTCAGCATTCCGAGTATTTCGCGCCTAACAGGGTCGGAAAGCGCCTTCATTGTTTTTTGTAATGACATTTTATCACCTCCATTTAACATTTAGCCTAAATGCTAAATATATTATACACGGTACCTGTTTGTTTGTCAAGAGGTTTTAAAAAAATTGTCATAGAAGGAGGGGAGAGACACATAAACTATATAAAAAAACAAGGAGATAAGCATATGAAGAAGATTATAGTTTTAATTGTTTTAGTATCATTGGTATTGCCGATTTTTGCCCGAGCAGACCTGACAGAGGACGAAGTGCCCGTATTTTCGGCAGACGATTATTTGATTGACCCACCGTCGAGCGATGTGTTTGCTCTTGAAGAAGAGACGGCAGCGGCGATACTTATAGAAGCAGACAGCGGAGAAGTGCTTTTTGAAGTAAACCCTGATGAACGCTTACCCATTGCATCCGTTACCAAGGTTATGACTCTTCTTTTGATAATGGAAGCTCTTGATGAAGGAAGAATATCATTGTCGGATACGGTAGCTGTCAGCGAATATGCCGCATCTATGGGCGGGAGTCAGGCGTTTATGGAACAGGGAGAAAAAATGACGGTCAACGATATGCTCAAAGCCATATCGGTTTCAAGCTGTAACGATGCCGCTGTTGCCATGGCAGAGCACCTTGCAGGAAGCGAGAGTGAATTCGTTTCACAAATGAACAAACGTGCCTCCGAACTTGGTATGACATCAACAGAGTTTGTAAACTGTACGGGGCTTGACGACAGAGAAATGCACTATTCGTCCGCAAGAGACGTGGCATTGATGTCGAGGGCGCTCTTGTCTCATCCTAAAATTTTTGAATACACAACTATATGGATGGATTCCATTCGTGACGGAAAATTCGGACTTGCAAATACAAATAAGCTTATTCGCTTTTATGAAGGTGCAAACGGTCTCAAAACAGGCTCAACATCAAAGGCACGCTACTGTCTCACCGCATCTGCCGAGCGTGACGGAATGATGCTTTGCGCGGTTGTGCTCGGAGCACCCACAAGTGCTAAGCGTTTTTCTGCGGCAAGGTCACTTCTTGACTACGGCTTTGCAAATTTTTCCGTATACCGTCCAAAGCTTGAAAAGGTAAACGAAGTGAAGGTAGTCGGCGGAAAGGCAAAGAGCGTTAAATGTCATACCTCCGACTCGTCTGTTTTGCTTCCCAAAAGCGAAAAAAACAAGGTGGAAGAGGTAGTAGAGTTACCTAAGCAGCTAAAGGCACCCGTAAAGAAAGGGGATGTTATCGGAAAGGTGAAGTACGTTTCCGGTGACAAAACTCTTCTTGAAAAAGATATTGTTGCATCGGCAGATGTTAAAAAAGCGGGATTCTTCGACATTTTCAAGGATATTTGGTCTCACGTCCTCTATGGAAAATAGTACTTGCAAAATAGTTCAATATGTGATATAATAACTCAAAATGTGATTTAATATTTATTACTTAAAATTTAGGTAAATCAAAAGCGAGGAACTTTTTTATGAATAAAGGTATTGCGGTAGTGGGTAACATTTTGGTTGACCACATAAAAATGATTGACAGCTACCCCGTTTCCGGCATGCTAACAAATATCAGATCGGTGTCTCGGTCGGTTGGAGGCTGTGCTTGTAATACAGGTGCGGCTCTTGCGAAAATTGACCCTGAAATGAATGTTGTTGTTATCGGAAAGATTGGAAACGATGCTGACGGTGATTACATAAAGGGTGTTCTTTCGGGACTCGGAGTTAATATTGACGGCGTTATCACTGTTGACGATAAGCCGACTTCCTTCTCTGATGTTATGACCGACATATCTTCAAACGAAAGAACCTTATTCCGGGCAAGGGGTGCAAATGCAGATTTTGATATCACTGATATTGATTTTGATAAGCTTGATGTAGATATTTTCCATATCGGCTATGCCCTCCTTCTTGATAAATTCGATGAACCCGATGACGAATACGGCACTGTTATGGCAAGAACACTTGCTTACGTATCCGAGCGTGGAATCAAAACATCTATGGATGTTGTAAGCGAAGCAGGAGACCGATTTAACGAGGTTGTGGCTCCCTGCCTTCCTTACTGTGATTATCTTATTTTCAACGAAGTTGAAGCTTCACGTATTACGGGTATTTCAGTAAGAGACGAAAACGGAAAAATTTCTCACAGTGCTATGAAGCAGGTTATTGTAGCTCTCTTCGAAAAGGGTGTGCGTGAGGTTGTTAGCATCCATGCACCCGAAGGTGGATGGTATTCAAGAAAGGGCGAAGGCGTTTACTTCCAGCAGTGTCTTAATATGACAAAGGACATGATTAAGGGTAAGGTGGGAGTAGGTGACTCATTCTGCGCAGGTATGCTCTATTCTCTCTACCGCGAATTTGACCCCGAATATTCACTCAGGGTTGCGGGAGCTGCTGCAGCCTGTAACCTTACGGAAGCCAATTCCATTGACGGTCTCAGAACCTTTGATAAAATGATGGAATTCGAAAGTGAAATTGGCTACGAAGCAGAATAAATTTAAGGGAGTCCGACGTGACTCCCTTTTGTAATTGAGGTTTAAATGGAAATACTGTTTTCAGACAAAGATATAGCCGTATGTATCAAGCCGCAAGGCTTAGATTCCGAAAAAGATGTCCCAAACACTCTTTCGGAAATACTCGGAGGAGATTTTTACACCGTCCACCGACTTGACAAAAACGTAGGTGGGGTTATGGTTTACGCAAGAAATTCTAAAGCAGCTGCAAAGCTATCCCTCGCAATTCAAAACGGCGAGATGATAAAAGAATATGTTGCTATGGTTCACGGCACACCTCCCGAAAGCGGTGTAATGGAAGATTTTCTCTTCAAAGACTCTTCAAAAAACAAGGTCTTCGTAGTTAAGCGTGAACGCAAAGGTGTAAAGAAGGCGAAACTTGAATATGACATTATAAAAGCAGGGGAGACCTCCCTTATTCATATCCGTCTCCATACAGGCAGAAGCCACCAGATAAGGGTGCAGTTTGCCTCCCGCGGATTCCCCTTACTTGGTGACCGCAAATACGGAGGAAAGGATGAACACGCATCCCCGATGCTCTTTTCTTCAAAAATCACTTTTCCTCATCACGGTAAAATATTAACCTTTGAAGCAAGTCCCGAATGGGCAAATTAAAAATTATATTCCGTGCTTAAGGCGATATTCCTTCGGGGATATCCCTTTTTCTTTCTTAAAGGTTTTCGAAAGGTAAAATGCATTTTCGTATCCGCAAACAGTGGCAATTTGAGAAAGAGTAGCTTTGGTTGAGCATAGCAAGGATTCTGCTTTTTTTATTCTCATTAAAATGAGATATTTTATAGGTGTAAAGCCGGTAGCCTTCTTAAAATGCTCCGTCAATCCTGTTACAGAAACACCAACATATGAAGCCACTTGAGTAATTGAGATTTTTTGTTCCAGATTTTTTTCAAAATACTGTATTGCGCTTTCTACAATGCTGTTTTTGGACATTTTATTTAACATTACTTCAAGCTTCATCTGAATAAAAATATCGTTCAAATAGTGATTTGTCAATTCCTTTGATGCATCACTTCGGGATGAAAGCTTTGTCATATATTCCAGACTTGAAACAAGTCGGTTGCGATCCTCGATGTGAACATAGCCTCTGGGAAGATTGCAGTTGTCCGAAATTTGAACATTGTAAAAAAGTATCGGAGAAATGAGTTCTCTTTCAAAATCCATGTCATTGGGAAATGACACGAGATCGCCTGATGATATCAGCTTTTTTTCACCGTCCACAGTAAGAAAAAAGCTTCCTTCGAGAATGTAGAAAAGTGAATTTATGGGCTGTCTGCCTTTGGGAAGTGCAAAACGGTCAAGCATCATTATGCGAGAACTTATAAGATTCATATATACCTCTGTAATATTTTATATGTTTATTGTAACATATGCCATTTTCATTGTCAATATCCTTTGATATAATGAAATAAAATACATGATTTCGTTTTGCGTGAAAGGAAATATAATGAAGAAAATATTTTTATTTTTGTATACATTGCTTTTGATATCAACCTTTACAGTTTTGAATGCTCAAGCGAATACGGAGGATAATATGTATTATTTCTTTGACGACAGAATAGTTTCCCATGCAGAGGATGCCACTCTTGTTCTGGGCAATGTGGAAAAAAGGGTTACAAATGCATCTTGGCTTGACCAATACAAGTGGAGCGTTGATTCAGATATTCCCGAATGGGAAAACCGCCTCACAATTATGTACCCTCATGTAATATATGATGAGAACGGTATAAGTGTTGACGGTAAGAGTCCCGCAAAATACAAGATTTGGTATCACTCATATTGCACTCAGAATCCTTCTTCCGACTATAAATGGTATGATTATATAATTGATAAAACAAACAGCCGTAATGTAGATTTGGGAGACTTTGAAAATGTTGCTAACGGGCGTTTTGATTGGGCAGGATATGTTCTTTGCTATATGGAATCCAATGACGGTGTAAACTGGACACGTCCGAATTGCGGAGAGTTCTACTATAAAAAGCAAAACGGCGAGATCATTGGCACGAATATTGTTTTGATAGGTCACCACGGTGCAGGTGTTCACGTGAATACACACCCCGATGCAGGAAACGGCGAGCCGCTTTATATTATGGCGACTACGGGTACTGCTATCAGCTGGTCGGATGACGGTATCCATTGGGAAGCACCGATTCTTATAAAGGACGGCAACAAAACTGAAAATTATATGCCCGGAGATACTCACAATCAAATATTGTGGTCTCCCGAGCTTGAAAGGTATGTAGTTATTTCAAGAGGATACATTGACGGCGTGCGCACAGTGCTGCAGTTCACGTCAACCGAAGATTTGAAATCCATACGTGATATGGCTAAATTGAGCACCTATGAGGAAATAACATCTTATTGGACAGAGCCGGAACACGTACTCTTCGGAACTCCCGATGCACAACCGTATTCCGCACCGATAATCTATTCACATAACGGATATTATATCGGTGTTGTCAGCATGGCTGATTTTTGCGATAACAATGAAGGCATTTATCAGCAGGTACACGCAGAGCTTATCTGGAGTCCCGATGCTACCAATTGGTCATACATTGAAAACGGACAGCCATTTATCCCCAATGACGAAACCTTTGCTTTTGAAAAGGGCAATGACTATGGTATGATATTCTGTGCCGCACCTGTGGTGACAGGGGAGAAATCAAAAATTTTCTATGCCGCAACTCCTGAGCTCCACTATTTCAATTATAAAGAAATCCCCGAAAATATCAAAGAACTGATGAAAACCGAAATTCCCCGTGCGGTTGAAGCGGAGTTTATCACGAGAACAACAACTCTTAATTTTGCCGAATTTACAACAGACAGGTATGCGGGATTTAAGAGCGAAGATGGAACAGTTGTCACAAAGAAATTCAGAATACTCGGTGAAACGCTGAAATTCAATGCAGAGGGAAATGTCAGCGTTGCCATTCTTGATGAAAACGGAGATGTGATTGACGGATTTTCTCACGGGGAGTTCATAATAACCGAAAACAATGCAAACGAAAATGTTATGCGTTGGAAAGGCGACTTGAAGGCTATTGAAGGACGGGAAATTTCTTTTGAATTCAAGCTTGACGGTGCAATACTCTATACAGTTAGCGGTGATATTGAAGCCTGTGAAATTGTAAAGCTTTCTGTTGAAGATGTAGTAATCAACGAAGGCGATGAATATGACATAACCGTGAAAGTTATCCCATGTAACTCATATTCGTCGGATTCGCTCATTTATGAGTCGATGGACAAGTCTGTTGTGTTATGTAACGGTGACGGACATATAACAGCTTACTCCGAAGGAGAAGCTATAGTGAGAGTTTCAACTCCTGACGGGAAATTTTTTACTGATATATCCGTTACTGTAACAGCTGAAAATGCCCCCTTGTGGTCTGACGATTTTGAAGATGGATTTTCTGAATGGGGTGTGAGAGACTCAAGCACTTCTGGATTTAACGATAATGCGCCCTACACTTATATAGACACAAACGGAATTTCACACAGCGGTAACGGTGCTTTCGGGCTTTTGAAGAAAAATAAGCAGGTGCTTATCAGAAAAGCTCTTGATTCAAATATGAATAAGGTTCTAAATGTTTGGTTTTATGATGACACATCTGTTACGGAAAATCGTATCATGGCATGTGCGGAAACAGGTTCTACCAACAGAGCCGCTTTTGGTGTATATAGTAAGACAAGCACGGAAAATTATACTATATGGATGTTTACGGGAGATTCTTATATAGATACGGGATTTCCCAGATCAACGGGTTGGCATCAATTTACCTGGGATTGCAGATCGGGCACTTATACCGATATGTATATTGATGGCGTGAAGGTAGCAACCAACACCAATTTCAAGGTATTCAATCAGATAACTCTCGGATGGTGGACAGCTGCTGCTTCTACTACCAACAGCTTTGACGATGTTACAATCAGCGATAAGCTACCATGGGAAGGTGTAGTTGTAAAAGGTCCTCAGACACTTTCTGCAACAGCCGATGGAAAGAATGTAACACTTTGTTGGACAAATCCCGAAAATCCCTTGTGGTATGATTCTTTGGTAATTGTCCGAAACAATGACACTTATCCCGAGTCGGCAGATGATGGTGAAATTATAGCAGAGATAACAGATAAGAGCATTACTTCATATGTTGATATGACAGATGGCACGGGTGACTGCTTCTATGCAGTATTCGGACAAAGGGGCGGTGTGTACAGTGAGGGCAAGTTTGCATTTGTAAGCTATAAGATACATTTGCCTGTGTCGGATAAAACTATTTATCGTCACAATAAGAACAATAAGAGCGATGTTACAGTTAAAATTACAATGAATGGCGCAAAGAAACTCACAAAAGTTGCGATTTGCGGAGTTGCTCTCTTGGCTGATAAATACTCTTTTGATAATGGAACTTTGATTTTGAAGAAGAGCTATCTTGATACATTGTCAGTAGGCGAATATACTGTTACAATGAATTTTGATTTGGGTGAAATTAATGCTGTACTCATCGTTACAGATGAAATATTCTCGGAAGACTTTGAGTATGGCTTTGATGAAAGTAATATCACAAGAATTAAAGACGGAAGTAACTGGGTGACAGCCGATGACAGCTATGACAACCTTAAGAATGCTGTCATTGTTGAATCAGACAACGCCCATAGTGGACGATTTGTATTCCAAAATGCCAATTCAGGGATAGCACTTGTGGAAAAGGTATTCGATTCTTCGCTCCGGAAGGTAGTGCATGTATGGTTTTACGATGACGGAGTAAGCAAAGAAAATGATACATATGTCAAGGTGTTACAAAACGGAGCACCGCTGGTCGGAATAGGAATAAGAGGAAATTCTGCTCAGTATTCGTACCTTTATTATAGCGGAGTATATGTGAATACAGGTATATCGAGAAGTGAGGGATGGCATCTTTACAGCTTTGACTTCAGAAACGGATATCCCGAGCTTTACATAGATTATGTGAAGGTCGCAACACTTTCGGGTGTACCCGAAGGCTCTGCAGGATTCCCGATGCCATCATTCAACAAGGTATGGACAGGTTGGTTTTCGGGAAGTAACAGCGGTTGTGCCTTTGATGATATAATCGTGACAGATTCTCTATATTTTAATGATGCTGTGGAAATCAAGGGGACAAGTCTTCTCCTTGACGGAACGATTGGAATTAAAACTTATTTTGATATTGACGAAAAACAAGTTAATATCGACGACGTGAAGCTTGTAACAAAGATTTCGGACAGCATAACACAAACGAGCGAGGAATACGAAGGACTTCTCTGTTATGACAACGAGAAGAAGATGTACTTCACGGTAGTTCATATCGCACCGAAGGATGCGGATAACAGAGCAATAACTCATATGCTTACATGGGGAGAAAGTAAACTTATAACACCTGTTTTTACAGTAAGCGAATATATCACCAAATTGCGAGAGCTTGCTGAGACCGACGAGAAATATGAATCTGCATTGAAGCTTGTCGATGCCCTTGAAATATATACTGCCAATGCGGATAAGTATTTCAATAAAAAGAGTACCGACGTCGTAACAGCTGATATTCCGGAAGTTACTTCTCCCGAGATTTCAGGCTCTGCTGAGGGTGTGTCATTTCATTCAAGCTCACTTCTTCTTAAAGGCGATATAACGATTCGCCATTATTTTGAGGTGGCGGAAGGCAAAACTCCGGTGTTTAAGCTTGATGATAAGGTGCTGGAACCGAAAGCGAAGAACGGATTTGTTTATGTTGATATTAAAGGAATCAGTGTAGAAGCACTTGATATACCTTGCAAGCTTACTGTTTCCGATAGTCTTGACATTACATTTAGCGCTCTGAATTACATTAAACTTGCAGTGACCAAAGAAGATACAAATCTCATAAACCTTATGAATTCGCTTTATAACTACTACGTCGAAGTGAAAGCTTATAAATAAAAAAGTGATTTATATATTACTTAAACCCTCTAACCCCCAATCTTGGGGGACAAGTACACTTTTTTGTTATAAGCAATTGCGATGCAATTTCCTATATAATAACAAAAAGTCTGTAAACCTTTGTGGCTTACGGACTTTCTTTTTAAAAAAACGGTGTCGGCTTTTGACCGACACCGTAAGTTTTTATCTATTAATACATGCCCATTCCGGGGTTGGGTGCTGCAGGTGCGGGAGGATTTTCTTCCTTCTTATCTGCAACAAGTGCCTCTGTGGTAAGAGCCATGGAAGCAACAGATGCTGCATTCTGGAGTGCTGAACGTGTTACCTTAGCGGGGTCGATGATACCTGCCTCGTACATGTCAACATACTCTTCTGTGTATGCATTGAAGCCGTAAGCCTTCTTCTTGGATGTGAGAATCTTGTTGATGATTACAGAGCCTTCGAAGCCTGCGTTTTCTGCAATCTGTCTTGCGGGCTCTTCAAGAGCACGGAGAACTATCTCAACACCAACCTTCTCGTCGCCGTTTACAGATGTGAGAAGCTTCTTAACTTCGGGGATAACGTTGAGTATTGCAACTCCGCCACCGGGAACGATACCGTCTTCAACTGCTGCACGTGTAGCGTTGAGAGCATCCTCGATACGGAGCTTCTTTTCCTTCATTTCAGCTTCAGTTGCCGCACCAACCTTGATAACAGCAACACCGCCTGCAAGCTTTGCAAGTCTTTCCTGAAGCTTTTCCTTGTCAAACTCGGAGGTTGTAACTTCCATAGATGACTTGATCTGAGCGATTCTGCCCTTGATTTCATCGGATGAGCCTGCACCGTCAACGATGATGGTGGTTTCCTTGTTGATCTTAACCTGCTTTGCACGACCGAGCTGAGCAACTGTTGCTTCCTTGAGGTCGAGACCGAGCTCGTCAGTGATTACTTCACCGCCTGTAAGGATAGCGATATCGCGAAGCATTTCTTTTCTTCTGTCACCGAAGCCGGGAGCCTTAACAGCAACGCAAGTAAATGTACCGCGGAGCTTGTTAACAAGGATAGTGGAGAGAGCTTCGCCTTCAAGGTCTTCAGCAATGATAACAAGCTTCTTGCCTGCCTGAACAACCTGCTCGAGAAGGGGAAGTACTTCCTGAATGTTTGAAATCTTCTTATCTGTGATAAGGATGTAAGCATCGTCAATAACAGCTTCCATCTTGTCTGTGTCTGTTACCATGTAGGGGGAGATGTAGCCTCTGTCGAACTGCATACCCTCAACAACCTCACAGTAGGTCTCTGCAGACTTTGATTCCTCAACTGTGATAACGCCGTCAGCTGTAACCTTTTCCATAGCATCGGCAATAAGCTTACCTACAACCTCGTCACCTGCTGATACAGTACCGATACGAACGATATCGTTTGTACCCTGTACCTTCTGTGAATTAGCGTTAAGAGCTTCAACAGCACGGTCAATAGCCTTCTGGATACCCTTCTTGATAACCATGGGGTTAGCACCTGCTGTTACATTCTTCATACCCTCACGGATGAATGCCTGAGCGAGGATAGTAGCGGTTGTTGTACCGTCACCTGCAATGTCATTTGTCTTGGTTGCAACTTCTCTTACGAGCTGTGCACCCATGTTTTCAAATGCATCGTCAAGTTCAATTTCCTTTGCGATTGTTACACCGTCGTTTGTGATAAGGGGAGCGCCGTACTTTCTTTCAAGAACAACGTTTCTGCCCTTGGGGCCAAGTGTTACCTTAACTGTGTTGGCAAGCTTGTCAACACCTGCAAGAAGCTTATTTCTTGCATCAATTCCGTAAATGAGTTCCTTTGCCATTATTCTTTACCTCCGAATTACTCTACTATTGCAAGAATGTCGCTCTGACGAACGATGATGTATTCGTTTCCGTCAAGCTTTATCTCTGTGCCCGAATACTTGCTTGTGATAACCTTGTCACCAACCTTAACGGTCATCTTAACCTCGTTACCTTCAACCAATCCGCCGGGACCTACTTCAACTACTTCGGCAACAGAGGGCTTCTCCTTTGCTGCAGATGTAAGTATGATACCGCTCTTTGTTGTCTCTTCGGTCTCAACCATCTTGAGAACAACTCTGTCTGCTAAGGGCTTCAATTTCATTTTTGTTTCCTCCTATATTATGTTAAATATTTTTCTGTTTAAAATGTTTAGCACTCATTTGGCTTGAGTGCTAACCACTGTTATTATTTTACACATATTGGAATAAAAATCAAGTGTTTTTATTAATGTTCACATTTAATTAACATTTACTTTAACATTTCAAGAAATTCATCTTCATTTACTACTTTTATCCCCAAAGACTGTGCTTTTGTGAGCTTTGAGCCTGCATCACTTCCTGCAAGAACAAAAGAGGTTTTCTTTGACACCGAGCCTGCCGCCTTGCCTCCGTTATCAGTGATACACTTTTCCGCTTCCGAGCGTGACATAGTGTTAAGCGTTCCCGTTACCACTATTGTCATTCCTTCAAATTTGCTGGATACCTCGGTTGAAATATACTCTGTGTTGACGCCCGCACACTTCAGAGCGACAATGAGTTCTTTGGTCGATTCGTGAGAGAAGAAGTCAACAACACTCTTTGCAAGAATCTCACCGAAATCCTCTGTCATACACAAATCATCAAACTCAGCAATTGCAAGTGCATCAATCGTCTTATATTTCTTTGCAAGTGTATGTGCTGATTTTTCACCGATGTGGTTAATTCCGAGACCAAAGAGAAGCTTGGAAAGACAAAGCTTTTTTGATGCCTCAACAGCATCAAGCAGTTTTTTGGCAGACTTTTCACCAAGACCCTCAAGGGATGCAATGTCTTCTGCCTTTAAAGTATATAGATCGGCAATGGAAGAAATGATATTATTTTTTATAAGAGTATCAACAATTGCAGGTCCGAGACCGTCAATGTTCAAAGCGTCACGGGAAGCGAAATGCGCAATACTTCTGTGAAGCTGTGCGGGGCAGGATGAGTTGGTACAGCGTATGGCACTCTCCTCATCGGATACAAATACCTTTTCTCCGCAGGAAGGGCAAAGAGCGGGGAAGGAATATGGGACTGAACCCTCGGGGCGCTTTGATTTGTCAACGTAAAGCACCTCGGGAATAATTTCTCCCGCTTTTCTTACAATTATAGTGTCTCCCTCTCGAATGTCTCGCTCTGCAATGAAATCTTTATTGTGTAGGGTGGCTCTCGAAACGTTTGTACCTGCAAGACGGATAGTGTCAAAATTTGCGTTGGGTGTCAAAACTCCGGTTCTTCCTACCTGAATGGTGATGGAACGGAGAACAGTTGGCTTTTCCTCCGGAGGATATTTGTATGCAACCGCCCATTTTGGCACGTTTGTAAGCTCTCCAAGCTCCTCTCGCTTTCCAAAATCGTCTACTTTTATTACCGCACCGTCTATGTCAAATGAAAGCTCCTCACGGTTCTCTCCACGTCTTTGTATATCGTCAAATATCTCTTCTGCCGAGGAAAAAGTTCTACAGTCGGGCGATACTCTGAAACCAAGTGATGACAGATATTTGAGAGATTCTATATGGGAATTGAGTGTCGGACCTCCTGTGATTTGCTGAATATTGAATACAAAAATGCTGAGCTTTCTTGATGCAGTGATTTTAGAATCCAGCTGTCTCAATGAACCTGCCGCAGCGTTTCTGGGATTTGCCATCAGCTGCTCGCCGTTTTCCTCTCTTATTCTGTTGAGCTCATGAAAAACGGATTTCGGCATATACACCTCACCTCGCACCTCAATAAAAGGCACAGGAGACGAAAGTGTCAGCGGTATTGCGTTTACTGTCTTGAGGTTTTCGGTTATGTCTTCTCCTATAACGCCGTCGCCTCTGGTAGAGCCTCGTACAAAAACTCCGTTTTCGTATTCAAGAGATACAGAAAGACCGTCTATTTTGTACTCAACCGCATAAGACTCGGCACCCATCTTATTTATCGCCGAAATAAGTTCCTCTTTGCTGAACACGTCTTGAAGGCTCTGCATTTGTACAGTATGCGTTACCTTTTCAAATTTGTCAAGAACTGCACCTCCGACACGTTTGGTGGGGGAGGTGGGACTGTCAAATTCGGGATGCTCTTTTTCGAGAGCCTGTAATTCCCGATACAGTGCATCGTATTCATAGTCAGGAATTTCGGGGGAATCCTCAACATAGTATTTTCTGCTGTGATATTCCAAAAGAGCTCTCAGCTCATTTATTCGCTTTTCCACCATTTTTGCTTTTTCTCCCATTCGTTTCTGTATTCCGTTGATATGTTTTCTCTTTTTAAAAAGGCTATTACCTCTGCAAGCTTTTTTACCGAGTATTCCACCATGGCACGTGCGATTCTCTCGTTCATTCCATCGTGCATATCACCCTCATAGGAATTCGGATAATTTGCCATCCATGCAAAGGGTGTGTTTATACGCTTTTCGCTGAATGCATCAAATCGGTGTGTCGACTCATTTGATTCTGCATATACCTTGTCAAGACGCACTGCCTCGGGACGAACACCGTACACCCAACCGGTTTCAATGAAGTCTGCGTGCCCGAAACGTTTTTTCTGCTCGGTGTACGAATTCAGAATTTTTCTGTCCTCGGAGGTCAGAAAATCATATCCCTCATTCATAAGCTTTTTAGGTGTGGCAAAATCCGAACCAAGAGAATACTCGAAAATGGAATACCCGCACTTTTCGTAAAGAGTACTTCTCATGAAATATGAAAGCATGGATTGATTTCCGCCATGTCCGTCAAAAAGCAGTATTTTGTCAAATCCGTTACGGTGTATTTCCGAGCATGTCTCACGAAGTATCTGCAGTCTCAATTCTGCTGAAAAAATAACCGTTCCCGCAAATTCCCCGGCACCCGTCTTTTCACCGAAATACATGGTAGGGAAGACTACTGCTGTCTCACGCTCTGCGGCTCTCTTTGCAATTTCTGTAATGTGTATAACATCAGTTCCCACGGGCAAGTGCTGACCGTGCTTTTCAAGACAACCGATGGGCAGTATGCAAAGTCCCTTTGATTCCTTTATGGCAGAGGAAAATTCCTCCTCGCGCAAATTCTCCCAAAGCATATTTTTACCTCTTCAACAATAATATATTTATTCTACTACATTACTTTTGTTTTGTCAAACGTTATTGACTTTTTTGAGAACAACGTGGTATAATTTTCTAAGAGAATAAGCAATTTTTAGGAGAATGAATATGCTTGAAATCAATAGAAATAATTACACTGTAAATGTTAGTGAGCCGATACTTTACGTTGACAACGAATCCCGAGGAAGAAGCGGTCATATGTCTCATGCAATGGCTGAATTTGCACCCGGAAAGCTTATTGATTTTAATTCAAACTGCACTGCAAAAAAATATGACGGTCATTCCACATATGGATGGATTGAGTATCGCATTTCCGAAGACGGGGGAGAAACTTTTTCGGAAATTTATGAATTGCCATACTCAAAAGAATCACTTTTTGACGGTATTCACGTTATTTCCGTAGAGAAGGCGGTTGCCTGTGATGACGGAAGAATCGTTGCAATCTGCCTGAGAAATACTGCAACAACTCTTTGCGCACCTTGGGATACTCCCATGACGGTTACCAGCTTTGACGGCGGTAAAACCTGGACAAAGGAGAAAGAGCTTTGTCCGTACAAGGGGAGAGTATACGATGCCGTTTACCATGATGGTGTGATTTATGTCCTTGAATTCTGCAATGACGGTACAAGCGATTTTGTAGGGGTGAAGAATGAGCATGTATACAGAATTTTTACCAGCCACAACAATGGAGAAACCTTTGAAGAACTTTGTGTAGTGCCGATTCCCTCAATGGGCAGGGGATATGGCTCAATGCTCTTTGACAGCGACAACCGACTTCATGTATATGCTTATAACATAAAAGACGAAACACACCTTGACCACATTATGAGCGAAGATTTTGGAAAAACATGGTGTGGTCCCGATACTTGTTATCTCAAGGACGGAATTCGCAATCCACAGACAGCAATTATAGATGGCGTGTATGTTCTTCATGGAAGAAATGCAGCACTCACGGGCTTTGTACTCTATACATCGGAGGACGGAGTGAATTTTGATGACGGATATAACATAGCCTCGGTCAAAGGACTTTGCTACTATTCAAACAACATTGTCCTTGAAAAAAATGGCAAGAAACGCCTTCTTATCCAATATTCCGAGTGTTATAAAAGCCAATGCGTAAATATTTTCCACAGGTGGCTTGAAATAGAAAAATAAAGCACATAAGATATAATCTTATAAATACTCTCCTTTTTTGCTGACCCCACGAGCATTATTTTTTTCAAATTATTATATTTTTGAAAAAAGTATTGAATTTTTTGTAAAGCTATGATATACTTGTATACAATCTAATGCATTGTATACAAGTATAATGCTATACAAAAATATTTTTATTAAAAAAGGAGTTCTTATTATGAGAAAGATTATAGCACTCGTGCTCGCTCTTGTAATGGCATTTGCACTCGTTGCTTGCGGTGACGATGCGACAGGCGCAACAAAGATGACAATGGGTACAGGCGGTACTCAGGGCACTTACTACGCATACGGCGGTTCACTTGGTAACCACATCAAGAATGAAACCGGTATTACCGTAAACGTTGTTTCCACAGACGGTTCAAAGGCTAACATTCTTGGTATCGACGTTGGAAACTATCAGCTTGGTACTGTTCAGTCAGACGTTATGGCTTACGCTTATGCAGGAACACGTTCCTTTGAGAAAGAGGGAGCTCTCGATTCCTTCAGAGTAATCGGCGGTCTTTATGCAGAAGCGGTACAGCTTGTTACAATGGACCCTGCTATCAAGTCTGTTGCAGACCTTGCAGGTAAGAAGGTTTCTATCGGTGCAGCAGGTTCGGGCGTTTATTTCAACGCTATTGATATTCTTGGTGCTGCAGGCCTTACAGAAGATGACATCCAGCCTCAGTATCAGTCCTTCGGTGACTCTGCTGACGCTCTTAAGGACGGCAAGATTGATGCGGCATTCATAGTTGCAGGTGCACCCACTCCCGCTATTCAGGAGCTTTGCACAACAACAGATGCATACCTTGTTCCCATTGACGGCGAAATTGCCGATAAGCTTATGGCAGGTTCACCCTACTACACACTTCACAAGATTCCCGCAGGCACTTACAAGGGTCAGGATGCTGAAGTTACAACAGTAACAGTAAAAGCAACACTTATCGTATCTACCTCGGCTTCAGAGGAGGATGTATATAACATCACTAAGGCTATTTTTGAAAAGTCGGATGCTATCGGTCACGCTAAGTGCGCTGAACTCAGCTTAGAAAATGCTACCGAGGGTATGACTGCACCCTTCCACAAGGGAGCGGCAAAATACTTTGCTGAAAAGGGTATTACCGTAGAAAGCAAGTAATTATTCAAGCTCAAGGGATTGGTTGCATTTTTGCAACCAATCTTTTTGTGAGTAATCATCGGAGGTTTAAATGGCTCTTTTTAAGAAAAAAACTGTTGACGAAACGCCGGAGGTACTCGACGTTGATGCAGTAATGAAAAAGTATGACCGAGAGTCAAACACCCGTGTGTGGGAAGGCACACCAAAAACGGTTGTCAATGTTATACTCGCTATTTTTTCACTTTTCTGCATATACGTAACACTCTTTGCAACCTGGCTTGACGAGATTCGTCTGACCTCGTTTATGGCGTTTATAATTTTTATAGGTTTCCTTGTTTTCCCAATCAAGAAGGGAAAGCAGAAGACTAACTGTATTCCGTGGTATGACCTGATATTTATGCTTGCAGGTACAGGCTCTTTTCTCTACTATACCTTAAATGCTTCGGAGATAGTTGCACGATTCAGAATCACCACAGTTGAGGTGATTATCGGTATTGTCGGTATACTCTGCCTTGCAGAGCTCTGCCGCAGAAGTGTAGGTCTCCCCATTCTCTTTGTAGCAGGTGCTTTGCTTATTTATGCACTCGGATGGGGCTCCACCAATCCTGACATGTTTGCTCGTGTTACCGAAAATGTAAGAGTTCTGTTTTATTCCAAGGAGGGAATTCTCTCCACTCCCATAAATGTATGTTCAAAGTATATCGTAATGTTTATAATATTCGGAGCATTTCTCGAACGTACCGGAATTGCGGATTTCTTTATCAAAATTGCCAATGCCCTTGTAGGGCGTTTCTGGGGCGGTCCCGCAAAGGTTGCGGTAGTAGCCTCTGCTCTTGAGGGTATGGTTTCAGGCTCCTCGGTTGCAAACACTGTTGGTTCGGGCGCAGTTACTATTCCGCTTATGAAACGAACAGGCTATAAACCCGAATTTGCCGCAGCCGCCGAGGCTTCGGCTTCCACGGGAGGACAGATAATGCCTCCCATCATGGGCGCCGCCGCATTTCTTATGGCTGAAACTGTTGGCGTTTCATATTCAAACATAGTTGTAAAAGCAATTCTTCCCGCTATCCTTTATTTTGCGGGAGTATTTATCACAGTACATCTCGAAGCCAAAAAGGAAGGTCTCCGCGGTCTTACCAAGGAAGAGCTTCCCAGAATCAAGCCGCTTCTCAAACAGACTTATCTTCTCTTGCCGCTCATTCTCCTCATATACCTTGTGGGAACAAGCACACGCTCCATTGCATATGCCGCAGCTATTGCAATAGTGGTTGCAATTTTTGTCAGCCTCTTCAATAAAGAGAACAGAATTACACCAAAGCGTATTCTTGAGGCACTTGCGGCAGGAGGTCAGGGAATGATAACCGTTGCCGCTGCCTGCGGTGTTGCGGGTATAGTTGCAGGTCTTATCAGCGCTACAGGCCTTGCATTCATTCTTTTCAACGGAATTGTTGCTCTTGCAGGGGATAAGATAATAATTGCCCTCTTCCTTACAATGCTTTGCTGTATTATTCTCGGTATGGGTGTACCAACAACAGCAAACTATTGTATTATGGCAGCAACCTGTGCGCCCATTCTTGTACAGATGGGTGTGCCTATGATAGCCGCACATTTCTTTGTATTCTATTTCGGTATCGTTGCCGACCTGACTCCTCCGGTTGCACTTGCCGCTTATGCAGGTGCCGCAATAGCTCAGGCAAACCCGATGAAAACGGCATTTACGGCTACAAAACTGGCAATAGGCGCTTTTATCGTACCATACGTATTTGCACTCAATCCGGCAATGCTCTTCATTGAGACGGACGGAGTACTTGAGGTTGTGCTTATCTGTATAACCTCGCTTATAGGTATTTTCGCTGTATCTGCATCACTTGAAGGCTACTTTATACAACCGATGCCTTGGTATCAGCGTATAGTTTCGTTTGCAGGTGGACTTTTGCTTATTTATCCCGGCATCGTAACCGACTCGATAGGCTTAGGTCTTATTGCAGTAGTTGTTGCAATGCAGTTTGTTATGAAACGCAAAAAGACAGCATAATTTTTTAAAAACGGCAGGATTAACTGCCGTTTTTATTGCTTTTTTATATCTCGTGTGATATAATTAATCTTACTAATAAGGACAATTTATTTTTATGGTTTATGGAAGGAAGGATAACTGAGATGTTTGAAAGAAAGAAATTTGAAAATCATTACGAAGGCGCAATAGAGCCCTTTAAAATTATTGGAAATACATACTTTGTGGGTACATTTCCGGCTTCTGTTCACCTTATTAATACAGGTGATGGTCTCGTTCTTATAGACACGGGCTATTTTGATACGCTTTTTATGGTGATTGACTCTATCTATAAGCTTGGCTTTTCTCCCTATGACATTAAGTATATAATTCACACTCATTGGCATGGCGACCACACAGAGGCAACCGCCGCACTTGTTCATATGACGGGTGCAAAAACCTTTATCGGCAAAGAAGATTATGAAAAAGTACAACGTTACTTCATGCCGGATGTACTGCTTTCCGAAGGTGATACTGTAACACTCGGTAATACAACTGTTGAAATAATGGAGACTCCCGGTCACACCAAAGGCACAATATCTCTGTTTTACGAAACCGAAGATAACGGAAAAAAATATACAGTAGGTATGTTCGGCGGTGCGGGTGCCAATACTCTTGTGAAGGAGAGATTCGACTATCCCGATTGCAGAAGCGGTTATCTTGATTCCATCAACCGACTAAGACTTAAGAGGGTTGACGTATTTATCGGAAATCATGTTTGGAACAATGACACCGAAAACAAAGGCAAGTGCTTACTTGAAACCGGTGAAAACAAATTTATTGACCCATCCTTGTGGGGAATCTTTTTGAACTACTGCGAAAAACGCCTTAATGATATCATAGAAAAAGAAAATGGATGACCTTGAGGAAAACTCTATGGAAACAAAAAGCAACAAAACTCAAAACATAATAATAATTCTGTGTTGGATGGTATATACCTTTGCATACTTCGGAAGGTACAGCTACAATTCCAACATCACTCCGATAATGGCTGACTATTCTATCGGAAAAGCGGATGCAGGTCTCGTTTCCACCTTCTTTTTCTTTGCGTACGGAATAGGGCAGGTGGTTAACGGCTTTATGTGCCGCCGTTATAACAAGAAATACCTTTTTCCGTTTGTTCTCACTCTTTCGGCAGTACTCAATTCCTTGGTTTTGGTGCTTCCTTTCGCCTCCTTTAAGTATCTTTGGGCAATAAACGGATTTTTACAGTCAATGCTGTGGTCATCAATTATCAGCGTTTTGAGTACCACTCTTGACTCAAAGCATTTGAATTTTGCGATTATAGTTATGAGCACCACTTCGACAGCGGGTACTATTTTGACCTACGGCTCAAGCGCTTTGTTTGTTTGGCTGGGTAATTACAAATATGCATTTGTACTCGGTGCCTCCTTTATGCTCATTCCCGCTATACTCTGGCTTCTTATTTACAAGGGTGGAAACGGTATCGCACCCGAGGAGGAAAAAAATCATACGTCAACGTCTGGCGGTGGAATAAAGGTAATGCTTGCAATATTCCTTTGCCTTGCATTTTTCGGAGTTTCCGATAATCTTATAAAAGACGGTCTTAATACCTGGGTACCAACTATCCTCACCGAGGAATACAATATGGCAAGCGAGGTTTCGATTCTATCAACAATAGTTCTTCCTATCCTCGGCATGCTTGGTGCCGTGGTAGCCGTGAGACTCAACAAGCTTATCCCAGATTTTGTTTCTCTTACAGCCGTTTTCTTTGCTTTTTCGGCGCTCTTTATCGGTGTTATAGTATTTGCAGACGGTGTATCTCCCGTCCTTATGATAATATGCTTTGGCATCGTTACTCTGTTTATGCACTCCATAAACAACGTTATAACCTCGATTGCACCGCTCAAGCTTCGTGACAAGGTGGATTCGGGAAAGCTTGCGGGAATACTCAACGGATTTTGCTATCTTGGAAGTACTCTCAGCTCCTACGGACTTGGTGCAGTAGCCGATGCCAAAGGCTGGAGCATGGTATTTATACTTATTTTCTCAATTTGTGTAGCAAGTATAGCAATAGGCAGTTTCTATGTTATTTTTTCACGAATAAAAAAGGAGAAAAACAATGAGACAAATACATAAGGACATAACAGTCATAGGTGGAGGTGTTGCCGGCATTTGTGCCGCAGTTGCCGCTGCACGTAAGGGTGTAAGTGTCGCTCTCGTACATAACCGTCCCGTACTTGGTGGAAATGCATCAAGTGAGATTGGTGTGTTTATCAACGGAGCGGCTTCCTACAATGCAAGCGTTTACGCCCGAGAGAGCGGAATTGTAGGTGAGCTTGTAAACAAAGTTCTCAACACTTCTTTTTTGTACGACAGCAAAGCGCTTCTTGATGCGGCATTCTTTGAATTCGTATACGCCGAAAAGAATATAGAATTGTTTTTGAATACTCATGTAACCGAGGTAGAAGCCTTAGACAATAACATAAAAAGCGTCGATGCCGTTCAGCTTGGCTCGGAGAATACTTTTAAGTTTATATCTCCCATATTCATTGATTGCAGTGGAGACGGCTCTGTTGCATTCGCCGCAGGTGCCGAGTACATGCAGGGCAGAGAAGGAAAGGATACCTTTGGTGAGAGTCTCGCTCCCGATGAAGCCGACGATTATACTCAGGGTGGTACACTTTTCTGGTCAAGCCGCAAAATGGATCATCCCGTAAAATATACCCGTCCTTCCTTTGCTTACGATATTGAAAAAATGCCTTTCCGAGACAATATCGGAAGAAAAGAACAGCACAGAGTTGTGGGAAACAACGGTCTTTCTACCCTTTGGTGGATGGAATACGGCGGACAGTGTGATACCGTACACGATAACGAAGAAATAACAAACGAGCTTCGCCGCCTTGTTTACGGCTTCTGGGACTATGTTAAGAACAGCGGTAAATTCAAGGGCACCGAAAATTATATGCTTGAAAGCGTTGCACCTATTGTGGGAAAAAGAGAGTCTCGACGCTTCAAGGGTGATTATATCCTTACGCAAAGCGATATATATGATAAACCCGATTTTCCCGATGCGGTTACAACCGGCGGATGGGTAGTGGACTGCCACGCACCTTTTGGAATTTACGATGAAGGAAAAGCATCAAACTGGGTTCCCCACAGAGGTACATATAATATTCCTTACAGATGCCTTTATTCGGTGAATATCAACAACCTTTTCTTTGGAGGAAGAATTATTTCCACCTCTCACGTTGCCCACGGCTCAACCCGTGTTATTGCCACAGGTGCAGCCGCAGCCGAGGTTTCGGGTACTGCCGCATATTTGTGCGTAAAAAACGGAGTGTCGCCTCGAGATGTAAATTTTGATGAGCTTCATGAACTTCTTGTTCGTGACGACAAGTATATCATGGGTAAAAAGGAAGGCATAAACCACGAGCTTATTCCCAAAATTTCCGCTTCCTCCGTATCGGAATATGAAAATACACAACTCACCTCGCTTTTTGACCTTGCGGAAAAGCATTATCTTGCGCTCCCTTCACTGACTGATAAGCTTGACAGCGTGGACGTGTATGTAAAGAATAATGCCGACACAGAAACAACACTTTTCTACAATGTCTACACGGGACGTCTTACCGAAAGCTATCTGCCAACAGTCCTTTTACAGAAAAAGGAGTTAACACTTCCCGCAGGCTTTGAGGGATATATGACCTTCGCTCTTGATGCCAAGGGAATCAAGGATAAAAAGGCGTATGTAGAATTTTTGAAAAACGACGATGTAGCGCTGGGAATATCCGATTTTGCGCTCACAGGCTCACCGTCCTTCGAATATAACGACGATGAGACAATGGGAATATATATCGACGGTGTTGGCATGAAGCTGTCTGATAAAAACGTCTGCTTCAAAAACGTATTGCCGAAACAACCTATGTTTGGAACTGATAATCTTACAAACGATTATACTCGCCCTTACGGCACAGCTAATGCGTGGCTTTCGTCCGCTAAGGACAATGAGTGGATCAAGCTCGATTTCGGTGACGGCAAATACATTGACGAAATACAGCTTGTTTTCAATGATGACCTGACCCGTGACCGACCTGTTCTTCCTCCGTCAACACTTATAATTGACTATGACATTATCATTGACGGCAAAAAAACAGAGGTAAGAGACAACATTTACCGCAAAAAATCTCACAAAATAGGCGATGTTGTAAAGAAAATAGAAATTAAACCCTTGAAAAACGGCGGACATCCGTATTTTGAAATGTTCGGAATAAGACTTTATTGAAAAGAGATAAGAATGTCAGATAAAGAAGTTGCAAAAAAACTTGCTAAAGCTATCAGTGACGTTGGAGGCAGGGCATATTATGTGGGCGGCTGTGTCCGTGACAGCATTATGGGCATCGAAACAAAGGATATTGATATTGAGATTCACGGAGTAGGAGTCGAAAAGCTTGAGGAAATCCTGGATACAGTTGGTGAACGGCTTCAGTTCGGAAAGAGCTTTGGAGTGTACAGTATAAGAGGCACATCTCTCGATATCGCATTGCCGAGAAGCGAGGAGTGTATAGGCAAGCGCCACACAGATTTTAAAATAGACGTTAATCCTTACCTCGGGGTTGAAAAAGCGGCATTACGCCGTGACTTTACCGTAAATGCAATCATGCAGGATGTACTGACGGGCGAGATAACAGACACCTACGGGGGAATCGGGGATATTCAGGGAAGAGTGTTGCGCCATGTAAGCGACAGCACCTTTGCCGAGGATCCTCTTCGTGTACTGCGCTGTGCTCAGTTTGCTTCACGATTTGGCTTTGATGTAGCTGATGAAACTGTCGCACTGTGTTCGTCAATGGACATTACCGCCCTTTCCTCCGAGAGAATATTTGAGGAAATGAAAAAAGCGCTTCTCAAATCCGAAAAGCCTTCGGTTTTCTTTAGAACTCTTCACCGCTTCGGTCAGTTGTCTTTTTGGTTTTCCGAGCTTGAAGCCCTTATAGGTGTTCCGCAAAATCCCCGTTTTCACGCCGAGGGAGATGTTTTTGAGCACACAATGGCAGTGCTCGATGCCGCAGCGGGGATGAGAGATAGGGCAAAACAGCCTTTGCCCTTCATGATATCCGCCCTTGTTCACGATTTCGGCAAGGCTTTAACCACAGAAGTGATTGACGGTGTAATTCATGCATACCGCCACGAAACCGAGGGAATACCCATCATAGAAAGATTCCTCCACAGAATCACAAACGAAAAAAAGCTTATACAATATGCCAAAAATATGACAGAAAACCATATGCGACCCAATATGACGGCGGCACAAAATGCTTCTGTCAAGGCAACAAATAAAATGTTTGACGTATCCGTTGAGCCTTATGACCTTGTCTTACTTTCCACAGCCGACGGTATGGGAAGCATTGCCGAAATCGGATATGTGTCATATGAGAGCTTTCTTTTTGAAAGGCTGTCAGTATACGAAGAATTTATGTCACGTCCCTACGTTACTGGAGAGGACCTGATAAACAATGGATACACACCGGATAAGAGCTTTTCCAAGCTTCTGGAATATGCCCACAAGCTCAGACTTTCGGGAGTTGAAAAGAAAATAGCATTAAAGCAGATAAAAGCGTATGCAAGAGAATTAAAGGGAGGTAAGTAACATGGCACAGAATACACAAATATTCAAAGTATCACCATCAGTTGTTGAAGCCGATAAGGAAAGTGAGATAGTTATAAAAAGCTTTGACGGTCCACTTCGCTTTATGGATGATATCACCTATGAGGTGCAGTTCATACCTATGGATGAAAGTGACGTCGAAAGAGACGAAGAGCTTTCGCTTCAGGGATATAATAAGGCAAGAAAGACATATACGGTCAAGCCTCAAAACGGTGAGCTTCATCTGAAGTATACCTTCAAGGGGGAACAGGAATGGCGTATACATTTCAGAACCAAGGAGTATAAAAAATATCAAAACCCACTTTATGAAAAATATGCCGGTCATTGGGGACATCTTATTTCTTATCCAGAGAGAGGTATAAGCGTAAGTGTGTATTCGCTCTGCTCCGATTTGTATGAGCGACGTGCTATGATCGGTGATTTGCACGTGCATACAATGTGCTCGGACGGCAGTGAGTCCCCCGAGCTTGTTGCCGCTTCTTACAGAAAGGCGGGAAGGGATTTCATAGCCATTACCGACCATAATTTATATAACGTTTCGGCGAAAGCAAAAGACATGCTTTCTTTTGCGAAAAACTTTACACTCCTTCACGGTGAGGAAGTGCATAACGGATACGTGGGACTCTTCCACATGGTCAATATAGGCGGCTCTTACAGCGTCAATGATATATACATAAACGAGCCTGAAAGAATAAAGCGAGAGGTGTCGGCTCTCGAAAAGGAAGTCGAGGTCCCCGAAGGTCTTGACAAAATCGAATATCTCAACCGTGTATGGCTTTATCGAGAAATAAAGAAGAGTGGGGGATATGCCATATATCCTCATCCCTATTGGAATATAGGATACTATCACACTTCAACTGCGATGAGCCGTGCCATACTGAAAAACGGACTTTGCGATGCTTTTGAGGTGATGGGAGGGAATCCGCCGAAAAATAACAATCTCCAGCTTGCTCTTTGGACGGACATGCTCTCCGACGGCGTAAAGCTGCCGATAGTCGGCTCAACCGATTCTCATTCAGCTCTTTTCGGAGGACATCTTACACAGTCCACAGTTGCTTTTGTAAAGGATAATGATATAATCACGTCAATATCCGACGGTTACAGCGTTGCTGTTGAAAGCGTGAAAAATGAAAACGTAAGAGTTTACGGAAGTCTCAGACTTGTGATGTACACTCACTTCCTTCTTGACAATTACTATCCCACACATAATGAGCTTTGCTTCACATCCGGAATGCTGATGTGCGATTATGTACACGGAAACACTTCTCTTCGTGAGCAGATTGAAATAGCGGAGAGCAGAGTGACAGAATACGAAAAGGAATTTTTTGGTGACAGGCAATGACAAATATAACTCTTGATAAGAGCCGAAGACTTGGTAAAATCAAGCCTATGCACGCCGTTGGTCAGCCGCCGATCATCGGCACTTCTACCGATATGTTTCACTATCTAAAGGAAGCGAATATTCCTTATTCACGCCTTCACGACGTAGGCGGTTGGTTTGGAGGAAACCTTTTTGTGGATGTTCCGAACATCTTCCGCGATTTTACAGCTGACGAGAATGACCCCGACTCCTATACATTTGAATTTACGGATATTATAATAAAGGGACTTGTTGAAAACGGTTGTGAGCCATATTTCCGACTTGGCGTTACTATCGAAAATTTTCATTACATAAAAGCTTTCAGAATTTTCCCACCCCGTGATTTTGAAAAATGGGCAAGGATATGTGAGCATATAATCCGTCACTATAATGAAGGATGGGCAAACGGATTTCACTATGGTATAAAGTATTGGGAAATATGGAACGAGCCTGACGGACATTGCGACACCTCAAAAAACGAAATGTGGAAGGGAACTGAAGAAGAGTATTTCGACCTTTACAGAATTACTTCAAAGCACTTGAAAAAATGCTTTGGAGACAGTATAATGGTAGGTGGATATGCTTCTTGCGGCTTCTATCAGGTGCTCTCTGAGCAGCATGTCACAGGTGCCGCCTTCGGTACAACAAAGGTTATTACCGATTGGGATAAGAGAATAAACGGATTTATGGAGTTTTTCTATAAGTTTATTGATATCGTTGTCAAGGAAGGGCTCCCTCTCGATTTCTTTTCTTATCACTCTTACGGAAGTGTCGAGGATAATAAGAAATTTCAAACGTTTGCTGAATCTTACCTTGTATCCCACGGACTTGAGAATGTTGAGATACACCTCAATGAGTGGAACACCACTCCCACAAGAGAGGCAAAGGGTACAGCCTCTGCCGCATCAAATGCCCTTGCCAATATGATAGCAATGCAGAATACAAAAATGAGTATGATGTGTTATTACGATGCAAGAGTCGGGGTGAGTGTTTACGGTGGACTCTTTAATCCCATGACTCTTGAACCGCTTCCGGCATACTATTCATTTAAAGCGTTTGGTAGTCTGTATAGACTTGGGACATCTGTGTATACAGAATGCGACAATGAAAACGTTTATGCTCTTGCATCAACCAACGGAGAAAAAACAGCTGTTGTTATCACAAATCTCGGTGATGATACTGATGTAGCAATTAATTTCAAGGGTAATGCCTATGTGATTGATGAAGGTCATCCGATGACCGAAACAAATATTAATTTTGAGGCTTTTACATTATCCAAGAACAGCATAATTTACATAGAGGATTAAAAAATGGACTACAATTATCATACACATACGTATCTTTGCCGCCATGCGTTCGGCGAGATTGAGGAATATATAAAACGAGCTGTTGATAACGGTATCAAGTATATGGGTTTTTCCGAGCACGCCCCACTTCGCTTTCCCGACGGCTATGAATCGGATGCAAGACTGTATGTAGCGAATATAGAAAAATATTTTAATACAATAAGAGAGCTGAGAGAAAAATATTCAGACAAAATTGATATAATTATCGGCTTTGAAATGGAGTATTACACCGACCTTTTTGATGAAATGCTCGAAAAGGTAAAAGGCTACGGTGCCGAGTATCTCATTCTGGGACAGCACTATTTTATTCCCGAAAATATAAAAGGTTCACTTCACACAAGTGTTCCCGATGACGGGGAGGAAAGACTTTCGGGGTATGTTGATTCTTTGATAGAAGCAATGGATAGAGGCGTATATACCTACATAGCACATCCTGACGTTTTTCGCTTTATGGGAAGTGACGAGATTTATGAGTACCATATGCGACGTCTCTGCAAGGCTTCAGCCGATAAGAAAGTACCTATTGAGATGAATTTCTACGGAATCAGAGACAACAGAAACTATCCGGACAGCCGCTTTTGGAAAATAGCGGGTGACGAGAAATCTCCCATGACCTTCGGCTTTGATGCACACACAGTCGAAAGTGCATATGACGGAGAGTCCCTTGAAAAAGCATTGGCACTTGTTGAAAAATTTAACTTGAATTATATCGGAAAACCGAGTATAATAAAACTGACTTAAAAATTTAGGAGAAATTTTATGCGTTACTCAAACAGCTTTGGCAAAAAAAGCTCAAAGATACTTCTCGGTACGGCTTATTTCGGTGATACTATTTCACCCGAGGAGTCTTTTAAAATAATGGATACCTTTGTTGAAAACGGAGGCTCTCATATAGATACTGCACGTCTTTATGCAGACGGTGAGGCGGAAAAGGTAATCGGTGCATGGCTCAAATCACGCCGTCATGAGGGTATTTTCCTTTCAACCAAGGGTGCATTCCCTGATAAGGCAACACCTACCGTTATGCGCCTTCACGAAAATGAAATAAGATATGACCTTGAACTGAGCCTCAAGGCACTTGATATTGACTGCATTGA
Source organism: Oscillospiraceae bacterium (assembly GCA_015064635.1). GTDB lineage: Bacteria > Bacillota > Clostridia > Oscillospirales > SIG627 > RGIG6353. The sequence goes on from SVRV01000010.1 coordinate 43,952, forward strand.
ATTCTATTGGCTCCACCGTGACGATGAGACCATCCCCGCAGGCGAAATCATTGAGACTATGAACAAGCTTGTAAAAGAGGGCAAGATACGTCATTTCGGTGCATCCAACTGGAAGCATAACCGAGTTGCCGAAGGTATTGCTTACGCAAAAGAACACGGACTCCAACCCTTTGAAGGCTCGCAGATTCGATTCAGCCCCGCAATTGTGTCCCCGTACGGCAACGCTGACAGAAGTCTTGTGGATATGACATCAGAAGCGTTTAAGTATTATAAGACAGCAGGAATACCCGTTGCGGCTTATGCATCTCAAGCAAAGGGATTTTTCTCAAAGATGGCTGAAACAGGTGTTGATGCTCTTAATCAAAAGTCTCGTGAGCGCTACCTCTGTAAGGAGAACCTCAGCCGCCTTGAATTCGTAAAGAAATATGCCAAGAAGTATGAAACAAGTGTAGCATCAATCGTTTGTGCCGCACTTTCCTCAATCCCTTGCGTAGATGTATTTCCTATCATTGGCGGCAGCCGTCCCGAGCAGATAAAGGATTCGATGAGCGGAGCCGATATTGTACTTCAAAGAGACGAACTTGAAAAGCTCTTTAAATTCTCAATGCTTTAATATGCAAGTGCTTGATAAAATTAAAAGATTTCCGCATCCCACAGCTGTGGCTTTGGGAAATTTTGACGGTGTCCATATAGGTCACGCAAGGCTTATTGCAACTCTTAAATCCTTTGGACTTGAAAGTGTGGTTTACACCTTTAAAAAGCACCCTCAAAATGTTATATTCGGAGAGGGAAGTGTTCTCACCGTCAACACTAATTTCGAAAAAGCAAAAATACTTGATTCCCTTGGTATTGATACTCTTGTTTTTGATGATTTTACAAGGGTGCGTAATATGTCGCCGGCAGAATTTGTAGATGACGTTATTGTTGGTACGCTGTCGGCAAAAGCTGTAGTGTGCGGCTACAATTACCGTTTTGGTAAGGGCGGAGAGGGAGATGCAAAGCTGCTGTCCCACCTCCTTGAAGAAAAAGGGATACACCTGACAGTAATTGACGAAGTGACGCTTGACGGAGTTCCTGTTTCATCCACAGCTGTAAGACAAGCTCTCGCCCGAGGTGACATGGAGAGTGCCGCACGACTTCTTGGCAGACCTTATTTTATTGATTCCACAGTAGTACATGGCAAGGCACTGGGCAGACAGCTCGGCTTTCCCACTGTCAACGAAACATTTGAAAGCGGAAGATTTGTTTTGCCCTACGGTGTATATTTTGCAAGGTGTATAATAGACGGCAAAAAGCAGTTTCGTGCCGTTGTAAACGTAGGTGTACGCCCCACAGTCAATTCAACGGACAAGGTACCCACCGTAGAAGCTCATATAATTGATTTCAGCGGCGATCTTTACGGGATGGATGTCAGAGTGGAATTTATGAAAAAATGCCGTGACGAGCAAAAATTCGACTCTCTCGACGCTCTCAAGGCTCAAATAGAAAAAGATATCAAGAATTGCAGAGAATATTTTGACGGAAAGGAGAAAACGAACAATTGAAACATTTGAAATTACTGTTTGCTTTATCATTGATTTTTACGCTTATTTTTTCTGTCACGGTTTTCTCCGATGAGCCCGAAGCGGATGAAGAAGATCAGATTACTCTCCCTTCCGACTACGCTTGCGTTTATAATGTTGAATCGGGGGATATGCTTTTTGAAAGGGGAGCAAACACGGTTATTTATCCCGGCTCTCTTGTGAAAATTATGACCTGTGCGCTGGCACTTGAGAATTACAATTTACCACGAGATACTGTCATCACCGTCACAGAAACGGCTCTTGAAGACGTAAAAGGCAGTAATATGAAGCTGAAGCCCGGCGAGCAGCTGACGTTCTATGACCTGGTTGCCTCTGTTGCTGTGGGCGGTGCCAACGATGCCGCATATGTACTTGCCGAGACGGTTGCGGGCACAAGTGACGAGTTCATAAAAATGATGAACGAAAAGGCAAAGTCCCTCGGTGCTGTCAATACACAGTTTGCAAATCCGTCAGGCTTCCATTCTCCGAGAATGTATACAACACTTTCCGACCTTGCGCTTATTTGCACATGGGCGAATAAGAACAAGGAGTATATGGAAATTTCGTCGCTCATAAACTATACTGTTCCAAAAACAGATATGTCTGCCGAACGTACTCTCACAAATGCAAATTTATTCCTCGACCCCAAACACTGGTTGAGACACTACAAAGAGGGCACCTCGGGAATGAATGCGGGAATGACAAACGAAGCGGGGTATACACTTGCAACCGTTTACAACAATGACGGACAAACAAATATCGTTATTATTGTCGGCGGTAAGGTTGACAGCTGGGACTATCAGTATTTCAAAGAAGCCGCAAAGCTCCTTGACGATACGGCTCAAAGCTTTGAGTACAGAAAAATAGTTTCGAGAAACGAACCTGTGTTTGACATGAAGGTGCTCTATGGTACAGATGCGGACCATGTGCTTCTTGCTACCGAAAGTGAGGTCAAAGCACTTCTTCCAAAGGATGCTCTTGATTCCGATATTACCTGGGACTTTACCGTTGTTTCCGAGGAATGTATGGCACCCGTCAAAAAAGGAACTCAAATGGGCAGCTACAACGTTTATTATAAGGGCGAGCTTGTTTCCACTGTCCCCCTTGTTGCTCAGGGCAATATAAAGCGTGACGGCTTTTCCTACCTTGCGGGACAAATAAAAAGCTTTTTTGCCCATGAAACTGTAAAGTCGGCAATCTTTTTGGCGCTATCTGTCATCTTTTTGACTGTTGTGATAACGCTAATCAGATATTATTACAGACGGCTCGCAGAGCTTGAACGTGAGCGTGAACTACGCCGTCAAAAGCTCTCCCGTGCACGTCGCACATTAAAATAAGTTTTATTATTATATTTATTATTATATTTGAGGAAGGATGCTTTTTCGCAAAAGCACCCTTCCTCAAATTTTTTTCGATTATTTAGGATATAACACGAGAGGATGCTCTTTAATAAGCATCCTCTCGTATATAATCAATATTATAAATAACAAATTATTTAAAAAGACCGCCGAGCTTTGACGAAATGCCGTCAAGAGAAACCTTTGCCTTAACGCCGTCAACAATTTTATCAATTGCACCGTCAGGAAGGTCGACACCTGCAATATCCTCAACAAGCTTAACAGGGTTTTCTTTAAACTTCTTTGCGATATCCTTGTCACTTTTAACCTTTGTTACAATTTCGTCGATTTTTGCTTTAATATCCATTTTTCTTTCCTCCTATTTGTTTTTTCTTTTGTCAATAAATGTCTGTAATATTATTTCAGCGGATATGGTATCCACAATACTACGCTTTTTTGTTTTTTTGGTATTAGTCGCCAGCATAAAGTTATACGCCGACACCGTGGTACATCTTTCGTCGCAGGTTTCAATGGGGAGGGGAGTGAGCGTTTTTAAAATTTCGCAAAATGCAAGAGTGTTTTCTACACGGAAGCCGCGAGTCCCGTCCATATTGAGCGGAAGACCCACAACAATCATTTCAGCGCCTTCTTCTTCGGCAATTTTAGCCGAAATCTCGGCAGCTCCTCTCATTCCACGCACCTTTTCCGTGCGAAGTCCCGTTGCGATTATTTCATCCTTGTCGCAGGTGGCAAAGCCGACTCTTGCGTCTCCGTAGTCAATGGCAAGTATTCTGATAATTACACATCCTTAAAAGTTATTTCAAATTTTCCGTCCTTTACTTCAACCGTACCAAGGAGGCTTCCGTCACCGTGAAGCTCAAACAATGTGTCGCTTATCTTAACGATTGAAATTGACGATTGATATCCGATATTCAAAAATGTTTCCTTCATGGTGGTCAGGTTAAATACCGAAACCGAGTTTTCAACTCTGTTGCCGCTCTTGTAGGAATATGTGAAGATGATATCCTTTTGCTCGGTATCGTCCATATTGCCGACAGCTATATCATAAAGTCCCGTGCCGCCGATGTATTTTCCGAGTGCGTACAGTTTTCCGTAAATGGCAAGATAAGTAGCATTTCCTACACGGAACACGTTTGCTCCCGTTTCTTCATAGAAGCCTTCGGGGGAGATTTCGGTTGCGGATTCTATGGCACCCTCGGAGAAATTCAAACCTCTCTTTTGAACGTAATCAGCAAAGACTTCTTTAAATTCTTCAAGTGTCATGACACGGGGAACCTTTTCCTCAGTCTTCGGCTTGTCGGGATATACGTAGCTGAATATATCCCTGAATACCTTTAAATTCCATTCCTTGCGTTCTTCAACCTCTTTTTCGCTCTTTGTGAGCTTGACAGGGTATCTTATACAAAGAAGAGTGTTTTTCGGAAGAACGTCAAATCCGGGGAGATAATAAACATCGAGGTCGCCGATATGTACAGTATAATCGTTAACGGCAAACTCAGGCTTATATCCAAGCGCTTCGGAGAGAGGCATCAGCACGTCAGCCGCATCAAGCACGCCGTAATAATTTTCATCAATGAGGTATATCATGGAGTCGCCGGCTGTCAGGTGTGCCGCAAAGGTTTCTCCGGTTGTTTTTTGCAGATCGGATGTAGTATAACCGGTGGCAAAATTACCCTCGGTGTCATTAAAGGAAACATCCTTTGAAGTAACAGCAACCAAATCAACGTACTTTTTGCCGTCTCCGTTATAATCCTCTTTCATTACCTCGGATATGGATGCCTGAAATAAGTTTTCCTTATATGAAAGGGGAGCTGAACCGAGATACATGAAATTTGCATCAGGCTTATCCTTGGAGAGAAGCTGAATCAGCGAAATAATAATAAATATCGCAAAGGCTCCAACGACAATTACCGTAAATTTATTATGATACCAGAAATTCTCAATTTTCTGGCGAAACGTCATTTTTTCCATAGCATAACACCTCTTGTGACATTATACAACAACAGATAAGCTTTGTCAATAAACAGTCTATTAACATATTTTTAAAAGGATTATTTCGGTTTTGTTGTTGATTCTCGGGATTTTTACCATATTGGCAAGACCTCTGCCGACAATCAACTTTCCGTCATACATACCCGAGGTGTATTTCGGAAATATTCCTTGACCGGGTGCATAAATTCCTCTGCCGAATATTCGCCATTGTCCGCCGTGAGCGTGTCCCGATAAAATAAGGTCAATGCTTTTATTTTTTAAATATTTTTCATAGTACTCGGGATGATGGCAAAGCAGAATTCTGTAGCTATCTTCTTTGCAGAATTCGTCAAGAAAATCGGTACGTGGAAGACCGTCGGTGTAAAAGTCGCCGGGTGTCAAGCCACCGATAACAAAGCCGTCATGGGAGACAAAATTGTTGTCAAGAAGAATAGCACCGCTGTCCTTAACCTCTTCGCGTATTACGTCTGTCAGACATTCGTGGTTTCCGAGAGAGACGAAAACAGGAGAGATTTTTGTGGCTTCTCTCAAAAAAACAAGTCCGTTTTTTCGGTTCTTGGAATTGTGGGTAAAATCACCGCCAACAAGTATTCCGTGGGGTCTACATTCCGAAATCATGGAAAGCAATTCATCGTATTCTGCATTGTGCAAATCGGATACAAAAACAAAGGTTTTGTTTATTCCTGCCTTTATTTCGTATCGGTTAAGTTGTGGTTTCATTATTCTTTTTCAACCTTTTCAAATGATAATAGCAGGGAGGTATTACCGTTATAAGTGCCGCAAGCCAAGCCGCCGATTCAACATAATAAATACTTTCGCTTCCCCAAGAGAAGTAAAGCACCTTGGCAAAGAACACTCGTGCGGCAAATTCGGCAAAGCCAGAAAGCATAGACCAAAAGGATGTGCCTATTGCCTGAAGCGTACTTCTGTACACGTATAAAAGATAGAGTATAATCAGGGAGTATAGCATAATAAGCAGATATTTGAAGGCTATATCAAGCGATTCTCCCGCACCTGCTTCAGTCGGGTCAATAAATAGCTTAAGTAGCGGCTTCCCGAGTGTGAGCATAACCCCCATTACAATTACAGAAAAAACAACAGCGATCAAAAAAGAGGTTTTAAAGCCTTTTTTTACTCTATCAATGTTACCCGCACCGAAGTTTTGGGACATATAGGTGGTTATTGCGTGTCCAAGTGCAATAGCTGTACATTCAAACATTCCGTAAAGACGGTTTGTTGCCGTATAGCCTGCAATAAATATGCTACCCTCAAGGTTTACAGCTGCTTGAAGCACAAGACCTCCAACGGCGAGAGTTGCGTTCATTATACCCAGCGGCATACTGAATTTTATAAGCTCCTTTGCAATAACGCCGTCCCATTTGAAGTATTCCTTTTTTATGTTGACGTATTCAATCTTCTTTATACGCGCAACGCAGTATAAAAAAGATATAAGCTGTGACACTACCGATGCAAACGCAGCACCGAAAACGCCCCACGGAATAACGATAACGAAAAGTATGTCAAGACCTACGTTCAAGAGCGCCGCAATTATCATGGCAATAAGGGGAGACTTACCGTCACCGAAGGCACGAAGCACCGATGACGTAAGGTTGTATCCCATAACCGGCATTGTTCCGCCTATCATTACATATAGGTAAAGTGCGGCATCGTCTATAATTTCAGGTGGGGTATTTAATAGCTCAAGTAAAGGACGAGTAGCAAAAATTCCAACAACAGTGAAAAAGATTCCGATGAGTGTTGAAAGTACAATCGACATTGCCAGTGAGCGGTTTAAAAGCTCACGGTCACCCATGCCGAAATAACGGGACACAAATGTTGAAAATCCGTAGGTAAGAGCTAAAATGCTCCAAAGGATAATTCCGTATATCCACGTTGTGCATCCTACAGCCGCCAAAGCGTTCATTCCTACGCCTCTGCCGACAATTGCGGTGTCCACAACGTTATATAATTGCTGTCCTATATTTGTTATAATGATTGGAAAAGAAAAGGTGAGAATAAGCTTTTTAGGGTCTCCCACCGTCATATTTGTAACTCTGCTCATGTGTGCTCCAAAAGATGTATTTCATATTATTTTACTATTATTTTCGCCTTATGTCAAGGAGTTTCACCGCTTAATTTGTTTTTGTATTCAAGTGGTGACATTCCCATTACTTTATTGAAGTTTCTGTTAAAGGTAGAAAAATCGTTGTATCCGCAAAGACCGAAAATAGCCGTTATTTTGTATCCTTTTTTTATGTAATCGGTTGCCGCTTTTATCCTGCAAATATTGAGATAAGACTTAAAGGAATGACCTGTCAATTCCGAAAATATAGCACAAAAGCTGCTCTTGGACATTGCCGACCTTTTTGATATTTCGTCAAGTGAAATATTGTCAGCAAAGTTGTTATCTATATATTCCACACAGTGAAGAACAAACTGTCTGCTGTTTTCGAAATGCTCACTGATACTCTCTGTATTTTTTGAAAAGTATTCGCGGGCAATAAGCGTTACAAGAAGTACTGCATATGCTCCCACTGTGTCACTGTACGCCACAGGCTTATCGTTAAACTCCTTCAATATGTGAGACATTATGTTCTCAATGTAGAGTATTTCCTCTGAATTCATTGAAATTTTTGGTTTTATATTTTTGCTTTCTTTAGAAGAAAGAGAGCGAATGAAGCTTCTTACAAGCTTTCCGCTTCCGTTTTGCCCAAGAATAAAATCCTCCATAAATGAAAAAGAATAGAACACCGTGTTCGGCTTCGGTGAAATGTAATGAACCGCTCCGGGTGGAATAATAAACATATCTCCCTGCTTTAACTGTGCGGATTCGTTTTCAACGTGGTGTTCAAGCCCACCTTTTGATATAAAGTATATTTGGTAGTACTCATGGGTGTGAGGCTTTTGAGCTTCTTTGGTTTCTTCTACCTTGTGTATGTGAAAGCTGTCTGCCGAGTTTTTATAATATGATAGAACAAAATTTTTAATATCCATATTCTCGCCTCCAAGGTAATTATATCACTAATTGTAAAAAATGCAATATTAAAAGTACAAAATGCAATGTATATATGTTTTTATTGTGATAAAATTTATTTGAGGTGAATTATATTATGAAGATTGTTGCATTAAACGGACTTTTGGGTTACGGATACAGCAAAGAAGCACTGGAGATTGCTTTTTCCGAAAAGGTAGATTATCTCGGTGTGGATGCAGGCTCCACGGACCCCGGTCCTTATTATCTCGGAAGCGGCAAATCATTTACTGACAGAGGTGCGGTAAAAAGAGATTTATCCCTTGCACTCCCCAGAGCACTTGAGCACAAAGCACCATTTATAATTGGAACTGCAGGCGGTGCGGGAAGCAGTGAACATGTGGCGTGGCTGAAGGACATACTTCTTGAGGTTGCAAGAGAGCAAAACCTTTCTTTCAGGCTTGGCACTGTATTGTCCGATGTAACAAAAGAATATGTAATAGGAAAGCTTGATAACGGCGAGCTCATTGACATGAGCTCTGATTTCCCCGCAAACAGAGAAGATATAGAAAAGAGCTCAAGAATAGTGAGCCAAATAGGAATTGCTCCGATTGTTGAACTCCTTAAAAAGAAAGTCGATGTTATTGTATGCGGCAGGGCATGCGATACAGCAATTTATGCTGCTCCTTGTATACATGAGGGGTATAAGCCGGGACTTGCATTCCATATGGCGAAAATCATGGAGTGCGGCGCTATGTGCTCAGAACCGGTTGCGGCGGCTGATGTTATGCAAGCTTATATGTATGACGATTACTTCGAGCTTCGCCCCGCAAATCCCATTCGCCGCTGCACAGTTGACAGAGTTGCGGCACACACTCTTTATGAGCAGTCAAACCCCTATCTTATTTATGAGCCCGACGGTGTATGCGACCTTACAAATTCGGTGTTTGAGCAGATAGATGACAGAACTGTAAGAGTTTCAAATTCTGCTTTCCGTGAAGCAGAGAAAAAGACCTTAAAGCTTGAAGGCGTGAAGTGCTCGGGATACAGAACCATATGCCCCGCAACAGTTTACGACCCTAAAACTATTGAAAACATTGATACAATTATTAAAACAGTGACCGACTTTGTAAAAGAGAATACAAAGGAAACAATTCCCGAAAACGCTTTTTCCGTTTCTTTTAAAACAAGCGGCGGCAAGGAAAGCTCAATGGGTATTATAATCGACGTGGTAGGTGAAACTCAGGAGATTGCAGATACAGTATGTGCACTTGTGAGAAGTCGTATGCTACACTGTGATTATGTCGGCAGAAAATCAACTGCGGGAAATCTTGCATTTCCTTTTTCTCCCTCTGATATTCACGTAGGACCGGTATATGAATTTTCACTTTTCCATCTTGCCGGGGTATCTTCACTTCTTGAAACATCACAGATTTTTACAGAGGAGGTAGGAAAATGAAAAAGCTCATTGACTATACAAAAATTCTCAGAAGTAAAAATGCAGGTCCTCTCTTTATTACCTTTGATTTGATTTTTAATACAAAGGAAGATATGGAATATGTAGAATCAAGGCTGAAAAAGGAAGACGTGGCAAAGGCTTATGAGATTGATGAAGACAAAATAGACATAATTTCTTACGGTGTAGTAAACTCAATCAAAATAACGTTTCCAAGAAAAAATATAAGCGGCTCCCTTGCCGACGGAGACATATACGGATGTCAACAGCATATGCCGCTTGCAAATATCGAAGTATAAGGTAGGTGCTTGAAATGTATGCAGATAAGGATTACATAATTTCATTGAGACGTGAAATCCACGAATACCCCGAAATAGGCTTTGACCTTCCAAAGACAATTGCCATTGTAAAGCGTGAACTTGATGCACTGGGAATTGAGTACACCGAAAAATACGGTGAATCCAGCGTTGTGGCAATACTCAACCCAAAAGGCAAATTTACCATAGGTATACGTGCCGATATGGATGCACTTCTCATTGATGAAAAAACTGACCTTCCCTTTAAGTCAAAAATAAAGGGACAGATGCATGCCTGCGGTCATGATGCTCATACAGCAATGCTTCTCGGTACTGCAAAGGCTCTCAAATCAATGGAAGACACTCTCACTTGCCGAGTAATGCTTGTATTTCAGCCCAGCGAGGAGGGGATACGTAGCGGAGCCGCAGAACTGGTTGAAGGCGGTCTTATGGAAGAGATTGACGTTATAATCGGAATGCATATTGAAAATTGGCTTGACAGCGGAAAGATAGGTGTTTGTGCAGGCAGCTCAATGGCATCCAGCCGTAATTTCCGATTGGACTTCCACGGAAAAACTGCTCACGCAACACTTCCTCACACAGGTGCGGATGCCCTTGCAGCAGCTATCCGTACATATAACAACATTCAATATATGCTCTCCCGTGAAATAAATCCCTTTTCAAAGTATGTATGCTCCATAGGCAGACTTGAGGGAGGAACAACGCAGAACGTTGTAGCAGACCGTGCCTTTATGCTTGGTACGATTCGTACATTTGACATGGAGCTCGATGCTTTCCTTATCCGCCGTATAGAAGAGATAGCAAAAAACACAGCGGGCGAAACAGGTGTTGAAGCGGTACTTGACACGTCCCTTAAAGCATTTGTTGTATATAACAATCCTTACATTTCAAGTCTTATTCTGAAAAGTGCCGAAAAGACTTCAAAAGGTATCCAAAAAATGCCTGAAAAGCTCAGCAGTGAGGACTTTTCACAGTATCTTACCAAGAAGCCCGGAGCTTTTATCCGCCTCGGTACAAGAAACCCCGAAAAGGGCTGTACAACACTTCCTCACAACAATGACTTCATGATTGATGAAGATGCTTTTGCAATAGGTAGTGATACTTGCATTCAATTTGTCCTTGATAATATGAACGGAATTGATATGAACAAAGTCGAAGAATCCGACGAAAGAAAAAATAAGAGGTGATTGCTGATGAAACAGACAATTTGTTCGGTGGGAGATGCTATTCTTCTTGAAAGATTTCCCGCAAGCTATGATACATCACCAATAGAAAATATAGTAAAAAAGGCTGATGCAAGGCTTTTTAACCTTGAAAATGTTCTGTCCGACAGACAGATTTATGCTTCAAGCTACTGCGGTGGTACGTGGCTTCTTGCAAAAGAGGACACACTTGACGACACTTTGCGTTTTGGCTTCAACGGTTGCTCCTTTGCAAATAATCACACTATGGACTTTTCTTATGATGGTCTCTTTGACACCTTGGATGCGGCAAAGAAACGTAATCTTCCCATCTGCGGTGCAGGGAAGGATCTTGCAGAGGCATCCGACTATATTGTAATTGATACCGATAACGGAAAGTGTGCCTTGATATCCATATGCGCAACCTTCAACGATGCCGCACGTGCAGGAAATCCTTCCGACTACTTACAAGGCAGACCCGGACTTAACCCTCTCAGATTTTCCATAGAATATCGCATTAACAGCGAGCATATGAAGGCTCTTCGTGAAATATCAGCCGCAACCCACATAGATGGCAGAAGAAACCGTTCTCGTATGGGGGGATATACTCCCATGCCGCCCGAAGGGTGCTTTGGCTTCGGTGAATATAATTTCCGCGAATGTGAAACAGAAGGTAAATTTTCAAGAGTTAACAAGGTTGATATGGAAAGAACAGAGATGACAATAAAAAAAGCTCTTGCTGAATGTGAAAATGTCGTTGTCAACATACATTCCCACGAAATAAAGCATGATACCGATGACGAGCCAGATGACTTTTTGATTGAGTTTTGCAGAAAATGTATTGATGCTGGTGCATCATGCGTTATAGGAACGGGTACACATCAGCTGAAGGCAATTGAGATTTACAAGGAAAAGCCTATTTTCTACAGCCTCGGCAATTTCATTTTCCAAAGTGATATGGTTTTCTGTATGCCCGACGATTTCAGAGAAAAATATAAGATGCCATATGGACTTACAGCGAGACAGCAAATAGCCGAAAGAGCAAAGCTCGGAAACGGCGGTCTTCATAACGATGTCAACAACTTCCGCTCTCTTATGCCATTTATGACCTTTGAGGACAGAAAGCTCACAAGCCTTGTTTTGTATCCCTTGCGACTTGATATGCATACAGGCTTTCCCGCTCTCGCAGATGAAGAGGAAACCGAGATAATCTATAATTATCTATGTGACAGAAACAAACAGTTTGGAACGGAAATTGAAATTACTGACGGAAAAATTGAGGTAAAAATACAGTGATAAAGACAGAAATTTACGAGCAAGTGCTCTTTGAAACGGTTAAAAGGGGAGCAACAGAAATATCCCCAGACGTTAAAACCGCCTTTGAAAAGGCAATAGAAAAAGAAACGAATGAGGATGCAAAAAAAGGACTTATTGCAACGCTTAACAGTATGGAAATGTCAAAAAAGCGTGAGAACCCCCTTTGTGTTGATACAGGCTGGCCTATATTCTATTTCAAGGTGGGAAATAACTGTGTGCTTGAAGGCGGCTTTGTAGAGCTTGAAAATGCTGCACGCAGAGCTGTTGCAAAGGCTACGGAGCTTGGTTATCTCCGAGCTACAATGAAGCATCCTCTTACAGGCTTTGACCCCGGTAACAACATAGGCATGAATATTCCCGACTTTACATATCAATTTGTAGACGGTGACTTTATCGAAATATCATACGCCGCAAAGGGAGGCGGAAGTGAATGCTTCGGAGGTACAAGACACAGAATTGTTGCCTTTGCCGACGGAGTTAAGGGTATCGAAAAATTTGTTATAGACAGCTTTGTTGCATCTGCCCGTGCAGGAGCGGTTTGTCCTCCTTCCGTCCTTGGTATCGGTATCGGAGGAACAGCAAACGTAGCGGCAAATCTTGCCAAAGAAGCGGCATGTCTTCGAACAGTCGGCTCAAAGCATCCCGACCCGATGTTTGCCAAAATCGAAGAGGATTTGTATGAAGCTTTAAACAGCCTGGGAATCGGAATTCTTGGCTCGGGTGGTGACACATCAGTCCTTGCGGTAAATGTAGAGTATGCCTACACTCACATTGCGGGAATTGCCTGCGCAACAAGTACTAACTGCATGGTTGCACGCCGTGCATCAACAAGAATTGATGCAAACGGAAACACCACAAAAATGATAAGTCCCAACTGGTTTGGCGACAGATAGGAGGTACATATGGCAGAATATCATTTGACAGCCCCTCTTAAGAACGAGGACGTTGAAAAGCTGAGACTCGGCGACACCGTGTACATAAGCGGTGAATGCTTTACTTGCCGCTCACGACTTCAAAAATATATCTTTGATGAAGGTAATACCTTACCTTTTGATACTACAGACAGAAATATACTCATTCACAACGGACCTATTGTTGTAAAAGAGAATGGTAAATGGCGTCTTGTCTCCTTTATGCCCACTTCAAGCATTCGCTTTGAAAAGTGGGGCGCTAAAAGTGTTTCCGAATGGAATTTAAAAATGATCGTCGGCAAAACCACAATGGGGGACGAGACCGCAAAAATGATGAAGGAGAAAAAGTGCGTACACGTTTCTCCCAGAAGCGTAAGCCCTAATTTATGGATTGATTCAATTGAGATAGAGGACGTCTACCTTTACGATGAACTTGGACGAATAGAGGCAGCATGGTTCTTTAAGCTTCATGACCTGGGACCCTTTATCGTTGATATTGACACAGAGGGTAATAACTATTTCGACCGCCTTGATGAAGATATCGCAAAGCGTAAGGAAAAAGCCCTTGAAAAGCTGGGAATAGATGACAGCTTTGAATTTACAAAGCTGTATTAATGCTCTGAAGGTATTTATGGAAAAACAATAGTGTTTCGCTTCTTTTTTATTGCGTAATCCAGTGCTATTTTTGTACCGCTTTTTCTCTTTTTGGGAATATAGTCTTCGTCATAATAAGCAATACAAAAAAGACTTTTATCTATCATTTCGTAATTACGTTCTATATATACCGCTTTACCGGAACCGATGATTTTGCTTGGATAATAAGTGTCTTCATATGACTTGAGCAGATATGCTTTGTAACTGTCATCAATAGTAGGAAATTCCGCCCGCACATAGATTCGTTTTATGTGTGGGTATTTTTCTTTTAGCTTCGTGACAATTTCAAGGCATAAACTGTCAAATCTGCTTTTGCTCCCAAATAAAAAAGTATCAACATTTTCTTCAACAATCAATTTTTCGACAGCATCTCTTAATTTGTTTTTTAATTCTTCTGTCTCTTTTATCGTTCTGTGTCCGAAGAAACAACATGTGTTTGTTTTCATAGTTTACTCCTTAAGTAAATGATTATTTAATCATTATACACTATCATTCACTTAAAGTAAATATATCTGCAATACTAATCTATAATATTTTGCTCTGAATTCCAGTAAAATATATATACAAAGGAAAAGGGGTATGATATGAAAACAGAATTTCCTGAAAAGTATATAACTCTTGGTTTAAAGATTGCATATTACAGAAGAAAAGCAGGCTATACACAAGAGTATTTTGCAGAACTTATTGATAAGAGTGTTAGCTTTGTGGGGCAGGTTGAAGGTACAGGTACAGTTCGAGGAGTATCTCTTGAAACTCTCTTCAAAATGGCTCAGGTGCTAAAGGTATCACCTTCTAAGCTTTTGGAAGATGATTAGAGAAATTACATTTTTTAAAAAATGAAATAACTTAACTTAAACAAAAAACGGCTGGAGATAACCTACCGCCCTGCAATTATCATGTGTAGGGCAGGGGCTTGCTCCTGCCGTTTTGTTATTCAAATGCTGACTATGGCATAGTACACAGACCATTACAGTATAAAAAGTAAAAGAGATTGCAGCGCAATCTCTTTTGTTATGGAAATTTAAGTTGATTCTTATAAAACCGATTATCAGTCAAGAGTCTTCATTGTGGGGATTTAGGCGGGATAGATCTTATACCCTAGATGTTTACTATGTCAGACCAAGAAACACATTCTCTTTATCATTTTCCCGCCAACGCCTCCACCGTCGAGTAACGACTCGTTGGCAGCATTACCGATGGCATCCACCTTCATTTTTGTTATATCATTTCTTACAATTTCAAGTGGCATATCATACTCCTTGTTTCAATTAAATGCAAATCACCAAATAATCTGACCAATATTTTTCTTTCACATATTCTCGTCCCGAGTTTTCCGGTAACATATCCATAAGAATACGCAAGAGGATATAATGTGCCGTAATAGCGTACACTGCATTTTCCAAATTACCAAGTTCAGCGTTGTTTAATCGATTATGCTTTAATTTTTGGTAATCTCTCCACCAAGTTAAGCCAGCGTGCAGCTTTTTGTCATCCAAATCTTTGAACGGGAAACAGATTATTCCCTTGTTAGCACTTGAAGTAGCACATTGCGGTGAATATGCCATATCTTTGATGTCTTTTTGACTCGATAGAGTTTTTGCGTATATGGACATATTATATTTTCGATCTTCCAACAATACGTTATTCTCTCTACAAATAACCTTGAGAATTGAATCTATCTCAGAACAAGACAATAAGATAATCTTCATAAACTCATCAGAGTAAGCGTTCTTATTAAGTTCTGACGGACAAACATATTGAGAGGTAATTTTCATCATTTTCTCAATCGATAAATAATAGCTCCAATACATTTCAAATGTATTCCGTTCCAAAATTTTCACCTCCTGCTTTGATTATGCATTAAACATACGGTCAAATAATAAAGCAAAGTTGTTTTTGCATTCATCGCCCAACTCATAAGAACCTTGAGTTACCGCTTCAGCTATAATTTTTGCAATTAATGGCTTGCTTAATTCTGGAGAAGTATTTGTCGCTGAACAGAATCTGTCAATTTCTTCTTTGGTAACAAGGTCTTCTATTACACATTTTTTGTCCGGAGAATTGTATGTCTTGGCATCGATATCATCTTGTGCAACATTCGCAAGGTATAAATATTGTTCTCCTAATTGGTAAAACAAATTTTTGTGCATATGTTCTCCACCAGTTTCCACGCCTGCTTTGTCATAATCAAACACTGCGATATATTTGCATCCCCAGCCATGAAGTATGGAACAAATATTGACACAATTAGAGGCACCAACAGAAGGTATAATAGAATAGTTATCCATTTTCACATTCAATACTTTGATCATTAGTGAAATATAAATGTAATCACTCATTCCTTCAATCACAATATTGGTTTTATTGTTTGCAGGGCCAAATGTGTCATTAAGATTCATACCCAAAGCGTTAATTAGCGGTGCAAGTGTATCTTTTTGGCTATCCTGCGCAATACGCGCATCATAGGCAGTTTTATAAATTCGTGTATATCCGTTTGAATCTTTCACAACTGCTCTAATTCGTGAAATTCCTCCATCTTCCGTTTTAAGCATATATGGCGAATGGGTTGTATAAACGACCTGATTGCCTTGATCAGAAAGATGATGGAACAATGTTATCAATTCTTTCTGAGCAT
Source organism: Oscillospiraceae bacterium (assembly GCA_015064635.1). GTDB lineage: Bacteria > Bacillota > Clostridia > Oscillospirales > SIG627 > RGIG6353. Next base: position 60,306 of record SVRV01000010.1, read on the forward strand.
TTACGTGCAAAGAAGCTCCTGGTTCATCAAAAAGATAAATAACATTCCTTCCTGGAACGTTATGAGCTTTGGCATCAATGAATGTTTCTAAGTACCACCTTAGACCATTGCTACGTTCGCCCAACATTAGTGCTGCTCCATCTTCGGATTGAACAGTAAACGATACAAGATTGGTATTAAAATCAAGGTCAAGAGATATCTTTTCGGTCTGATAAAAATCGTGAAAAGGTTTATTGATTTTCTCTTCAACTAAGCGGGATATCTTCTTTCGATTGGATACCTGTTGCGGTGTGGCTCCAGATCTTACGGCACTAAGGAATTCGTCATTAGATACACTGATAAGAGAAACAAAGCTTAAAAGCAAGCTGTTTGGGTTTACAGATGCTCCCTTTAATTCTTTTTCAGCATCTTCAAGTTTATAAGTTGTCTGTAAATGCTTGTCCGCATTACGATAGAAGAAATGAGGTAAGTTTAAAAGATAATCATGCATCTTTGCTTCAACATTTTCCAATGCTTCGACAAATGAAGCCTTTATTTCTGCAGAGACAGAATTTTGTTTATTGTGGAAATATGTCAGTGCATTTAGAAAACGTGGGACATTCAAACTATCGCTATCTTTTAACGCGGTTACATGGGCCTTATAATTTGTTAACTCCTGATCACGAAGTTTAAATGGATTTCCACCAAATGACTCAATAATCTCGTTTAAAGTGTCAACATAGCCTTTAACCCAATTATGATAATGATCCAAAAAGCCACCAGTCAACTCATAATTGTTTTTTGATAATATGATAGTCGTATCGCTCAAGACAATATCTTCTGGAGAAGGCTTTATTGTAATAATATATTTTATTTGGCTTCCCTCGGCGGCAGTACGATTAAGCCTTTCGGGAGCATATGCAGTTGCTTTATTTCCCATGAAGTCAATTTGAGACAATCCGTCTAACACATTGCTCTTTCCACTTTCGTTTTTACCAATAATTGCGGTTACGGTCGGTTCAATAATCACTTCTGCTTCATCATAATCCCCGATAGACTTGTAATTAACTAATTTTACCGAATGTATATACAAAATCTCATCTCCTTACTTATCTATTAGTCATTTCTTGATACATCTTCATCAGCTCCGCAACACAAGTGCTTTCCGTCATAGTCTTTACATCAAAACCGTACACCTGCATTACTGCGCGGTCGTTAGCCTGGTGAGCCTTACGGAGCTCCGGAGGCATAGCAACTTCATCGTAAAGATCAGCCAAAGAGCAATCGGGATAGAGTGCGCGAGCGTCAAGAATAGCCTGTGCTGTTTCCTCAATCTTCTTTTTTTGCTCAGCGGTAGGATTGCACCACGGAAAGTTATTGTAAACAATATCCTTGGAATAACGGTAATCACTCTTTAAGCGACCACATACCGCACGTACCCAAGCCATATGAACATTAGAAGTCAAAACTCCGAAATGATAAATTTCAGCATCAGGAATTACTTTTACCAAGTTGCTGCTTAACACATACGGATCCAAGAATCCCATAGGAATATATTTTCTTCTTTCCGAAGAAACTTCGGGAACAACAATATAGTTTCCTTTGGGCATATTTTCAACGTGGAATCGGGTTGGTGTGTCAGCAAGTTTTACTGTGCCTGCGCTGGGACTTGAAAGGCGGTAATCTCTTACAGATTGCACTCTTTTAAGACATTCGGGCATCTTCCGCAATTCGTTGGGAGGACATTCTCCAAGCCACAAGCAGTATCTAAAGTATCTATTGATAAATTCGTGAGAACCAATCCAAGGTCTAAACCACTTTTCAGCTTGAGGTTCTTTTTTTATAAATTCGTCCTTTTCTTCTTCAGTAAAGAGGTAGAATCCGCCATCTATAGGCTTGTTTCCTATGCCGATTTTCGGAATATCGCAAAGAGGATTTGTGCGACTCTCAACAAAAATATTATCCGCATCTACCAAATAAGCATTGATGTTATCTACTATCAGAGGTCTTTCCGCCGAATAAATAACTTTTGCTTTATAAAAAGGTGCAATGCTAAAACCAATAATAACACAATGTACGTGCGCCTTGATACTTGCTTCACTATCCCAACGGAAAGTGCGGTGTGCGAAATCAATATGAACACCCTCTTCAAAGAGAGGTTTCCAAAGGATTGCAACACTTTCGCCTTGTGAAACAGAATTCGTCGAAACCAAGGCAGTACGGATATGAGTACCTTTCATCAAATCGGCTGCTTTTTTGTACCAACAGGAAACATAGTCAAGATTACCTGCATTCTTCCATTTCGCCCCAAACACATCAAACAGATCATCTTTTTGCTCTTTACCCATCAGGCGCGCACCAACGAAAGGCGGATTGCCCATAATGTAATCAAGCTTGTCTTTCGGCACGACGGTTTCCCAATCGGTACGGAGGGCATTACCCTCTACAATATTGGCGTAGGATTTCAGCGGGAGAAAATCGAGGTTGGTATTCATAATCTCCTCGGTTTCCTTCATCATCTGCGATTCCGCAATCCAAAGAGCCGTCTTTGCAACGGTTACTGCAAAGTCGTTGATCTCAATTCCGTAGAACTGACCAATGGATACTTTGATAACGTCACCGAAGTCAAGGAGCATCTGTCCGCCTGTTACGAGCTCAAGCACCTCATTCTCTAAACGGCGCAAGGAAATATAAGTTTCGGTCAAGAAGTTACCCGAACCACAAGCGGGATCGAAGAACGTAAGCTTAGACAGCTTTTCACGAAATGCTTCTGCTTTATCGTTGCGAATCTTGGGTACTTTCAGTGCCTTGATCTCTGCAAGCTCCTCACGGAGTTCATCCAAGAACAGCGGATCAATAACCTTATGGATGTTCTCAATAGAGGTATAGTGCATACCACCACTGCGACGTGTTTCGGGATTCAAGGTAGACTCAAATACGGCACCGAAGATAGTGGGGCTGATCTGCGACCAGTCGAAATCCTCGCTTGCATTGTGCAGGAGCAGATCAACAATATCCTGCGTCATGTTGGGAATTTCAATATTTTCGTCAGCAAACAAGCCACCATTGACGTAAGGAAATGCTGCCAAAGCGTCATCTATATAAGGATCACGCTCTTCGGTTTTGGTATCGAGCACACGGAAAAGGTCAATGAGTGCACGGCGCACATCCTTGACTTGAAAACTCTTTATGTAGTTGTGGAATTTCAAATGACCGCCGAAAATCCCCGCATCCTCTGCATAAAGACAGAATACAAGGCGGACACAAAGCATATTCAAGCTGCGCAGCGTTTCTTCGCTGTTGGGATGAATGTACTGCCTCTGAATAGCATCGTACAGCTTGCCGACAAGCTCGCCGGCTTTGATGGAGATCTGTTCTTCGCGATGCAGAAGCTCGCTCTTTTCCTCAACAAGGAATTGCAGACGATAATACTCATTGCCGAGATCCTTTAGCAAAATGCTTTCCGGCTCGCCTGTCGGCTTCTCCATATCGTAAATGAGGAACTCCTCAAAATTGCAGGTGATGATCCAACGGGGACGCTGTGAGTATGGCAGTGCCGCTGAATATCTCTGTGCCTGCTGAAAAGGGTTGAGCAATGTTCCATCGGACTGACGAATAGGACTGCGCAGATCGAGCCCCTTCTTTTTCTGCTCAATCAAAACGTGAGTAGAAGGAATATGACCGTCAATAAAGCTTGTGTGGTCCAGCTTTACGCGTTCCTCGAATAATATAAATTTTTCGGGTTCTGCAACACCTAAAACGTCGCGCGCAAAAGATAGCCAAAACGATTGGCTGTCGCTCTTTTCGTCCCCGCGGTCTTTCCAATATTCCGCAAAGGCTTTTGCGGCTCTTTTTCTATCTATGTCTGTCATATTTTTCTCCATAAGGATTGTTTAGCAATGATACCTTTTACACAATGTATCATATCATATTTTCTTGTTTTTTTCAATGGGGTATTGTGAATTATGAGGAGTTAAATCGATATTATTTGGAAATTACTGAATTTGAATTGACGATTTGTGTTTATAAAACGAAAAATCCATAATACAGAACTCGAATGAGTTTTATAGTATGGCTTTTCTCATATTCATCAATCGGATTCTTTCATAAGAAAGCCCCAACACCTTATGCCACCATACGGTGACTGTTTTTTTGTTTGGCATAGCATGTCGGAAAGTATGAATCCATTTTAATAAAACGCTAACATTTTACCAATGCTTTATAAACAAGCCTATGGTACAATCGAATTGTAAAATCGAAAGAGATGTTTTGGAGACGGTTATGAAAAAACAGAACGGTTTTATAGCTGTCACAAGCAATTTGATGATAAACGAAGCATGATGATAGGATGGAAAATATCATGGACAGACAAAGGATGAATCTGCAAAAGATCAAAACGATCGCTCAAGTCGTTCTGCAATTTTTGCTGAACCCACGCTTTCTTCTTTGCTTTGGAATCGCGTGGCTGATCACAAACGGCTGGTCGTACATTCTTCTTGGTATCGGTACCTTCTATGGTATCCATTGGATGACAGCAGCTGCGGGAGCCTATTTAACGTTTCTTTGGCTTCCGATATCACCGGAAAAGCTGGTAACACTTCTGCTTGCAATGTGGTTTTTGAAAATGTTGTTTCCGAATGATCAAAAAACGCTCGGTGTATTAAAGGGCATATACGAAAAATATAAACGCAAACACAGAAAGTGAAAACCAAATATCAAATTAATAAAACAAAAACATTTTGACAAACAATCAAAAACAAACGATTGATATAATACAGTCACAGAAACAGATAAGGAGGTTTTGAGAATGTCTAAGATTACAGAAACAGGCGAAAAAATTGCGGAAAAGGCTGCAGAGGGCTACAAAAAGGTCGAAGCGGGCGTCGTTGAGGGTTACAAGAAGATCGAGAACGGCGTGGTGGAGGGTTTTGAAAAGGTTACCGATAAGTGTATCGAGGTGTTCTTCACGAAAACAGGAGAATCTGTCGAGGATGCCAAAAAAAGACTTTCCGGCGAGAATACATCTGACAGCAAAGAAAAGTAAATGATTTATGAGGTATTATGATGAATAAGAATGATCAACAGTTTTTGGCACAGAAGATCCGTGCACAGTATATGGAAAAGCAATCCCCCTCCGATCTTGACGCGCTCCGTACGCTTGATGCTAAGGTAAAGCATCCTGCAAATGTTTTTGCATATGTGTTCGGCAGTATTTCCGCTATGATCATGGGCGCGGGTATGAGCCTTGTCATGACAGACATCGGTGCGATTGTCGGGATGGATGCACCGATGCTTCCGGGCATTGTCATCGGGGTGATCGGCATGATGATGGTGCTTATCAATTATCCGATGTATAAGCGGATCCTCGAGCGTCGTAAGAAGAAATATGGTGCGGAGATCCTGGAGCTCAGCGACAAGATCATGAATCAATAACAGAAAAAGAGAAAAAAGAATATGCATTGGGGCAGTATCGTATACGGTACTGCCTTGTTTTTGCTGAAATGAGATATAAATTCTCGGTGATGTACCAAAACAGAAACAAAACTTTAACATTTCCGTGATACAATGAATCCCGTAAAGCTGTAATATACGGAGGTAGGAACGATGTTTAAGATATTGGTTGTAGAGGATGACAGGGAACTGAACAAAACGGTTTGTTCTTTTTTGAATTACAGCGGCTATGAAGCGGTCGGGTGCCTGAATGCGACAGAGGCGTATGATGCGTTGTACGAGAACATGTTTGACCTCATTGTTTCAGACATTATGATGCCCGGTATCGATGGCTTTGAATTTGCAAGGAACGTCCGCGATCTGAATGAGGAGATTCCGATCTTATTTATGACAGCCCGTGATGATATTGCCTCCAAGCAGAGAGGATTCCGCATTGGCGTGGATGATTATATGGTCAAGCCAATCGACCTTGACGAATTGTTTTTGCGGATCGGTGCGCTTCTCAGACGTGCCAAGATCGCCTCCAGCAGAAAAATTGAGATCGGCAGCTTTGTTATGGATGCGGATGAACACACCGCATACCTCGGTGGTGAGGAAATACCGCTTACAAACCGTGAGTTCAGTATTCTTTATAAGCTGCTGTCCTACCCGAAAAAGACATTTACAAGAACGCAGCTGATGGATGAATTCTGGGATGCCGCAACGGAGAGTGCTCCGAGAGCCGTTGATGTGTACATGACAAAGCTTCGGGGAAAGCTCGCGGACTGTGCGGACTTTGAAATCAAGACAGTACATGGTCTTGGATATAAGGCGGTGATCAAATGAACCCAAACGATCGTGTCCGAAGGATTCTCCGTCCAATCAATCATTATCTGGTATTCTTCATTCTTGTTGCTTTTGTTGTCACCTGCTGCACGATGCTTTTCGTTTCCATACTGACCGATACACTTGAGGTCACGCTGACAGAGAAAAACATTGGCATCGCTGCCAAATTGACCTTTGGGAATGTTGTGGTGATCAGCCTCGTTTTTACTGTTATCGATACCGTACGCCGCAAGCTGACCGTGGAACGCCCTGTCAGGCAGATCACCGAGGCTGCTGAAAAGATCGTTTTGGGAGACTTTTCGGTGCGGGTAAAGCTGCAGAGCAGATTCGTTACAGATGAAACCTTTAACAGGATCATCGATTGCTTCAACAAAATGGCAGAGGAGCTTGGCAGCGTAGAAACGCTCCGTACGGACTTTATCGCAAATGTGTCACATGAAATGAAGACACCGCTTGCTGTCATGCAAAATTACGGTATGCTGCTCGGTACTCCCGGTCTGAGTGAAGAAAAGCGGCTTGAATATGCCGGGGGTGTGACAGAGGTTTCCCGCCGTATGGCGGATATGATGACGAATATCCTGAAGCTCAACCGTCTTGAAAATCAGCAGATCTATCCGCAGGTGACGGAATATGATCTTGGCGAACAGTTATGTGAATGTCTTTTGCGGTATGAGAATGTATGGGAAAAGGCAGAGATCGAAATTGACACCGACATTGCCGAGAATGTCATTGTTTATGCGGATGCCGAGCTTCTTGACCTTGTCTGGAACAATTTGCTGTCCAACGCATTCAAATTTACTGAGTCCGGCGGACGTGTTTTTGTATCGCTTACGGCGGACGAGCAATACGCAATCATCAAGGTCGCGGATACCGGATGCGGGATGTCCGCTGAGGTCGGCGCACACATTTTTGAAAAGTTCTATCAGGGGGATACCTCCCATGCTGTACAGGGCAACGGTCTTGGACTTGCGCTTGTAAAGAGAGTCATCGACATTATGCAGGGTGAAATCGGTGTGGAAAGCATCGTAGGAAAAGGTTCTGTCTTTACCGTAAAAATACGGAGGGCTTAGCATGGACATAAAAAAACTCGGAAAGACGCTGCTGTTTCCGCACATGGCTGTGATGCTTGTTTTGCTTCCGGTTTCTGCCGTATTCCTCGTATATTCGATGGTATTTTTGGGAACCGAATCTGTGACGGCGATCATTTCTTATGTTCTTGCCGCCTATACGCTGACGGTATGGTGCTTTAAGATACCGTATCTGATCCGTTTCTTCAAGACTTTTAAGGATGAGAATAGATATGCAAGAAGATGGCGGGATGATCCGCGTCTGAGAGTCACACTCTCTCTTTACGGCACCTTGGCTTGGAATACTGCATATGCGGTTTTTCAGCTGGGACTTGGCTTTTGGCATCATTCCTTTTGGTTTTTCTCTTTGGCGGCATATTATATCTCTCTTGCGGTGATGCGCTTCTTCCTCGTACGGCATACCCGCCGTTTTGTTCCCGGAGAAAGGATGAAGGAGGAGCTGATCCGTTACCGCAGGTGCGGCAGCATCTTCCTTGTGATGAATCTTGCATTTGCGCTGATGGTCTTTTTTATGGTATATTGGAACCGTACCTTTCACCATCATGAGATTACGACAATTGCAATGGCGGCATACACATTCGGTTCCTTGACGATGGCGATTATCGGGGCAGTGAAGTATCGCAGATATAACAGTCCCGTGTATTCCGCTTCCAAGGGAATCAGTCTTGCTGCGGCGTGTGTCTCCATGCTTACGCTCGAATCCACGATGCTGACAACATTCGGTGACGGGACAATGGATCTGTTTGCCCAAAGAATCCTGCTTGGTGTAAGCGGCGGTGTGATTTCTGTTTTCATCATATTGATGGCAGGATATATGATCGTGCAGGGGACAAAGAGAATAAAACTGTTACAGAAAGATGAGGATTCATCCGATGGAAAAGAGAGAGAATGAAACATTTCACTATACCTATTCAGCAAAACAGCAGGAAGAAATAAAAACGATCCGTGAAAGATATGCGGTGCCTGAAGAAGAGGACAAAATGACACGGCTACGCCGTTTGGATGCGAGTGTGACGAAAAAGGCTGCCGAAGCAGCACTTGTTATGGGAATCGTCGGCGCTTTGCTGCTTGGATGCGGTATGAGTCTGATTATGACGGATATCGGCGAGATGATGGGGATGCAGGGACTCGAGGTGATGCTTGCCGGTATTATCATCGGTGTCATTGGCATAGCTCTTGTATGCTGTGCGTATCCGATCTATAACCGTATCTTGAGGAAAGAACGGAAAAAGATCGCCCCTGAAATCATCATGCTGACCGATGAATTGATGAAATAGGTATATCCCCGCAGTATCGTCCGAGTCGGGCGAGAAGTGAAAGGAACACGGCTTGTCAAGGTCGGGTGTATCCCGTTCTTCAACCTTGATAAGCCGTGTTCTTCTTGCGATTAACCGCGAATCAGCTCCAGCACCTGTCGGATATTCTTCTTGCCGAAGGATACCGTCTCGTCATTCACAACAAGGCACGGTACACTCATGACCTTGTGCCGATTCTTCAAATCCTCAAAATGGTGAATGTCATATACATGTGCGCAAACATTCGGGTTGGATGCGGCAATTTTCTGTGTCGCTGCCACCAGATCAGGACACATGGTGCAGGACAGCGTGACCAGGATCTTGATATCCGTTTTTTGTGTGATGCCCGCAATCATCTCGCGAATGTCCGGATCCATATCTTGTCCCGGACCTGCGGCATTGTACAGTCCTAACACAAAAGATGTGAACTCGTGTCCGCCGGGTACACCGTGAAAGGCAAGTCCTGTCGGCGTACCATCTGCAAAGCAGACCTCTACGCACGGAGCGAAGCTCTCGTCTGCCTGTCTGTCATATACCTCCGGATGCAGCTTGTCGGAAAGCGCCGTAAGCGAGGTTATGAAACCTTCTAATTCTGCGGAAATGGGACGGTTGTCCAGATAAAGCCTTAACAGAAGCGTTTTTTCCATTCGGCTGAATACGGTGTCTAACTGACGGCGCATTTCTGCTGTGAAAAGCTCCTCCGATGTCGAGGATCCCTGTGTGTCCGCTGCGGCTTTCGGCTTGCTCTGCTTCGGGACAGGGACATCGGCACGCAGTCCTGTTTTTCTTTGCATGGCTGCCACATATTTTTCCAGCTCTGTTGCTGCCAGGGCACCGTCACCGGTGGCTGTTACGACCTGACGCAAGGGCTTGATGCAAACATCTCCTGCTGCATAAATCCCCTCAGCACTTGTTTTCTGCGAGCCATCGGTGATGATATACCCCTGCTCATTCAATTCCACCGTACCGCGGACGATCTCCGTCGCGGGCGCATATCCGACAAATACAAAGACACCGAAGGAGTCTTCGCTTCTATATTCCGTCACTTCTCCGGTGACGGTGTTTTTATACCGTGCATAGGTCAGACCGTTTGCGCCGGATACCTCCTCCATCACAGTGTTCGTCAGTACTGTGATCTTTTCATGCATCTTTGCTTGATCTGCTACAGATGCAGCACAGGAAAAATCATCGTTTCGAATCAGGATCGTGACATGTCGGGCGAATTTGGTCAAAAATACACTTTCCTCTGCCGCAGCATACCCGCCTCCGACAACAAAGATCTCTTTTCCCGTAAAGAATTCTCCATCGCAGGTGGCGCAGTAAGCAACACCTCTGCCCTTATATTCTTCCTCACCTTGAAAACCGACCGTTCTCGGATGTGCGCCGGTGGCAAGCAGAATTCCGAAGCAGCGGAAGTCTCCACGGTTGGTATGCACGGCTTTGATATCCTCGGAAACATCAAAGCCGGTGGCCTCAGCGAGCATAAATTCCGCACCGAAGCTCTCTGCCTGCTGCTGTATGGTATCCGTCAGCTCTTTTCCGCCTGTTTTGGCAAGCCCCGGATAGTTCACCACCTCATGCGTAATGGCGATCTGACCGCCAAACTGTTCCTTTTCCAAGACCAATACGCGATATTTGGCCCGTGCAAGGTAGAGGGCGGCGGTAAGTCCCGCAGGACCTCCGCCGATAATCACTACATCATACAGATTGTCCATCAAAGCTGTCCCACAAGATCAAGGCTGGGCTTCAATGTCTCTGCACCGGGCTTCCAGTTTGCGGGACAGACCTGATCGCCGTGGGCGTGAACAAACTGACAGGCCTGCACCTTCCGCAGCAATTCCTCTGCGTTTCTTCCTACATTGCCTGCAGTCACCTCATAACCGACGATTTTGCCATCCGGGTTGACAATAAACGTACCGCGCTCGGCGAGACCTTCCTTCTCGATCAACACCTCAAAGTCCTCGGAAATGCTGTGGGTGGGGTCTGCCAACATAGGGAAATCGATCTTCTTGATTCGTTCCGATGCGTCGTGCCAGGCCTTGTGAACGAAATGGGTGTCGGTAGATACGGAATACACCTCGCAGCCGATCGACTGAAACTGCGCATACTTGTCCGCCAGATCCTCAAGCTCTGTAGGGCATACAAAGGTAAAGTCTGCGGGATAGAAGAAAAAGACACTCCATTTTCCGAGGATGTCCTTTTTGCTCACAAACTTGAACTCGTTTTCGTGATAGGCATAGGTGCGGAAATCGGAGATTTCCCGATTGATCATTGACATAGTTACGTCCTCCATAAATTGTGTTGATTACAAAATGCGTAAACTGCCCGAACCTCATCTCCATCACAGATAGAAAACTTGGCTTTGGGCGTATCGTTTGGGTCAAGATGGGCATACTGGATGCCATGCTCCGTTTCCATACAAACCCACTCGATATAATGCTCCGAGGTCATAGGGTGCTCTGCCGAGCCAACCGTTACATGGACGGTATTCCCCCTCACCTCATACACAGGGATGTGTTTTTCACCGGATGCTTCTGTTGTTCCGGGAATCAATACCTGCATGGGTTCGCCGCAGCAATGGATCGGAACACCACGATCCCGGATCAGAGCTGCAATGCTGCCGCAATGCTGACAAATAAAAAATTTCTGTTTCATATTTGGTCCCTCCTGTGAATAGTGTACCCGAATCAAAAGCAATAATACATCATGATCCGGAATACGATCCGCCAAAGGAGGAGAAATGGAAAAACACAGTATTTCTTATAAAAAGGGATTTCTTCCGTATGCACTCGCCGCGCTCCTGATCGGTCTTATCGGTGGATTTTCCACGGTCTTGGGACCTGCTTTTGTACAGGATCTCGGGATTGCCTACAACAATACCACCTGGACGGCTTTGGCGCAGGCAATATCCACTGCCGCCTGTGCACCGATTCTCGGCAAGGTTGGCGACGTGATTGGACGCCGTCGAACGCTGCTTGGGGGTATTGCGGTTTTTACCTTGGGAAACGTCCTGTCTGCTGTGGCAGGATCCCTGTGGTTTATGATGGCTGCGCGTTTTATCGTGGGTATCGGTACGGCTGCCATGGGACCTGTGATCCTTGCCTATATCGCAACAGAGTTTCCCAAAGACAAAATTGCGAAAGGATTTTCATTATATATGCTCCTTTCCAGTGCAGCTGTCATTATCGGTCCGACCGTCGGAGGTCTTTTGGTATCCGGCTACGGATGGCGCACGATGCTGTGGGTCTGTGTAGCCATTTGTATCGGTATTTTTGGTGCTTGTGTGCTGACCTCCAAAAGTCAGGACATAACAAGAAAAGCACGGCAAAGCTTTGATTTATACGGTGCGGTTTTGATCCTGGTCTTCTTCAGTCTTTTGCTTTGTATCCCTTCCTTTGGGCAGAACCTTGGCTGGACCTCTGCACCGTTTCGCATTGTGCTGGTTCTTGCAATCGTCAGCCTTGTTTTGCTTGTTTTTGCAGAACGAAAAAGCGTCCATCCGATCTTATCGGGCAGATTCATCAAGCGAAGAGCTTTTATTTTGAGTGTCCTTGCATTGTTTCTTACGCAGGGACTGATGCAGGCCAACATGACCAACATCATTGTTTTCGTGAATTACACCCAGCCGAATCATACTGCCATTTCCGGCTATTCGATCTCTGTGATGTACGTGGGAATGTCCTTGGGTGCGATATTGCTTGGTCCTTTGGCGGATAAATTCAGGCCGAAGCGTATCCTTTTGGTTTCCTTTCTGCTGACCGGCATCGGATGTGCAGCTATGCTCTTATTTACAGAGGTCACCTCTGTCTTTTTGATCATGGCATCTCTTGGTCTCCTTGGCTTCGGTCTTGGCGGAAACGGCACAATTTTTATGAAGGTCGTCCTTTCCGGATTGACACCCAAAGAAGCAGGCGCAGGTACAGGAACCTACGGTCTGTTTCGGGATCTGGCTGCACCCTTTGGCGTGGCGGTATTTGTACCGTTATTCACCAATCAGATCACAGCCGCAATTGCAGCAGGTGCGGCAGGATCCACAGCTGCAGCTGCATCCATTCATTTCCTGGCAACAGCGGAAATCATTTGCGTGGCATTCGGTATTGCCGCCGTTGCATTGCTGCCAAGTCATAATAAAGGAGAGATATCATGAGATTAAAAGATAAAGTCATTTTGGTAACCGCCTCTACACGAGGAATCGGACTTGCAATCGTGAAAAAATGTGCTGCGGAAGGAGCACGGGTCTATATGGCAGCCCGTGATATGGAACGGGCACAGGAAATCGCCAACACCATGGATTTTGTGAAATGTGTGTACAATGATGCCACCAAACCGGAAACCTTTACCTCTATGGTTGAGGACGTGGTCCGCAATGCCGGCCGTATCGATGTTCTGGTCAACAATTTCGGCACGTCAAATCCCGGTAAGGATTTGGATTTTGCGGGTACAGACCCTCAAGTATTCCTTGATACGGTAAATCTAAACCTGAGAAGTGTCTTTATGGCAAGTCAGGCGGCAGTCAGACATATGACAGAGCACGGCGGCAGTATCATCAATATTTCCTCTGTCGGGGGACTTGTACCGGACATTTCCCAGGTTGCTTACGGTACCGGCAAAGCAGCCATTAACTATCTGACCAAGCTGATTGCTGTTCATGAAGCAAAACACCAGATCCGATGCAACGCTGTCCTTCCCGGTATGACCGCAACTGAAGCCGTTGAAAAGCATTTGTCTGATGATTTCCGCAATCTGTTCCTGCGGCATATTCCTTTGGGCAGAATGGGACAGACGGAGGAAATTGCGGAAGCAGTATGTTATTTTGCGAGCGATGCTTCTGCCTATACCACCGGACAAATTCTCACCGTTTCCGGCGGCTTTGGTCTGGCAACTCCGGTTTACGGCGATCTTGCAAGCAAGGACAACCGGCGATAACCAACTGCATCGGAAAAAATGATACGCAATCACCTGATCATAATTTGCAGAACAGTGATACTGTATGAAACGGCATCCCCCAATAACAAAACAAAAAGAGCTCCGTTTCAGTTTGATACGGAGCTCCTTGCGCACGCAGAAAAAAGAGAATCCCCGCTTTTGACGCTGATTAAATCGGGGGCCTAAGTGGGGACTTATTCAGTGGCAAGTCAGACCAAAAAAGATATCATTTTATTTTGAGCAATTTTTCAGACAATTTACAAGATTGATGAAACGAGGGTTTTCTCTTAATCCGTCATATCTGGATTGTGATGTCAATCTTTCAAGCATATCCTGCAAAGCAGTTTTATCCCATAAATTATGTTCGTCACACACGACTCCCCGCAATGCTACTGATGCATAACATGCCCCGTCATGATATTCTGTCCGATATCGGGGGGACACCATAACTCATGTGAAAATCCGCCCGGGTTAGTGCGAGCGGATTTTTTAGGTTATAATGCAGCTACTTTACTGCAAAGTTCTTTGAATTTTTCTGAATCATGCAGTAATGTCAATTCCGGAGATGCTAACTTTTCTGTAAGATGGGATTTCATATGTGCTTTTGAAATCGTTATATCCGTGATTCCCCGATCGATAAGAGGAGGATTTTTACGTAATGCCTCAATTCTCATCTTATTTGTCGGACTGATCATATCAAGATAGAACATGACAGATTTTTCCACATTCTCAAGAGCCTTTTCCTGATCTCCCACAGCAAGATACACTTGTGCCAATAGCAGGTAAAGATCTCCGGAATCAAAGTCGTGGAAGGACGGAAACCTGTCGCCAAACATCGTCTTCATGATCTCAAACCAGTTTTCGTAAATGGTGATCGCTTCAGTGTATTTTCCTGTAGCATAATACGCTTTTCCAAGGCGTGCTATATTGTCTTCAAAAGCCTGCAAAAGATATGCATTGTCAATTCCAATATGCGTGATTACATTATCCCATTCCTCTTTTTGTTCATCGATTCTCGCCATGTTGGAATGATAAGTGAAATCAGTACGTTCGGGAAAATTGGCGGTTTCGGCGCTGGCTTTATCATATTCGCCTTGCGAAGCATATAGGAACAACAGAACCTGATGGGCACGTAGAATGTCCGAAGCGTTTTTCGAATATGCAATGATCAGCTTTGCTTGACGTTCCGTTTCAGCGGAAATTTCACAGGCTCTTTCCGAAGCGAACATATCACCATTTTCGGGAAGAGACAGTATCAGCCCAACCCTAACACAGTTGCTCAGAAGAATCAGATTATTCGGATACTTTTTTACCCCTTCCAGCAGATGATCATACTGCGCCAGATAGGTGTCCAATTTTCCATATTGTGTCATGGCATACGCTTCATTGACAATTCTGTATGCTTCATCTGTTGCATTTGTACCTTCGATATTAAACAATACATCTGTTGTAACCCCAAACACACTTGCCAGTGGCACGATCTGCGAGATATCCGGCATACAGTCGCCGTTCTCCCATTTTGAGACAGCCTGATTGGTCACATTAAGCTGCATAGCCAGTTCTTCCTGCGTGAGATTTTTCTCTTTACGCAGCCTGCGGATGATCTGCCCCATTGTTTCGTTCATGTTCGTTCTCCTTTACAAAGTGAGATTCCGGTACCGTTGTATACAGTATATCAGAAATATGTTTTTTTGTAAAGCGAGACGTACGCGAACAATACTCAACCTCAGGTTGGAAAACAGCGGCAGCCTATTCGCCTTTTTCAAATGCTTCCGCTTCGGCGAGGAGTGCTTGGAACCGGTCGGTGTCCCGGATGGAGTCAAATTCTTTTTTCTCTGCAATAGTCTCTCTGAACCAATCGAGATACGTACCTGTTTCGCGACGTGCATTCCGGACATCTACTGTTACTCCTTCAAAGAGTAAATTGGTATATTGAGTGATACCGGTTTCGAACATCCTGTCATGTCCAATAGCATATTTTCTGGCATCACTCAGGTGTTTTACAGCGTCGTCATATTGATTTGCAATCGCACTATTTATAGCACGTTTCATAGAAATAAAGTATAAATTCCAATGAAAACCTAAGAAATTCTCGTCTTCAATCACAGTATGAATGACTGCTTCCTCAATTTCCATTGCCCGCAGATTCTCCATATAATAGGAGTCCCACATAGAGTGAAGTGCATGACAAAACGCATCGAATGCTTTATACACAATATTCCGTCTGTGTTCTTCCAATTCTTTACCTTGCAGGCATCGCGCCAGTAGTTCATCTCTGGTCGTTTCAGTTGCCAGTGGGTACATTTCTGCGTATCTTTTGGCTTCCTCATATCGTTCTAGAGTCACATAGTCCCAGACAATCCCTGAAATTGCACTGTTGCGGATTTCTGTATCATTACAGTCCTCGATGATCATCTGAAAATGTCTGATGGAGCTTTCAAGATACTCCGTACATTTTGGCGTTTCAGCATATTCAACACTGTATCCAACATACCATTCCACAGAGGCAAGCCATTCAAGGTACTTGTATTCACCGGGATATTCTGCTACAGCCTGTTTAGCGATTTCCAAGTCTGCCGCATAATCGACTTTCATCCAGTACTGATGGTATTCTGCATCAAAATAAGCTCTGCGTTCATCCTGCGATGCTTGTTCCAACCCTAAAAGCTCATCAGCAGTCACATGAAGAAGTTTTGTCAAAGGACCGATCAGTGCCAAATCCGGACAAGCCAGACCACACTCCCATTTGGATACCGCCTGTGAAGATACGGACAGATATTCCGCCAACCGTTCCTGCGTCAGATCGTTTTTTCTGCGTAATACTTTGATTCTTTCCCCAATAGTCATATTCGTTTCTCCTTAACAGTATTGGAATCCGGATTCTGACTATAGTATAACACAGGATTTTTCCATATGCAACAACGTATTTTTCGGGTACTGTACAACCTGCGGTTGGATTATTCAGTGCAATACCCGAATATTCCTTCCCCAACACCGCTCTCGCTTTTGAGATCCAGCTCGTCACATTGTTATTCTTCACCCCATACATCCGAGCAATCTCCGCATCGGAGTATCCCTTCAGCTGCAGTTCAAATCCCTCCGATCAGTTGTTTTTGGCAAATGATATCTTTTTATTTTGACTATTTTTCGAATTTTGAGAAAAGCAGCACCTCGCTCGCGAAGTGCTTGAAAAACGGAGAAAAACGAAGAAATATCTTTTTTGGTCGCACTAATTGGCAAGTCAGACCAAAAAAGATATCGCTAAAAATTCTGACAATCTTGTCTTTTTCATTTTGGTTGGAACAGCAATCATCCGTTCGTTTTAGGAACATCACGCAACAAAGGGGCTGATCGAGCGTTCTCGTTCCATGCAAATGAATTCTGATGATAAACCTGTTCATTGAGCATGGCAAAAAGAGCAATCAGACCGATTTGCTGACGGTAGAACCATATTCGTGTAACCTTACCGTCAATGGAAATATCCCGAGAAGATACTGTACGGAGCTTCTGTAGTTTTTTCAATGTTTCTTCCGGGT
>SVRV01000045.1 GCA_015064635.1 Oscillospiraceae bacterium
TAGAGTATGTTGATAGAAGAACGGGCGTAACCTCGACACTCGTTTTGCGTGACCTTGTTTTTATCAACTATCGCACCGGTGAGCCTGCCAAAAACAGTTCTTATGATACCCACCTTTACAAGCTCTGTGACGAAGCAGGGATTACACGCTTTTGTATGCACGCTTTACGTCATACATACGCCACTCGTGCTATCGAAAGCGGGATGCAGCCAAAGGTACTGCAAAAGCTGCTGGGACACGCCAGTATAAAAACAACAATGGACAGGTATGTTCATGTGACTACCGATTCATTAGACCAAGCTGTAAGGCAATTTGAGCTAAATGGGGTTTACTGATATATAAATCAATATAAATCAATGCGAAAATGGCGTAAAAATGGCGTAGTAGCCAAAACGCAAATCGCGAAACCCCTTGAAAATAAAGGAGATGTAGGAAAAGATGAAATTAGGTATAGAAGTTTTGTTTTTAAGAATCAACGAAACAATACGACGTAACGGTGAAGGTGCATTTATTCGACTGTGTGACGGCAGAATAATGTATGCATACACAGAATTTGTGGGCGGCTGGATGGACGAGAGCAAAGCTAACATCATGGCAGTATTTTCATCCGATGAAGGCGAAAGCTGGACAGAGAAAAAAATGCTTATAGCGGCTGACGAGTCTGCCGGTAACTACATGAGTATCTCTCTTTTTCATATGCAAAACGGAGATATTGGTATGGTATATCTGAGAAAGAATAAGGGCTGCACAACCTGTATGCCATACCTTGTGACATCGGCAAATAACGGAGAAAGCTGGTCGGCTCCTACGCTTTGTGCCACAGAGGAAGCATATTATGTCACTAACAATGATAGAGTTGTAAGGCTTAAAAACGGAGATTTATTTGTCCCTGTCAATCTGCATCCAAGAATGGACAACAATGGCAAAATAATATTTGGAAAAGGGCAGATGAATTTCTTTGTTTCAAGTGATGACGGAAAGACATGGAGACAAGCATTAGAGAAATTTATAAGGTTACCAGGAGAAGAAAAGAGCACGACGGGATTACAAGAATCG
Source organism: Oscillospiraceae bacterium (assembly GCA_015064635.1). GTDB lineage: Bacteria > Bacillota > Clostridia > Oscillospirales > SIG627 > RGIG6353. Next base: position 1,057 of record SVRV01000045.1, read on the forward strand.
GGACTCTATGAATTTGAAGACGGCTCACTTTGGGCTTGGTCAAGAACGGATTTCGGATGTCAGTATGAAAGTTTCTCGGAGGACGGCGGAAAAAGCTGGTCTACTCCCCTACCAAATCCCTTTTTCTCATCACCTGCCTCTCCAATGCAGGTGAAAAAGGTTGGAAAATACACCATTGCAGTGTTCAATCCAATTCCTGCTTATAACACAAGAGAGTGTAGTAATACATGGGGACGCTCTCCTCTTGTGTGTGCTGTAAGTACAGATGACGGCAGAAGCTTTAAGAAGGTATTCCATCTTGAAGATGACCTCGAAAACGGATATTGCTACCCTGCAATATTTGAAGCAAAAGACGGTATACTTTTTGCATACTACCACTCTGACGGAGTCAAAGGAATGGTATTGACCTCGAATATGTTGAAAAAAGTTTATTTTGATGAAATAGAAAACATTTAGTAAGGAAAGATATGATAATAGAAAAGCATGACACGGATTATGCGGTATACCGCATCCCCTCACTTGTTATAACCGATAACGGAACGCTTTTGGCTTGTTATGAATGCAGAAATTCACAATCGGATTGGGCTCAGATAGATATAAAAATTATTAGAAGTGTTGACAGGGGTGACAGTTGGCAGACCGTCGAAATTATTTTAGGAAACGGTCACACTTTGAACAATCCAATGCTGACATCTGACAAAGGTGTTATACACCTACTTTACTGCCGTGATTATAAAGAGCTGTTTTACAAAAAAAGTGCTGACGATGGAGAAAGTTTTGGTAAAGCAAGTGATATAACTCACGTTTTTGAGCAAAATGACAGATTCTATAACGTAGCGGCAATCGGACCCGGACACGGAATTGTGCATAACGGAAACATATTGCTTCCTGTGTGGTTTGCATATAATCATGAGGATGAAAAGGCGCATCATCCCTCGTTTGTCAAAACCATTTGCTCAAACGACAGCGGTAAAACCTGGAAGCTTGGCGAGATTATTCACAAAGAAGATATGATAGACCCCAGCGAATGTGCGCTTGCCGTATGGCAGAATAAAGTGGTAATTTCCATACGAAACGAATCGCATTGCCGAAAACGTGCCTTTGCTGTCAGTGAAAACGGATACTGCAATTGGAGTGAACCTATTTACATGGACGCTTTGCCCGACCCCATATGCATGGGAAGTATGTTTCATACAGATGATGCTCTTTATCATATAAACTGTGCAAATACATCGGTAAGAGAAAACCTGACAATAAAGATAAGCCACGATATGTTTGAAAGCTATGATAGCGTGTTGGTTGATGAGCTTGGAGGTTATTCGGATATAGCGGTAAAAGACGGCGAAATATATGTAATTTACGAACGAGATATATGGAAACCGGGAAATTTGTGTTTTAAAAGAATACATAAAAAATGATACGGAAAAACTCCGTATCATTTTTTATTACAATAAAGATTTTTCAAAAATATCGGTTTCGGCTTCAAGTGTAGCACTAAACGGGCAGGTTACGGCGTTTTTTGCCTTGACAGTGCTTTGCACCCATAAATCCGTTTCGGCTTTTGTGAAAGTATATGTATTTGGCAGAAGAGATTTAAGGATTTTTCCTAAATCTTCAACAGATGCAACGCCCAGATTCATCAAAAGCAAATCAACCTTTTCGGGAATTGTTTTTTCGGCATTTGCGAGATACTGTTCAAGAAGCATACCGTTTGCCATTCCGTGAGGAATATCCTTGTAGAAGGTTAAGGGATATCCCATTGAGTGAACTATTGTGGTACCGGTCTGTGCAATAACGATTCCACCAAGAGTAGATGCCCACAAAAGGTCTTCCCTGTCTTCTGACGTAAAAACTCCTTCTGTGAGAGCTTTTATTTTTTTGCCCCAGACACGCATTCCTTTAAGTGCAATATATTCTGTCATTTCAGTGGAGCGTGTGTTGGTATAGCTCTCAATAAGGTGACTGAGTGCGTCAACCGCTGTGTTACGTGTTATCTGTAAAGGGAGTTTCTCGGTATATTTACCGTCAATAAACGCTACCTTATAGAACGTGTCCTCTGTTGAAAAGCTGCGTTTGGTCTGCTCGGATGCAACAGTAAGGACGGAATACTGAGTTACTTCAGAGCCTGTACCTGCGGTAGTTGGAATAGCAGCCATTGGAAGAGGCTTTGCGGGATAGTCACATTTATATATGTCCATGGGCGACATTTGCGGATTCACAGCATAAACCGCAATTGCCTTTGCCGCATCAAGAGGTGAACCGCCGCCAATTCCTATAATGAAATCGGCACCGAACTCATTGGCAGCCTTGCCTGCTTCAAAGCATTCCTCCACAGTGGGGTTATTTCCTATTCTGTCGCATATGGCGTAAGAAATGTTACTGCTATTTAAAACATTTTCAACATCCGCAAGCGCACCTGACAATTTGCCCGAGGTTCTTCCTGTAACGATATATGCACGTGTGCCAAGAAGAAGCTGTTCTTTGTTTTCAACAACACAGTTTCTACCTTTGTATATTTTTGTTGGAAGATAGAATTTCATAAAAACACTCCTTTAAATTTTTACTTAATCGATTATATCCCATATTTGAAAGAAAAGCAAGTACCTCCGAGGAAGTACTTGCTTTTCATGACAATTAATAGTTTTCTTTTCTTACTTCGAAATAGCTTCTGGGATGCTTACATACAGGACATACCTCGGGAGCCTTTTTGCCAATGATGAGGTGTCCGCAATTGCGACATTCCCAAATAGTTTCCTCTGATTTTTCAAATACCTTTTGCATTTCGATATTTGAAAGAAGCTTACGATAGCGCTCTTCGTGAGTCTTTTCTATTGCTGCAACCATTCTGAACTGAGCCGCAAGCTCTGTAAATCCTTCCTCATCTGCATCCTTAGCAAATTGGTCATACATTTCAGTCCATTCATAATTCTCGCCCGCAGCGGCATCAGCAAGATTTGATGAGGTATCGCCAAGACAAGAAAGCGCCTTAAACCAAAGCTTTGCGTGTTCTTTTTCGTTGTTGGCTGTTGCCTCAAAGATTGCAGCTATCTGCTCATAGCCTTCCTTCTTTGCAACCGATGCAAAGTAGGTATACTTATTTCTTGCCTGAGATTCACCGGAAAATGCATCTCTGAGATTCTGTTCTGTTTTTGTTCCTTTAAGTTCCATGATAATTCTCCTTTTCGTTTTTATAATATTATTACCATTTTTTAAAAATTATCTCGCTTTTGTGTTGATTTCCTCAACAATCATCTTTATAAACTCATCAGCGGTCATCGTTGTCATTTCAGTGGAGCCACGGCGTCTGACAGATACAGTTCCTTCCTCTGTTTCCTTGTCGCCAACAACAAGCATATAAGGAATCTTTGCAAGCTGTGCTTCTCTGATCTTATATCCTGTCTTTTCTGCTCTCTTATCACTTTCAGCCTTAACGCCTGCCGCAGAAAGCATATCAACAAGCTTATCGGTATATTCATTGTTTCTGTCAGTGATAGGAAGAACTCTTACCTGCATTGGTGAAAGCCATGTAGGAAGCGCACCTGCGTACTTTTCAATAAGAAGGGCAAGTGTTCTCTCATAGCATCCAAGAGATGTTCTGTGAATGATATAAGGAGTCTTCATTGTATTGTCGGAGTCAACGTATTCCATACCGAACTTCTTTGCAAGAAGCATATCTATCTGAATAGTAACAATTGTATCTTCCTTGCCAAAAACATTCTTACACTGGATATCGAGCTTGGGACCGTAGAAAGCAGCCTCATCAATGCCTATTACATAGTTCTCTCTGCCAAGAAGCTTGTCAAGAAGGTCGCCCATTATGCTCTGTGCTTCATCCCACTGCTCTGCTGTTCCCTCGTACTTGTCTGTACGTGCGGGATCCCACTGTGAGAATCTGAAGGTACAGTCCTCCCAAAGTCCTACTGTGGAGAGAACGTGCTTTGCAAGTGAGAGACACTGCTCGAACTCTTCTGCAAGCTGTTCGGGACGGAGAACGATATGTCCTTCGGAAATAGTGAACTGACGGACACGGATAAGACCGTGCATTTCGCCTGAATCTTCATTACGGAAAAGTGTTGAAGTCTCACCGAGTCTCATGGGAAGGTCACGGTAAGAACGCTTTTTGTTGAGAAATACCTGATACTGGAATGGGCAAGTCATGGGACGGAGAGCGAAGCATTCCTTTGTTTCATCATCAGGGTCGCCCATTACGAACATACCGTCAAGGTAGTGGTCCCAATGTCCCGAAATCTTATAAAGCTCACGCTTTGCCATAAGAGGAGTCTTTGTAAGGAGGTATCCTCTCTTTTCTTCCTCATCCTCTATCCAACGCTGAAGCTTCTGTATAACTCTTGAGCCCTTGGGAAGAAGTATAGGAAGTCCCTGTCCGATAGAATCAACTGTTGTGAAAAATTCAAGCTCACGACCAAGCTTATTGTGGTCACGCTTTCTTGCTTCCTCAAGCTGTGTAAGATGTGCTTCAAGGTCGGGTTTAGAAGCAAACGCTGTACCGTAGATACGGGTGAGCATCTTGTTCTTCTCGTTTCCTCTCCAATAAGCACCGGTTGCCGACATAAGCTTGAAAGCTTTTACGGCAGAAGTATAAGTCACGTGAGGGCCTGCGCAAAGGTCAACATAATCACCCTGCTTGAAGAATGAAAGCTCGGCATCCTCGGGAAGGTCGTTGATAAGCTCAATCTTGTAAGGCTCATCAGCCATAAGCTTTAACGCTTCATCTCTGGGAAGAGTAAAGCGCTCAAGTTTTAAATTCTCCTTTGTGATTTTTTTCATTTCCCCTTCAAGCTTTTCAAGGTCTTCATCGTTGAAGCCGCCTTCTATATCAAAATCGTAATAGAAGCCATCCTTGATAGAAGGACCTATTGCAAGCTTTGCCTGAGGATAAAGACGCTTTACAGCCTGTGCAAGAACATGAGAGGCTGTATGACGAAGAGCGTCACGTCCTATCTGATCCTCAAAAGTATACTCTTCAACAGAGCCGTTTTGTAAAATAACTTTCATAAAATATATCTCCTTTTCTTAATATACAAAAATAACCCTTGCCAAATACGGCAAGGGTGCATAACACGGTTCCACCTTGTGTTTAACTCATTTTCGCTTAACGCGCGGTCACGTTCTGCTCATCGCAGACAGCTCGCGGAGTGGTCTTCATCACTTTCCTTCACAAGACACTTTCAGCTTTTGTGTCTCTCTCTGTGTGCTTTCGGGCAATTACTCTTTCCGCTCAATGCTTTTCATATATTATAATACCAAAGGTGTATTTTGTCAAGAAATATTTTTTGTTACATATAACATATTGACAAATCTATTGCAGTATTGTATAATTGTATACAATCATACAATTGTACAAGGAAGTGATAAGAATGATTAAAATTTCTCCAAAAACAAATTTACTTGAACAGAGTATTTACAGGTATTCTCTGCAAGATGTTACTGAACCCAATCTCTACCGTGAGATATACACCTATAAGGACGTTCCGATGATTGCATTCAACCACAGACGAGTGCCTATGGGAATGCCTCAGGAAATATACATAACCGATACTTCTTTCAGAGACGGTATGCAGTCACAGGCACCTTATAGCCCTGAACAGATAGTTGAGCTTTACAAGCTACTTTCACGACTTGGCGGTCCAAACGGAATCATCCGGCAAACAGAGTTTTTCGTTTATAGTGAAAATGACAGAAAAGCTTTGGAAAACTGTCAGAATCTTGGACTCAAGTTCCCGGAAATTACCACATGGATAAGGGCAAGTCTCAACGATTTCAAACTTATCCGTGACATGGGAATCAAAGAGACCGGTGTTCTTGTATCATGCTCTGACTATCATATTTTCAATAAGCTTGGCATGACAAGAGGACAGGCTCTTGAGCACTACAAAAAGACAATAAGTGCGGCACTTGAGCTTGGAATTCGTCCCAGATGTCACTTTGAAGATATAACCAGAGCCGACTTCTACGGATTTGTACTTCCGTTTGTAAATGAACTTCAAACAATGTCAAGAGAATCGGGTATTCCAATTAAAATCCGTGCATGTGACACAATGGGCTACGGTGTTCCCTTCTCGGAGGTAGCGCTCCCTCGAAGCGTTCCCGGCATCATTTACGGCTTGCAGCACTATGCCGATGTACCCAGTGAAATGATAGAATGGCACGGTCACAATGACTTTTATAAGGGCGTTGCAAATGCAACTTGTGCTTGGCTTTACGGTGCATCCGCAGTTAACTGCTCAATGCTCGGTATAGGTGAAAGAACGGGCAACGTACCTCTTGAAGCTATGGTTATGGAATATGCGTCGCTCAGAGGTACGCTTGACGGAATGGATACAACAGCCATTACAGACATTGCAAACTTCTTCAAGAATGAAATAGGTTATAACATAGACCCTATGACTCCTTTTGTAGGCGAAAACTTCAATTGCACAAGAGCGGGAATTCACGCTGACGGTCTTATAAAAGACGAAGAAATATATAACATTTTCGATACTGACGCTATTCTCAATAAACCTGCTCAGGTTATTGTGAGCAACACTTCCGGTCTTGCCGGAATCGCATATTGGATCAATGCTCATTATAACCTCAAGGGTGAGGATGCGATAAATAAGAAGGACGACATTGTTATCTGGATAAAATCAAAAGTTGATGCCGAATATGACAAGGGACGCCAGACAGCAATGAGTACAGAAGAGCTTGAAAATCTTGTAATTGCATACAGAGAGGAGAACAAATAATGGGACTTACAATTGCACAGAAGATAATAAAAGCACATCTCGTTGAAGGAGATATGACTCCGGGATCGGAGATTGCACTCAGAATAGACCAAACACTGACTCAAGATGCGACAGGTACTATGGCGTACCTCGAATTTGAATCAATCGGCATCAAGAGAGTAAGAACAGAGCTTTCGGTTGCTTACATTGACCATAACACACTTCAGTCCGGCTTTGAAAATGCCGATGACCACAGATATATACAGTCGGTTGCAAAGAAATACGGAATACGTTTTTCACGCCCCGGCAACGGTATTTGTCACCAAGTACATCTTGAGCGCTTTGGAAAACCCGGTAAGACTCTTATAGGCTCTGACAGCCACACTCCCACAGGTGGCGGTATCGGTATGCTTGCCATGGGTGCCGGCGGTATGGACGTTGCGGTTGCAATGGGTGGCGGTGCGTACTACATTACAATGCCCAAAATGATAAAGGTAAACCTTACGGGAAAGCTTCGTCCCTGGGTAAGCGCAAAGGATGTAAGCCTTGAAATACTACGTATACTTTCTGTTAAAGGCGGCGTTGGTTACATAATCGAATGGGGCGGAGAAGGTGTTTCAACTCTCACTGTACCCCAGCGTGCAACTATCACAAACATGGGCACAGAGCTTGGTGCAACAACCTCCATATTCCCTTCCGATGAGGTTACAAAGGCATTCCTCGAAAGCCAAGGAAGAGTTGATGATTATATCCCTCTTGCATCCGACCCCGATGCTGTATATGACAGAATAATTGATATAAATCTTTCAGAGCTCAAGCCTTTGCTTGCTTGTCCTCATTCCCCCGATAATATAAAAACGGCCGAAGAGCTTTCTGACATAAAGGTAGACCAAGTGTGTATCGGCTCATGTACAAACTCTTCACTTGCCGATATGCTCAAGGTTGCCGCAATTCTCAAGGGCAAGACCATTGATCCCAGCGTAAGCCTTTCTGTTTCGCCCGGATCAAAGCAGGTTCTTACAATGCTTGCTGACTGCGGAGCTCTCAGCGACATCATTGCATCGGGCGCAAGAGTTCTTGAATGTGCTTGCGGACCTTGTATCGGTATGGGCTTCTCGCCCAATTCGGCAGGTGTGTCTCTCCGTACATTTAACCGAAACTTTGAAGGCAGAAGCGGTACAAGAGACGGTCAAGTTTATCTCGTTTCTCCCGAGGTTGCTGCGGCATCAGCACTCACAGGTTACATAACTGACCCGAGAACACTCGGCGAGTGTCCCGAAATTGAAATGCCCGAAAAGTTCAAGATAAATGATTCTGCAGTGCTTATGCCCGCAGATGAAAACGAAGCAGACAGTGTTGAGGTGCTTCGAGGTCCAAATATCAAGCCTTTCCCTGAATCTGCACCTCTTGAAGATACACTTTCAGCACCTCTTACGCTAAAAGTCGGTGACAATATTACAACCGACCATATTATGCCTGCAGGTGCAAAGATACTTCCCTACCGTTCTAATATTCCTTATCTTTCAAAATTCTGCTTCGGTGTATGCGACGAAACATTCCCCGAAAGAGCACTTGCGGCAGGTAAGTCAATAATTGTCGGCGGTTCAAACTACGGTCAGGGTTCATCCCGTGAGCATGCAGCCCTCGTTCCTCTTTATCTCGGAGTTAAGGCGGTTGTTGCAAAGAGCTTTGCGAGAATTCATGCGGCAAATCTTATAAATGCAGGTATTCTTCCCTTTACATTTAAGAATGCAGACGATTATGACAGACTCACTCAAGGAGACTCTCTTGAAATAGAAGGTCTTTTCGATGCTCTTAAATCAGGAAAAGCAATTCTTAAAAACCTTACAAAAAATGAGACTTACGAGCTTGTATGTGACTTCTCCGAGCGTCAGCAGAAGATGCTCATAGCAGGCGGACTTCTGAAGTATACCAAGGGTGAGTAATTTAATTATAACAGGGCTCTGCCCTGTACCCGCATAAAACCTTTTTATAAAAAGGTTTTATGAATTCCAAAAATTTTTGATAATAATTAGTTTTTGATTGACCTTAAAAAACGCAAAACTGTTTCATTTTCGGTTTACACCCAAAAGACACACCGTGAAAAGGAGATAACTATGAACAAGATTAAAATGACCACCCCGCTCGTTGAGATGGACGGCGATGAAATGACAAGAATACTCTGGAAGATGATAAAGGATGAGCTTATTCTTCCTTTTGTAGACCTCAAGAGCGAATACTATGACCTTGGTCTTCCAGAAAGAGAAAAGACAAAGGACAAGGTTACCTTTGATTCCGCTTACGCTACTCAAAAGTACGGAGTTGCAGTAAAGTGTGCTACCATTACACCTAATAAGCAGAGAGTTGAAGAATACAACCTCACAGAAATGTGGAAGAGTCCTAACGGTACTATTCGTGCAATTCTTGACGGTACTGTTTTCCGTGCTCCCATTATCATTGATTCTATCAAGCCTGTTGTAAAGAACTGGAAAAAGCCTATCACCATTGCACGTCACGCATACGGTGATGTATATAAGGCATCAGAATTCAGAATTGAAGGTGAAGGCAAGGCTGAAATCGTCTTTACCGACAAGGACGGTAAAGAAACACGTGAGACAATTTATGATTTCGAGTGCCCCGGAGTGCTTCAAGGACAGTATAACAAGGATACTTCTATCCGCTCGTTTGCTCACTCTTGTTTTAAATATGCTATTGACACAAAGCAGGACCTTTGGTTCTCAACAAAGGACACCATTTCAAAGAAATACGACCAGACCTTTAAGCTCATTTTCCAGGAAATATACGAAAATGAATACAAAGCAAAATTCGAAGAGCTTGGTATTGAGTATTTCTACACACTTATTGACGATGCTGTTGCAAGAGTTATAAGAAGTGAGGGCGGTTACATTTGGGCTTGTAAAAATTATGACGGCGACGTTATGAGTGATATGGTTTCCACCGCATTCGGTTCACTTGCCATGATGACCTCTGTTCTTGTTTCTCCCGACGGAAAATATGAATATGAAGCGGCACATGGTACAGTAACCCGTCACTACTACAAGTATCTCAAGGGTGAAGAGACTTCGACAAACCCCATGGCAACAATCTTTGCGTGGTCAGGTGCTCTCCGCAAGAGAGGCGAAATGGACGGCTTGAATGACCTTGTTGACTTTGCCAACAAGCTTGAAGCTGCTTGTATCAAGACACTTGACGACGGAATTATGACAAAGGACCTTGTAGGGCTTGTCAGCGAAGGCTTTAAGGCTACCGCAGTGAACTCCGCGGACTTTATCAAGGCTATCAGAGAAAGACTCGAGTCGGCTTTGGCGTAAAGATTTTTTTGGGGAGGATGCTTTTTAAAGAAGCATCCTCTCATTTTTTTATGTAAATTTCAACAAACAGAAAATTTACTCTTGACCAAAGTGTACCTTTGTGGTATACTTTAATAAAAGGAGTGTAAAATATGCAATACATCATTACTTTTCTTGAGGGTATAATTACCTTTATCTCACCGTGTCTCTTGCCAATGCTTCCAATATATGTATCATATTTTTCGGCAGGGGAAGAAAAATCGTCAAAGAAAACTCTTATAAATGCACTGGGATTTGTTCTTGGATTTACTGTGCTGTTTGTAGCAATGGGTGCTCTTGCAGGCACGCTTGGAGCATTTCTCATACGCTACAAGAAAACATTAAACATTGTTTGCGGTCTTATAGTGATATTTTTCGGTTTGAACTTTATGGGGCTCCTGAAATTCAATCTATCAGGCAAGGGCAACAGAGCTAATACAGAAAATTTGGGATTTTTTTCCTCATTTTTATTCGGACTTGTTTTTTCGGTTAGCTGGACCCCTTGTGTCAGTGCTTTTTTGGGCTCTGCACTTATGCTGGCTTCTCAACGAGGACATGTGCTCGAAGGGATATATTTACTCTTGGTATACTCGTTAGGACTTGGTATTCCCTTTATTTTCAGTGCACTGCTTATAGACAAGCTCAAAGGTGCATTCAATGCAATAAAAAAACATTACAAGGTTATAAATACTGTTTGCGGTATATTTCTCATAATTATAGGAATTCTCATGGCAACAGGTTTGCTCGGACGTTTCCTGGTGCTTTTGAGTTAAGGAGGTTAATATGAATAAAAAAGGCTTAATTATCGGAATTGTTGCATTTGTGTTGCTCATCGTTGGAGCATCTGTGTTATATTCAAAATTGAGCAAGGACAATAATCCCAACAACCTTATCGACTATACAAAAGAAAAAGGTACGCTTACAGAAACAAAAGACAGCGACGGTGAAAAAGAAGATGTATCGGAATTTGCGGCACCTGATTTTACGGTTTTTGATAAAGACGGAAATGCTGTAAAGCTGTCTGACTTCAAGGGTAAGCCTGTTGTTCTTAATTTCTGGGCAAGCTGGTGTCCTCCGTGTAAAGGAGAAATGCCCGATTTTAACGAAAAATATCTTGAATATAAGGATAAAATACACTTTTTAATGGTTAACCTTACCGACGGATACCAGGAAACAAAAGAGTCCGCCATAAGCTTTCTGAATACTACAGACTACGTATTCCCTGTGTATTTCGATACAGAACTCAGTGCCACTTATACCTACGGTATATCTTCTGTGCCTCAAACCTTCTTTATTGATTCGGACGGAATACTCATCACCGGTGCAACCGGTGCCATCAGTGCAGATATTTTGCAAAAAGGAATAGACTATATATACAGCGAAACGGAGTGAAATCACTCCGTTTCTCAGACTGTCGAAAAACGCTCATCAAGCGAAAGCAAGATGAGCGTTTTTATGTTGAAACAAGAAAGAATGAAAGAAAAGTAAAAAATGAGTTAAATAATCAAGGGATTCAAAGTGGAGATTGTCTC
>SVRV01000046.1 GCA_015064635.1 Oscillospiraceae bacterium
CTCTTGAAATTTATTGAATCCGGATTCTGATATTATTATAACACACATCAAATGCCAAAACAATAACTTGTTTTTCGAACTGTGACGCAACCTGTGGTTGAGTTCGCAAAAAGAATGGCGCACCTGCCATAAAGCAGGTGCGCCAAAGACGGCTTTTTTGTATATTATCATTTTATTCTTTTATATCTATTGCGATGCTCAGCTCATCAAGTGACTTCTGGAAAATGATTGCATTCGTTTACTATAGCTAAACAACTAATATAATAAAATCAAAGTTATTCAAAAAACATTATTGTACCAGATTGTAAAATACCAAAATCTGCTTCGTAAGAGATTTTCATATTGTAGTAATCGTTTATTGAAGAAACAAAAATCGAACTATTGGAAGATGCCGATTTTCCGTATATCAAATCTTTTTCAGAATAATAGTACAAATATTTTGTATCATTGGTAGTTTTAGTTTGATGATATGTTCCGCCATAACTTCGTGATTCATAGTAATCATAAGTTGTTTCGAGCTTTATTGATATAGTGGCACTACCACTTAATATGAATTTTGCATCCCGATAACGATCTTTAAGTCTAACACCAACTCTATAATACACACTTGTATCGGTGCGAGAAAGAACATCAACATAAATTTCAAAATAATTCGACATTGAAAAAGAACTAAAATCGTATTTATTTACCTTGTGAAAATAATATAAAGGCTCAACTCCATTAACATGACTACCTTCAGCCGCAAGCTTAAAATCTTGGTATTTTAAAGCAGCATATTCTCCGTCTGCCAAAATACCAGTTGTTATACCCAAGACTCTGCCTTGTGAATCAACCAGTGCGCCACCACTACTTCCATGGTCAATCCACGCTGTGTTTTTATAAAAATGTTTTGTACTATCAATCACATCAGTGCTTGTAATTTTTCCGCTTGTAATACTCATGATAAAACTATCATTTGGATAACCTAGAGCGTACACCACATCATCTACATTAGCAGAAGCAGAAAATTCAACGGGTTGTGACAAATAAAAGTTTTGGGTTTTACATATCGCATAATCAGACGTGGTTCCATTATATTTACATATCGTATCAACGTCATATGTTGCACCGAGATAATTCTTTATTTTAATATAATAACAATCTTCAATAACATGAGCATTTGTAATAAAAGTCCCTTTATTATCTATAAAAATGCCTGATCCCTGAGATATTTCTGTTTTTCCATCATAATCATAACAAATAACTTTTACTATTGAAGCTTTTAGTTTTGATTTTATTTCCTCTTTTGTTAATCCAAGTTTGGGAATAATCTCGATATTAATTGTGACCCCACACATAAGGCATTCTGTGTGTTTTTTGCCAACAGAATTCATTGTAGGTTCTATATCAACAATCCATCTACTTTCATTATGCCTTGCAGGAACTACTTTTTGCGGAACAAATATTACATTGCATATAGAACAATGGCTTCCTTCTGTTTTTCCGTCCTTGTAACAAGTTGGTAAAACTTCAGAATCAATAACCTTTATATGCCCTGTTTTTAAAACTATTGTTTGTGGCAAAAGCGTTTCGTTACAAACCGAGCAATGTTTCCCCTCTGTCTTACCGTCGGTAGTACAAGTTGCAACAACAGCTGGGTCGACAACTTCTGTATGCCCTAATGCATCAATTTCAGAAATTCTAATAGTTTCTTTACATATCAAACATATCTGGTGCTTACTTCCACTTTTTGTACAAGTTGGATAGGAATCTGTAATCCATTCACCATCAGTATGGCAAGCAGGAACTTTCTTTTGATGCGAAAGTATTTCGCTACACGTCAAACAATGCTTCCCCTCTGTCTTACCATCGGTAGTGCAAGTTGCAGGAACAGCTGGGTCAATAATTTCTGTATGCCCTAATGCATCAATGTTTTTTATTTCGCTTTTGCCACAAGAACAAAAATGTTCTTGTATACCTTTTTCAGTACATGTCTCATACGAAACAACTACCCAATCACCAAATGTATGAAAATGTTCTTGTTGCTTTTCTTTACATCCGATAAATATAAGAGCAAAAAGCAACATCGAAAAAAACATTAAGAATTTTTTCATCTGTTCCCCCAAAATAAATTTTTGTTGCAAAATATGCACCTCAAATAGTTGTTTCTTCGAAGGTGCATATTTAGTATAAATTATTCTTTTATGTCTATTGCAATACTGAGCTCATCAAGCGACTTTTGAGGAACCTCTGACGGACACTGTGTCATAAGTTCGGAAGCGTTCTGCACCTTGGGGAATGCGATAACGTCACGAATCGCATCAAGACCGAGCACAAGGCTGACAAGTCTGTCAAGGCCGAAAGCAAGTCCTGCGTGAGGGGGTGCTCCGTACTTGAAGGCTTCAAGAAGGAATCCGAACTTCGCATCCGCATCCTCCTTGGTAAGTCCGAGAGCATCGAACACCTTCGCCTGAAGGTCCTGACGGTGAATTCTTACCGAACCGCCGCCAAGCTCTGTACCGTTGAGTACGATATCATATGCTCTTGCAAATACCTTTTCGGGAGCAGTGCCGAGATACTGTATATCCTCTTCACGGGGAGCGGTGAAGGGGTGGTGCATTGCCACGTATCTTTCATCCTCCTCGGAGTATTCAAACATGGGGAAGTCTGTAATCCAAAGGAACTTAAAGTCATTCTTGTCACGGAGACCGAGCTTGCCCGCAACCTCGCATCTGAGTGCGCCCAGAGAATCGAATACAACCTTATTCTTTGCATCGGCAACAACAAGGAGAAGGTCGCCTTCCTTGAAGTCTGCAATCTCATAAACTGCCTTTACCTCGTCCTCTAAAAGGAACTTTGCAAAGGATGATGAAAGCTCGCCTGCCCACTTGGACCAAGCAAGTCCCTTTGCACGGTAGGTCTTTACAAAATCAGTAAGCTTATCAATTTCCTTGCGTGAGAACTTCTCTGCGCCGCCCTTGATATTTATAGCTCTAACCGAGCCGCCCTCTGCAATTGCAGAAGCAAATACCTTGAATTCGGTGTTGCGAAGTGCCTCCGAAAGGTCACATATCTCAAAGCCGAAACGAAGGTCGGGCTTATCCGAGCCGTAACGGTTCATTGCCTCGGTCCAGGTCATTCTCTGAAGAGGAAGCGCAATGTCCTTATCAAGAATCTTCTTGAAGAGTGTTGCGATAAAGCCTTCAACCACTGTCATTACGTCATTTTCGTCAACGAAGGACATTTCAAGGTCTATCTGTGTAAATTCAGGCTGTCTGTCGGCTCTCAGGTCCTCGTCTCTGAAACACTTTGCAATCTGGATATATCTGTCAAAGCCCGAAAGCATAAGAAGCTGCTTGTAGAGCTGGGGAGACTGAGGAAGTGCATAGAAGTTGCCGGGGTGTACACGGCTGGGAACAAGGTAGTCACGTGCGCCCTCGGGTGTGGATTTAATAAGCACGGGAGTTTCGATTTCGATGAATCCGTTGTCCTCGAAATACTCTCTTGCATGTCTTGCGATTCTTGAACGTGTGAGAATATTGTGCTGTAAGGGCTGACGGCGGAGGTCAAGATATCTGTACTTGAGTCTGAGCTCCTCCTTAACGTCGGTCTCGTCCTTTATTTCAAAGGGAGGTGTCTGTGCTGCCGAAAGCACCTCAAGCTTGTCAACGAAAAGCTCAATGGCACCCGTTGCCATATTGGGGTTTATAGCTCCCTCTCCTCTGTGACGGATAACACCTTCTGCGGCAAGAACGAACTCTGCTCTTGCTGAAAATGCGATATCAAACACTTCACGGCTTGTGGTATCGTCAAATGCGAGCTGAATGATGCCCGTTCTGTCTCTTAAGTCAATGAAAATAAGTGTGCCAAGGTCTCTTTGCTTCTGTACCCATCCGCATACCTTAGCTCTTGTGCCCACGTCTGCTTCGCTGAACTCGGCACAGTATTTTGTTCTGTACATAACTTCTCCTTTGTGGGATTTATTTTAATTATATCAGGGCTCTGCCCTGAAACCCGCTTAGAAACTTTTTATAAAAAGTTTCTAAGAACTTCAAAAATTTTTATTTTGATTTTAATATATTATGCATTCAAAACTTCGGCAAGTGCCTGAATGTCGGCTATATCTATCTCACGGCTTTCGCCGTCTGCCATATTCTTGAGTGTTGCTTTGCCTGCTTCAAGCTCACTGTCACCCAAAACCACGGAATATCTTGCTCCGATTTTATCGGCATACTTCATCTGCGCCTTAAGGCTTCTGCCCACCTGGTCAAAGGAAGCGTTTATTCCGAATTTCTTGAGAGCAAGGGATATTTCAAAGCTCTTGAGTCTCGCCTTGTCACCCATTGATGCAATGTAAAGTGCGGGTGCTGTGGATATCTCGGGAAGCTTTCCTGCCGCCTTGAGAGCAAGCATTACACGGGTAAGACCCATCGCAAAGCCGATACCGGGAAGGTGAGGACCGCCCAGCTCTTCAACAAGACCGTCATAGCGTCCGCCTCCGCAGATAGTGCTCTTTGAACCGATATCCTCCGAAATAAATTCGAAAACCGTTCTCTGATAATAGTCAAGTCCTCTTACTATTTTGGGATTAACTGTATATTTTATTCCCGCTGTATCAAGATAGAGCTTAAGCTCCTCCATATGAGCGGCACACTCGGGACACAGATAGTCCACGGTTTTCGGCGCATCGGCTGCATATTTTGAGCATATGGGGCTCTTGCAGTCAAGAATTCTCAGCGGATTTTTGTCAAGTCTGTCAAGACAGGTATCGCAAAGCTCGTCCTTGCAGGCGTCGAAATAATCGTGAAGCGCCTTATGATATTTGGGACGGCAATGACGGCAACCTATGGAGTTTATCTCAAGGCTGACCTCAAGTCCAAGCTTTTTGAATATATCGTAGCCCAGAGATATAACGTTAGCATCCGCCGCAGGATTCTGAGCACCGAACTGCTCTACTCCGAACTGATAGAACTCACGGCTTCTGCCCGCCTCGGGCTTTTCGTAACGGAAGCAGGATATGAGATAATAAAGGGGGAGAGGCATTGCGCCGGTTGCAAGTGAGTTTTCGATAACACTTCTTACAACGCCCGCAGTTCCCTCGGGACGCAGAGTAATACTTCTGCGGTCGTTATCCTCAAAGGAATACATCTCCTTTTGAACAACGTCACTTGTCTCACCCACACCTCTTTTGTAAAGCTCACTTGATTCAAATGTGGGGAGTCTTATTTCGCTGTAACCGTAAAGGGCGGCTGTTTCCTTTATAGTTTCTTCCATCCACTGCCAGGCTTCGCTTTCGCCCGGAAGAATGTCTATTGTACCTCTTTGCTTTTGTATCATTTAAAAATGTGTCCTTTCAAAAATCTGTGCACAGGGAAACTACTTGATGAGCATTCTCCAGTCAAGATCTCCTCTTTCAAGTGCCATTATAAGAGCCTCGGCGGTGGCAATGTTCGTAGCGTAGGGAACATTGTAGGCATCGCACAAGTGCAATATTTCGTCCTCTGAATTGTAATCGTTAAATCCGCTGTCGTCTTTATCTCTGAAATAAAGAAGCAAATCTATTTCATTATAGGATACCTTGGCGGCAACCTGCTGCATTCCTCCGTGCTCTGCCATAAGCAAGGTCTCTACTTCAAGTCCCGTAGCATCCTTGATATGTGTACCAAGACTGCCTGTAGCGCACAGCCGATGGCGGCTGAATATACCACAATAGGCAATACAAAACTGTGTCATTAATTCTTTTTTCTTCTCATGTGCCATGATTGCTATCTGCATAGGCGGTATCCTTTCTTAATATAATTTTATCCTGTATCGGTTGGGAACTGCCCCATCGAGAAGGGCAACGCTCTCTCCCGTCAGTCTTCTTGCAATATTGTGAAGAGCTCTTCCCGCAGAGCACTTTTTGTCCTCTATCACGGTCTTTCCCGAGGAAATAAGTCCCTCCACTCTTCTGTCCCACGGAACTACTCCCATCAGAGTGACCGAGGAATGTTCTATGATATTCATTACTCCCACAAAATCCTTTTTACCGGCACCGTCGCAAACAAAGGAGTTTATGATAAGTCTCACCTTTTCGTCCCCCGTTTTATAAAGGGATGCCCCCAGCTTTTCCGCAGCTCTGACAGATGCGGCATTCTGAGTACAAACCACCAGCACCGTATCAACAAGTCCGCTGTCGCTTACCATGTCAAGAAGCTTTCCCGTACCTGCCGCCATGTCAAGAAGCACGTAATCGTATTCCCTTGCGGCGTTTTTCAAGAAAGTTACAAGCATTTTGTCGGTGAGCACGCTGTCATCAATGCTGTCAACATTCATGGGTGCGGAAAGAAAAAAGAGATTGTCGCTTCTTTCATCCTCCTCGGCGGCAACTCCCAATGACGCTCTACCCGTCATAACATCCCAGCATCCGGGAGACGTAGAGTTTTCGTGTCCGAGAGCAATATCGAGACTTCTTACGCCGAAATCCATATCAACAGCAAGTGTTTTATTGCCAAGAGTCGCCAAAGCATGAGCCAATGCGGCACAAACAGTTGTCTTGCCAACTCCTCCCTTTAAGGAGGCAATCATTATAATCTTTCCCATGCTTCATCACCTCTTCGTAAAATAATACCATATTTTTCACCAAAAATCAAGTACATAACATTAAAATCAAGGTTTCCATTTATTAAAAATTAACGCTTTATACTTGAAGTTTTCTCTTTTTTCTGTTAAAATTAGAAAAAATGCGGAGGAAAAACCATATGAAATACCTTTCAAAGAAAAAAACCTTGTTGCTTCTATGCCTTACAACCATAGTGACAAGTGTGATATACTACCTTCCCAATGCAATTGAAAATATAACCCTTCAAAAGATAGTGGTCATTGCATACCTTGTCATCGGAACACTTCTCGGCGTGGCATTCTTCCTCGTCAACGGAGCATCCACTGCGGTTATTGACGGGGAATACGAAAAAAAGTTTTATAAATCGGTCAAGGACGGCAGCGCAAAGGACGAGGGCGAAAATCTGCACTGGAATCCCCTGAAGCTCACCCTTGTGAAAAGAATCTACTATTCAAAGCTTATTCTTTGCTTCCTCTTCCCGATTATCGCCATGTTCTTCATCGAATATGTGACCTTGCTCATATCTCATCTTTAAAACACTAAAAAGAAAACCTGTGAAACGGTTTTCTTTTTTGCGTTAAGATAAGCAAAAAATACTTGCAATACAGCAAAAAATGTGATATACTGACTTTGTATTTTTAATAGGAGAACGATTATGAAAAAAATAGCAATTGTAGGATACGGAAATTTAGGAAAAGGCGTTGAAGCCGCATTGAAGCACAGAGATGATATGGAGCTTGTTGCAGTAGTTACAAGACGTGCTCCCGAAACTCTCAAGACAAAAACAGGCGTTCGTGCCGTGGCAATGGATGACATCCTCTCACTCAAGGGGAATGTTGATGCACTTATCATCTGTGCGGGCTCGGCAACAGACCTCCCCGAAATGACTCCTTCTCTTGCGAAAAACTTCAATGTTATAGACTCATTTGATACACACGCAAAGATACCCGAGCATTTCGCAAATGTGGATACCGCTGCAAAGGCAGGCGGAAACATTGCCATGATATCGGTAGGCTGGGACCCCGGTATGTTCTCTGTAAACAGACTTTACGCCATGTCAATACTCCCCGAGGGTAAGGATTATACTTTTTGGGGCAGAGGTGTGAGCCAGGGACACTCGGATGCCATCAGACGAATCGAGGGTGTGCTTGATGCAAGACAGTACACTGTTCCCATCGAAAGTGCTGTGGAGAGAGCAAAGAGCGGCGAAATGCCCGAATTTACCACAAGAGAAAAGCACCTTCGTGAGTGCTACGTGGTTGCGGCAGAGGGTGCCGACAAGGCAAGAATCGAAAATGAAATAAAGACAATGCCCAACTACTTTGCCGATTATGACACCACCGTCACCTTTATCACAAAGGAAGAGCTTGACGCAAATCATAAGGGACTTCCTCACGGTGGAAAGGTAATACGCACCGGCAAGACAGGACTTGACTTTGAGCATAATCACACCATTGAATACTCTCTGAACCTCGACTCAAACCCCGAATTTACAGCAAGTGTAATTGTTGCCTACACGGGCGCAATGCTTAAAATGTATGACAAGGGCGAGATAGGCTGCAAGACAGTATTCGACGTAGCTCCCGCAGACCTTGCGGCTGTATCAAGAGAGGAAATGCTCTCGCACCTGCTTTAAACGAAAGGATTTACAATGTTAGCAAAAAATATAGGAATAAACGAAAAGGGACATCTCACCTTTGCAGGTGCGGATACTGTTGACCTTGCAAAGGAATACGGAACCCCCTTGTACCTTGTGGACAAAAACGGAATAATTGACCGTGCAAGGGAATACATGTCGGCGGCAGAGACCTATCTCGGAGCAGGCTCTCATCCCTGCTATGCGGGAAAAGCACTTTGCTACACAGACCTTTACAGGACTCTTGAAGATATAGGAATGTGGATAGACGTTGTCTCACCCGGAGAATTTTACACAGCCAAGAAAGCAGGCTTTGACCTCTCCCGTGCAATGTTCCACGGAAACAACAAGACCGATGACGACCTTAAAATGGCGCTTAGTATGGGTGTGGGCAGAATCGTTTGCGACTCGGCGGACGAAATCGAGGCTCTTGACCAAATTGCGGGAGAGCTTGAAAAAAAGCCGAAAATTCTCATAAGACTCACCCCCGGAATTGACCCTCATACCCACAAATCAATAAACACGGGAACTGTTGACTCCAAATTCGGAGTTGCCATAGAAACAGGGGATGCCAAAAAGCTTGTGGCGAAAACTCTTGAAAAAAAGAACATAGAGCTCATGGGATATCACTGTCATATAGGTTCACAGATATTCGAGTGCGAGCCCTTCTGCGAGGCGGCGGAAAAAATGCTCACCTTTATGGCGGATATGAAGAAAAAGCTTGAATTTGAAGCAAAGGAAATAAATCTGGGCGGAGGTATGGCTGTTCCCTACCTTGAATCCGATAAAAAGATAAGCTATACAGAAAATATCAAGGCTGTTGGAGTGTGCATTGACGCCCTTCTTGAAAAGCTCTCACTGAACCGTCCCGTCTTTTACCTTGAGCCGGGCAGAAGCATAGTTGCGGATAGCGGTATGACGCTTTACACCGTCGGAACGGTAAAATGTATCGAAGGCTACAAAAACTATGTGTCGGTTGACGGCGGCATGACAGACAATCCAAGATTCGCTCTTTACCAGTCGCCCTACACTCTGATAAATGCAAGTCACGCAGACATTGCCCCCGACTTTACGGCAACCGTTGGCGGAAGATGCTGTGAAAGCGGTGACCTCATTCAGGAAAACGTAAATCTTGTGCGCCCCGTGAGAGGTGACACGCTGGCGGTGCTTACAACGGGCGCTTACAACTTCTCAATGTCATCAAATTACAACCGTCTCACACGTCCCGCACTTGTAACTCTTTTTAACGGTGAGAGCTATGTGGCGGTAAAAAGACAGACCTTTGAAGATATGACAGCACTTGATATATAACAATTTCTGTTAAAAATTTCACAAAAACACTTGTAAAACATGATTTTATGTGTTATTATACTAAATTGGAAAACAATAAAAATCATATAAAGATAGGAGAAAAAAACAATGTACAACAAGAAGACCATTGAAGATATCCAGGTATCGGGCAAGAAGGTTCTTGCAAGATGTGACTTCAACGTTCCCCTCAAGGACGGCGTTATCTCGGACGACAAGAGAATTGTAGGTGCTATCCCCACCATCAAGTATCTTGCAGACAACGGTGCGGCTGTTATCCTTTGCTCACACATGGGCAGACCTCACAACGTACTCAACGAGACTCTCAAGCTTTCCAAGAAGGAAAAGAAGAAAATCGAAGCTCTTCCCGAAGAAGAAAGAGCAGCAGCTACCGAGGAAGCACTCAAGAAGGGCGCAAAGGACATCACCAAGCTCTCTCTTGCTCCCGTAGCTAAGAGAATTTCCGAGCTTCTCGGCAAGGAAGTTATTATGGCAAAGGACGTTATCGGCGAGGATGCTAAGGCTAAGGCTGCTTCTCTCAAGGCAGGCGAGGTTATGCTTCTCGAAAACGTTCGTTTCCACGAAGAAGAAGAAAAGAACGAAGAAAACTTTGCAAAAGAACTTGGTTCACTTTGCGATGTATATGTAAATGATGCATTCGGTACAGCTCACAGAGCACACGCTTCTACTGCAGGCGTTGCAATGTTCTGCCCCGAAAAGCCCGCTGTTTGCGGCTACCTCATCCAGAAGGAAGTTGAAGTTATGGGCGGAGCTCTCACAGAGCCTGCACGTCCCTTCGTTGCTATCCTCGGCGGTGCAAAGGTTTCAGACAAGATAGGCGTTATCAACAGCCTTATCGAAAAGGTTGACACTCTCATCATCGGTGGCGGTATGGCATACACCTTCTTCAAGGCATTCGGCAACAACATCGGTACATCTCTTTGCGAAGAGGATAAGCTTGACCTTGCTCGTGAGCTTGTTGAAAAGGCACACGCTAAGGGCGTTAACTTCCTCCTCCCCGTTGATAACATCATCGCAAGAGAGTATGACGAGAATGCAATCAATATGAGAATATACTCCGATTCAATTCCCGACGGTTGGATGGGTCTTGACATCGGTCCTACAACAACAGAGCTCTTCGCAAAGACTATCCAGGGTGCGGGCACTGTTATCTGGAACGGTCCTATGGGCGTTTCCGAGTGGGAGAACTTTGCAAACGGTACAAAGGGCGTTGCTAAGGCTCTTGCTGAGTGCGAAGGCATCACTATCATCGGCGGCGGCGACTCTGCTGCAGCTGTTGAAAACCTCGGCTTTGCAGATAAGATGACTCACGTTTCAACAGGCGGCGGTGCTTCTCTTGAGTTCCTTGAAGGACTTGAGCTTCCCGGTATCGCTTGTCTCAATGACAAATAATTGAAAAGAGGACTTTAAAATGGATAGAAAGTATATAATCGCAGGCAACTGGAAGATGAACAAGACTCCCGCAGAAGCAAAGGCTCTTCTCGAGGAGATTGTAAAGGCTAACGCGGGCAAGACTGCTTGTGAAATTGTTCTTTGCGTTCCCGCAATCGACATCCCCGCAGCAATCGAAGCAACTGCAGGTACAAACATCAAGATCGGTGCACAGAACGTTCACTTCAAGGACAACGGTGCATATACTGCAGAAATCTCCGCAGCAATGCTTAAGGAGTGCGGTGTTGAATATGTTATCATCGGCCACAGCGAAAGAAGACAGTACTTCGGCGAAACCGACCAGACTGTAAACCTTCGTACAGCTCAGGCTCTTGCAAACGGTCTCAAGGCTATAGTTTGCGTTGGTGAAACGCTTGAGGAAAGAAAGGACGGAATCACCTTCGACCTTATCTCAATCCAGATCAAGCGTGCATTCAAGGGCATCTCAGCTGAGGATATGGCAAACGTTGTTATCGCTTACGAGCCTGTTTGGGCTATCGGTACAGGCGAAACAGCTACAAATGAGCAGGCTGAGGAAGTTTGTTGCTTCATCAGAGGTCTCATTGCCGAGCTTTACTCAACAGACGTTGCAAATGCTATGACAATCCAGTACGGCGGCTCAATGAACGCAAAGAATGCGGCTGAGCTTCTTGCTATGGATAACATCGACGGCGGTCTTATCGGCGGCGCTTCTCTCAAGGCTCCCGACTTCACTACCATCATCGACAGCGTAAAGTGATTTAAAACATCATAATTTATCAAAAAGGATTGCATCGTTTGATGCAATCCTCAGACTGTCGAAAAACGCTCATCAAGCGAAAGCAAGATGAGCGTTTTTATGTTGAAACAAGAAAGAATGAAAGAAAAGTAAAAAATGAGTTAAATAATCAAGGGATTCAAAGTGGAGATTGTCTC
>SVRV01000047.1 GCA_015064635.1 Oscillospiraceae bacterium
AGTGAGGGATAATTGACTCATCTAATTGCCACACAGCATACAAGGTCATTGATGATGAAGGGGAGATATATTGACCGGCATAGTATTCAACTTCTCCGTTACTTGCCGTTGACCAACCAAGAAACGTGTAGTTGTCTCTTGTTGCGGTACTAGGAACAAGATGACCACCTTTTTTAGGAATAATTTGCGGGGGATGAGGGAATGAACCGCCGTTAGCGTTATATGTTATTGTGTATGAGGTGCATTCTACACACGAAGAGTCATAATAATAGGAATCAAGATAATAAAAATCTCCGCAAGAACACTTCATATATTCTCTGTGAGGATGAGCTCCTTCATAATAGGCTGTATAACTGTGTGTATGAGGCGGATTACAGGTTGTACAGCTGTCTATGTAGTAGGTGTTGCCTGTTTTTTCTACTGCATCCCATCCACACAGATTACAAACCTTTACCTCATAATGTGGATGTGCTTCATAATAGCTTAAATAATGCGATTCATCAAAAAACCTTTCTCCGGTATAGTACCAATTGCCGCAAGAACACTTCATATATTCGTTATGAGGATGAGCCCCTTCATAATGCCAAACGTAATTGTGATTGTGAGCAAAAGCATCCTTTGATATCCATACTAATAATCTACCCGAGCTTGCAACAGAAGAATTGCTCCAAGGACAAATGGCACAGTAATAATTTCCGCTTTCTCCGATAATAGTGCAAGTGTCTCCTACTTCGGCAGTTCCTCTTGTTTCGGCTAAATCGCTTCTTCTGTAAGCCGTTGAATTAGTTACTACAGTTTCTGTTCTAATATTAGAATAAGAGCTGTCAAAAAATTCGCTTATAGGAGAATATGCTGTTCTGGTTCCTCCGCTGACAGGGTAAGTTACTTTTAACCATCCGTTTGTGTAAACTTCGTTGATGGTACAAATATCCCCCGAATCAATATATCCACCTGTTTTACTTCCGTTTACAGAGGAATAGACCTCATAAGTTTTTCCGTATCTGGTGTATGTTTGAAACGGAGTGGGATAATTTGTGTTTATTTCATATGTGGGAGTGGGTGTAGAACCATTCATTTTTATTACAGCATATTTTGAAAACCCCAATTTCCAGTTACTTGTATGGAGGTTTTTATTGTGTGCGCATACCCAAGGTATACCGTTTATTATTTCAGTGCATATAGCTACATGCGCACCTTCATCATACCACAAAACATCTCCAATGTCTATTTGGTTAGCACTGGGATAGCTTATTAACTCGTAACCCAATTTATCAACTAAATATTTCTTTATAGAAAGTGCTCCTGTCCACGAGCTGGATTTATTTGAATAGGAATACCAATACCAGTCATTGTTCATTTGCATACCACCTGCTAATAAACATTGAGAAACAAAATTGGCACAATCTCCACCTATTGAATTGTAATTAGAGAAATTTGTGTTATAATTCTCCCAATAGGTAAGAGCATATTCTGCAGCAGCTGTAGCATTATACCTATCATCAGCACTAACAGGCAACGACACAATTGGTATCATGCTAACAAACATAACTATAGCTAAAACTACA
Organism: Oscillospiraceae bacterium; assembly: GCA_015064635.1. Lineage (GTDB taxonomy): Bacteria > Bacillota > Clostridia > Oscillospirales > SIG627 > RGIG6353. The sequence continues at coordinate 1,566 of SVRV01000047.1, forward strand.
GATAACATTCTTTTTAATACATTTTCCACTTTAGTAATAACTCCTTTTTTAAAACTATTCTATTTTTGATAATATTATAGACGATTTTTGTCTAATTGTCAATAGAAAAAAACTGTCTAAACTATAATATAAGAAAGACTTATATTTAGGAGTATTGTTTTGAAATTCGGAGAAAAGATAAAAAAGCTGAGAGAGGAAGCGGAAATAAACCAGACAGAGCTTGGAAAGGCAGTGCACATGACACAAAGGAAGGTGTCATATATAGAATGTGGCAAATGTGAACCGAGCATTGAAGATATCATAGCTTTTTGCGAATTTTTCAAAGTCAGCTCCGATTATTTACTGGGTGTGCAAAAAGGGTATAAATACCCATAAAACTTAATAAAAAAACTCCCCGATTTATTTTTCAGGAGTGGGCATAAGCCTTCGGCAATGAAATCCATCCTGCGGATGGATGAAATCCGACAAGTCGGATGAAATTCGTCTTTGACGAGTGAAATGTTCCCTTCGGGAACGTTATGGTTGATTTGCTTTTGCAAATCTTCAATTAATTTGTATTAAATAAACTTTACATTATTTTTCAGGAGAGCGCGAGAGGATGCTTTTTTTAAAAAAGCATCCTCTCGCATTATAAAATAATAAATAATATAAATCTTACTTCTTAAATATGTTCTTGATCTTCTCCTTGAAGGTCGCCTTCTTGGAGAGGTTTCTGTCGTCACAGCTCTGGTCGAACTCACGAAGCAGCTTCTTCTGTGTTTCGCTGAGATTCTTGGGTACTTCTATCACGACCGTGAAGAGAAGGTCACCTCTCGTCTTGGAATTGATGTACTGAATACCCTTACCGCGGAGCGTTACAGTTGTGCCTGTCTGTGTTCCCTCGGGAAGCTTGTAGGTGTAATCTCCCTCAAGTGTCGGTATCTTAATTTCAGCACCGAGTGCCGCTTCTGTAAAGGATACGGGTACCTCACAGTATATATTGTAGCCGTCACGTTCAAAAATGGGATGTGGTCTGATACCGACCTCAACGATAAGGTCGCCTGCAGGACCTCCGTTCTGTCCTACATTACCCTGACCTCGAAGCGCAACTCTCTGCCCGTCATCTATACCTGCGGGTATGGTCACGTCACCCTTCTTGTTCTTACGCTGTGTACCTGTTCCGCCACACTTTGAGCAAGGGTCCTTAATTACAGTTCCCTTACCGCCGCACTTGTCACAGGTGCGTGTTGTCTGCATGATACCAAGAGGAGTCCTCTGCTGAACTCTTACCTGACCGCTACCTCCACACTTGTCACAGGTTTCGGGATGTGAGCCGTTTTTAGCACCGCTTCCTTCACATTCCGGGCATTTGTCAACTCTGGTGTAGGATACCTCTTTCTTGCAACCGAATGCCGCCTCTTCAAAGGATATCATGACTCTCAGTCCTATATCGCTTCCTCGAGACGGACCTCTTCTGCGTGAGCCTCCGCCACCGCCGCCTCCAAAGAAGGAGGAGAAGATGTCACCCATATCGAAATCCATACCGCCAAAGCCACCGAATCCGCCGCCGAAGCCGCCCGCACCGAAGTTGGGGTCAAGTCCGTCATGACCGTATTGGTCATACAGCTTCTTCTTTTCGGGGTCTGAGAGCACCTCGTATGCCTCGTTGACCTCCTTGAATTTCTCTTCAGCCGATTTGTCATCGGGATTCATGTCGGGATGGTATTTCTTCGCAAGCTTTCTGAAGGATTTTTTTATTGTATCGGCATCGGCACTCTTGTCTACACCGAGCACCTCATAATAGTCTCTTTTCTGTGCCATTGTATTCCGAAAATACCTTTCTTAAATATACACACTTCGGGGATGTATTGTACATCCCCGTTTGTGCTTTATTAATTATACATCCAAATTATTGATCACTCTTGTCTGTGAAATCAGCGTTATATACACCGTCGTCACCCTGAGTGCCTGCAGCACCTGCGGCAGCTGCGGGATCCTGCTGATATATCTTCTCTGCAATCTTGTAGAAGGACTGAGTGAGAGCCTCTGTGTCAGCCTTGATAGCCTCTGTGTTGTCTGTCTTAACTGTCTCACGAAGCTTTTCAATAGCCGCAAGTACGGGCGCCTTGTCCTCCTCTGTGATCTTGTCGCCAGCCTCGTTAAGTGTCTTTTCGCTCTGGAAAATAAGGTTTTCAGCGTTGTTCTTAACTTCAATTGCTTCCTTAGCCTTCTTGTCCTCTTCCGCATGAAGCTCAGCCTCACGGATAGCGGCATCAATGTCCTCCTGAGACATGTTGGTGGAAGCTGTGATTGAAATGTGCTGCTCCTTGCCTGTGCCCTTGTCGAGAGCTGATACGTTAACGATACCGTTAGCGTCAATATCGAAGGTTACTTCGATCTGAGGAACGCCTCTCATTGCGGGAACGATGCCGTCAAGCACGAATCTGCCCAGCGTCTTGTTATCTCTTGCCATTTCACGCTCACCCTGGAGTACATGAATCTCAACAGAGGTCTGATTGTCAGCCGCAGTTGAATATACCTGGCTCTTCTTTACGGGGATAGTGGTGTTTCTTTCAATGAGCTTGTTGAATACACCGCCGAGAGTCTCGATACCGAGTGAAAGGGGAGTAACGTCAAGAAGAACAACGTCCTTAACATCACCGCCGAGTACACCGCCCTGAATTGCCGCACCGATCGCAACGCATTCGTCGGGGTTGATACCCTTGAAGGGCTCTTTACCTGTAAAGCTCTTAACTGCTTCCTGAACAGCGGGGATTCTTGAAGAACCGCCTACAAGAAGTACCTTATCTATCTGTGAGGGAGAAAGTCCCGCATCGGAAAGTGCCTGCTTTGTGGGAACCATTGTCTTTTCAACAAGGTCGGCTGTGAGCTCGTTGAATTTAGCTCTTGTGAGAGTCGCTTCAAAGTTCTTTGCACCGTTGGCATCTGCTGCGATGAAGGGAAGGCTGATATCTGTTGTCATCATGCCCGAAAGCTCGATCTTAGCCTTTTCAGCTGCTTCCTTAAGTCTCTGATGTGCAGTCTTGTCAAGACGGAGGTCAATGCCGTGCTCAGCCTTGAAGGTCTCTGCCATCCAGTTTATGATACGCTCGTCAAAATCGTCACCGCCAAGCTTGTTGTTACCTGCTGTTGCAAGAACCTCGAACACGCCGTCGGAAATTTCAAGAATTGATACGTCGAAGGTACCGCCGCCAAGGTCGTATACCATTATCTTCTGCTCGTTGTCCTTGTCAAGACCGTAAGCGAGAGCCGCTGCTGTGGGCTCGTTGATGATACGGAGAACATCAAGACCTGCAATCTTACCTGCATCCTTTGTAGCCTGTCTCTGTGAGTCGGTGAAGTATGCGGGAACTGTGATTACAGCCTGGTTAACGGTTGTACCGAGGAAGCTTTCAGCATCAGCCTTGAGCTTCTGAAGAATCATTGCGGAAATCTCCTGGGGAGTGTACTGCTTTGAATCAATGTCAACCTTGCGGTTTGAACCCATATCACGCTTGATAGAGCTGATTGTTCTGTCGGGGTTTGTGATAGCCTGTCTCTTTGCTATCTGACCTACAAGTCTTTCACCTGTCTTTGAAAATGCAACTACCGAGGGAGTTGTTCTTGCACCTTCGGGGTTGGGGATAACACTGGGCTCGCCACCCTCGAAAACTGCAACGCAGGAGTTTGTTGTACCAAGGTCTATACCTATAATCTTTGCCATAATATTTTACCTCTTTCTTATATAAAAGTTATTGTTTACATTATTTGTGTGTGGAAGTTATTTTTCACTTAATTTGCGACCTTTACCATCGCATATCTGATTACCTTATCGCCCAGCTTGTAGCCCTTTTGGAGCACTTCAACAACTGTGTTTTCGGGAAGGTCATCTCTGTCCTCGTGGAGTACGGCATTGTGAAGATTTGGGTCGAATTCCTTTCCCTCGGCTTCAATTTCTTCAATGCCTATCTTCTTTAAGAACTCATTGAACTGCTTTTTGATAAGCGCCATTCCTTCTTCAACGTTTTTGTCGTCGGAGAATTTCTCGGCTCTTTCAAAATTGTCGATAACCGGAAGTAAGCTCATTACCACGTCGGTTTTCGCAATTGAGTATATTTCCTCTTTTTCTTTTTGTGTGCGCTTTTTGAAGTTATCAAATTCCGCAACAAGTCTGAGATACTTGTCATAAAGGGAGGTGTATTCAGCCTTGTCCACAACCTCTGTAACCTCGGGCACAGCCTCCTCGGCGGATTCCTCGCTTGCCTCGGTCAAGGTTTCCTCAACTGTCTCTTCAACTGCTTCGGCAGTTGTTTCTTTTTCCTTTTTCTCTTTTGCCATGTCAATTCCTTTCATCACCGATCAGGTTATTTACTACATATTCAAGTCTTGCTATAACGCCGGAATAATCCATTCTCTTCGGTCCGATAAGTCCGAGCACGCCGGTCACGTTGTCGCCTATTCTGAACTTGTGATATACACAGCTTGTTCTCTCAAGACCGCCTTCAAGAGTTTCGTCACCAATCACAACGTTCAGTCCTTCACGGTCGTTTGCATCTGTGATCATCCGTATCAGGTCCTCCTTGTCTTCAAGAAGGGATATAAGGCTCTGGGTTTTTGCTATATCCGAAAAGTCGGGGTACTTGAGTATCTTTGACATTCCGTCAAGATATACCTGACTCTCATTTTCGCCTCTTACCGTTTCAACTATTATTCTGAGTATGTCCGAAAGAAGTCCTCTGAACACTCCGAATTTGTCCTCAAGAGAGTAGAGAGCTTCAAGACTTATATGCTCGATATTTATTCCTGTCAGATTTTCATTAAGCAGTCGGATGAGAGCTGCAAGCACGTCAGTGGTAAGTGTAATGTCTGTTTTTATCTGCTTTGTCTTTACATTCTCCTGAGAGGTTATCATTACAAGAAGGAAATTCTTGGGGGAGAGATATACTCCCTCAAACCTTGTTATTGTACTTGCCTTTGGCTTTGCCGTGTATGCAAAAGCTGTATAATCGGTCATGTCGGATAGCACTCTCGTCAGCTCACTGACAATTTCCGAGAGATGATGAAGCCTTGAATTCATTACCTCGTTGAGTACGTTTATCTCCTCAAGAGACAGTGAATACTGGTTCATGAGATTCTCAACGTACATTCTGTAGCCGAGCGCCGAGGGAACTCTGCCCGCCGATGTGTGAGGCTGCTCAAGAAGTCCCAAATGCTCAAGCTCGCTCATTTCATTGCGTATTGTGGCTGATGAAATGTCAAGTCCCATTGCACCCGACAGGTACTTTGAGCCAACAGGCTCACCCGATGTGATGTAGGTATCAACAATGGATTTAAGTATCCTCTTTTTTCTTTCGTTTAAATCCATTGACTCACCGTCCTTTGTTAATATTTTAGCACTCATCACTGTCAAGTGCTAACTTACGTTATAAATTTAACACTCTTTTGAGAAATTGTCAATAGTATTTGCAAATATTTTTGAAAAAACACTTGTAAACATATTGTGAATGGGAAATATTCATATTATCTTATGTAAAAAACGCTAATATGAAATCAAAACTCCCTCGAGCATTTTACTCGGGGGAGTTGAGCTTCGGTAAGGAGAGACCAAAGCCTTTATCAACCAATTCGATTTTTCATTTTAAGTCTGAGGTTATCGGCAATCATTGCGATAAACTCGGAGTTTGTCGGCTTACCCTTAGCATTCTGGACTGTGTAACCGAAATAGGAATTTAGCATATCAACATCGCCTCTGTCCCATGCCACCTCAATGGCGTGGCGGATAGCACGCTCTACTCTTGATGAGGTTGTGGAGAATTTTTCCGCAACTGTGGGGTAGAGCGTTTTTGTTACCTCGTTTATTATGCGGTTGTTGTTTACCACCATCATAATTGCAGACCTAAGATATTGATATCCCTTTATGTGAGCGGGGATACCTACCTGATGAATTATCTGTGTCACTTGAGCTTCAAGTTCAAAATCGTCATCATCTGCTTTGTAGAGCATATCGCATTTCGATTTGTCCATGACCTGAGTTATCTTATACACAAGTCCCGCATAATCAAATGGCTTTATGATACAGCCTGCCGCTCCCGCATTTATAGTGTCCTCTATGAGCTTTCTGTTGTTGATACCCGTTACCAATATAAATTCGGTGGTGTGCTCTGTGTCCGCCTTTCTTACCTCGTTCATCAGGCACTCCACATCCATTCCCGGCACCCACAAATCCATTAACACCACATCGGGACGGTATTTTATGATTGAAGTCAATGCCTCCGAGCCGTCTCCCGAATCTCCCACCACATCAAAGCCTTGCTTCCTCAGATTGTCTGCACATACGTATCTGTAATCACTGTTAGAGTCGAGAATGTAAACCTTTATTCGTTTGCTGTTATTCATTTTTTTATCTCCTGTTTCGTCTTAATTGTTTTTACGTTTTTATATTACCATATAATTCCAATTAAATCAATATATTTTGGTAATAAAAACCAATTAAAATGAAAATTCGTCTATTTCAACAGAATTGTATTAAAATAACTTGCAAAAATTATAAAGCGACGGAAGTATTATGTCGAAATAAGTCGGTTGACACAAAAAGGAAAAGGATGTATAATATATTCTTATAGGAGGTGGCAATTTTGAAAGGACTTTTTAAATATCTGCGTCCGTTTTTGCCGAGAATGGCATACGGGTTTGTTATAAAGGTCTTGGGAACGGTTGCAGAACTGTTTTTACCCTATATACTGACGCACATATTGAAAAACGTAGTTGTTACACGTGACGAAAAAGCTATTTTGTTTTGGGGCGGAATGATGATAGTCTGCTCTGCCGCAGCACTTCTCTTCAATATTATCGCAAACAGAATGGCTGCAAAGGTTTCGAAGGATTTTTCGGGCGAATTAAGACAGAAGCTTTTTGACAAAATGCTGTCTCTTTCCTCCCGTCAGACAGACCGCTTTACAATTCCGTCTCTTGAGTCAAGAATCACCTCCGACACTTACAACGTTCATCACTTTATTGGCATGATGCAGCGCATGGGCGTCCGTGCACCTATATTGCTTATGGGAGGCGTGTGTATCACCCTTATTATGGATGCTTATCTTGCGCTTACCATGGTGGCACTTCTGCCTTTTATTCTGGCACTTGTAATATTTATTTCAAAGAAGGGTGTACCTCTTTATACCGAGGTACAGCGCTCGGTTGACTCTATGACGGGTGTTGTCCGTGAGGATGCCCAGGGAATCCGAGTTATCAAGGCTCTTTCGAAGGTTGACTATGAAAACTCACGCTTTGACGGTGTGAATGCCCGACTCGTTAAAAGCGAAAAGAAGGCGGGAATGACCATGGGACTTGTAAACCCGATAATGACCGGCCTTATGAACATCGGTATAACCGTTGTAATTGCTCTCTCGGCCTACCGCACCTTCAATGGTCTTTCCGACCCCGAAACGGTCATTGCCTTCATGCAGTACTTTACACAGATTTCAATGGCTCTTATGACCGTTACCCGCATGTTCACCATGTACACAAAGAGCTCCGCCTCAGCAAAGAGAATTACCGAGGTACTTGAAACCCCCGTTGATATCGGTCTTTTCCAAAAGAGCGAATATCCCGACGTCAAAACCGATGCACATATTTTCTTTGATAATGTTTCCTTTTCTTATATAGGCGTGAAAAATGACCTTGAAAATATTTCTTTCTCGCTCAAAAAGGGACAGTCCCTCGGAATTATCGGTGCCACGGGAAGCGGCAAGTCCACTCTTATAAGACTCCTGATGCGCTTCTTCGATGTGAATTCGGGAGCTGTGTACATAAACGGCGAAAATATCAGGACCATCCCCGATGAAAGACTTACCGAAATGTTCGGACTTGTGCTCCAAAATGATTTCCTTTGCGCTGATACGATAGAGGAAAACATACGCTTCGGACGTGATATACCAACCGAGGATATCATATCCGCCGCACGTGTGGCGCAGGCGGATTCATTTATAACAAATTTCCCCGACGGATATCAGCATATGCTGTCTCAAAAGGGAACAAATATTTCGGGCGGTCAAAAGCAGCGAGTGCTCATTGCCCGTGCACTTGCATCACATCCCGAAATCTTAATTCTTGATGACTCCTCTTCGGCTCTCGACTACAAGACCGATGCAATGTTACGAGTGGCTCTTAAAGAGAATTTTTCGGATACAACTCTCGTTACCGTTGCACAGCGTGTCAGCTCGGTGAAAAATTCTGACTTGATAATCGTACTTGACGAAGGCAGAATAATCGGTATGGGCGACCATGAAACACTTCTTGAAACCTGCCTTGAGTACAGAGAAATCAGTGAATCACAGATGGGAGGCGGTATAGTTGAATAAGGACATAAGAAGGGGCAATCCCAACGAAAAGCTTTCCTTTGACAGAACCAAAAACGTTTTGAAAAGACTTGGCAAATACGTTTTGAGGTATTGGTACTTGTTTTTAGTTGCCATTGTATTCACGCTCTTTTCAAATCAGCTCTCCCTTCTCGGTCCCGAATATTCGGGAAATGCAATAGACGCCATAACCGCCTCGGGCGGTGTGAATTTTGACAGCGTTTGGGAAAACGTTATAAAAATGCTTGTATGCTACATTCTGGCGGCGGTCATGTCATATATTCTGTCAGTCCTGATGATACATATAAGTCAGAAAATAGTATACACAATGAGACGTGAGCTTTTTGAAAAGCTTACCTCGCTTCCGGTTTCATATTTTGACACCCACGCAACCGGAGATATAATAAGCCACATTTCCTATGACATCGACACGGTCAATACCTCACTGTCCCATGACCTTGTGCAGGTAATGACAAGTATTTATACTGTTGTGGGTTCACTTCTCTTTATGTGGCAGATTTCAAAACCGCTGATTCTTATATTTGCTTTGACTGTTCCCGCATCTATACTCCTTACCTCCTTCCGCTCAAAAAAAGTAAGACCCCTTTTCCAAAAGAGGTCAAGAAAGCTGGGCGAGCTTAACGGCTACGCCGAGGAAATGCTCTCAGGTGTGCGTACAATTCAGGCATACGGACGGGAGAAGGAAATCAGCGCAAGATTCGGAAAGCGTAACAAGGATGCAATGGATGCATATTACGATGCGGAATATTACGGCGCGACACTCGGCCCAAGTGTCAACTTTATAAACAATCTGTCCCTTTCTCTTGTTATGATATTCGGCGGGTTTTTGTATATGTACTCCGCAGGGGGCAGTGTTGCCGAAACAAGCATTTTCTTCATATCTCTGGGCGGAGTTGCAAAATTCGTGCAGTATTCAAGAAAGTTTGCGGGTCCCATAAATGAATTTGCAAATATGCTCCACGAATTCCAATCGGCGTTCTCCGCCGCAGAGCGTGTGTTCAGAATAATAGACGAGGACAGCGAAAAGGCTGACCGTGAGGATGCATTTGAGCTCACGGAGGCAAAGGGCGAGGTCAGACTTCGGGACGTTGTATTCGGATATACCCCCGATAAGACCATACTCAAGGGAATTTCGGTTGACGTAAAGCCGGGTACAAAAATTGCGGTGGTAGGTCCGACGGGTGCGGGTAAGACCACCATAATAAATCTGCTCATGCGTTTTTATGATATAAACGGCGGCAGAATTACCGTAGACGGTCACGATATTGATGCCATAACCAGAAGGTCGCTGAGAAAAGCGTATACAATGGTTTTGCAGGACACCTGGCTGTTTCAGGGTACAATTTTTGAAAACATAGCCTACGGAAAAGAGAATGCTACCTTTGAGGAAGTAAAAAATGCCGCAAGAGAGGCGAGAATAGATTCGTACATTGAGCACCTTGCCGATGGCTACGATACAGTGCTCACTGATGACGGAACGAATATCTCAAAGGGACAAAAGCAGCTTATAACAATTGCAAGGGCGATGCTCAGTGACTCTCCCATGCTGATTCTCGATGAGGCAACCTCAAACGTCGATTCACGTACCGAGGCGAAAATATCCGAAGCAATGGAAAAGCTGATGAAGGGAAGAACTTCATTTATAATAGCTCACCGCCTTTCCACAATAAAAAATGCCGACCTGATACTTGTACTTCAAGACGGTTTGATAACCGAAAGCGGAACACATGATGAGCTCATAGCCCTCGGTGGCTTCTATGAGACTCTTTACAATTCACAGTTTAAATGATAGAAATATCTCTTACAAAACAAAAAGGCTCTATAATAAATGTTGGGGTGAACCCAAAGAGCCTACAAAAAAATAATCTAAAAAAGTAGAGCATATTTGGAAGAAATCCGTTAAAATGGAATTGACTAGAAACCAGAACGGAGGTCAACCAA
>SVRV01000048.1 GCA_015064635.1 Oscillospiraceae bacterium
GTTTGTATTTCTTTAGGAATTTCCGAGACCTTTCACTTTGTTCAGTTCTTTTCTAAACCTTACTTTGTACATGTCTCGTTGTTTAATTTTCAATGTCCGATTTCTTGCCGTCTCTCGTGGACAGCTTTGATAGTATAGCATAGAGACTTGATTTTGTCAACACTTTTTTTAATAATTTTTTGAATTTTTTTCAAAATGTGGTAATGAACAAAACCAACTACACATATACATATATTTTGTGCATATTGCACACACTAAAAAGGTAAAACAAAACCGCCCCGATGAGCGGAGCGGTTAATTGTTTGAAATAAGACTTACGCGTTAAGAGAATTGAGCTTTCTTGTGAAAAGGCTCTTTCTTCTTGCAGCTGTGTTCTTGTGCATATGTCCCTTAGCTACTGCAACGTCAATCATCTTTACTGCATCCTTGTAGGTAGCGATAGCTGTTTCCTTATCGCCTGCCTCAATAGCAGCTTCATACTTCTTGATAGCAGTCTTCATAGCTGAAACATACATTTTGTTCTGAAGAGTCTTCTTTTCGGTAACGAGAACACGCTTCTTAGCTGACTTAATATTCGGCATCGAATACACCTCCTTAAATTACAACCGGGAACACCGATTGCATACTGTCCTATTCAAGTACAAATCATATCACAAAATCCAAAATAATGCAAGTACTATTTTAAAGTTTTTTTATTTTTTTATCATTTTTTTATTTTATTTCACCTTTTGGCTCTATATATAGGTAAAAAACCATGGAAGGAATTTTGCATCAATGTACGAAATAAGAACAGATTTGGCGCTCGAATCTCACGAAATTGCTTCAAAAAACAAAAAAAGTGCGATTGACGGTGTTATTTTTAATGAAGAAAGCGTATATAATTACAAGTTAACAAGAATCGAAATTGTTTCTCAGGACGGTGAAAACGCCACGGGTAAGCCTATTGGGAAATATTTAAGCCTCGATGTCGGCAAGATATGGAATCGAGGAGCGGACGAAGTTCAAACTGTATGCAAACTATTGGGTGATATGATAAATGAGCTGTCAAACGGTGCTACAAGCGTTCTTGTTGCAGGGCTTGGAAATACCGATATAACAGCAGACGCTCTCGGCCCCATGGCTCTTTCACACGTTTTGGTTACACGTCATCTAAAAAATGAAGAGCCTCAAATGTTTTATGACATGAACTTTTCGGAAATCTCCGCACTTTCTCCCGGTGTGTTATCTCAAACAGGTATAGAAACCATGGAATGTATTAAAAGTGTGGCTGAAAAAATAAAACCCTCTATCGTGATAGCAATTGACGCACTCGCCTCCGGTGACGTGAGACGCCTCGGCTCGGTAATTCAAATAAGCAATGCAGGAATTTCTCCGGGCTCGGGAGTAGGAAACAGGCGAAGTGCCCTAAACAAAAGCACTCTCGGATTTCCTGTTATATCAATAGGAATTCCGACTGTTGTTGATGCAATAAGCCTCAGCACAAGCATATCAAAATTAGGTCAAGATGTCAAAATCCCGGATGACATAACGAATGAATATAAAAATATGTTTGTAACTCCAAAGGATTGCGACAAAATAATATCTTTTATGTCACAGCTAATAGGTTATTCTATAAATACCGCATTTCATCGAGATTTATCCTTCGATGATATGATATCTATACTGAGTTAGGAGAATATGATGAAAGAAAAAATTGCCAATATAAAAGTTTTTGTTTGCTTTTATTTAACTCTTCCTTTATTTGTATTTATGTGTCTCACAATAGGAGTAAAAGCTTTGGACGAGATGCCCCAAGTCAACCCGACAAAAGAAACGGATGCAAAAAATTCCGACGGCACACTTCTTCCAAGTGACAGTATAGAAGCCGAAATAGGAAATCCTGATGGAAGTGCTCCAATACTTGCAAAGGATCTTTCCAAAAACTACAACATTCTCAACAGCACAAATGAAATAATATCAGAAGAAGAGCTTCTTGCAATAAAGCTTCCTCACGAAGGCGAGGAACCTCTCGTCCTTGTGGTACATACTCACGGTACCGAGTGTTATGCCGATGCCACAGAATCATTTTCAACAGCCGACAGTGACGGTTATTACGGGTTCTACACAGAAGAAAGCAAAACACGAACCACAGATACCGAGAAAAACGTTATAGCGATAGGAGAAATATTCTGTAATACTTTGGCAGAAAAAGGAATACGCACTATTCAGAGCAGAATAATGCATGACAAGGACGATTATAATTCCGCTTATGCAAATTCAAGAAAAACCATTTCGGAGTACCTAAAAAAATACCCTTCAATAAAATATGTAATCGACCTACACCGAGATTCTCTGGGAGATAGTGAAAGAATTAAAACAAATGCATCCGATATTTCGGGATGTGCACAGGTAATGCTGGTCGCAGGTTGTCACGGAAATGGCGTAATATATCCGATATGGAAGCAAAACCTGTCTGTCGCACTTAAATATAAAAAAGCGATGGATGAAAAATACCCATCGCTTTCACGCCCAATCTATCTCAGATATTCAAGATACAATCTCGACCTTTCCGCAGGAAGTCTGCTTCTCGAAGTAGGCAGCTGCGCCAACAGCTTTGACGAAGCAGCAAAAGCCGCACGTCTTGCAGCCGAATGCTTTGCCGAAATGTTACAGTAAAAAATCCACATCTCCTGTGGCAATTCCCACGGTTGAACTGATAATTTTTTCTGCATTTTCCGAAAATCGTATACTTATTTTTTCAAGATACTGTTTGTTGTCCGAATAAATGCTTAGGCTGACAATGTCCTTACCTTTGGAAGTCAGGGCGCATTTTATACGCCATCCGCTTCCTTCCTCGGTTATTTTATTTGTATAAACAGAGCCGTCTCGCTTATATGAGGCAAATCTCATAAGCGAGCGCATTGTATTATCTCTGACATCAGCAAGCAAGACGTCTGCCATATTATCAATGATAATGGTGCCCTTTTCACTTATTATATAGAACTCTCCGCCTTTTTCTCCCTCATATGAAGCTATTGAGCCACTATCGAGAAGTTCGGAAAAAGCATCCGAAAAATCAAAGTGATTAACAGCCCCCTCCCACATGATTATCTCACTGAGAGTATCAAAATCCACTTCCATCCCCTGTTTTTCAAAGAGGCGGAAAAGGTATAGAAGATAAAGCTTTATTTCATTTTTGTCCGTTATTCTTGTGCGTCTTGGCATATAATCATTCTCCTGCACTTTTTTCTGTATAATTATATCACAAAAATTGACTTTTTGCAATCATTATGGTATAATTTTTAAAAATAATAAAGGAGGATAGCAATATGTTTATTGACATTCACGCACATGTGTACCGAGTAAAAACCAAAATCCCCGGCACGGTTGAATTCTGCAATCCCAAAGAGCTGCTTAAAAGATATGATGAGCTCAAAATAGACAAAGGTGTTTTGCTTCCTATTGTTAATCCTGAAATATATATGCCTCAAGCGGTAGAGGATATACTTGAAATCTGCGATATGTATCCCGACAGATTTATTCCTTATTGCAATGTTGACCCAAGAGCAAGCACCAATTCCCCCAATGCACCTCTTGATAAGATCTTACAATATTATAAAGATAAGGGCTGTAAGGGCGTTGGTGAAATCATGCCAAACCTTGAGCTTCTTGACCCGAAGGTACAAAATCTTTTTGACTGTGCCGAGAAGGTAGGGCTTCCCGTTGTTTATGACGGCTCGGCACAGAAGGATGGCGACTTCGGTCTCTATGACGAAGCGGGACTTACCCAGCTCGAATTCACGCTTCAGGATTTCCCCGACCTTAAAATTTTCGGTCACGGTCCTGTATTTTGGAATGAAATAGCTAAGCTTGAGACGGTAGCCGAGCGAGGAGTATATTGGGGCAAGAAGGGACAGCGCATTTATCTTCCCAAAGGTCCTGTAACCGAGGAAGGTACTGTACCGAAGCTCCTCAGAAAATACGAAAATCTCTACGGTGACCTTTCCGACTGCACAGCATACAACGCTTTTGCAAGAGACGAGAATTACGGCCCGAGATTCTTATCAGAATTCGAAGACAAATTGTTCTTCGGCACCGATATGGTAGGACCTAATATGTATGTAGGTCTTGATGAGCTTCTCATTTCATGGCGTGAGCAAGGTAAAATCAGTGAAACAACATTCCGCAAGGTAGCGTATGAAAACGCTGAAAAATTACTTGATTTATAAAGGAGAAAAAACAATGGTTAAGCACGTTATTATTTGGAATTTAAAGGAAGGCTATTCAGACGAAGAAAAAGAGTCAATACTTAAAGGCATAAAAGAAGGTATCGAAGCCCTCAACGGAAAAATACCCGGTCTTATTGATATAAGTGTAAATATCAATCCTCTCCCCTCGTCGAGCGGTGAGCTTATACTCGATTCAAGCTTTGAAAGTGTAGAAGCATTAAAGGGATACGCCGTACACCCCGACCACGTGGAGGTTGCAAACACAAAGGTAAAACCATACGTTGGAACAAGGGCGTGTATGGATTACGAAGTGTAATAAGTCATAACAAATAAAGCGAGCGTATTTTATGCGCTCGCTTTTTCATATCTCGGAGGGTGGTATCCCCTCAGCTTTTTTAAACTCACGGCTAAAATGGCTCATATCACAGTACCCCGACATATGTGCCGCCTCGGTAATAGAATACATTCCGGTTTCAATAAGCTCTCTTGCTCTGCTTATTTTCAAATTATTTATATATTTCACCGGAGATGTTCCATAACATCCCTTGAATATTTTCCTGAAATATTCAGGGGTTATATTACACATTTTCGCAAGTTCGGAAATGCTGATTATTTCGTTTGTGTAGTTTTCGTGGATATAATCAACAGCAGGCAAAATGATGTCATTTTTGCTTTTAGGCAAATACTCACCGAAATATTCCTGCTTCATCAGATATATAATGTCATAAAGTGATGACTTGCATTTCATTACATACCCGTTCGTTTTTGTTTTCCAGGCACTGTTTGCAATACGAAAAGAACGTAAAAACTCGGTGTAATTTTTTGCATTTACCACAAACGGTGAAAATACCGTTTCTTCATTCATATCAAAATTGATGGCATAGCAATCACCGATAATTTCCGATCTGACAGTATAACTTGAAAATTTAGGTAAATATATGATATCGTTTGCTCCCACAGTCAAAACAGTGCCGTCTTTGAAGGTATAAACCTTTTCTCCGCCAAGATTCATAGCAAGTCCGTGGCTCGGACGATTACTATGCACAGCATTTCCCGTACCGGCAGCCACAAAGCAAGCGATAACTATTTTGTTTATATTAAAATCAAAATCCATAAACTCTTTCACAAAATCACCCATTGCATTATACTATTTTGTTTTGAAATAGTCAAGTTATTTGTTTTGTATATTTACTTTTCTTGCACTATTTGTTACTATTAATACAAATGGAGGTGTTCTTATGGAATATATAAAGAATTCGGATTACGAATACATATCAAATAAGTATCATGATGCTTCAAAGCCATTCGACGGGCACGCAAGATTTATCCGCAGAGACGAAATATTTGATATAAACACGGGGCTTAACGGTGATATTATCAAGGAAAACATTATTGCCGAGGACAGCAAGATATCACATCTTCCTCATCCGATACGCAAGGCAAAGGCTTTTGAGTACGTTTTGAAAAACACAAGAATCGCCTGCGATGCAAGAGACATCTTTCCTGCCATCAATTCAATAGACAGGCCGCTCAATTCCACAGTTGTCTCAATGTGGCGAAAAGAAGTGTTCGGTGAAATCATCCCCGAAATTGCACAAAGACAAGGCTTCTACGAAAAAATGGGAATTGCCGCAATGTGGCCTGACTACGACCATAGTGTTCCTGTATGGGACAGAATCTTCAAACTTGGTTTTTCAGGTCTCCTTGAAGAAAGTGAAAAAGCTCGCAAATCAATGCCGCTCGATGAGGAACAGGAGGCATTTTTTGAAGGCATAAAAATCACATACGAAGCAATTATCTCCTTTATCGGAAGGCTTGAGAGCTTAGCACTCACAACAAAAGGCTCTGAAAAAATGGCAAAGGCACTCGGCAACATCAAAAACAATCCCCCAAAAACCTTCTACGAAGCATTACTTGTTGATTACATATATTTTATTTTGAGTGAGCACATAGAGGGCTTGCAAGTGCGCTCTCTTTGTAATTTCGACAGAATCCTCTATCCTTATTACGCAAATGACCTTGCAAACGAAGTAAGTGAAGAAGAATTAAGACACGACCTTGCATATTTTTTACTACAATTCACAGCCATAGGTAACTACTGGAATCAGCCTGTGTTTTTAGGCGGATGCAAGAAAGACGAGTCAACCGAAATCAATGATCTGTCATATGTATTCCTTGATGTATATGACAAAATGAGAATTTATAATCCAAAGATACAAATCAAAGTAGCGGACAGCACTCCAGTTGATTTTATATTAAAGGCACTTGATATGATACGTCATGGAAACAACTCCATCGTCTTTGTGTCGGATGCAACTATCCGCCAAGCTCTGATAAACAGCGGTACAACGCCTGACGAAGCAAGACTTTGTAACATCAAGGGATGCTATGAGTATTCCGTTCAAAGCTCGATGGGCTGCGGTATGAACTATGTCAATCTCGTGAAACCGCTGGAGCATATCTTACACAAAGGTTGTGACAGCGTCACGGGTGAATTTGCCGGACTCGATGCACCCGACCTTGCAGATTATGACACATTTGATAAGCTTTTTGAAGAATACAAGAGGCATCTTGCCCACATTTGTGATTATGTAATGGATACGGTAAATGCATATGAGGATTATCTTGCATACATAAATCCCCAATCCATGCTCTCGGCTACATATCCGTCATGCATCAAAAAGGGAAAAGATGCACTTTGTGGCGGCGGTGTATACAACACTTCAAATATTATGTTCGGATTCATTGGAGACATTGCCGATTCAATGTCTATGATCAAAAAGTATGTGTATGAGAAAAAAGAAATAACACTTCAAGAACTTGTTGAAATGCTGGACCGAAACTTTGAAGGAAGTGAGATTTTCAGAAGAAACCTGCTGAATGACCGCGACAAGTACGGAAATAATAAGGTTTTGCCCGATGGAATTGCTACGGATATTGTTGATTTTGTAGTTGCAAAATGCACAGGCAGACCAAATGCAAAAAAGAGAGATGGCAAGTGGACTCTCGGTTTCCACGTTGCAAGAATGTCATATATCCAAGGAGCAAAAACAGCCGCATCTCCCAATGGCAGACTCAAAGGTGAGGAGCTGTCAAAAAACATTTCTGCTTCCATGGGGCAATGCCGTGAGGGTGCAACAGCGGCAATTCTCAGTGCAACGAAAATTGATGCCACAAAGTTCACAAGTGATGCTTGTCTTGACCTGGCACTCCTCCCCTCTGCTGTAAAAGGAAGCGACGGACTTGAAGCCATGTACGGACTTCTTACGACATTTATAAAACGTGGCGGTCACGCAATGCACATGAATGTATTTGATGCCGAAACCCTTCGTGATGCGCAGAAGAATCCGGAAAAATACCGTGACCTGCAGATTCGTGTCTGTGGCTGGAATGTGCTCTGGAATAACATAAATAAGGTCGAGCAGGACGGATTTATCCGTCAAGCGGAAGGACTCATATGAAGGCAAGAATATTTGAAATAAAACGCTTTGCCGTACACGACGGAGACGGCATCAGAACAACGGTGTTTTTCAAAGGCTGTCCGTTAAAATGCATTTGGTGTCACAATCCCGAGGGAATATCATTTGAATATCAGAGAGCATTTTATAAAAGCAAGTGTATCGGTTGCGGAGAATGCAAAAAGGAAAGCTTTACACCAAGCAATTGTCCGGGAGAAGCAAGAACAGAATACGGAAAAGATTTGACAGTCGAAGAATTATTACCTAAGCTTTTAGAGGACAGAGACTTTTTTGAGGCATCAAACGGTGGTATAACGTTGTCAGGCGGCGAGTGTCTGTGTCAGGCGGATTTTTGTGCAGAGCTTTTGAAGAGAATAAAAGAAGAGGGTATCAACACTGCAATTGATACTTGTGGTTTTGTATCACGAGATGCCATTGACAAAGTTTTACCGTACACCGACACTTTTTTATATGACGTTAAGGCGATAGACAAAAACGTTCACATAAAATGTACCGGTCAACCAAACACCTTGATTCTTGATAATCTCAAATACATAGATTCATGTGGCAAGGATATTGAAGTAAGAATTCCTTTTGTACCGGGGTTCAATACCGATGAAATTGAAAAAATTGCAGTTTTTCTAAAGGATATAAAAAGCCTCATCGGTGTGAGATTGCTTCCGTATCATAATTATGCAGGCTCAAAGTACGATGCCCTCTCGCTGAAAAATACACTGCCTGAAAAAATGTCCACAGACGAAGAGATGATGGCGGCAAAAAGCATTTTAATAAGCCACGGATTTTGGATCAAAGATTGACAAAATAAACATGGAATGATATCATATAGTCGAAGCTTAGTCTTCGACTATATTTCTGTTTGGAGGACAATATGAAAATCGCAACAACCACAGGTGATTTTAGTTTTTATTGCGCGAATGACTGCGACAGAATAAAGGAGCTGCACTGCGCAGGATTTCGTTATATTGATTTAAGTATGTATACATTCACACCTGCTTCCCCTTATATGCAGGACAATTGGCGAGATGAAGTAAACAAAATAAAAGAGCTTGCTGACAGTCTGGGAATGGTTTTTGTTCAGGCACATTCGCAAGGCGGCAATCCTTTCTCCGAAGATAAAAAGCATGTTGATTTTTTGATAGATGCAACTCTGCGCTCAATTGAGATATGCGGGTTGCTTGGAATAAAAAACACTGTGGTTCACAGCGGTGTTGCCGCAGGACTTTCAAAGGAGGAATGGTTTGTAAAAAACCGAGAGTTTTACTCAAAGTTCTTCCCTGCCATGGAGAAATACAATGTCAACGTACTGTGTGAAAATTCCACAAAGAAAAATATGGGAAATAAATATTGGGCAAACAGTGGTGCGGATATGTACGAGTTCATCAAATTTGTCGACCATCCTCTTTTCCACGGATGCTGGGACACGGGACACGCAAACTGCGAGGGCAACCAATACGATGAAATTTTAGCTTTAAAGGATGAGCTGTATGCCATTCACTATAACGATAACAGAGGAGGTGGAGACGAACACGTCGCTCCCTTCCTTGGCACACTCAACCACGATGAAGTAATCAGCGCATTGATTGATGTAAAGTTTAAAGGTTATTTCACCCTTGAATGCGATTCCTCTCTTCGCAAGTACAAATACTGGCAGGGGGACAGAAGACAATTTGAAAAAGAGTCACGTCTGAGAGACCCTCAACTCTTTATGCAAAGGCACATCGAAAAGATGATGTATGAAACAGCGAAATGGATGCTTGAAAGCTATGAAGTTTTTGATAAGTAAATCATAAAAAAGCTGAGGTTTTGACAAAAAAGCAGAAGTATTGACTTTTTATTTCCATTATAGTATAATTAATTGGTTTTTTAAAAACAAATTAAGGGGTTATTATGAGCAATAAAGAACCAATACTGATAGTTATGCTGACATATCACGACCGCACAGTAAAAAATGCCGATGAAATTTTTGAAAAGTGCAAAAATTCAAATGCATCTTTTTGGGGAATGAAGGAAGAAGGTCTTCCCTTGAATGAAATGAAAATGCTTTTTAGCAAAATGAAAGCATACGGTAAAACTACAGTTCTTGAAGTGGTGGCATATACCGAAAAGGAATGCCTGGAAGGTGCCAAAACAGCATATGAGTGCGAATGCGACATACTGATGGGCACTATGTTCTATGAATCCGTAAATAACTTTTGCAACCTTCACGGTATAAAATATATGCCATTTGTAGGAAAAGTTGAAGGACGCCCATCGGTCTTGAGCGGAAGCATTACAGATGCTATAAATGAAGCTGAAATGCTTATACGTAAAGGCGTTTTCGGATTTGATTTATTGGGGTACCGTTATACAGACGATTCCGAAAATCTCATAAGAGATTTTTCATCCTCTGTTAAATCTCACATATGTATAGCCGGAAGCGTTGACAGCTTTGAAAAGCTGGACAGTATCATCAAATATAAGCCTTGGGCATTTACCGTCGGCGGTGCTTTCTTTGACAACAAATTCGGTCAAGAATTCAACGAGCAGATCAAAAACGTACTTGATTACATAAAAAATCATATTTGAAAGGCAATAATATGTTAAATAAGCTTTATCCTTACGAATATGTAAAAAGTGTATTTCATATTGATTATAAAAAGCTTTACAGCATGGGATACAGAGCGCTGATGTTCGATATAGACAACACCTTGGTGCATCATGGTGAGGATGCTACAAAAGACGTTGAAGAGTTGTTTCGTTATCTTCACGAAATAGGATTTAAAACGCTGCTTTTGTCTAACAACGATACCGAAAGAATCGAAAGATTCATAACAAACATTGATACATTGTACATAGCAGATGCCGAAAAGCCTAAAACTCACAGTTATATTAAAGCATTGGAAATGCTGAATGTGGAAAAAGAAGAAGCCATCGTCATCGGTGACCAGGTATTTACAGATATCCGAGGAGCAAACAGAAACGGAATTGCAAATATACTTGTGGAATTCATGAGATATGAAAGCGAGACCAAAATAGGCAAAAAAAGAACCGTTGAAAAGCTCATTTTAAAGCTTTATTCACATAGCAAAAAACATCGGAACAGAATCGGTAATATCGAAACAAAAGAGAGGATTTTGAAAAATGTTTTTGAAGAAAGGTCAACTGTTTTGTGACATAAACCCTTTTTGCTATAAGATAGCAATGCAAAAAGAAATAATCAAAAGACATTTGAAAAACTTTTTCGGCAAAGATAAATTCGCTAAGAAAAAGCTTGATACAACTCTGCCGAGCATCGTGTCCGAGCATCATTCGGGTATGATAAAGCGTGCCCCCGGAGTGGACCTTACCCAACAGGAAAACAAGGTTGTGAACATCGGAATTGCCGGAGAAAAAATCAACGGCATGATAATAAAGCCGGGAGAAGTCTTTTCTTTTTGGAAAACCGTTGGCAAAATTTCCAAAAGGAAGGGGTACAAGGAAGGTAGAATAATTAAAAAGAATAAGCTTGTGGCAGGAATCGGTGGCGGACTTTGTAATCTCGGTAACACAATTCATCTTCTCATTCTTCACTCCCCTCTTGAGGTGACGGAATTTCACAAGCACTCGGATGCTTTGGCTCCCGACGAAGGAAAACGTGTTCCTTTTAGTGCGGGAACATCGGTATGCTATAATTACATAGACTTCAGATTCAAAAACACAACCGACCGAAATGTACAGCTCCTCATCAGCTGCGAGGGTGAGACCTTGCATGCGGAGCTCAGAAGCGAATCTCCCTTCCCTAACAGTTACAGACTTGTGGAAGAAGGACACCACTTCAAAAAAGAGGGCGAAAAATTCTACAGAAATTCAAAAATATACAGAGAAACAATAGACAAGGAAAGCGGTAACGTAATAAGCCGGGATCTTATACTCGACAACCACTCCGAGGTAATGTTCGATTATTCACTCATTCCCGAAGAGCTTATACAGCATTAAAAGTAAAAGTGCAAGTAATCATTTATAGATTACTTGCACTTTTCAGACTGTCGAAAAAGTCACTCTAAGGAGTGGCTTTTTTGTATTAAATATGGTATAATGGAGGTAGAAAGAAGTGAGGTAAAAGATATGCTGAGTAAGGGACAAAACGGAAGAGACCAAATGG
>SVRV01000049.1 GCA_015064635.1 Oscillospiraceae bacterium
TAGAAATCGCATTCTTCATATGTTTTCTCATCAAATTTACAATATACAATAATGCGATCGAGTTTCCTCGACCGCACTATTCAATTCTTTTTAACCTTTTTTACCCCAACTATTGACAAAGAGCCTGAAAAAAATATTATTATGATTTATAATTAACTTAACCATTTTACAGAGGTGAAAATTTGAGTATTTTATTGGAATTATTTTTGACTTTTGCCAAAATCGGACTGTTTACCTTCGGGGGCGGTCTTGCGATGATTTCGCTTATAGAAAACAAATGTGTTGAGCATAAAAAGTGGATTACACATGACGAAATGATGGATATAACGGTTATTGCCGAATCAACTCCGGGTCCTATAGCGATTAACTGTGCTACTTTTGTCGGATATAAGCGTGCAGGATTTATTGGCTCAATTATGGCGACACTGGGTGTGGTATTGCCATCATTTGCAATAATTTATATAATCTCGGTATTCTTAGACAATTTTCTTGAGCTTACAGTAATTGCCAACGCATTCAAGGGCATAAAAGTAGCTGTTGGATTTTTAATCCTTGATGCGGCTTTTAACATAATCAAAAAAATGCAAAAGAATGCATTTTCACTGTCTTTTATGATAGCCTCATTCGGGATTATGCTTCTTGTTAATATCTTTTCATGGAATTTTTCCTCAATATCTTTGATGCTTGTGGTGGCTTTGGTAAGTCTTATGATACAAGTGTTTTCTAAAATTCGAAAGAGTGGGGGCGATGATAAATGATTTATCTTGAATTGTTTTTAGCCTTCCTTGAAGTCGGATGCTTTTCCTTTGGCGGTGCTTATGGTGCAATTCCTCTTATCCGAGATGTGGTGATTACACACGGTTGGCTTGACGACGAAGCACTAACTTATATGATAGCTGTAAGCGAAAGCACTCCCGGACCCATTATGGTAAATATGGCGACATATGTGGGAAGCTCCGAAGCGGGTGTGTTGGGTGCTGTAGTTGCTACTTTCGCAGTTGTTTTACCTGCGTTTCTGATAATATTGCTGATAATGGTGATTTTGAAAAACGCTATGAAAAATCAGTATTTTCGTGCTGTTTTAAGGGGACTTAAGCCATGCGTTACAGGAATAATTCTTGCAACAGGAGTGTACATGGTGATTACAAACTGTATAGAAAGCAAGACGATAAGTATTCATGCGCTGATTATTACAGCGATAATTATTGTTTCAAAGGGGTTATATCCTATTATCAAAAAAAAGAAGCTGTCTCCCATAATGTTGATTATTATATCGGCAATATCGGGAATGATTGTTTATGGAATATAAAAAGGAGTATAGAAAATGTCATATACTAAAATCGCACCTGCAAAGCCATTTGAGGGTGTGCCTAAAATAAATATGCCGTGCTGCTTCGGTGCGTCTCCCAAAAAGCCTATAATGTTCAGAATTGCTGTTTCGGGTGCTCGTCCTATTTCCTATAAGATAGATAATCTGCCCGACGGATTGACTCTTTCAGGAGCAATTGTCTTGGGACAGGTAGATGCTGAAGGGGATTATATTATTACAATTGAGGCTTCCAATTCAATCGGCTGTGACAGTATAGAAATGGTGCTTGAAATTCATCCGAATCGTGTACAACTCACGCCTTTGCTTGGATTTACAAGCTGGAATGCCTTTGGATATTCTGTAACACAGGCTCAGCTTGAGGGAGTTGCCGAAAAAATGGCTGAGCTTGGTATTAATGAATACGGATACAATTTCATAAATATTGATTCGGGCTGGCAGGGGGAGTATGGCGGTAAATACGATGCCATTATGCCAAACGAAAAATTCCCCGACATGAAGGGCTTTTGTGACAGAATGCACGAGGCGGGATATAAGTGTGGAATATACTCTACTCCCATGCTTCATGCCTTCGGATGCTCAATGGACACAGTTCCTCTGCCTCCCGGATGCACACAGGGCGAGGCGGATGACCGTTTTGCCGATGAAAGAGGCGGAATAGGTGTTATAAGAAAAGAGAAGAACAATGCTCTCCAATGGGCGGAGTGGGGATTTGATTATCTCAAATATGATTGGCGTCCCTCGGACCCGTATAATGCGGAGCTTATGCGCCGTGAGCTTGTTGCCGCCGAACGTGATTTCGGATTTTGTGTGACGGTCAAGGCACGTCCCGAGTATCACAAATATTGGGAGAAATATTGCAACAGCTACCGTTGTAATATAGACTCTCTTGGCGATTGGAATAATTTCAAAGAGATTTACAGGACGTATTTTGATTTTATTGATTACATAAATAAGGGTCATTATTTCGACCTGGATATGCTTGACCTGGGACAATGTAATCTCTTCCCAATGTCATATGATAAGCCCGATTACGGATTCACCGAGGATGAGCAGATAGCGGTTTTCTCTTCTCGTGTTATTACCGCTTCTCCCATTCAGCTCAGTACTACATTTGAAGGGGTAAATGATTTTGAGCTCTCGGTTTATTGTAATGAGGAGGTACTTGCGATTCACCAAGACCCGGGCGGAATGGCAGCAAAGCCTTACATGATGCTTGAAGACGGTGACAGAATGGTTCATGTTTTGAAAAGACGTCTTTATAACGGTGATTATGCCTTTGCTATCTTTAATCTCGGTGAAACCGAAGAGAATGTCAAGGTTTACCTTGATGAAATGTCAACTGTTCGTGACGTCTGGGCAAAGGAGGACTTGAAGGATAGTGAAACAATTACACTTGCTGCAATGCCGCCTCACAGCGTGAGACTTTTTAGAACAAAAATAAAGCAGGACTCGTGATGAGTCCTGCTTGAATTTTTTACGTCTTATTCGCTCTTCTTATCAGCCTTTGAAAGAAGAAGATTTGCAAGGATACCGAGTATCAATGCACAAGCAACAGAAGTGATTGTTACCTTACCGAAGGTAAGAGTAAGACCACCGATACCTGAGATAAGAATTGTTGAAACAACAAAGAGGTTTCTGTTCTGCTCGAGGTCAACCTTCTGAATCATCTTAAGACCCGAAACAGCGATAAATCCGTAAAGAGCCATACAAACGCCACCCATTACACAGGAGGGGATGGAGTTTACGAATGCAACAAAGGGAGAAAGGAAGGAAATCAAAATCGCACCGATAGCAGCTGCGAAAATGGTGATTACCGAAGCATTACCTGTAATAGCTACGCATCCTACAGATTCACCATATGTGGTATTGGGACATCCGCCGAAGAACGCACCTGCCATTGAACCTACACCGTCACCGAGAAGAGTTCTGTGGAGACCGGGATCTTCAAGAAGGTCAGTTTCAATGATGGAAGAAATGTTCTTGTGGTCAGCAAGATGCTCTGCAAATACAACGAAAGCAACGGGCACATATGCTACGGCAATTGTGGCAATATAAGAGCCTGAAAGCTCACCGAAAGCACCGAAAGCAGTTACGAATGTGAAATCGGGAAGAGCAACAAATGTTTTAAGGCTTACGCCACCTTCTACAAGCGCCTTGAAGGGCTCGAGGCTGAGCACCTTGAGTGCATCAACGTCCATTGCATTTCCTATAAGGGTGAATATGAATGCTGTTACATATCCTGCAAGAATACCAAGAATAAAGGGGATAAGACGTGTCATTTTCTTGCCGTATGTAGCGCAAAGCATAACTGTGGCAAGAGTAACAAGTCCACAGATAAGTGCAACGTAGGGAGATGCAATGGGCATGTTATTAACCTTTATACCGCCTGTAACAATGTCTCCTACAGCGTTTCCTGCAAGGGAAAGACCGATGATTGAAACGATGGGACCGATAACAACTGCGGGCATAAGCTTATTTATCCAGTTAACGCCTACAAGCTTTACGACAATGGCGATTATAACATAAACAAGACCTGCAAAAACCGCACCTATGATAAGTCCGAGATAACCGAGTGCTACTGTTGCGGCGCCTGTAAATGCCGATGCCATTGAGCCAAGAAATGCGAATGATGAGCCGAGGAAAACAGGACTTCTGAACTTAGTGAATAATTGATAAACCAGAGTACCCACACCTGCACCGAAAAGTGCCGCAGAGGGTGCCATGCCGTGACCGACAATTACGGGTACTACGAGTGTTGCCGCCATGATAGCAAGAAGTTGCTGAATCGCAAATACTATGGTTTGCGAAAATGGCGGTCTGTCTTTGACGTTGTAGATGAGCTTCATATTTTTTCTCCTTTTCTTTTGTAAAAAAAACAGCCTTGTACCGCAGGACTGTGAACCTTGCGGTAACAGCTTTGATACAAGACCTTTTTTACATATTCAAGTTATTATATAATCAATGACGAATTTTGTCAATAGAATATGGAAATTTAATAAAAAGCTTTGATTTGTTTTTTGACGGAAGAAGGTAAGTATAAATAATGCGTGGACAGAAAAACGATTTTTTATTATATAGGAAATTGCATCGCAATTTGCATATAACAAATAAAGTCTACCTATAAAATTTGTGAGCGTCAGCGAACATTAGTTGCCGAAGGCGACTTTTTTATTTAAAACGCTTGACTGTGCCCAATAATTATGATAAACTGAAAATGTTAATATGCATTTTGAACAGGAGAAAAAGCTATGACGGAATTAAGTTTTGATTTTTCAAAGGAGATACGTCCCATAAAGCCAATGAACGCTGTAAACAACGGTCCTGCGGGTTCAAAGGTGAGAGGGGTTAAGGGCAATTTTGCCGATTACGAAGCGGCACGCATTCCCTATGCAAGAAACCACGATGCCTCCTTCTTTTCGGGCTATGGCGGAGAGCACACGGTAGATGTGCACAGGATATTCAAGGATTTCGATGCCGACGAAAACGACCCCGAATCCTATGTATTCGGTCCTACCGACCAGTATGTGCTTGATACCTTCTCGGCGGGGACAAAGGTATATTACCGTCTTGGTGCGGCAATTGAACACGGTCATAAATATGGTACATATCCTCCAAAGGATTACCTTAAGTGGGCAAAAATCTGTGAGCACATAATCCGTCACTACACAGAGGGCTGGGCAAATGGATATGAGCTTGACATAGAGTATTGGGAAATATGGAACGAGCCCGATTGCCGTAACGGTGACGGAAGCTATCCTTGCTGGCAGGGTACCTTTGAGGATTTCAGAGACTTTTTCCTGGTTTCGGCAAAGTATCTCAAGGAGACCTTCCCAAATCTCAAAATAGGCGGTCCCGCAATGGCGTCAGTTTGGTCACCCGTTGACAGACTCATGCCAAAATTCCCTGAGCACGGAGTATATCTTGACTTCTATTCATACCATTGGTACGGAAACGATGTGAAGATGTTCATTCAAACTCTTGAAAGAGGACGCAAACAAGCAGACGAATATTTCGGTAAACAGGCGGAGACCATACTCAACGAGTATAACTATATCAGAGGTTGGTCGGGAGACGATTGGACATATTCACTGAACAGTGAAAGAGGACTTAAGGGTGCGTCATTCAACGCATCTCTCATGGCAGTTTCTCAAACATCGGGACTTCTTGATATGCTCATGTACTATGATGCACGTCCTTGCGGAATGAACGGTATGTTCAATCAGGTAGGTTATACAAAGCTTAAGACCTATTATACTATTTCGGCATTTTCAACTCTCAACGAGCTTGGCACAGAGGTGGCAAGTGAATCTGCGGACGATGTTTATTCTGTTGCGGCAACCGATAAAAACGGAAAGGGCGCTGTGCTTCTCTCCTATTACAATGAAGATGACAACTCACCCGAAAAGACAGTTAAGCTGAGCTTTAAGGGATTCGGTAAGAAGGTCAAGGCAGAGTACTATCTTCTTGATGAGGGGCATGACATGGAGCTCATGCGCGAGGAGATATTTACCGCTGATGAATTTGCAGCCTATGTAAAGATGCCTTTGTTTACAACGTATCTTATAAAATTTGAAATAACGGAGTAAAAAATCATGATAATAACAAATATTAATTCACCTGAAATTTCACTTTACGCTTCTCTCAACCCTTATTTTGCAAAAGCATTTGAGGACATCAAAAAAATAATTGCAGATAAGACCGAGGTTGGCAAGTATATCATTGAAGAAGATAAGTATTTCTATATGGTACAGGAATATGAGGCGAAGAAAGCAGAAGATTCCAAATTCGAGGTACACGAAAAGTTTATTGACATTCAGTTTATTGTAAGCGGTGTTGAAGAAATACTTTTCGATAAACCCGAAAGACTTAAGACCGGTATTGAACCTAAGGGAGATAATGTATATTTCACAATGGAGACCGATACCTTTGACACAGCGGTGCTCTCTGCAGGCGATTTCGCAATAATATTCCCCGGAGAGGCACATGCTCCCGGAATCAGACATTCCGAGGATGAAAAGAATGTCAGAAAAATTGTTGTAAAAATAAGATATCAGGAGTAAATTATGAAAAAACTGCTACTTCTTTTTGTGTTGGCGGCAATGCTTTTTTCGCTTACCGTTGCAGCAAAAACAATAGCACCCAAAACCCTTGATACAAATACAGCCTATATTGGAGGCTACGAGGACAACACCTTTCGTCCCAATAATACCATGACACGGGCTGAGGCTGTGACTATAATCGCAAGACTACTTGTAGGGGAGGAGAATATTCCCGATGAAAAGTCTGCCTTTGAGGATGTAAATTCACACTGGGCAAAGAAATATATTGCTTGTCTTGAAAACGAAAAAATGCTGACAAGATACAGCGTTAAGTTCTACCCCGACAGACCTATAACAAGAGCCGAATTTGTTGAATTGGCTGTATCTGCCTGCGGAATCGGTTACGGTAACGGCGACAGAAGCTTCAAGGATGTTACACCTTCTCATCCCTATTACGAATCAATAATGAAATCGGCAAACAGCGGGCTGGTCGGAGGCTACGAGGACGGCACATTCCGTCCCGACAACACAATAACCCGTGCCGAGGTTGTTACTGTAATGAACAGGGTTCAGAAAATTGATAAAAGCACAAATGTATTCGGACAGAATTATAACAAGCTTAAGGTTTTTGGAGACATTGCTGACCATTGGGCGAGATACAATATACTGATAGCTTCAAATGCGAAGGTCGGAAGATATGTCGCTCCCGTTTACGGAAGCTTGTACGACGGAGGAATGAAGATGAAAAACGGCGAAATAACACTTGCAAACGATTATGTATCATACATTATCGACACAGACGGATATGTAGCTGATATTATCGACAATGATATAGGTGACAGTATATTGAGAGAGCACGTGCCTTTTGCTTATATCATAAAGGGCGAAGCTACTGTGTATCCCGAAAGCGCAGAGCTCAAGGCTTCAAAAATATACTTTAAAATGGAAAACGGTGCTACCTTCACGGTAATACCTACGGTTAAGGATTGTTACATATCCTTTGAAATTGCTGATTTTGAAGGAAAGGCAGACAAATTATGCTTTGCAGATACAAGACTCGTGTCCTCGGGACTTAAAGAAGATGATGTTTGTATTCTCGGTATTTCAATGTCTTCAAAGGCTCTTACACAGAATCAGCCAAAAATCACAAACACCACTTATATGGCGACAGCTTTTGCGGAGTTTGGAATCAATGGCGCAAAATACGCTCTTATCACATCTCCGATAAAGCACCATCTTGAAGCTCTCGAAGCTCTTGCCAATGATACCGATATAAGAGAGGGTATCTTTGCGGGAAGCCGATTTGATTCGGAGGCAGAGCGCCTTGTAAACACAAACTATTTCATATGTCACAATGCAAATCATAAGACACTCTTTGATAACATTGACCTTTATGTGGCGGTTGGCATTGATATGCTCGACTTCCATAAGGGTGACGGTACATTCCGTCAGGGCGACTTCTATTTCCATTACCAGGGGTTGCAGACAGCTTATGTAAATGTACTTTCTCAGTATATTTCGGATGCGAAGCTTGGTACAAAGCAGCTTTATTCCTACTATATGACCCCCGAAGGTGCAAAGCTTCTTCCTCCCGAGCATTCAAAGGAATTCAAGTACATCGGTACATACAAGCTTGAAGGGGATATTAAAAAATCCACAAGAGACATAAAGCTTACAGGCTGTGATATTACAGGTAATTATTACATTGCTATCGGTAATGAGCTTATTAAGGCGACCTTTGAAAACGGTGCTGTTACCTCGGCTGAAAGAGGCTTCAGCGACACAGAGCGTTATGAGCACAAAGCAGGGCGTGATGCAGTTGTAATTGATATTACAGGTACGGGTGCATTCAACTTCAAGGCACTTGTTTCTGATAAGCTTCGCGAGTACGGAATCCTTTCGGGACTTCAGACCTATGCATTCTACATTGATGACGATTGCGACGGTCTTCTTTCCGACCCCAAGTGGCAGAAGCAGTTTGAAATAACCGAGGAATATACTCTTGCAGAGGATATTAACAAGGGAAGCAGAACAATAAAGACTGTAGAAGGTCTTGAAAATGCAGGTACGGGTACAGGCTGGCTTCACCGAGCATGGGATCTTGTGCTTATTGACGATGAGCTTATTAAGATAAATGTAAGCGGATTCGGAGAAAAGGAAATAACCGTTATTGAAAGAGGCCGCTTTGATACCGTTGCCACAGAGCACAAGGCAGGTACAAAGATAAGACGTATCGGTTCATACTACGGTGGACTCACCCCCGAAATCGGAAGTGACCTTTACTACGAGGTGGCAAGGCTTACAGGTGAGGCATATACCAACGGTGGCTTTGACATGGTTTACTTCGATGCCATCGACGGAGTTTGGCATCATATTCCCACGGGCACAACCTTTGGCGGATATCACTATCACACAACAGAGTTCCTTCGTGAGACTCTTGAGCATTGCGGAACCAAACCCATAACAGAGGTTTATAACCCTTCTCAGTATGTGGTACACAGCTATACTCCTGCATATGATTATGCAAACCGCGGATATAAGGAATATATGAAGTATCATTCCGAGTTCAACAAGACCTATCTCAACTCATATTTCTTTGCAACTATGGGATGGTACAACTTCTATCCTCAGAAGGATATTGCAAACTGGGTAGATAATCCGAGTGCAGTTCCTCCCAACACCATATATGAGTATCAGCACACCGATGATATTGACTTGCTCGGTTCACTTTGCATCGCCTATGACTATTCCATGGTATTTTCTAACCTTGAATCATATTATACACTTCCCAAGAACAGGGCTAACATTGACCGCTTTGTAAGGTATGACAAGCTCCGTAAGGCAGGATATTTCCCCGAGGATATAAAGAGACAGATTCGTGAAAGCGAATATGAGCATTCTCTTGTGGACAAGGGTAACGGAAACTTTGCCCTTGTGCAGAAAAAGTATGATGATGCAAGAGTTCACAACCTTGCAGACCCATATTTCAATTACATAGAAGGCAATAATCCCTTCAAGGCACAGACACCCTTTATCCGTATTCAGACAGACTGGTCAAGTATTGGAGAGCAGCCTGTTGTAATGGCGGACTTCGACGAAAACAGACCTCTGACGGCACAGCCCTTGACATATGAATACGAAGAAACTGTAAACGCAAGCGGTCAGCATGCGCTTCAGGTGAGAGTAAAGGGCAATGGCAAGGGTGGTGCGATATGCTTCTGTCTTGAAAGTCCCAAGGTGTCGGACGATAACCAGATAGACTATGTTATCCCTCTTGATTTTGAAGGCTGGAAGGAATTCACTCTTGTTGCAACAGATACATTCTTGTATCCCAAGAATTATTTCCCTCATTGGTCAACAAGAGACAGCTACAATTTCAAGATTTACCGCGGTCCTGTTGATTTTGCAGCCCTTTCAAAGCTTAGAATATTTACCTACGGTGATATGTCAAACGTTTCGATTGGTGATGTGACACTTGCGAAGCATACATATGCACCAATGGTAAATCCCACAATCACACTTGACAACGGACAGAAGATCACCTTCAAGTGTACTATTGACTCAACCGAATATCTTGAGTACGACGGAACAAAGGCGGTTATCTTCGATGCTTTTGGCAACTTCCGTGAGGTTGAGGAAATTGAGGGCGCTATTACTGTCAACACAGGCGATTACAAGGCAACACTTACAGCCGACAAGTCGGTTGACGGCGCAATCCTCCGAGGAAAGCTCACCGTTGGCTTTACCGGTGAGGAGCTTAAGTGATTATATCAGGACTTAAGGATCTCCAAAATTTTCAATATTACAAAAAACTCTGAGCTTTAAGGCGCGTGTTCTTAAGGACAGTTTTGAAAATAGGGTTGCAGAAAATTCTCTGCAACCCTATTATTTTTGGTTTCTATACTCCGTTGGTGTCATACCGATGGAGTTTTTGAACACACGACAAAAATATTGCAAAGAAGAAAAACCGCTTTGCAAAGCACATTCCTCCAAAGTTAAAAACGAATATTTCATAAGACTTTTTGCGTTTTTCAGCCTTGCTGATATGATATATTGCGATGGTGAAAGATGATACTGGGCTTTAAACAGACTTCTGAAATACACGTTGCTCATAGCAGCTTTTTTCGTTAGAAAGTCAACGCTGAGTGATTTATCTTTAAAATAAGCATCTATGTAATCTTTTGATTCTGCTATTTTATTTCGAGAAGATTTTGATATATATATTTTATTTTCTGTTTTCATTACAATTCCGTATATAGAATATAATATGGACAATGCATCTGTGAATGAGTCTTTATTTTTAAGAAGCTTTATAAAAAGATTTTCTGAGTAGTCAGTATTATGTGGAGTATATATGCCGCTTTTTCTTGGAGATGTTTCGTTAAATTCAAAATCACAGAATATAAACGAGTAATCATTTGTATGAATATACATTGTATATTCTGCTTGATGTGCAAGATATAAAATTTCTCCTTTATTTGCTGTAAATGCATCACCGCAAGCAAACTCATAGGTACAACTTCCTGAAAGAATGTAAACAAAAGCGTCACTATGTCTGCATTTTACGTTCAATAACTTATGATGAGATTTGTTGGTTGACTGTATAACATTTATAATTCTTTTAATGTATAAATTGTTTTTTGTGATATCCGTTCTGCACATAGATTTCACCTCAATATATTCGTTTTATATAATATTATAACAGATTGTTCCGCGTATTTCAAGAATGTTGTTTCGAAAAGTATAAAATAGTTGTTTTTGTATCTTTACTTTCTGCAAAGTTGTTATTATAATCATTATTGCAAGGAGGCGAATTTTTATGGCATTCAACAGAGAAGAATTAATTACATATTTGGAAAATAATGTCGAAATAAAAAGTGACTGCGATGTTTTGAAACATGATTGCAAAAACATTATATTTCTCCTTGATAACTGTGAAATCACAGTGCCTGAAAGTAACCGCTTTTTCATAGAGGTTAATTGTAGCGGAATACCGAATCATATATACTACCGAAGGATGAGAAATTATGATTCGGAAAT